>NZ_JBVIQK010000010.1:0-267511 GCF_055577115.1 Streptomyces sp. NPDC033216 | reverse complement strand
CGGTTACATTCCGAACCCGGAAGCTAAGCCTTACAGCGCCGATGGTACTGCAGGGGGGACCCTGTGGGAGAGTAGGACGCCGCCGAACAATTTTTAGAGCTCTGGCTCTTGGGCACAACGCCCAAGAGCCAGAGCTTTTTTGCGTTGAGGTAAGGTCAGGGGGCATCGTTGGCTCGTTTTCTACTGGAGGCCCCCGGGTGGAGGTCCAAGAGACCCGTGTGCAGACCGACCGGGTCCTCACCATCCCCAACATCCTCAGCATGGCGCGTCTCCTGGGCGTACCGCTGTTCCTGTGGCTGATCCTCAGGCCGGAGTTCGGGGGACCGCAGAGCGACGGCTGGGCTCTCCTCGTGCTGGCCCTGAGTGGAATCAGCGACTATCTGGACGGCAAGCTCGCCCGGCGCTGGAACCAGGTCAGCAGCCTCGGCCGGCTCCTCGACCCGGCCGCGGACCGCCTCTACATTCTCTCCACCTTGGTCGGTCTCACCTGGAGGGAAATCCTCCCCCTCTGGTTGACCGCAGCACTTCTGGCACGAGAACTGATGCTGCTGGTGATGGTGGGCATCCTCAGGCGGCACGGTTATCCCCCGCCACAGGTGAACTTCCTCGGGAAGGCGGCCACCTTCAACCTGATGTACGCCTTCCCGCTACTGCTGCTCAGTGACGGAAGTGGATGGCCGGCGTCACTCGCGGCTATTTTCGGATGGGCGTTCGCGGGATGGGGTACAACCCTCTATTGGTGGGCAGGAGTCTTGTACGTGGTACAAGTCCGCCGCCTGGTCCGTGCGGACGTCCCGGCCGACTGATCCTGCCGAACCGATTGGCACTCAGCCCTGGCTCGATGGCCCGCTACGGAAAAGTGCGGGACAATCTGGACGGGTGAAGTCGGCTAGACCGTCTCTTCAAGGAGGACGCTTCCGACATGAAGGCCGTCGTGATGGCCGGAGGCGAAGGCACACGCCTTCGTCCCATGACCTCAAGCATGCCCAAGCCGCTCCTGCCGGTGGCCAACCGGCCGATCATGGAGCACGTTCTGAGGCTGCTCAAAAGGCATGGGCTCAATGAGACCGTCGTCACCGTCCAGTTCCTGGCCTCACTGGTCAAGAACTACTTCGGTGACGGCGAGGAGCTCGGCATGGAGCTCAGCTATGCCAACGAGGAGAAGCCACTCGGTACCGCGGGAAGCGTCAAGAACGCGGAGGAGGCGCTGAAGGACGACGCCTTCCTCGTCATCTCCGGCGACGCCCTCACCGACTTCGACCTCACCGAGCTGATCAACTTCCACAAGGAAAAGGGCGCACTCGTCACCGTCTGCCTGACGCGGGTGCCCAATCCCCTGGAATTCGGCATCACGATCGTCGACGAGGAGGGCAAGGTCGAGCGCTTCCTCGAGAAGCCGACCTGGGGCCAGGTCTTCTCCGACACCGTGAACACCGGCATCTACGTCATGGAGCCCGAGGTCTTCGACTACGTCGAGGCCGATGTCCCAGTGGACTGGTCCGGCGACGTCTTCCCGCAGCTGATGAAGGAAGGCAAGCCGATCTACGGCTACATCGCCGAGGGCTACTGGGAGGACGTCGGCACGCACGAGAGCTATGTGAAGGCCCAGGCCGACGTGCTGGAAGGCAAGGTCGACGTCGAACTCGACGGCTTCGAGATCTCGCCGGGCGTGTGGGTGGCCGAAGGCGCCGAGGTGCATCCGGACGCCGTTCTCCGGGGCCCCCTCTACATCGGGGACTACGCCAAGGTGGAGGCGGGGGCGGAAATCCGCGAGCACAGCGTCATCGGGTCCAACGTCGTCGTCAAGAGCGGGGCCTTCCTGCACAAGGCCGTCGTGCACGACAACGTGTATGTCGGACAGCACAGCAACCTGCGCGGCTGCGTCGTCGGCAAGAACACCGACATCATGCGAGCGGCCAGGATCGAGGACGGCGCCGTCATCGGCGACGAGTGCCTGATCGGTGAAGAATCGATCGTGCAGGGCAATGTGCGGGTCTACCCGTTCAAGACCATCGAGGCCGGCGCGTTCGTCAACACCTCGGTGATCTGGGAGTCGCGGGGCCAGGCGCACCTCTTCGGCGCGCGGGGCGTCTCGGGCATCCTGAACGTCGAGATCACGCCGGAGCTGGCCGTACGCCTCGCCGGGGCCTACGCGACCACGCTCAAGAAGGGCTCCACCGTCACCACGGCCCGCGACCACTCCCGTGGTGCGCGTGCTCTGAAGCGGGCGGTGATCTCCGCGTTGCAGGCCAGCGCCATCGACGTACGGGATCTGGAGAATGTGCCGTTGCCCGTGGCGCGGCAGCAGACGGCGCGGGGCAGTGCCGGCGGAATCATGATCCGTACCTCGCCCGGGGTGCCGGATTCCGTGGACATCATGTTCTTCGACGGGGAGGGCGCGGACCTGTCACAAGGCAGTCAGCGCAAGCTGGACCGGGTGTTCGCCCGACAGGAGTACCGGCGGGCGTTCCCCGGAGAGATCGGGGACCTGCACTTCCCGGCCAGTGTCTTCGACTCGTACACAGGTTCGCTCCTGCGGAACGTGGACACGACCGGGATCGCCGAAGCCGGGCTGAAGGTCGTGGTGGACGCCTCGAACGGCAGTGCAGGGCTCGTCCTGCCCAGTCTGCTGGGGAAGCTCGGGGTCGACTCGCTGACCGTCAACCCCGGTCTCAACGAGGCACGGCCGACCGAGACCGGTGACCAGAGGCGCTCCGGCCTGGTGCGGCTCGGGGAGATCGTGGCGTCCTCGCGGGCCGCTTTCGGCGTGCGGTTCGACCCGGTCGGCGAGCGGCTCTCCCTGGTCGACGAGAAAGGCCGGATCATCGAGGACGACCGGGCGCTGCTCGTGCTGCTCGACCTGGTGGCCGCCGAGCGGCGCAGCGGGCGGGTCGCGCTGCCCGTGACCACGACGCGGATCGCCGAGCAGGTGGCGGCGTACCACGGCACGCAGGTGGAGTGGACGACGACCTCGCCCGACGACCTGACCCGGGTCGGCCGGGACGAGTCGACCATCTTCGGCGGGGACGGCAAGGGTGGCTTCATCGTCCCCGAGTTCAGCAGCGTCTTCGACGGTACTGCGGCCTTCGTGCGGCTGATCGGGCTCGTGGCCCGGACGCAGCTCACGCTGAGCCAGATCGACGCGCGGATCCCGCGGGCGCACGTCCTGAAGCGGGATCTGGCCACTCCGTGGGCCGTCAAGGGTCTCGTGATGCGTCGGGTCGTCGAGGCCGCCGGAGACCGCTTCGTGGACACCACCGACGGTGTCCGGGTGGTGGAGACGGACGGACGCTGGGTGATGGTGCTGCCGGACCCGGCCGAGGCCGTCACGCACCTGTGGGCCGAGGGCCCCGACGACGCCTCCGCACAGGCGCTGCTCGACGAGTGGGCGGCTGTCGTCGACAGCGCCGGGCGCTGAAACACCTACCACACGCGCGTGCCGGACAAGTGCCCCCAAAGGGGCCTGTCCGGCACGTCGGTGGGGCCGTTCGGAGGTAGCGGGCGCGACGTGCGACGATGTGCGGCATGCCGCAGCAGCCCCCCGTTCGGAGCACATCCGCGCGCGCGTCGCGCCCGGACGCGTCCATGTCGCTGCTCACCAACGTCATGGACCACAGCCTTGACGACGGATATGCCGAGGCTGCCGCCCGGAAGCGGGCCGAGGGCGTCGGAGGCCTGCCAAGAACGCTGCGTTCGAAGCTGGGGCTGGCCGCCGGCCTGGTGCTCGCGGCTCTCGTCGTGACCGTGGGAGCGGCCCAGGCGCGGATCGCCGCCCCGGTCGTGGCCAAGGAGCGCGAGGAGCTGATCGACCGCATCGACGGCGAGACGGAGGCGGCGGACAAGCTCGAGGACACCGTCGACAAACTGCGTGACGACGTGAGCGCGCGGCAGCGAGAGGCGCTCCGGGAGAGCGGTGGCGGCGACGAGGCGGAGCTGGTCGGGATTCTCGCGGGCGCCGTCGAGGTGCACGGGCCCGGTGTGCGACTGGTCGTGGACGACGCCGAGGAGGCCTCCACCGGCGGTGACGGGGACCCGCGCGAGACCTCCGGTTTCTCCGACACCGGACGGGTCCGCGACCGTGACATGCAGCGCGTGGTCAACGGGCTGTGGGCGTCCGGTGCCGAGGCCGTCTCCGTCAACGGGCAGCGACTGACGGCCCTGTCGGCGATCAGGGCCGCGGGCGACGCGATACTGGTGGACAACAAGCCGCTGGTGCCGCCGTACACGGTGCTCGCGGTGGGGGACGGGAAGAACCTGAGCACCCGGTTCCAGAACAGCCCCGACGGGCTGTATCTGCATGCCCTCCAGGAGAACTTCGGCATCCGGACGGCCATCTCGGTGGAGAAGGACATCCGGGTGCCCGCAGCACCGAGTGTGATCGTACGTACAGCACAGCCGAGAACTGGGAAGGGCACATCGTGATCGCCGTACTGGGCCTCGTCGTGGGAGTCGTGGCCGGCCTCTTGGTCCGGCCCGAGGTTCCGGCGGTCGTCGAGCCTTATCTGCCGATCGCCGTCGTGGCGGCGCTGGACGCCGTGTTCGGCGGTCTGCGGGCCATGCTCGACGGCATCTTCGACGACAAGGTCTTCGTCGTGTCGTTCCTGTCGAACGTGGTGGTTGCCGCCCTGATCGTGTTCCTGGGCGACAAGCTGGGCGTCGGTGCCCAGCTGTCCACGGGTGTCGTGGTCGTGCTCGGCATCCGGATCTTCTCCAATGCCGCGGCGATCCGCCGGCATGTCTTCCGGGCGTGAGGGCGATGAGCGACCACGACACGACCCAGCCGGGCGAGACACCGCGGGACGAGACACCCACGACCAGGCTGCGCAAGGAACTGCCGCAGGAGGTTCCCTCGACCGCTGCGCGAGCGGAGACGCCGGAGGAGAGCGCCAAGCCCGCGGTGACCGGTCGTCAGCGGCTCGTGCAGGGGCTGTGGCCGCCGAGGGTGAGCCGGGCCCAACTCATCGTCGCGCTGCTGCTGTTCGGTCTCGGCTTCGGGCTGGCGGTGCAGGTGGCCTCCAACAGCGACAGCGGCAATGCCCTGCGCGGCGCGCGCCAGGAGGATCTCGTGCGCATCCTCGATGAACTCGATGACCGCAGTCAGCGTCTTGAGGACGAGAAACAGGGTCTCGAGAAGCAGCGGCAGGAACTCGAGAACAGTTCCGACCAGGCCGAGGAGGCCCGTAAGCAGACTGTCGAGAAGGAGAAGCAGCTGGGCATCCTGGCGGGCACGGTGGCCGCCCAGGGGCCCGGCATCACCATGACCATCCAGGACACGAAGGGGACGGTCGAGGCGGACATGCTGCTCGACGCGATCCAGGAGCTGCGCGCGGCGGGGGCGGAGGCGATCCAGGTGAACGGCGTCCGGGTCGTCGCCGACACGTATCTGACGGAATCCGGCAAGAGTGTGAGCGTCGACGGGAACAAGATCAACACGCCCTATCGTTTCAAGGTCATCGGCAAGCCGCAGGACCTCGAACCGGCGCTCAACATCCCTGGAGGCGTGGTGCAGACTCTGGAGAAGGAGCAGGCCACCGTGTCGGTGGAGCGATCGACCGAGATCGTCGTGGACGCCTTGCGAGCAGCGGAGCAGCCTGACTACGCTCGGTCGTCCTCGCAGTGAACCGGGGGTGCATGGGGGCCGTCCGGCAGGGGCATGAGGTTGCGGGGGGTCGGCGCACCGATCGAGTGGTGCGTGGTGGAAACTGTTTGGTGGATACGGACGTTGTGAAGATGTCCGGGTCGGCCGGTCTAGTCATTCAGGGTTCGTCCTGCCCCACGGGCGGGTCTGTTTCGGTCAAGGGGAATCGCCCGTGAAGTTGTTTGCGAAGTTGTTCGGTAAGAGCGCGCGAGAGGGCAGCGGTGACAACGCGACCGCTCGTCACCGCGCACAGCCTGACGCCGAGGGCCAGCGGCCCCTGTTCCGTGACCAGGTGGCTGGTCCGGGCGGTGACATTTCCGGAGGCCAGGGCGGGGCGTCGGTTGACCCTGCACAGTCCGGCGGCATAGGTTTCGGGCAACCGTCAACCTCAAGCACGGGTGGAGGGTTTTCCCCTATGTCGGCCCTGGTGTGTACGAGGTGCGGTAACCGCAACGCGGAGAACAGCCGCTTCTGTTCCAACTGCGGCGCGCCGCTGAGGCCGGGTCTGACGCCCGAGCGCGCGTCGGAGACGACCTCCACCATCTCCATCTCCGGTCTCGAGGCCTACGACTCCGAAGTCACCGGACAGACGCAGTTGCCGGCGCTCTCGCCCGAGGCGCAGGCCGCGGTCGACGCGCTGCCGCTGGGTTCCGCCCTGCTGGTGGTGCGACGCGGCCCCAACTCGGGCAGCCGCTTCCTGCTGGACGGCGACCTGACGACGGCCGGACGACACCCGCAGAGCGACATCTTCCTGGACGACGTGACGGTCTCGCGCCGCCATGTGGAGTTCCGGCGTCGTCAGGACGGTTCGTTCACGGTGGCCGACGTCGGCAGCCTGAACGGCACGTACGTCAACCGCGAGCGGATCGACGAGGTGCCTCTGTCGAACGGCGACGAGGTGCAGATCGGCAAGTACCGGCTGGTCTTCTACGCGAGCCAGCGAGGCTACTGACCCGCCCCCGGACCTGGTCCGGGGGAACCCCCAGGGGAGGCCCATGCTGCGAACACCGAGGGGCGGTTCCGGATCCGGCGCCGCCGCAGCGGACGGTGATGCGATGAGCATCGGCACGGTGCTGAACCTGCTGCGCGACGAGTTCCCCGAGGTCACCATCTCCAAGATCCGCTTCCTGGAGTCGGAGGGGCTCGTCGAGCCGCAGCGGACTCCGTCGGGGTATCGCAAGTTCAGCGTGGCGGACGTCGAGCGCCTCGGCCATGTGCTGAGGATGCAGCGGGACCACTATCTGCCGCTCAAGGTGATCCGGGAGCATCTGGACGCCGTGGCCCGCGGTGAGGCGGCGCCGCTGCCCACGGTGGGCCGGCAGCGGGACGGACAGGCGGTACCGGAGCCGGCCGAGGGTCCCACCGCCGCCCGGATCGGGCGGACCGAGCTGTTGGCGGCCGCCGGGATCGAGGAGCGGGAGCTCCTGGAGTGGGAGTCGTACGGGCTCGTCGCGCCGCTGGAGGACGGGGTCTACGACGCGGAGGCGGTCACGGTGGCCGTGCTCGTCTCCGAGCTGGGGCGGTTCGGGATCGAACCCCGGCACCTGCGGGCGATGAAGGCGGCGGCCGACCGTGAGGCGGGGCTGGTGGACCAGGTGGTCGCACCGCTCAGGCGGCACCGCAATCCACAGACCAGGGCGCATGCCGAGGCCCGGACGAAGGAGCTGGCGGAGCTCACGGTCAGGTTGCACGCGGCGCTGGTGCAGGCCGCGCTCGGGGTGCGCCTGCCCTGAGGGGTTCCGGTCGCCCGGATCGGTCACCCGTTCCAGGCCCGACTACCCAAAGGTCCCGAGCACGGCCTAGGGTTGCTGTGTGAACGAGCTCGATGTCGTAGGTGTCCGGGTCGAGATGCCCTCCAACCAACCGATCGTGCTGCTGCGTGAAGTGGGAGGCGATCGTTACCTCCCCATCTGGATCGGGCCCGGGGAGGCGACGGCGATCGCCTTCGCCCAGCAGGGCATGGCTCCGGCGCGGCCGCTGACCCACGACCTTTTCAAGGACGTGCTGGAAGCCGTCGGCCAGGAGCTCAGCGAGGTGCGCATCACGGACCTGCGTGAAGGTGTCTTCTACGCCGAGTTGGTCTTCGCGAGCGGGGTCGAGGTGAGCGCGCGGCCTTCCGACGCCATAGCGCTGGCCCTGCGCACCGGAACGCCGATCTACGGCAGCGACACGGTGCTGGACGACGCGGGGATCGCCATCCCGGACGAGCAGGAGGACGAGGTGGAGAAGTTCCGTGAGTTCCTGGACCAGATCTCGCCCGAGGACTTCGGCAGCAGTAACCAGTAGCCGTCGGAAGCCGGGTCGGTCCGGCGGGCCCACCGGCCCTCCGGTCGCGGCAATTGCCGGCGGCGCGTGAGAGCGTCCTGCGGCTTCCGCTCAGGGCATTCGGCTAGCCTTTCCCCGCGATGGAGCGCGGGAAACCACTCCTAGGGTGATTATCACTCGGCGTGCCGAGTGTGGCGATCGTTGACGCACCCCTGGTGACTGCCTACCGTCGAGAAGGCAGGTCAAGGACGGAGGTCGGCGTGAGAAGCAGCGGCGACGGTACGGTTGGGGGTGCCCCCGGACTCGGTGTCGGGGGGAGCGGTCCGTACCCTCCCCCGAGCTCTCGGCTCCGCGCGAGCGGGGGGTATCCCCAGCACGGAGGCGCGGCCGATCACACACCGCAGCGACCGGCGGTCGTGCCGAGCAGCGGAGGGGCGACGTCCATGGCGTCCGAGGAGATCGGTTACCGGGGGCCGACGGCCTGTGCGGCCGCCGGCATCACCTATCGGCAACTGGACTACTGGGCGCGCACGGGGTTGGTCGAGCCGAGTGTGCGGCCGGCCCACGGGTCCGGTACCCAGCGCCTGTACAGCTTCCGGGACGTGGTGGTCCTCAAGATCGTCAAGCGTTTCCTGGACACGGGGGTCTCCCTCCAGAACATCCGCACCGCCGTCCAGCACCTGCGCGAGCGTGGTTTCAGCGACCTCGAGCGGATGACGCTGATGAGTGACGGCGCCACGGTCTACGAGTGCACCTCGCCGGACGAGGTCCACGCGCTGCTCCAGGGCGGCCAGGGCATCTTCGGGATCGCCGTCGGCGTGGTGTGGCGGGACGTCGAGAGCGCACTGTCGCAGCTGCACGGAGAGCGCGTGGACACCGGTGAGACACTCGTCGGGCCCAACCCGGCGGACGAGCTGGCCCGTCGGCGAAACCGGGCGGTCTGACGGCTTCGGCAGGGCCGCGCGGACGGCTGCGCGACGTCATTGTCAGTGGCGTGGTGCAGCATCGGAGATGTGAGAAACGCGCCCACCATCCTGCACCTCGACATGGATGCCTTCTTCGCGCAGGCGGAACAGGCGTCCAAGCCGAGCCTGCGCGGGAAAGCCGTGGTCGTGGGCGGGCTCGGCCCGCGCGGGGTGGTGGCGACCGCCTCGTACGAGGCACGGGTCTTCGGGGTGCACTCGGCGATGCCGATGGCCCAGGCACGCCGGCTCGCCCCGAACGCCGCGTACCTGGTACCGCGGGGCGCGTTCTACCGCCAGATCAGTGACCAGGTCATGGCGTTGCTGCGGGCACTGTCCCCGCTGGTGGAGCCGCTCAGCCTCGACGAGGCGTTCGTGGATCTGGAGGCCGGGGAGGCGGCCTGGGACAGCGAGTCGGCGCGGCTGGCCGGGGTGCGGCTGCGCGCCGACATACGGGCGGTCACCGGGCTCACCGGGTCGGTGGGGCTGGCCGCCTCGAAGATGCTCGCCAAGATCGCCTCCGAGCAGGCCAAACCGGACGGTCTGGTGGTGATCGAGCCGGGCACCGAACGGGCCCTGCTCGCGTCGATGTCGGTGCGGACGCTGCCGGGGGTCGGTCCGGCGACCGGCGACCACCTGAGGCGGGCCGGGATCGCCACGGTCGGGGAGATGGCCGAGGCGGGGGAGGACGAGCTGGTACGGCTGCTGGGCAAGGCGCACGGGCACGCGCTGTACGCCATGGCGCTGGCCCGCGACGACCGGCCCGTGGTCGCCGAACGGGGAACCAAGTCGGTGTCGGTGGAGGACACCTACGACGTGGACATCCACGACCGGGTGCGGGTGGAGCTGGAGGTGCGGCGGCTGGCCGACCGGTGTGTGCGGCGGCTGCGGGGAGCGGGGCTGTCGGGGCGGACCATCGTGCTGAAGGTGCGGCGGTACGACTTCTCCACGCTCACCCGGTCCGAGACCCTGCGGGGGCCCACGGACGACCCGGTGGTGGTGCGGGAGGCGGCGGCGCGGCTGCTGGACGCGGTGGACACGACGGGCGGTGTACGCCTCCTCGGCGTGGGCGTCAGCGGGCTGGCCGACTACACGCAGGAGGACCTCTTCGCGCAGGCGGCCGAGGTACGGGCGGCCGGGATGCGGGCGGACGGGCCCGAGGACGAATTGCCGCAGGAGCCCGCCGTGGCGGAGGCCGTGCCCGCGGAGCACCGGTGGCGGCCGGGGCTCGACGTGCGCCACTGCGAGCTGGGCCACGGGTGGGTGCAGGGCAGCGGGCTGGGGAGGGTCACCGTGCGGTTCGAGACACCCGACTCGGAGGTGGGCCGGGTGCGGACCTTCCGGGTCGACGATCCCGATCTGGAGCCTGCGGATCCGCTGCCGCTGGTCCGGCGAAGACCGGACGAGCAACAGGTCCCGGGCGGGGCCGGCGAAGTGCCCGTGGTGCGGTCACCGCAGGGGAGTGGCCGGTGACGGGACCGAGTGGAGTGCTGTCCGGTGGCGGACGAGAACGGACGGGTCCGGCCGGGTCTCGGCGGTGCGGCGTGACGAGGTGCGGGCGGGCGTGCGAACGGGTCACCGGGTGGGCTGCGGGACACGAGGACGTCGGCGGGGCGCCGCTCGTCGGATCCGGGGCGCGGGGGCGGGGGCACCGGGACGGGCGGACTCGGACATCGATCTCGTCGCGCTGACGACCGAGCCCGGCCGGTATGCCGACGACGACGCCCGGGTGCGTGACTCGCCCCGGGCGGCCTGATCCGCAATCACGGGCCGGGGGCCGCCACCGCATGGCGGCACTTCGCCGTCTCCGGGCTGGAGGTCGAGGTCGGATCGGTCCCGTCGACGGGCGCACCGATCCCGTCGGTTCCCGCATGCGACGCGTCACCGGCGGGCCCGGCCCCTCCATGACCCGAGGGCTCCTGGCGGCGCTGGGTCACGGGTGCGTCCGCTCCGGTCAGGTCTCCTCCTTGCCCGCCAGTCTGCCGAAGTCGCGGTCCGGGAGCGGCGGAGGGGCGCCCACGTCGAGGCCGTAGTGGTGGTAGAGCTGGAGTTCCTGGTCGGGGGAGAGGTGTCGGCCCACGCCGAAGTCAGGGGCGTCCCTGATCAGGGCGCGGTCGAAGGGGACGTGGAGGGTGCCCTCGATCAGTTCGCTGGGCTCCAGGGGGACGAAGGCGTCCCTGCTGAACAGGCCGGTCCGTATGGCCGCCCATTCCGGCACGCCGGTCGCGTCGTCGAGGTAGACCTCGTCGATGACGCCGATCTTGGTGCCGTTGCGGTCGAACGCCTTGCGGCCGATCAGGTTGCGCGGATCGATGTCGGTCTGCACGAGACCCCTCCACTTGGTCACACACTCATCCGTAAGCACTACGAAAGAGCACATCGGGGGCGGCGGCCACTCGAAAGGAGGCCTCGTTGACCTCGCTGGTAGTCTGGCAACGGCTGCTGACCCCGTGCGGGAGAGTCCTCCGGAGATCGCCGGAGGCGCCGAAGGAGCAAATCCTCCCCGGAATCTCTCAGGCTCACGTACCGCACGGACGAGGTCACTCTGGAAAGCAGGGCGGGTGCCGACGGCGTCGACGGCTTCCGCTCTCACCGACGGTGAAAGCCGGGTGCCCTCGGGCGGCCGGTGAAGCTCTCAGGTTGAGATGACAGAGGGGGAGGCCGTCCGGGTACCCGCCAGTGGTGCCCCTCGAAGGTCGTGTCTGACCAGGAGGCCTCCGCAATGACCGCCCATCGCATTCCGCTCTCCGACCTCGAACAGGGAATCCCCTTCGAGCAGCGCCACATCGGGCCCGACCAGGAGGCGCGGGCCAAGATGCTCGCGCAGGTCGGCTACGGCTCGCTCGACGAGCTGACCGCCGCCGCGGTCCCCGATGTGATCAAGAACGCCGACGCGCTGGACCTGCCGGGCGCACGGACCGAGGCCGAGGTGCTGGCCGAGCTGCGGTCGCTGGCCGCCCGCAACCAGGTCCTGGACTCGATGATCGGGCTCGGCTACTACGGCACCTTCACCCCGCCGGTCATCCTGCGCAACGTCATGGAGAACCCGGCCTGGTACACGGCCTACACGCCGTACCAGCCGGAGATCTCGCAGGGCCGGCTCGAGGCGCTGCTGAACTTCCAGACCATGGTCGCCGATCTGACCGGGCTGCCGACCTCCGGCGCATCGCTGCTCGACGAGGGCACGGCGGCGGCCGAGGCGATGGCTCTGTCCCGGCGCATGGGGAAGAACAAGAAGGGCCTCTTCCTGATCGACGCGGACGCGCTGCCGCAGACCGTCGCCGTGATCGAGACCCGTGCCGAGCCGACCGGCGTCGAGGTCGTCGTCGCCGACCTCAGCGACGGCATCCCGGCCGACATCGCCGCGCGCGAGATCAACGGCGTACTGATCCAGTACCCGGGCGCCTCCGGAGCCGTACGGGACCTGAAGCCGGTCATCGAGCAGGCGCACGAGCTGGGGGCGCTCGTCACCGTTGCCGCCGATCTGCTCGCGCTGACGCTGCTGACCTCACCCGGTGAGCTGGGCGCGGACATCGCGATCGGTACGACGCAGCGGTTCGGTGTGCCGATGGGCTTCGGCGGGCCGCACGCCGGTTACCTGGCCGTCCAGGAGAAGTTCGCGCGCAGCCTGCCCGGCAGGCTCGTGGGCGTGTCCGTCGACGCCGACGGCAACAGGGCGTACCGGCTGGCGTTGCAGACCCGTGAGCAGCACATCCGCCGGGAGAAGGCGACCAGCAACATCTGTACGGCGCAGGTGCTGCTCGCCGTCATGGCCGGCATGTATGCCGTCTACCACGGGCCCGAGGGGCTCCGGGCGATCGCGCGGCGGACCCACCGCTACGCCTCGATCCTGGCCGCCGGGCTCACCGCCGCCGGCGTCGAGGTCGTGCACGGCTCCTACTTCGACACCCTGACCGTGCGGGTGCCCGCGAAGGCCGCCGAGGCCGTCGCCGCCGCGCGGGACAACGGCGTCAACGTGCACCTCGTCGACGCCGACCACGTGTCGATCGCCTGCGACGAGACCACCGGGCGGGCCCAGATCGCCGCCGTCTGGCGGGCCTTCGGGGCCGAGGGCGACATCGAGGCCCTCGACGCGGCCACGCAGGACACCCTCCCCGCCGACCTGCTGCGCGGCGACGAGATCCTCACCCACCCCGTCTTCCACCAGCACCGCTCCGAGACCGCGATGCTGCGCTACCTGCGCAGGCTGGCAGACCGCGACTACGCGCTCGACCGGGGCATGATCCCGCTGGGTTCGTGCACCATGAAGCTCAACGCCACCACCGAGATGGAGCCGGTCACCTGGCCCGAGTTCGGTCAGCTGCACCCCTTCGCGCCCGCCGAGCAGGCGCGGGGCTACCTCACGCTCATCCATGAGCTGGAGGAGCGGCTCGCCGAGGTCACCGGCTACGACAAGGTGTCCCTTCAGCCGAACGCCGGGTCGCAGGGCGAGTTCGCCGGACTGCTCGCCGTACGCGGATACCACCGGGCCAACGGCGACGAGCAGCGGACCGTGTGCCTGATCCCGTCCTCCGCGCACGGCACCAACGCCGCCAGTGCCGTGATGGCCGGGATGAAGGTCGTCGTCGTGAAGACCGCCGACGACGGTGAGATCGACGTCGAGGACCTGCGGGCGAAGATCGAGAAGCACCGGGACGAGCTGGCCGTGCTGATGATCACCTACCCGTCGACGCACGGGGTGTTCGAGGAGCACGTCGCCGACATCTGCGCGCAGGTGCACGAGGCGGGCGGCCAGGTGTACGTCGACGGCGCCAACCTCAACGCGCTTGTCGGGCTCGCCAAGCCCGGGCATTTCGGCGGCGACGTCTCGCACCTGAACCTGCACAAGACGTTCTGCATCCCGCACGGCGGCGGCGGTCCGGGCGTGGGCCCGGTGGCCGTACGGTCGCACCTGGCGCCGTATCTGCCGAACCACCCGCTCCAGCCGGAGGCCGGGCCCGCGACGGGTGTGGGGCCGATCTCGGCCGCGCCGTGGGGTTCCGCGGGGATCCTGCCGATCTCGTGGGCCTATGTGCGGCTCATGGGCGGCGAGGGGCTGAAGCGGGCCACGCAGGTGGCCGTGCTGTCCGCCAACTACGTCGCCAAGCGACTCGAGCCGCACTACCCGGTGCTCTACACGGGTCCCGGCGGGCTGGTCGCGCACGAGTGCATCATCGATCTGCGTCCGCTGACGAAGGCGACCGGTGTCAGCGTGGACGACGTGGCCAAGCGGCTCATCGACTACGGCTTCCACGCGCCGACGATGTCGTTCCCGGTGGCCGGGACGCTGATGATCGAGCCGACCGAGTCGGAGGACCTGGCCGAGCTGGACCGGTTCTGCGAGGCGATGATCGCCATCCGCGGCGAGATCGAGAAGGTCGGGGCCGGTGAGTGGCCCGCCGAGGACAACCCGCTGCGGGGCGCTCCGCACACGGCCGCCGCGCTGGGCGGCGGGTGGGACCACGCCTACACGCGCGAGGAGGCCGTCTTCCCGGCCGGCGTGTCCGCCGCCGACAAGTACTGGCCGCCGGTGCGCCGCATCGACCAGGCCTTCGGCGACCGGAACCTGGTCTGCTCCTGCCCGCCGCTGGACGCGTACCAGGACTGATCCGCCGGTTGTTACGTCATGAGGCCCGCGTCCCGGTCGGGGCGGGGGCCTCACGGCGTGTCGTGGGCGGCTCAGGCGGGGTAGGCGTGCGTCTGGGCCGCCTTGACCGTGGCCCACACCGTGGCGCCGGGACGCAGGTCGAGTTCCGCGGCGGCGACCGTGGTGAGATCGGCGGCCAGCGGGAGTTCGCCGGTGAGGTCGGCGCGGATCTGGTCGCCGTGGGTCTCCAGGCCGGCGACCGCGCAGCGCCACAGGTTGCGGGCGCTGGAGCCGGTGGGACGGTCGCGGTGGAGGGTGACGGCGCTCGGCGGGAACGCGACGAACACGGGCCCGGACAGGACCTCCGTGGTGGTCACCGCGGGGCCGGCGTCGAGGCGGACCGTGTGGCCGTCGGAGCGGCCGCGGTAGAGGTTCAGGCCGACGAGCTGCGCGATGTAGTCGGTACGTGGATGGCGGGCGATGTCGGAGGGGGCGCCCTCCTGCACGACCGTGCCGTGCTCGACGACGACCAGGCGGTCCGCGAGGACCATGGCGTCGAGCGGGTCGTGCGTGACGAGTACGGCGACCGCCTCGAACTCGGCCAGGTGGCGCCGGAGTTGGGCGCGCACCTCCAGGCGGGTGCGGGCGTCCAGGGCGGCGAGGGGTTCGTCGAGCAGGAGCAGCCGGGGGTGGGTGGCCAGGGCGCGGGCCAGGGCGACCCGCTGGGCCTGGCCACCGGAGAGCGAACGTGGTCTGGCGCCGGCGTGCTCGGCGAGGCCCATCCGCTCCAGCCACCCGGCGGCCAGGGAACGTGCCTCGGCCTTGCTCGCGCCGTGGCAGCGCGGTCCGAACGCCACGTTGTCCAGGGCGCTGAGATGCGGGAACAGCAGGTAGTCCTGGAAGACCACCCCGACCGGGCGGGACTCCGGCGGCGTACGCTCCAACGGGTTGCCGTCCAGGTGGAGCCGGCCGCCGGTGAGCGGCACCAGGCCGGCGAGGGCGCGCAGGGCCGTCGTCTTGCCGGCGCCGTTCGGGCCCAGCAGGGCGACGACGTCGCCGGGAGCGGCGCTCAGGGCGATGTCGAGGCGGAAGGCGCCCCGGTCGACGACGAGGTGGGCGTCGAGGCCGTCGGCCGTGCCGGGGGTGCGGCCGGGGGCGTCCGTCGCGCGGTCGGGGGTGTTCATGAGGCGGTCATCCAGCGGTCGCGCAGGCCCGCCAGCACGGCGATGGAGACGGCCAGCAGCACCAGGCTGAGCGCGATGGCGGCCTCGGGGTCGTTCTGTAGGGCGAGATAGACGGCGAGCGGCATCGTCTGGGTACGGCCGGGGAAGTTCCCCGCGAAGGTGATCGTCGCGCCGAACTCGCCCAGCGCTCGTGCCCAGGCCAGCACGGCGCCCGCCGCGATGCCCGGCGCGATGAGGGGCAGCGTGACCCGGCGGAACGCGGTGAGGCGGGAGGCGCCCAGGGTGGTGGCCGCCTCCTCGTAACGGCGGTCGGCGGCGCGCAGTGTGCCTTCGACACTGATGACGAGGAACGGCATCGCCACGAAGGTCTCCGCGAGGACGACGCCGGCCGTGGTGAACGGCAGGGTGACTCCGAACCAGGCGTCCAGCCACCGTCCGACCACGCCGTTGCGGCCGAGGGCGAGCAGCAGGGCCACCCCGCCCACGACCGGCGGCAGGACCAGCGGGAGCGTCACCAGCGCCCGCACGAGCCCCCGGCCGGGGAATTCGGTGCGGGCCAGCAGCCAGGCCAGGGGCACGCCGACGACCAGGCTCACGGCGGTCGCCGACGTGGCGCAGACCAGGGACAGTCGCAGGGCCTGCCATACCTGCGGGCTGGCCAGCTGCTCGGGGAGGCTCTGCCAGGGTGCCCGGATCAGCAGGGCGACGAGGGGCAACAGCAGGAAGGCCAGGCCCAGCAGGGCGGGCAGCAGGAGGGCAGTGGGGACGCCGGTGCGGATCCGGCCGGGACGCCGGTCGCCCTCGCGGGTGTCGGAGGCGGGGGGCGTCACGGCTTCAGGAACCCGGCCTCGGTCAGCGCCCTCTGGCCCTCGGCGGAGCGCACGAGGGTGACGAAGGCCTTGGCGGCCTCGGCGTTCCCGGCGTCCTTGAGCGCCACGATGGGGTACTCGTTGACGGCGTCGGCCGACTCGGGGAAGTCCACGCCCTCCACCTTGTCACCCGCCGCGCGCACATCGCTCCTGTACACCACCGCGGCGTCGGCCTCCTTGAGCTCCACCTTCGTCAGGGCGCTCTTGACGTCCTGCTCGTAGGAGACGGGGGTGAGCGTCAGCCCGCTCGCGTCGAGGGCCTTCTGGGCCGCGGTGCCGCACGGAACGGTCTTGTCGCACAGGACGACCTTGAGGCCGGACTTGGTGAGGTCCTCGAGGGAGGCGACGTGGTGGGGGTTGCCCGGCAGGGTGGCGATCTCCAGCTGGTTGCGGGCGAAGGCGACCGGGGCGGAGGCGTCGGCCCCGGCCTCCGTCACGATCGCCATCGTCCTGCTGCTGGCGGCGGCGAACACGTCGGCGGGGGCGCCGCTGGTGATGCTCGCGGCGAGGGCGTCGCTGCCGCCGAAGTTGAGGACGACCTTCGTGCCGGGGTGGGTCTTCTCGAACTTCCTGCCCAGGGCCGTGAAGCTCTCCTGGAGGGAGGCCGCCGCGAAGACGGTCACCGTGCCGGACAGCTGCGCCGGACCTGACGCGGGGGACCCGGCCCCGGACGAGGTGCCGTCGGAGGAGGAGCAGGCGCTCAGCACCAGCAGCGCGGCGACCAGCGCGCCCGTGGCGCGGGGTGTGCGGCGGCCCAGGCGAACTGATCGGGTCGTCACGGTGCGCTCCTCGCTGTCGTCGCGGCCCCGGACGGGCCCCTGCCGCGATGATACTGCCGCAGGTGCGAGGCACAGGTCAGCTGTGGCCACGCATACGCGGGAAGGATCGGGCCTGGAGGTCCGCAGGTGCGACAGGCGTTCGGTGCTCGGCCGGCGGTGTCCGGCTAGTCTCAGGCGCGGTCGATGTGGACGTTGGTCGACTTCACGCGGGCCGTGGCCTCCATGCCGACCTCCAGGCCGAGTTCCTCGACGGCCTCGCGGGTCAGCAGGGAGACGAGGCGGTGGGGGCCCGCCTGGATGTCGACCTGGGCGGCGACGTCGCCCAGTTTGATCGCGGTGACGATGCCGGGGAACGCGTTGCGGGCCGAGGTGTAGGAGGCGCCGCCCTCCTCGCCACCGGATCCGGCGAGTTCGACCGAGAACGCGGCGAGGTCCCCGCCGTCGATGAGGCGTCGTCCGGTGTCGTCGCGGTGCGTCGGCACCCGGCCCGCGTCCGCCCAGCGGCGTGCGGTGTCGGGGCTCACGCCGAGCAGGCGCGCGGCCTGGCCGATGGTGTAGGACTGCATGCCGGCCACGATAGGGGGCAGGTCGGGGTGGGGGAGGAGCGGGCCTGCGCGTACGGCCGTACGGCGGTCGTTCGTGTCGTAGGGATCGCAGGTCGGCGCGGAGGGACGCCCCCGCCGGCCCGCGTGACGCGGGAGCGGCGGGTGCGGTCCGGTTCCGCCACGCTCTCACGGGTGGCCGGGGCGCGCTCTCTCTGGCCGAACAGGGCCGTCGCCGTCGTCCGGGGGTTCGCCGGCGCCCGTATCCACGGACTGCCCGAGTTCTGGGCGGCCGGTGCGGGGTCTCGTAGGGGGTGTCGGGCGACACGGCCTGCCGTCGCCCGTGTCGAGAAGCCGGGGAAGGACGACCCCCGAGGGCCGAACCCCTCAATCTGCCGCGCGGGTCGCGCGTCAACCTCCTCGCACTCGACGTCGCGTCGAGGCACCGATCGCCGGCGGGCAACGAGTCCCTCCGGCTCGCCGTGGGGCCGACGCGCGGTCTTGTCCCTCCCGGGACGGCCCTCTACAGTCCGCTCCGTAAAGTTCGCCGATCAGGGCGAATGTTTCGGCCTGTTCGATCTGTCGGACCTCTCACAGTGATGCGGGAAGTTCTCTGCGCCCCAGGGGTTGCCACCCGTCCGAGGCTATCCCTAGGGTGCGGCAGCAGCGAAGCTTTCTGGATTGCGACCGAAACTTTCGATCTCGCGGGTGGCCCTGGGGTCGCCCAGTACCCCAAGGAGCACATGATGGGCGACTCGGGACTCTCCCGACGAGGCTTCCTGGCGGCCTCCGCCGCGGCCGGTCTTGGCATGACGGCACTGAGCGCCTGCGGCGGCGACTCGGACGGAGGGTCGTCGGGGACGACCACCATCGAGTGGTGGAACATCTCCACCACCCAGCCGACCAAGGACGTCTGGGCCGCGCTCGCCAAGCAGTTCGAGGCCCAGAACCCCAAGGTGAGGATCAAGATCGTCCAGCTCGAGAACGACGCCTACAAGTCGAAGATGACCGCGCTGACCGCCTCCGGGAAGCTGCCCGACATCTTCCACACCTGGGGTGGGGGCGTACTGAAGCAGCAGGTCGACGCCGGACTCGTCGAGGACCTCACCGACCGCACCGAGGACTGGGCGGACGCCCTGCTGCCCGTCGCCAAGGAGCCGTACCTGCTGGGCGACAAGGCCTACGGCATCCCGTTCGACGTCGGCATGATCGGCTTCTGGTACAACAAGGCCCTCTTCGAGCGGGCCGGCGTCAGCGCGCCGCCCACCACCTGGAGCGGATTCCTCGACGCCGTGAGGAAGTTGAAGTCCGCCGGCATCACCCCGCTCGCCCTGGCCGGCAAGGAGAAGTGGCCCGGCATGTACTACTGGGCCTACCTCGCCATGCGCACCGCCGGGATCGACGCCCTCCAGAAGGCCGACGAGGACAAGGACTTCACCGGGGACGGCTTGGTCCAGGCGGGGCAACACCTCCAGGACCTGGTGGACCTCCAGCCGTTCCAGAAGGGCTTTCTCGGCGCCGCCTACTCCAGCCCCACCGGGCAGGCCGCCACCGTCGGCAACGGCAAGGCCGCGATGGAACTCATGGGCCAGTGGGCGCCGGTGGTGGAGGCCGACGCCGGCAAGGGACTCGGCGCCGACCTCGGGTTCTTCCCGTTCCCCGAGGTCGAGGGCGGGCAGGGCAAGCTCACCGAGGTGTTCGGCGGAGGCGGCGGGCACGCCCTGCGCGCCGACGCCCCGCAGGAGGCCGTCGACTTCCTCAAGTTCTTCGCCTCCGCCACCACCGACAGCGAACTGGTCAAGAAGACCGGTGTGCTGCCCGTGGTGCCCGCCGCCGAGAGCGCGCTGACCGACCCCAACCTCAAGGCCGTACAAGCCCAGTTGAAGGCCGCCACCGGCTTCCAGCTCTACCTCGACCAGGCGTACGCACCGGCCCTCGGCCAGGAGATCAACGACAGCGTCGCCGCTCTGATAGCCGGCTCCAAGTCACCCACGCAGGTCGCCCAGTCGATCACCAAGGTCGCGAAGGAAGAGCAGTAGCCGGCGATGACCTCGACCTACCTCCCGGACAAGCGCAGCGGCCCGGACGTCGGTTCGCCGCCCCCGGCCGCCGAAGCCGCCCGCGGGCGGGCCCGGCGGCGCGCACGCCACTGGCTCACCGCCGTCGTCTTCCAGGTGCCCGCCCTGGTGCTGTTCGGCGTGCTGGTGCTGCTGCCGATGCTGTTCGCGCTGTACGCCTCGTTCTTCCGCTGGGGTGGCTTCGGCATGCCCGAGGACTACATCGGCGGCGACAACTTCACCCGCCTCCTCGACGACCCGGTCTTCCTCGGCGACCTGTGGCGCTGTCTGCTCCTGGTCGTGCTCTCGCTCGTGATCCAATTGCCGTTCGCGCTCGCCCTGGCGGTCGCGCTCAACCAGCGCATCCGCGGGCGGGCCGTCTACCGGACGCTGTTCTTCGCGCCGTACATCCTCTCCGAGGCGATCACCGGCGTGCTGTTCGCCATGATCTTCGCGCCCGACCAGGGCCTCGCCGACCACGTGCTCGGGGCGGTCGGTCTGGACGGCCTGGGCGGGGAGTGGTTCGCCGACCCGTCCACCGTCATGGCCACCCTGTTCCTCGTCATGACGTGGAAGTACTTCGGCTTCCACATGATGCTCTACCTGGCCGGACTCCAGT
Source organism: Streptomyces sp. NPDC033216 (assembly GCF_055577115.1). NCBI lineage: Bacteria > Bacillati > Actinomycetota > Actinomycetes > Kitasatosporales > Streptomycetaceae > Streptomyces > Streptomyces sp. NPDC033216. The sequence goes on along the minus strand of NZ_JBVIQK010000010.1, from coordinate 247,009 downwards.
CCATCCCGGCCGAGTTGACCGAGGCCGCACTCATCGACGGCGCCGGGTCCTGGCAGCGCTTCCGCCACGTCACCCTGCCGCTGCTCGCACCGACCCTGCGGATCAGCGTCTTCCTGTCCGTCATCGGCTCGGTCCAGCTGTTCGACCTGGTGTGGGTCACCACCGCGGGCGGCCCCGACCACCACTCCGAGACGATGGCCGTGACCATGTTCCAGTACGGCTTCAAGCGCTACCAGGTCGGCTACGCCAGCGCGATCAGCGTGGCCATGTTCGCCATCAGCCTCGTCTTCGCCCTCGCCTACCAGCGGTTCGTGCTCCGCCGCGATCTCGAGGGGGCCACCACCACCATGAGAGGAGGCGGCTCGTGAGCGCCCGCAGGACAGGCCGTACTTTTCCGTTGCACATCGTCCTCGTCGCCGCCGGCACGGCGATGGCGGTCCCCCTCGTCTACGCCGTCCTGTCCGGCTTCAAATCGACCGACGAACTGTCCCGCAACCCCATCGGCCTGCCCGACTCGTGGGTGACCTCCAACTACACCGACATCCTCGGCTCAGGCGCGTTCTGGCAACTGGTCGGCAGCAGCACCCTGATCGCGGTCGGTACCACCGTGGTCGTGGTCGCGGTGTCCGCGCTCGCCGCCTTCTCCTTCGCCCGGTTCACCTTCCGCGGCCGCGAGGCGCTGTTCACCCTGTTCACGATGGGGCTGATGTTCCCGTTCGCGGTGGCGGCCCTGCCGCTGTTCCTGCTGTTGCGCCAGCTCGGCCTGCTGGACAACCCACTCGGGGTGATCCTGCCGCAGGCCGCCTTCGGACTGCCGATGACCATCGTCATCCTGCGGGGCTTCTTCCGGGAGATACCCGCGGAGCTGGAGGAGGCGGCCACTCTCGACGGCTGCGGCCCCCTCGGCTTCTTCTGGCGCATCCTGCTGCCGATGGCCCGTCCCGCCCTCGGAACGGTCTCCGTGCTGGCGGTGGTGGGCAGTTGGAACAACTTCTTCCTGCCGCTGCTGGTGTTCACCGACTCCACCTGGTGGACGATCCCCATCGGCGTGCAGCAGTTCCAGGGCCAGTACTCGGCGGAGTACGCCCGCGTCTTCGCGTATCTCGTCCTCGCCATGGTCCCCGCCCTGGCCTTCTACTCCGTCGCCGAGCGCCAGCTCGTCGGCGGACTCACCGCCGGCGCCACGAAGGGGTGACGAGCGCGCCCGAGACGTACGGCCCGACGACACCACCGATCGTGAGGAGTCGCACCATGCCCCGCACCCCCCGCACCCGCCTCGGACTCGCCGGAGTCCTCGCCGCCGTCCTGGTCGGCACCGGTGTCGTCACCGGCCCGTCCGCACAGGCGCACGAGAAGCCCCGGACGCTCGCCGACCTCGCCGAGCGTCACGGCCGCTACTTCGGCAGCGCCACCGACAATCCCGAACTCACCGACACCGCCTACACGGACATCCTCCGCGACGAGTTCGACATGATCACTCCCGGCAACGGCATGAAGTGGTACGCCACCGAACCCCGGCAGGGCGTCTTCGACTTCTCCGCCGGCGACGAGATCGTGAACCTCGCCCGCGCCGGCCACCAGAAGATCCGCGCCCACACCCTCGTCTGGCACAGCCAGCTGCCCGGCTGGCTCACCGAACGGGAGTGGACGGCCCCCGAGCTGCGGGCCGTCCTGAGGAACCACATCCAGACCGAGGTGCGGCACTACCGCGGCAAGGTCTACTCGTGGGACGTCGTCAACGAGGCGTTCAACGAGGACGGCACCTACCGGGAGACGGTCTTCTACAAGACGCTGGGCCCCGGCTACATCGCCGACGCCCTGCGCTGGGCCCACCAGGCCGACCCCAAGGCCAGGCTCTACCTCAACGACTACAACGTGGAGGCCGTCGGCCCCAAGAGCGACGCCTACCACGACCTCGCCAAGGAACTGAAGGCGCAAGGAGTCCCGCTGCACGGCTTCGGCCTCCAGGCACACCTCGCCCTCCAGTACGGTTATCCGGCGAGCCTGGAGGACAACCTCCGCCGTTTCGGACGCCTCGGCCTGGACACCGCGCTCACCGAGGTCGACGTACGGATGCAGCTGCCCGCGACCGAGGCGAAGCTGGCCCAACAGGCTGACTGGTACCGGGACATGACGAAGGCGTGCCTCGCGGTACGGCGGTGCGCCGGGATCACCCTCTGGGACTACACGGACAAGTACTCGTGGATCCCCGCGTTCTTCCCGGGCGAGGGAGCGGCCCTGCCGTGGGACGAGCAGCTCGCGCCGAAGCCGGCGTACCACGCGATCCGAGATGCGCTGAAGCAGAGGCGTTGAAGTGGAGGCGCTGCACCAGGGTGCCGACGCGAACGCTGCCCCGAGACGACCAGGGATTCGGCGACGGCGACGGCGACGCCGGCCGGCGCCGGCCCGTTGGCCGGGGGAAGCGGGCCCGTGAGCGGAGCAGTCGCGGCGGGCTCGCGGTCAGGTCGATCCCGCGATGGCCGAGGGACAGCAGGCGCTGGGTGGCGCCAGACCCCCAGCCGGACACAGGAGGGAACTCGTGGGAACACGGGGAGTGAACACTCCCGGACGCGCGTCGGGGCCGGCGCGCAGCGGCGGCTGCGGTCCGGCCCCTCGGGTCGGCGGACGGTGTTTCCTGGGTGCCGTCCGCGTGATGCCGAGGCGGTGCTGCGCAGGTGGACTCATCAAGCGGTCCGATCGGACGGTGCGAGGTTCTCGCACACCCCGATCAGCCATGGTGCTCAGCAGGTGGTGCTCAGGCGGCCGTGACGATCCGGCCCCCGGTCAGCGGGCGGTGCGGTGCGATGATCCGGCCGTCCGGCAGGATCTCGCCGGTGTCCTCGAAGAGCAGGACGCCGTTGCACAGCAGGCTCCAGCCCTGTTCCGGGTGGTGCGCCACGAGGCGGGCGGATTCCCGGTCGGCGGAGTCGGCTGTCGGGCACGGTGGCTGGTGCTGGCACATGGAGGGGATCTCTCGCTCTGGCGTGGTGTGCGGAAGGTGTGTCGTGTCAGTCTCGCGGCGTGAAACGTCGTTCATGGCCGCCCCCCGTTGTGATAAGTCGGTCGGAACCCAGTGTTGCCCTACGGGCGTCGATCCGCAGGGATTTCGCGGCACCGCTACTCACAGGTTCAGGACGCGTCACCCGCGCGAGCGGTTCATTCCCACCGCACGGTCACTTCGGGTGGTTCCGGCTGGCCGAATGGGGCTAGTCCGCATGGCCCGGAGTCCGCACGGTCCGCCTCGGGCCGGTGCAGCGGCGCACCGTACCCCGCCACCGGGGCCGCGGTGGCGGGGTACGGGGGCTGCGGGCGTACGGGTCAGGCCGGTGAGCCGAGCAGCGGCGGCCGGGCCACCCGGAGGCTGAGGACCGGCAGCAGTTCGGCGACCCGGTGCGGGCGGTGCGCGGCGATGCCGGGTGGTGCGGGGGCCAGCGGCACCAACAGGTCGGTCGCCGCCGGATGACCGGTGGTGCCGTCCGAGGCGCAGTCGCCGTGCAGCCACAGGGTGAGCATGTACAGGCTGGGCACGGACAGCAGGCGCGCCTGGTACGGCTGGGTCGTCGACTCGGCCTGGCGCAGTGCCAGTTCGGTGGAGGCGAGGTACGGGCCTTCGAAGAAGTGCGCGAAGGTCCAGCCGTCCGGGGTCAACCGGGTCTCGGCCGCGGCGAGCGTCCGGTCGCCGCAGCGGATCAGGAAGCGCCAGCCGGCCAGCCTGGTGGCGGACACGCCCTCGGGGGTGATCCGGTCCAGGACGTGCAGGGGCAGCGGGAGTTCCGGGGTGACGGGTCCCTGGGCGGTACGCAGGGAGGGAGTCCTCGCCTCGCGGACCGCGGTGGGGGAACCGAGTGCCGTGAGGACGGAGCGCAGGGCGGGCGCGGGAGCCGGGGGGACATGCAGCGGCATGGTGGGTCGCCTCTCATTCGACAGGCACGGTGGCACGAGGGCGTGGGTGGGGCGGACGGCGCTGTCAGCTCTCAGGGTGAGGTCGGAGAGGCGGGGGCCGGGGTCTGGGAACGAGGGTGCGCCTGCGGCCTGCCGTGCGTCCCGGGGACGACGACAGGCTGCTTCGACCGCGGGTGTCCACCTTCTCTGCCTTGTTCGCAAAGTTTATACGACACGTGTTCAGACTGTGTTTCGTCTAGCCGCTTCGGGGATACTCGTCAAGTTTCCATCAGGACGGCGATACGTGTGAATCATCCCGATTCGAAGCGGGGTGCGGCTCGATGACCTCAGGATATGCAAAGGCAGCGGTCGGCCTATTCTCGTCGGCGTTTTTCACGAGATGCCGAGTTCGTGCATCGGCCGAATGCCGCATGCCCCGTGAATGTGCCTCCGGTCACCCCCACGGCTTCGGTCAGAGTAGCGGGTGCCATGCCGGGTAGGTGACGTTATCGATCGACGGGGCCGGGCATCATCCCACCTGACCCCGGTGACACCGGCGGGCCGGATCCTCGGACCGCCCACGCGAGGAGGGACGCCCGATGGGGGAGAAGGTCGTGGCAGGCGCGTTCGACCTGTCCGATCGTCAGCGCTACCGCGACAAGTTGCGACAGTGTCTGACGGTGCTGGAGCGGCTGCTGGCCCAGCAGAGCTTCGACCGCCCCAAGAATCTCATGGGGCTGGAGATCGAGCTGAATCTCGCGGGCGCCGACGGTCTGCCGAAAATGCTGAACGGTGAAGTGCTGGAGCGGATCGCCAGCCGAGATTTCCAAACAGAACTCGCCATGTTCAATCTGGAAGTGAACATAGCTCCACACCGGTTGGGCGGGCGGGTATTCGACCGGCTCGCGGAGGAAGTCCGCACATCGCTGGCATATGCCCACCGAAAGGCGGGCGAGGTCGACGCCGGAATCGTCATGATCGGTATTCTGCCGACTCTCGACCGTGACGACCTGGTCACGTCCAACCTCTCCGATGTCGACCGCTACACCCTCCTCAACGACCAGATCGTGGCCGCCCGCGGCGAGGAGTTCCTGCTCGACATCGACGGCGTGGAGCATCTGTCCTGCACCTCGAAGTCGATCGTCCCGGAGGCCGCCTGCACCTCCGTGCAGCTGCACCTCCAGGTCACGCCGGACCGCTTCGCCGACGTGTGGAACGCCGCGCAGGCCGTCGCCGCCGCCCAGATCGCCATCGGCGCCAACTCGCCGTTCCTCTTCGGCCGCGAGCTGTGGCGCGAGTCCCGGCCCCCGCTGTTCCAGCAGGCCACCGACACCCGGCCGCCGGAACTCCAGGCGCAGGGCGTGCGCCCGCGGACCTGGTTCGGCGAGCGCTGGATCAGCTCCGCGTACGAGCTGTTCGAGGAGAACCTGCGCTATTTCCCCGCCCTGCTGCCCATCTGCGACGACGAGGATCCGACGGAGGTCCTGGCGGCCGGTGGCACCCCCAAGCTCGCCGAGCTGGTCCTGCACAACGGCACCGTCTACCGCTGGAACCGCCCCGTCTACGGCATCGCCGACGGCGTGCCGCACCTGCGCGTCGAGAACCGTGTCCTGCCCGCCGGCCCGACGGTGACCGATGTCGTCGCCAACGCGGCCTTCTACTACGGCGTGGTCCGCGCCCTGGCCGAGGAATCACGGCCGGTCTGGACCCGGATGCCCTTCGAGACCGCCGCCGCCAACTTCGACGCCGCCTGCCGCTACGGCATCGACGCCCGCCTGCGCTGGCCCCGGCGCGGCCGCCTGGGGGGCGTCGCGGAGGTCGACGCGGTGAGCCTCGTACGTGACGAGCTGCTGCCGCTGGCCGAGGCCGGGCTGGACGCGTGGGGCGTGGAGCCGGCCGACCGGGACCTGTATCTGGGAATCATCGAGGAGCGGTGCCGGCGGCGGACCAACGGGGCGAGCTGGCAGGTGGCGACGTTCCATCGCGCGCTGGATGCCGGGCTGTCGCGGGACGAGGCGCTGGCGGCGACGACCCGGCGCTACGCGGAACTCAGTCATCAGGGGGAGCCGGCGCACACCTGGCCGGTGGGACTGCCGGAGCCCGTCCCCACCGGGTGAGAGCGCGAGGGGCGCGGGAGCCCGGATCCCGCGCCCCTCGACGCGTGGCCCGTGCGCCGGATCCGCGTGGAGTGGGGTCGCCGCCGGTCGCATCGCACCGATCGGGCAAGCTGTGACGTCCGACGGTGGTGCGGCAGGTGCGAAGGTGGAGGCCCGGTAGGTGGCTGGTTCTTTTCCGCAGGAGCAGTTCTCCCGACGCGTCCTCCGGGACGAGACGCTGCTCGTCCTGGGCGTCTCGCTCGGTGCGAGTGGCGTCTCCGCCCTGATCAGTTTCGTCGGATCGGTCACCGAGCCGGGCGGCCTCAAGGACCAGGCGGCGACCCTCAACGCCTCGGCCGCGCCTGGCCGTCCCTGGCTCGATCTCGCCTGGCAACTGTTCGGGATCGCCAGTGCCCTCGTCCCCGTCGCGCTCGTCGCGCACCTCCTGCTGCGTGAGGGACAGGGCCTGCGCATCCTCGGCTTCGACCGCACCCGCCCCTGGCCGGACCTCGGCCGTGGCACCGCGATCGCCGCCGTCATCGGCAGCTCCGGCATCGCCTTCTACCTTGCCGCCCGCGGCCTCGGCTTCAACCTCACGGTGGTCCCCGAGGCGCTGCCCGACGTGTGGTGGAAGTACCCCGTGCTGATCCTTTCGGCGCTCCAGAACGCGATCCTCGAAGAGGTCGTCGTCGTCGGGTACCTGCTGCGCCGCCTCCGCCAGCTGGGATGGACACCGGTCGGCGCCCTGGCGGCCAGCTCCGTGCTGCGCGGCTCGTACCACCTCTACCAGGGCGTCGGCGGGTTCGTCGGCAACATGGTCATGGGCGTGGTGTTCGTCTTTCTGTACCGGCGCTGGGGGCGGGTGGGGCCCCTGGTCGTCGCACACTCCCTGCTCGACATCGGAGCCTTCGTCGGATACGCGCTGCTGGCGGGCAAGGTGGACTGGCTGCCCACGGCATGAGGGCAAGCGGCGTACGGCCCTGGCCCGGGGCCTGACGTCGACCGCATGCCCAGGCGGACGCCGAACACCGGCGCCGCCTACGCGAGCAGGTCGCCCTCGATGACGGTGACCGCGCGGCCCTTCAGCAGGGTGCGGGCGCCGCGCAGTTCGGTCCGCACGTGACCGGAGCGCGGTGAGGCCTGGAGACCGGTCAGCTCGGCGCGGCCGAGGCGACCCGACCAGAACGGCGCCAGGGCCGTGTGGGCGCTGCCGGTCACCGGATCCTCGTCGATGCCGACGTTCGGGAAGAAGCAGCGGGAGACGAAGTCGTGGCCGAGGCCGGGGCGTCCGGCGCGGGCGGTGGCGATGACGCCGCGCGCGGAGTGGGCGCACAGGGCCCTGTGGTCGGGGCGCAGCGCGCGAACGGTCTCCTCGTCGGCGAGTTCGATCAGCAGGTCGCCGACGTCCGGGCCGGTGTCGAAGGCCGCCAACGGTTCGGCGCCCAGGGCCTCGGCGACACCGTCGGGGACCTCCACGCGTGTGAGCGGGGCGGTCGGGAAGTCCAGGGTGATCGAACCGTCCTCGGCCGGCGTCGCGACGAGCACGCCGCTCCGGGTCGCGAACCGCACCGGCCCCGAGTGGGCGCCCGTGCTGTACAGGACGTGAGCGGTGGCGAGCGTGGCGTGACCGCACATCGCCACCTCGGTGACGGGCGTGAACCAGCGCAACGCCCAGTCCGCCTCGCCGCCCGGCGGCAGCGGGTGCGAGAACGCCGTCTCGGCCTGGTTGACCTCCAGGGCCACGTTCTGGAGCCGGTCGTCGCCCGGGAAGGCGTCGAGCAGGAGGACCCCGGCCGGGTTCCCGGCGAAGGGGCGGTCGGTGAAGGCGTCGACGATTCGGATCCGCATGTGGCGACGGTAGGCGGCGGGGGCCGACGAGGGCCAAGGCCAATCGTCGAGTCCTGGACCGGTCGGGGAACCGGCCGTGCGTGCCCGGACGTTGGTCGCGGTGTGGGCGACCGGCCTCGGCGGGCGTGACGACTGGCGGAAGGACATCTCCCTGAACGGCACCAGGACGAGGAGCGACGAGGGCACACTGGTGCTGACGGGTGCGACGGGCTTCATCGGGTCCCACGCGCTCGGCGCGCTGCTGGGTCGGGGAGCACGGGTGCGCGCCCTGGTCCGCACGATCCCCCGGGACGGAGTGAGGGCGGGGGCCGTGAAAGCCGGGTCCGTCGAGTGGGTGCGCGGAGATCTGACCGAGCCGGACGTGGTGCGCGGTCTGTGCGAGGGCGCTCGGACCGTCGTCCACCTGGCCTCGTACATCGGCGGGGACGAGCGACTCTGCGAGGCGGTCAACGTCGACGCCACCCGCGCGCTGATGGCCGAGGCCCGGCGGGCCGGCGTCCACCGCGCGGTGCACCTGTCGACGGCAGCGGTGTACGGCGCCGGCCCGCACCGGGGCATCGCCGTGGACGAGATTCCCGCCGAGCCGGCCTCCGTCGTGAGCCGGACCCGACTGGCCGGGGAGGCCTACGCCAGGGAGGCCGGCGCGGTCGTCCTGCGGCCGGGGATCGTGCTCGGGGCCGGGGACCGCTGGGTCGTGCCCGGCCTGCGGGAACTGGTCGAGCGGGTGCCGGCCGAGTGGGACGGCGGCCGTGCCCTGCTGTCGGTGGTCGACGTCGGTGACCTGGCCCGTCTGATCGCCGCCATCGCCACCGGGCCGCATCCGGTGCCCCCCGGCGTGTACCACGTGGGCCACCCCGACCCCGTGCGCGTCGGTGACCTGCTGGCGGTGCTGGCGGAGCACGGCGTGCTGCCGCCCCGCCCTGACGTCGACTGGCCCTGGGCCACCTGTGTGGAGCGTCTGCGGTCCACGCCCGGCCGGGCGTCGGAACGCCAGTTCGCCCTGCTCGGCCGCGACCACTGGTACCGCGCGGACGAGGTCTGGAAACTGACGGCCGAGCCACCGGGCCCCGGCCCGCTGAGCCGCCTGAGGGCCGCGGCGCAGTGGTACCGGGAGCGGGTGGGACCAAGCGCCTGAGGCACCAAGGGGCGTGACCAGGCGGCAGGTGCCACGAGGCCGTCAGGGCGACCCCGCCCCTCGGTCGCACCGGGTAGACCGTCGCCGCTTCGCCGATGCGGCGACGGTGGGTGAGACCGCGGTGCTCCGGACGACCTCGGTGCTGCGAGCGGCGCGTACGAGCCCACGGGAGCCCCCTCTCCGTGCCCGACACGCGGGCATCCACCCGGCGGGAAGCAGGGGTGACATCCCTGGGGCCCACCGGTCCCCCACATCGCTCAGGGGCACGGACGCCTCCCACCGCGCGAACTCACGGAGACGCTGGGATGCTGGAGGGAGCGTTGCCCAAGGCATGACGAGAAGTGGCGGTGAGCGCCATGACCGGGCTTGAGGAGGGCGATCCGGATCACTGCGCTTCCCGCAGTGCTTGACGGAACCGATCCCGGCGTCCGACCTCTGCGCCCCGTTCCCGTGGCGTCCGCGTCCGCCTTCGGCCGACGAACACCCACGACACCGAATCGAGGCGACGGTATGAGCTCGACTCACACTTCGCACACCGGGACCACCAAGCAGCACTGGGCCGAGGGCCTGACGGTGTTCGCGGCCGTGATCCTCATGCTCGCAGGAATCCTGGACATCTTCCGCGGCATCATGGGCATCGCCGAGGACGACGTCTTCGTCACGACCCGCAGCTACGTCTTCGAGTTCGACCTCACCGGCTGGGGCTGGATCCATCTCGTGCTCGGCGCGGTAGCCGTGATCATCAGCCTGGGACTCTTCCGGGGGGCGATGTGGGCACGGGTCTCCGGGGTGGCCATCGCGGCACTCATCGTCATCGCCAACTTCCTGTCGCTGCCGTACTACCCGGTCTGGTCCGTCGTGATGATCGCCTTCTCCGGGTTCGTCATCTGGGGCCTGTGCGTGTCGCGGTCGGACACCGCCTCGCTGCGGTAGCCAACCTTCCGCGCGCGGGCGGGCGTCAGCCGTCCGCGCGCGTCCCGAACGGCCAGGAAGGCGGCGCGCGATGTGCCGATGGCTCGCCTACTCGGGTACGCCCGTCCTGCTCGAGACGATCCTCTACAAGCCGACGCATTCACTGATCGACCAGAGTCTGCATTCCCGGATGGGTGTCGAGACGACCAACGGCGACGGCTTCGGAGTCGGCTGGTACAGACCGGAACTGCGGACCCCGGCCATCGTCCGGGAGATCGGCCCGGCGTGGAGCAACCGCAATCTGCGGGAGATCGCCGGTCATGTCCGTTCCCCCCTCTTCTTCGCCCATATCCGCGCCTCGACGGGGTCGGCGGTGCAGCAGACCAACTGCCACCCGTTCCGCCACGACCGCTGGATGTGGATGCACAACGGCGCGATCGCGGAGTTCCACCGCGTACGGCGGGACCTCGCGCTCGCCGTCGACCCGGAGCTGTTCCTCGACATGGAGGGCTCCACGGACTCCGAGATGATGTTCTACCTGGCCCTCACCTTCGGCCTGGAGCAGGACCCGCCGGGCGCCGTCGCGCGCATGGCGGGCCTCGTGGAACGGACCGGTCATGAGCACGGGGTGGAGTTCCCGCTCCAGATGACGCTGGCCCTGACGGACGGCGAGCGGCTGTGGGGCTTCCGCTATTCCAGCCAGAAGGCTTCGCGCTCGCTGTTCTACAGCACCCGGGTGGAGACTCTGCGCTCCCTCCACCCGGACGTGGAGTTCCTGCGCGGGGTCGCCGACGGCACCCGCCTCATCGTGTCCGAACCCCTCGGTGACCTCCCCGGCGCCTGGAACGCGGTCCCCGAGAGCACCTACGGCGTGGTGCAACCCGAGGGCGACGAGATGCTCCCGTTCGCTCCGCTCGAGCCGGCCGTGGCCTGATACCCGTCCATGTCCCGCCCCACGGGGACCCACTGAAATCGCGTCACGCCCCGTCCGGCAGGCCGGGGCGCCGGTGGAGCGGTGGCCTCGTGCGAAGGCCGGGTCCATGCTCGAAGTGAGCAAAGAGCGAGCCGGGCGGACTCCCGAGTCACCGCGGGACGACAGCCCCACAGAGCGACCCAGCCACCGGCCACCGGTGCCACCCGGACTCGGGGTCGGAGTTCCTCGCGCGTTCCGGCTCGCCCCGGCCGTCGGCGCGCACACGGAGGTCTTGTCATGCGAACAGTCCCGATATATCGTTGACGCATCGCGAACGATCAACGACCGAATGAACGGAGTGATGGCGATGCGTACCCACGGATACGAGCGTGGACATGGACAGGACGGCTTCTCCCGGCGTGGCGGGGGCGGCTTCGACGGGCGTCGGGCGGCCTTCGGCCCCTTCGGGCCCGGTGGACCGGGTGGGCCGGGTGGACCGGGGTTCGGTGGGCCCTGGGGCGGGCGAGGGCGTGGCGGCCCCAGGGGGAGGGCTCGGCGCGGTGACGTGCGGGCCTCGATCCTGGCGCTGCTCAAGGACCGGCCCATGCACGGCTACGAGATGATCCAGGAGATCGCCGAGCGCAGCGGCGGCGCGTGGAAGCCGAGCCCCGGCTCGGTCTACCCCACCCTCCAGCTGCTGGAGGACGAGGGCCTGATCAGCAGTGCGTCGGAGGGCGGCAAGAAGCTGTTCTCCCTCACCGACGCGGGCCGTACGGCGGCCGAGGAGGGTCCCGAGGCCCCCTGGGAGGAAGCCTCCCGCGGGGTCGACTGGGAGGCACTCGGCGAGATCCGGCAGGCCGGCTTCGGCCTGATGGAGGCCTTCGGGCAGGTCTGGAAGACCGGCAGCAAGGAGCAACGTGAGAAGGCGCTCACGGTCATCAACGACGCTCGCAAGAAGCTGTATCTGATCCTCGCCGAAGAGGACTGACGGCTGTGCGGCACGGCAGGCGAAGGCGCCCCGCGGACGACCTCGTGGGACGCCTTCCGCTGCCGTACGCGGGCCGGGGCGGCCTCAGGCCGTCATCGAGGTCAGCCCGTCCAGCTTGCGCAGCGACTCGTTGAGCGCGGCCGTCGCCGAGTCCCTCAGCCTGCCGGCCATGAGCGACACGGCCGCGCCCGTGAACTCGCCGTCGATCCGTACGCCCGTGGCGTCGCCGTCGGGCGTCAGCGTGTAGCGCGTCACGACGGTCACCGCCATCGGGCCCTTGCCGCGGATGGCCAGCACCCGCGCCGGTTCCAGTTCCTCGAAGGTCCACTCGACCTCGGCCGGGAAGCCCATCAGCTTCATGTTCTCCTGGAAGGTCCCGCCCACCTCCAGCGTCCTCGGGCCGCCCTGGGGGAAGTCGGTGTGGGTCGCGTTCCACTTCCCGTACGCGGACCAGTCCGTGAGCTGCGCCCAGACCCTCTCGGCCGGTGCCTGGACAAGTGCCTCCGCGCTGACTTCGGCCATGCGACCACCTCTTCGTGTCCGGCGACTCGGGCTGCGGTGACGCGGAAGGTAGCGGCAGTGGCGCGAACTATCAATAATGACGAACCGTCAGGAAACTGAGGGCTGCCGGACCTGCCCACCCGCCCGTACCCCCACCGCCTCGAACAGGGCCCACGCGCGCGGGACGGCCCCTCGTCGAGGCAGTGCCACGCCTCCCGGAACGGATCGGCGGACAGCGCGTCAGCCGCGGGCGTACACCCGGTACACGGACGGTCCGCCGTCGACCGAGGCCAGGGTCACCAGTCGGCAACCTCCTCCCCCCCATGGCCGCGAGACGTGACGGCGGGCGCCCGCGGGTGCCCCAGGGGCGCGCGCAACGGCGGCGCACGCCCCTGGACGGAAACGGCCTGATCTCCTCCGCGAGGAGGAGATTGCGCCCCCGCTCTCCGCTCTCCGCGGGACGCGAAGATGGTTCCCTCCGTGGATGACCCGGCGGGCCGGGGCTGATGGGGTGGGAGATGTGCAACCCCGTATCCCCCGGCAGCCGGTCCGCGACCACGAGTTCCGGGCCGTGGAAGACGACACCGGAGTCAGTGACGAGCTGGCGGCGGCGGTCGAGGGCGCTCGCCGACGGGCCGTCCGGGACGGGGACCGGCAGGTCGACACCGCACACCTGCTGCACTCCCTCCTGGAGAACGACCCCGAGGTGCGCGCCGCCTTCGGCAGCGGTCCGCAGCTCGCCCGTCTCTTCGGCTATCTCGTCCAGCGCAGCATCGGCTACGGCCTGCGCTGGCAGGGCGGCGTCGAGGACTCCGGCGGCCTGCCCGTCGTCATGAGCGCCACGGGGTTCTCGCCCCTGGCGTCCGCCGCACTGCGGCAAGCGCGCGTGCGGGCCGCCGGGCGCCGCGGATCGCGCGGCCCGGACACCGACCGGCTCCCCGACGGCGACATCACCCGCGGAGTCGACCTGCTCGCCGCGATCCTCGCCGACCCGCAGGCCCGTGCCGTCGAGGTGCTGGGCCGGGCGGGCGTCGACCCCCTGGACGTGTGTGCCCGGATCGAGGAGGGCCCCGACGAGCGCGCCGGGGAGGGCGACCGGTGCTGAGCAGGACTTTTTCCCCGTCCAGCGGTTGAGACAGGTGTCAACAGAGATGACGGTCATGTCCTGGCCTGTCATCATGTGCCGGTGCATAGGTCTGTGAGCAGTCAGGTGGGTCGCGGGAGGGGCATCGGGCTCTCTCTGGCGGTCGGGTCGGCCATCGCCTTCGGCGGATCCGGAGTGGCGGCGAAGCCGCTGATCGATGCGGGGCTCGACCCGCTGCACGTGGTGTGGCTGCGGGTGACCGGCGCGGCCCTGGTGATGCTGCCCCTGGCGGTGCGCCACCGCGCGCTGGTGCGCCGCCGCCCCGCGCTGCTCGCCGGGTTCGGCCTGCTCGGTGTGGCCGGCGTCCAGGCGTTCTACTTCGCCTCCATCTCCCGCATCCCCGTCGGTGTCGCCCTGCTCGTCGAGTACCTGGCGCCCGCCCTCGTGCTCGGCTGGGTCCGGTTCGTGCAGCGCCGGCCGGTGACCCGGGCCGCCGCGCTCGGCGTGGTCCTCGCGGTGGGCGGGCTCGCCTGTGTCGTCGAGGTCTGGTCGGGGCTCGGCTTCGACGCGCTCGGCCTGGCCTTCGCGCTGGCCGCCGCCTGCTGCCAGGTCGGCTACTTCGTGCTCTCCGACCAGGGCAGCGACTCCGGCGACGACGCTCCCGACCCGCTCGGCGTGATCGCCTACGGTCTCCTCGTCGGTGCCGTCGTCCTGACGGCCGTCGCCCGCCCCTGGGGCATGGACTGGTCGCTCCTCGCGGACTCCGCCACGATGGACGGCACCGGGGTCCCCGCCTGGCTGCTGCTCGGCTGGATCGTCCTGATCGCCACGGTCGTCGCGTACGTCACCGGCGTGGTCTCCGTGCGTCGGCTCTCCCCGCAGGTGGCGGGTGTCGTGGCCTGCCTGGAGGCGGTCATCGCGACCGTCCTGGCCTGGGTCCTGCTCGGCGAGCACCTCTCGGCGCCGCAGATCGTCGGGGGCGCCGTCGTCCTGATGGGCGCCTTCATCGCACAGTCCTCCACCCCGGCCAAGGGCACCGCGGAACCGGTGGCAGGCGGCAGCCCCGAGCGGGAGTTGTCCGCCCGCGGGACGTCGACCTGACGCGGGACCGCGTCCCCCTGGGCCCGCACGGCCCCGGGGCTCTGCCCCGACCGTCGGCAGGCCGGCACGACGCGGCGCGAGGGCCGTTCCGAACGCGGCCCCCTCGTTCCCCGACCCGGCGGGCCGGCGTCACGGCACGTGCGGACCTGGTCGCGGTGAGCCGCGCCCGGCGGAAGCGCCGGGCATCGTCGTACGGTCACCTCGTGGGCCCGCGGCGCAGCAGGTGTGCGCGTGCCGCCGCGTCCCCCGGACCGCCACGTGCCGCGAGGCCCGCCGCGATGCGCTGCCGGATCTCGGCCGGCCGGTGGTTCGCGTACTTGAACTTGGCCCGTACGCCCGTCACTTCGAGCCGGATCCCGCGGATGCCGGAGAGCAGACGGCCGTACGGCACCTCGCCCGCCGCGACCCGGGCGGAACCGCCCTCCGGCTGGAAGTGGCCCGTCTGCCGGTTCAGCAGGTCGGCCTTGGCGTCCGGATCGTCGACCAGGTGGGCCGTGCAGCGCAGCTGGACCGCCGCGTAGAAGCTCGTCGGTGTGCCGTGCTCGGCCGGACCCTCCGGCGGCGCCTGCCAGGGGCCGGGTACGTACACGTAGTCGTCGACCACGCTCAGCACGACCTGCGGATCGGCCTCCAGCTCCGCCCACAGCGGGTTCGGGCGCG
The DNA here is from genome assembly GCF_055577115.1 of Streptomyces sp. NPDC033216. Lineage (NCBI taxonomy): Bacteria > Bacillati > Actinomycetota > Actinomycetes > Kitasatosporales > Streptomycetaceae > Streptomyces > Streptomyces sp. NPDC033216. The sequence continues at coordinate 231,889 of NZ_JBVIQK010000010.1, read as the reverse complement.
CGAGGTGGGTGACGGCCTCACCGCGGTCGGGGTCGTACGCGAAGTGCAGGGGCTGGACCCATGGCGGGTCGCCCGGCCGGCCGTTGACCGCGAGCTGACCGAAGTCGCGCTCGGCCAGCCACCCCTGCCACTCGGCGTCGTCGCGGGGGGAGTCCCAGGGGTGGATCAGCATCACAGGGCCCGGAGGTAGCCGGGGAGTTCGGTGCCGGGGAGCAGGTCGGCCTCGGGGAGGGGGGTGTCGTAACCCTTGCGGAGGGGGATCACCCCGGCCCAGAACGGGAGGGCGAGGTCCTCGGGCTCCTCGTTCACCCCGCCGGTGCGGGTCTTGGCCGAGACCTCGTTCAGGTCGATGCGGATGACCGCGGTGGCGGCGAGTTCCTTCTTGTCGGCCGGCCGGGAGTCGGCGGCACGGCCGGGGACGACGTGGTCGACCAGGGCGTCCAGCGCCGCGAGCTTCTCCTCGCGGTCGGTGACGTCGTAGGCGAGGCCGTGCACCACCACGGAGCGGTAGTTGACCGAGTGGTGGAAGGCCGAGCGGGCCAGGACCAGTCCGTCCACGTGCGTCACCGTCAGGCACACCGGAAGCCCCGGGTCGGCCTGGCCGGTCATCCGCAGCGGGCGCGAGCCCGTCGAACCGTGCACATACAGCGTCTCGCCGACCCGGCCGTACAGCGTCGGCAGCACGACCGGCGCTCCGTCGCGGACGAAGCCGAGGTGGCAGACGTATCCCTCGTCGAGTATCGCGTGCACCAAATCCTTGTCGTACGAAGCCTTCTCCGCGGACCGGGTGGGGACCGTGCGTTCGGTCGGGGTGTAGACGGCGGGTGACGTCGTCGCCCGTGCGGGCCCCTGCGGCTGCGTGGTCCCCTGCATGGCGTTCTCCATTGTACTAGTGCATAATCTGGTTTGTGCTAGGAGAGTATCCGATCAGAGGTCGGCGCGCAGCCGACATTTCCGCGAGCGTCGAGCAGGCGGTGGGCGGCGGTGAGCTGGAGCCGGGCCAACCGCTGCCCCCGATGCGGGAGTTGGCTCAGCGGCTCGGGGTGAATCCGAACACCGTCGCGGCCGCCTACCGCACCCTGCGCGAACGCGGGGTGATCGAGACGGACGGCCGTCGGGGCAGCAGGGTGCGCTCGAAGCCGGCCACGACCGGGCGCGAATTCATCCGGGTCCAGGTCCCGGAAGGGGTGCGGGACGCGTCGGCGGGCAATCCGGACACCGCGCTGCTGCCGCCGCTCGGGCCGGCCTTCGCCTGGGCGGCCGAGCGGGGCGACCGGGAGCCGGTCCTCTACGGACACGAGCCGGTCGAGCCGGAACTGGCGAGGCTGGCCCGCGCCGAACTGGACGCCGACGGGGTCCCGGCCGGGCCGGTGGCCGTCACCTCCGGCTCCCTGGACGCCATCGAGCGGGTGCTCGCCGTCCACGTCAAGCCCGGCGACACGGTGGCCGTCGAGGACCCCGGCTGGGGCTCGCTCCTCGACCTCGTCCCGGCCCTCGGGCTGCGTACGGTCCCGGTCGGCGTCGACGACGACGGGCCGCTCCCGGAGGACGTGGGCCGTGCCCTGGAAGCCGGCGCGCGCGTCCTGATCGTGACCGACCGGGCGCAGAACCCGACCGGCGCCGCGGTGGACGCCGCACGCGCGCGTGCCCTGCGGGCCGTGCTGCGCCGGCATCCGGAGACCCTGCTCATCGAGGACGACCACGGCCACCGGATCGTCGACCTGCCCGTGCATCCCCTCGCGGGAGTCACCCGGCACTGGGCCTTCGTCCGCTCGGTCGCCAAGGCCTACGGGCCCGACCTGCGGCTCGCCGTCCTCACCGGCGACGAGGTCACCCTCGACCGGGTCCGCGGACGCCAGGGCCTGGGGCCCGGCTGGGTCAGCCGGATCACCCAGCGGGCCGTCGTGCGCCTGTGGGTGGACGGAGCGGTGGACACCGCGGCGGTCGCCGGCGCGTACCGGACGCGCCGGGACGCGCTGATCGCCGCGCTGGCGGACCGGGGGGTCCCGGCGCGGGGCCGCAGTGGGATGAACGTGTGGATCCCCGTGCCCGACGAGACCGGGGCGGTGGCGCGGCTGCTGCACGCGGGGTGGGCGGTCGCGCCCGGCGCGAGATTCCGGCTCGCGGCTCCGCCCGGGATCCGGATCACCGTGTCGACGCTGGGGCAGGGCGAGGTGGAGGCGTTGGCGGACGCGGTGGCTTCCGCGGTGCGGGTGGGCAGTGGACGGGGGTTCGTGTAGGCGGGGCGCTCGGTCGCGGGGAAGCCGGACGTGGGGGCGGGTGGGGTGTGAGGGGTTGCGGTGCGAAGCGGGGCGTGGGGGGTGCGTGGGCAGGCGGACTGGGTACGGCGTGGGCCCGAGGGGCGGGGGCGCGGCCCCTGGGGGGGGGCTCCAGGTGGATGTGGTGCGCGGGAGCGGGGGCGGGCGTGGTCTACGACCAGCGGGTGCCCGGCCACGTCGTGTCCGGCGCCCGGCGGACAGCGTCGGTCGCCGTCCCCGCCACGCGGTCCGCCGTCCCCGCCCCGCGGTCCGCCGTCCCCGCCCCGCGGTCCGCCGTCCCCGCCCCGCGGTCCGTCGTCCCCCGACCCCGTGTCCTACGCCTTGCCCCGCGCCTGTGTCAGTGCCGCTCCCGCCAGGACGATGACCGCTCCCACCGGTGTCGACCAGGTGAGGGACTCGCCGAGCAGGGCCACTCCGGCGGCCGTCGCGATGACCGGGATGAAGTACGTGACCATCTGCGCCGTCGTCGGGCCGACCTCGGTGACCAAGCCGTACTGGATGAGGAGGGCGAGGCCGGTGCCGAGGGCGCCCAGGGCCGCGATCGCCAGCAACGGCAGGACCGGGAAGCGGGTCGGGAACGTCGTGAACAACGGGGTCACCACGGCGAGTTGCAGGGTGGCCAGGAAGAGCTGTGCTCCGGTCATCGACAGGGCCGAGGCTCCGGTGCCGGCCAGCGTGCGGCGGACGTAGATCCAGCCGACCGGGTAGCTCAGCGAGGCCAGCAGCGCCAGCGCGGTGCCGCGGGCGTCCAGTCCGCTGAAGCCCTGCCAGGCGCCCAGGACCGTCAGCACGCCGAGGAATCCCAGGCCCAGGCCCGCCACCCTGACCCGGGTCGGCCGGTCCTCGGACAGGGCCACCAGGGACAGGGCCATGCCCCACAGGGGCGAGGTCGCGTTGCAGATGCCCGCCAGGGTGGACGGAATGGTCAGTTCCGCGTAGGCGAACAGGGAGAACGGCACCGCGTTCAGCAGGAGCGCGGCGACGGTCAGGTGCGCCCAGGTGCGTGCCCCGCGCGGCAGCCGGTCCCGCTTCACCGCGATGGCGACCGCCAGCACCGCCGTCCCGAACGCCAACCGGCCGAGCGTGACCTGGAACGGCGCGTAGCTCTGCGTGCCCACCTTGATGAGCAGGAAGCTGAAGCCCCAGATCAGCGAGAGGAACCCGAAACGCAGGCGCCAGTCCACGGTGGGACGGGGTGCGGCCGAAGGCCTGGCGTCCGAGGACGTGGACGGAGAACCGGTGGCGGCGGTGGATGCGGCGGTGGTCATGGTCATCACCGTCCCTGACAACCATCTCGTAGCACAAGCGAGATTTCGCGAGCGATATCTCGTAGCATCACTTACATGTTGAACCTGGAGCGCCTGCGCACCCTCGACGCCCTCGCCCGGCACGGCTCGGTCAGCGGCGCCGCGGCCGGGCTGCACATCACCACCTCGGCCGTCTCGCAGCAGATGGCCAAGCTGGAACGGGAGGTCGGACAGCAGCTCCTCGCCAAGAACGGGAGGGGTGTGCGGCTCACGGACGCGGGTCGGCTGCTCGCCGATCACGCGGCCCGCATCCTGTCGCACGTCGAGCTGGCCCAGTCCGACCTGGAGGCCCAGCGCGGTCAGGTGGTGGGGGAGTTGAGGCTGTCGGCGTTCCCGACCGCCGCGCGCGGGCTGTTCCCCACCGCGCTCGCCGATCTGCGCGAGCAGCACCCCGGCCTGCGCGTGCGCTCCTGTGAGCTGGAGCCGGAGCACGGCATCGCGCAGGTGATCCGCGGCGACCTCGATCTCGCCGTCGTCCTGGACTGGTACAACAAGCCGATGCCGGTGCCGGACGGTCTGGTCAAGGCGCCGATCCTGGACGACCCCGCCGACGTGGCGATGCCGGCCGGGCATCCGCTCGCGGGGCGGGACGAGGTGGACCTCGGGGAGTTCGCCGGGGACGAGTGGATCACCTGGGGCGACGGCGAGTTCTGCCACGAGTGGCTGATGTTCACGCTCCGCTCGCGGGGCGTCGAGCCGATCGTCGGCCACCGCGCGGCCGAGACGCACACTCAACTCGGTCTGGTCGCAGCCGGGCTGGGTGTGTGCATCGCTCCGCTGCTCGGGCGGCACCCGGTGCCGGAGGGGATCGTCATGGTCCCGCTCCGGCAGCGGCTGCGCCGGCACGTCTACGCCGTGTGGAGGGCGGACGCCGACCGCCGTCCGTCGATCAGGGCGGCGGTCAGGGCCCTCAAGTCGGCGGCGGACACCGTCGTCTGACGCCGGTCCCGGTGCCTGGCCGGCCGCCTCTCCTACAGGTCGCCCAGCTTGCGGAAGTCCCATGACACGACCTTCTCGGGGCGCAGCCGTGCCCACGCGTGCCGTCCGTCGTGCGGCATGGCTTCCAGGCCGAAGTTCTTGCGGGCGAACAGTGTCTCGACGGAGTCGAGTTCGGCGCACAGCTCCCCGGTGCGAGGGATCTCGCCGATGAACTCCACGGTGCCGGACAGTTCCACGCCCCGCAGCGAGTCGTACTCCTCGCCCGTGTCGATCACGATCGCGACTCGTGGGTCCCGGCGCAGGTCGGTCCAGCGTCTGCTGCGCACCACGGAGTACAGCCACAGGGCGGAGCCGTCCCACAGGAACCACAGGGCGCTCACGTGCGGGGTGCCGTCGGCGGACACGGTGGCCACCCGGCAGGTGCGCTGAATGGTGAGGAACGCGCTCACCTCGCCCGGCGACATCATGATCTTCCGGCCCCTGCGCTGAGTGACGGTCATCCGGCCCTCTTCTCTCTTCGCTTCTCTCACGTCGTGTCAGAGGTGTTTCTGACAACACGTCAGAAAAGGACGGTCCGCACAGGATGAGTCTTCTTCCCTGCTCGCGCAACGGTGGTTACCCTCGCCCCGACCTGACCCGCACCGGCCCCCAGGGGGAGCCATGCCGTCGTCCGTACGACTCGGTGATCTGCTCGATCCCCGCCACACCGTCCTGTTGACGGTGGAATGCCAGCGTGGCGTCGTGGGCACGGACGCCGCCCTGCCCGAACTCGCCCATGCGGCGCGCTCGTCGGGCGCCCTCGCCAACGTCGCGCGGCTGGTGGCCGGCGCCCACGACAGCGGCGTCCAGGTGATCCACGCGGTCGCCGAACGCCGTCCGGACGGCCGGGGAGCGAACCGCAACGCCCGCCTGTTCCGCGCCGCCGAACGCCTCCCGGTCCGACAGCTGACCGGCACCGCCGCCGTCCAGGTCGCGCCCCCGATCGAGGTCACGGAGGAGGACTTCGTCGTACGGCGTCTGCACGGACTCTCGCCGATCCAGGGCACCGACGTCGACGCGCTGCTGCGCAACCTCGGCTGCCGCACACTCGTCGTCACCGGTGTCTCCGCCAACGTGGCGATCCCCAACGCGGTCTTCGACGCGGTCAACCGCGGCTACACCACCGTCGTGCCGTCCGACGCCGTCGCGGGGGTGCCGTCGCGGTACACCCCCGCGATGATCCGCCACACCCTCGCGTTGGTCGCCACGGTCGCGACCACGGACGAGGTCCTGGCGTGCTTCGCACGGGGGGACGGGCGCGTCAGGCGAGAGTGATCGAGTCACCGCTCACGCTGATCTGCAGCTCCGGCAGCGGTTTCGTCGCCGGGCCGCTTTTCACGCTGCCGTCGGTGATGGAGAAGTTGCTGTTGTGACAGGGGCAGTTGATGACGCCGTCGGCGATGCTCTTCACCGCGCAGCCCTGGTGGGTGCACACCGCCGAGTAGGCCTTGTACTGCCCCGCCGTCGGCTGCACGACGACCACCTTCCGGTCGGCGAAGATTTTACCGCCACCCTCGGGGATGTCCGCGGTCGTCGTCAGAGCCGTACCCGCCGCGGCGCCGCCGTCGGTGTTCGCGGACGTGGAACCGCCGGTCGCTGCGGCCGGGCCGGAGGAGTCCACCGCACCGGACGAGTCGTCGTCGGAGCCTCCGCACGCGCTCAGCGCGACGGCGAGCCCGGCGGCTCCGGCGGCCGCCACGACGGTGCGACGGGCGGGTCCCGGGGTGGACTGGATCGATGCGCTGGTCATGCTGGGGTTCCCTTCGGTAAGGCTCGAGGATCTGCCGAGAGGTACGGGCTCCGGACGCCGCCTGTTCAGCGAGGGTCGAGCCCGATCGGACCCGCCCCGAGATCCTGACCTGTTCGCGGTGAGCGGGGCGTGAGCCACGGTTGCCGGGCGGTATTCGGCCGGGCTCCGCGGACCCGCGCGACCCCAGTAGCCTGGAGCGATGCTCAAGGAAGTCATCGCGACCCGTTTCATCACGCCCCTGCGTGAGGGCGGATCGCTGCCGGGCCTCGTCGAGGCGGACGACCTGGCCGCCTACGTCCTGAAGTTCACCGGTGCCGGGCAGGGTCGCAAGACGCTCGTCGCCGAGGTCGTCTGCGGAGAACTCGCCCGCCGCCTGGGCCTGAGGGTTCCACGCCTGGTCACGGTAGAGGTGGACCCCGTGCTGGGCCTCGGCGAACCCGACCAGCAGGTGCAGGACTTGCTGAGATCCAGTGGCGGCACCAACCTCGGCATGGAATTCCTGTCCGGAGCCCTCGGCTTCGACCCGCTCGCCTTCCCGGTCGACCCCGCCGAGGCCGGGCGGATCGTCTGGTTCGACGCGCTCGTCAACAACGTCGACCGTTCCTGGCGCAACCCCAACCTGCTCGTGCACCGTGGCGACCTGTGGCTCATCGACCACGGCGCCACCATGATCTGGCACCACAACTGGCCCTCCGCCGAGGCCTCCGCGGCCCGTCCGTACGACGCCTCGGACCACGCCCTCGCCCGTTTCCACCCGGACATCGCGGCCGCCGCGGCCGAGTTGGCGCCCCTGATCACCGCCGAGCTCCTCGCCGAGGTCACCGGCGAGATCCCCGACGCCTGGCTGACCGACGAGCCCGGCTTCCACACCCCGGACGCGCTCCGGAGTGCCTACGCGGCACCCCTCCTCGCGCGCGCCGCCGTCATCCACGAACGCATCAAGGGGGCCGAGTGAACGAGCGCCACATCATCAGGGCCAGCGAGGCCAATGAGCGGGACATCTACGAGTACGTCCTGCTGCGCATCGTGCCCCGCGTCGAGCGCGGCGAGTGCATCAACGCCGGTGTGCTCGTCTACTGCCGAGCCCAGGGCTACGTCGGCGCCCGCACCCACCTCGACGAGGCGCGGCTGCTGGCGCTGGACGCGGACGCGGACGTGGCCGGGGTGCGCGCCGCGCTGCGCGCCGTGGAGGGCGTGTGCGGTGGCGGCGAGGCGGCCGGACAGGCGTCCGACGACGACGCCGGGCGGCGCTTCCGCTGGCTGATCGCCCCCCGCTCGACGGTCGTGCAGCCGGGACCCGTGCACACCGGGCTCACCACCGATCCCGCGGCCGAGGTCGACCGTCTGCTGGACCTCCTGGTGAGGTGACGGGCCGGGTGATGCATCACACCGCCCTCGTGTGGCGTTGACACCGGGTGCCAAGGCTTCTAGCGTCACGTCTGCCGAGGGTACTAAGCGGTCGCTCACCGAATCGACGGTGATCAGAACGGTCGCTGCCCACACGGACGTACATTCTCGAGGGCGAGGAGAAGCAGCAATGGCCACCACAGAGCAGCGGGTCGCAGTAGTCACGGGCGCGGCGCGCGGCATCGGAGCCGCCACCGCCGTACGGCTGGCCGCCGAGGGCCGCGCGGTCGCGGTGATCGACCTCGACGAGGCCGCCTGCAAGGACACCGTCGAGAAGATCACCGCGGCGGGCGGCCGGGCGATCGCGGTGGGCGCCGACGTCTCCGACGAGGCCCAGGTGGAGGCGGCGGTCGCGCGCGTGGTCGAGGAGCTCGGCGCCCCGACGATCCTCGTCAACAACGCGGGTGTGCTCCGCGACAACCTGCTGTTCAAGATGAGCGCCGGCGACTGGGACACGGTGCTCAACGTGCACCTGCGCGGCTCGTTCCTGATGACCAAGGCGGTCCAGAAGCACATGGTCGACGCCGGATTCGGCCGGATCGTCAATCTCTCCTCGTCCTCCGCGCTCGGCAACCGCGGCCAGGCCAACTACTCGGCCGCCAAGGCCGGTCTCCAGGGCTTCACCAAGACCCTCGCCATCGAGCTGGGCAAGTTCGGCATCACCGCCAACGCGGTGGCGCCGGGCTTCATCGCCACCGACATGACGGCCGCGACCGCCGCCCGCGTCGGCATGGGCTTCGAGGAGTTCAAGGCCGCCGCCGCCACCCAGATCCCGGTGGCGCGTGTCGGTGAGCCCGACGACGTCGCCAACGCGATCGCCTTCTTCACGGGCGAGGCCACCGGATTCGTCTCCGGCCAGGTGCTGTACGTCGCCGGCGGACCGCTCAACTAGATCACCAGGGGTCACGGACATGACTGAACTGCCCGCACTCTCCGGCAAGGTCGCCCTCGTCACGGGCGCCAGCCGCGGCATCGGCTACGGCGTCGCCGAGGCGCTCGTCGCCCGCGGCGACCGGGTGTGCATCACCGGACGCAACGAGGACGCCCTCAAGGAGGCCGTCGAGAAGCTCGGCGCCGACCGCGTCATCGGCGTCGCCGGCAAGGCCCACGACGAGGCCCACCAGGCGATCGCCGTCGAACGCACCATGGAGGCGTTCGGTCGCGTCGACCACCTGATCAACAACGCCGGTACGAACCCGGTGTTCGGCCCGATCGCGGACCTCGACCTGAACGTGGCCCGCAAGGTGTTCGAGACCAACGTGATCTCGGCGCTCGGCTTCGCCCAGCGCACCTGGCACGCCTGGCAGAAGGACAACGGCGGCGCGATCGTCAACATCGCCTCCGTCGCGGGCCTGGCGCCCTCGCCCTTCATCGGCGCGTACGGCGTCAGCAAGGCCGCGATGATCAACCTGACCCAGCAGCTGGCGCACGAGTTCGCGCCGAAGGTGCGGGTCAACGCCATCGCCCCGGCCGTGGTGAAGACCAAGTTCGCCCAGGCCCTGTACGAGGGCCGGGAGGCCGAGGCGGCCGCCACCTACCCGCTGGCCCGGCTGGGCGTGCCCTCCGACATCGGCGGCGCCGCCGCGTTCCTCACCTCGGAGCAGTCGGACTGGGTGACCGGTCAGACCCTCGTCGTCGACGGCGGCTTGTTCCTGAACGCGGGCGTGGCCTGACCACGCCCCCGCCGCACGGGACACGGGCGCCGCTTCCGACACCGGAAGGGGCGCCCGTCGCGCCGTGATCCGCCGCACGGCTGTCGCACCGGGGCATGACAACGTCGTCATCGCCGAAGTGATCAAGAACGTGACATGCGGGCGGGTTCAGTCGCCGTGGCGCTGCGGTATGGTCTGCCAACCCTTGGCATGGCAGATCGAGGAGCGTGCGCGTGTTCAACCGGAACCGATCCTTGCAGCAGGTCGCGGCGATCGTGTCCATATCCCTGGTGGTGGCCGGATGCGGCCTCCTGGGAGAGGAGGGCTCCGACGACGCCGGGCCGATCGTCGTGGGCACCACCAGCGCACCCAGCACGCTGGACCCCGCCGCCGCCTGGGACGGCTCCTGGGAGCTGTTCCGCAACGTCTACCAGACCCTGCTGTCGTACCCGAACGGCGCGACGACACCCCAGCCCGACGCCGCCACCTGCGAGTTCACCGACGACACCAGTCGGGCGTACCACTGCGAACTGCGCGAGGGCCTCTCCTTCTCCAACGGGGACAAGCTGGACGCGAAGGCCGTGAAGCACACCTTCGACCGGATCGTCGCGATCAACGCGCCCACCGGTCCCGCGGGACTGCTCGGCAGCCTCGACCGGGTCGAGGCCGTCGGTGACCGGGAGGTCGTCTTCCGCCTCAACAAGGCCGACGCCACCTTCCCGTTCGTGCTCGCCACTCCCGGCATGTCCCTCGTCGCCCCCGACGACTACCCGGCCGAGGCGCTCCGCGAGGGCGACGGCATCGTGGGCTCCGGTCCGTACGACCTGAAGGACTTCAAGGAGGGCGACCGGGCGGAACTCGTCCGCAACGGCCGCTACAAGGGCTCCGCCGACCGCAAGAACGACGCGGTGACCATCCGCTACTTCCATGACTCCGGCGAGATGGTCAAGGCCCTGCGCGGCAAGCAGATCGACATCACCTACCAGGGTCTCGCCGCCGACGACATCGTCACCCTGGAGAACAAGAGCGACGAGAACGAGGGGCTCCAGCTCGTCGAGGGCGCCGCCAGCAACATCAACTACCTGGTGTTCAACCCCAAGGACCGCTGGTCGAACAAGGTCGCCGTGCGTCGGGCCGTCGCCCAGGTCATCGACCGGGCCGCGATCGCCCACAAGGTCTACAAGGACACCGTCGACCCGCTGTACTCGATGGTCCCCAAGGGCCTGACCGGTCACACCACCGGCTTCTTCGACGACTTCGGCGACCCCGACCCGGACAAGGCCCGCGCGATCCTCACCGACGCCGGCATCAGCGACCCCGTGCCGCTCACCCTCTGGTACACCACCGACCGCTACGGCTCCGACACTGCCCTGGAGTTCAAGGAGCTCAAGGCCCAGCTGGAGGCCTCGGGGCTGTTCGAGGTCACCCTCAAGAGCCGCCCCTGGAAGACCTACGTGGTGGGCTACCAGAAGGGCGAGTACCCGGTGTTCGGACGCGGCTGGGCCCCCGACTTCCCGGACGCCGACAACTTCATCGCCCCCTTCGTCGGTGAGCAGAACGCGCTCGGCACGCCCTACCCGGCGAAGCAGATCACCCAGGTGCTGCTGCCCCGCTCCCGCGAGGAGAGCGACCGCGCCAACGTGGTGAAGGACTTCCAGGAGGCCCAGCAGATCCTCGTGGACGACGCCCGGCTGCTGCCGCTGTGGCAGGGCAAGCAGTACATCGCCGCGAACGAGGACGTCTCCGGCGCGGAGCGGGCGCTGGACCCTTCGACGATCATGATGGTGTGGGAGCTGTCCCGCAAGACCAGCTGGTAGGCACACCGGGGAGCCCGTTGTCAGTGGTCACCTGTAGGTTCTGTGGCCTGTAAGTGACCGCACGACGGAGGACGTTGACGTGACCGACATCGCCATGCTGCCCGAGACCTGGCGCGGGGTCCTGGGCGACGAGCTGAAGCAGCCCTACTTCGAGGAGCTGACGCAGTTCGTCGAGGAGGAGCGGGCGAAGGGTCCCGTCTACCCTCCGCGCGAGGAGGTCTTCGCCGCGCTCGACGCGACCCCGTACGAGCGGGTGAAGGTCCTGATCCTCGGCCAGGACCCGTACCACGGCGAGGGGCAGGGACACGGCCTGTGCTTCTCCGTGCGGCCCGGGGTGAAGATCCCGCCGTCGCTGCGCAACATCTACAAGGAGATGCACGCCGAGCTGGGCACCCCCGTCCCGGACAACGGCTATCTGATGCCGTGGGCCCAGCAGGGCGTGCTGTTGCTGAACGCGGTCCTCACGGTCCGCGCCGGTGAGGCCAACTCGCACAAGGGCAAGGGCTGGGAGAGGTTCACCGACGCGGTGATCCGCGCCGTGGCCGAGCGGCCCGACCCGGCGGTCTTCGTCCTGTGGGGGAACTACGCACAGAAGAAGCTGCCCCTGATCGACGAGAGCCGGCATGTGGTGGTGAAGGGCGCGCACCCCTCCCCGCTGTCCGCGAAGAAGTTCTTCGGCTCCCACCCGTTCACGCAGATCAACGAGGCGGTGGCCCGGCAGGGGCACGAGCCGATCGACTGGACGGTCCCGAACCTGACCTGACCCTCGCCGGGGCGGGTCCCGGCCGGACCTGCCCGGTGCCGCCTGACCGGGATCTCCGGTGCCTGCGGTTAGCGTCTTCGCAACAACGCAAGGAGGGCTCGTGGCGGAGTATCGGGAGGAACAGGCGGCGTCCGACGCCGTGCTGACCCGGATCGGGCAACTCGTGATGCTGCACCACGGGGGAGACCGGGAGGAGGCCAGGCGCCGCCTGCTGGAGCTGTGGGAGGAACTGGGCGAGGAGGGCGACCCGCTGCACCGTTGCACCGTCGCCCACTACCTCGCCGACACCCAGGACGACCCCTTCGACGAACTGGCCTGGGATCTGAGGGCGCTGACCGCGGCGGAGGAGCACGAGCGGGCCCCCGCGGTGCGGGCGCTGTACCCCTCGCTCCACCTCAACCTCGCCGCGGACTACGTCAAACTCGGCCGTACGGAAGCCGCCCGCACCCATGTGCGAAAGGCCCGCCGAGCGGCCCGGGGACTGGGCGACGACACCTACGGCGACGGCTTGCGGGCGGCCATCAGCCGGATGGAGCTGCGGCTGGGAGAGAGCGGTCCGGACAACCTCCGCTCCGAGTAGCCGAGGCGGCGGATCCTCAACGGCCGTACGTGCCCTCGCAGATCACGGCCTCAGGGCTGCCCGCCCGCCACCCCCCGTACTTCTTGCCGAGGGCGCACACATCGGTGTTCCCGCGCCCCTCCCCCTTCACGTCGGGGATGTCGACACGGGGCAGCGCGGGGCGATGGCGCTCCGGCCGGGCGGGTGCGGGGCGCGTCGGGGCCTGCGGGCGGGAGCGGGGGGACGAGGGCTTCGGACGGGAGCGGGAGGACGGGTGCTGCTCGGCGGGCGCCGTGGGTGCGGTACGCCGTGGTGGTGCCGATGTCGTCGACTCCTGTCCGTGCTCGGGCCCGACCCTCTCCAGAGCCTCCTCGGCCGGTGCCTGCCCCACCTGTGAACCGGCCCGCCCGTCGAGCCGCGGCACGGACGGCTGGGCCGGGGCCGCGGGCGGACCCGGCACGGACGGGGGCTGGACGGTCACGCATCCGGCGAGGGCCGTGACGGCCACGGTCACCAGAAGCGTCGCGGTTGTCGTCGTTCGCTGCACCCGCGCCACTCTGCTGGCTCCGGCCCGCCGAGGCACGGCGGACCAGCGGAGGATGCCCCGCACGGGTGATCTCGCACCCCGTGGGGAGGGCGCGTGGGGGTTCGGGGTGACGCGGCCTCAGTCGCCGGTGACGCCGTCGATCCGCTCGCGCAGCAGGTCGGCGTGGCCGTTGTGCCGCGCGTACTCCTCGATCATGTGCGTGTAGATCCAGCGCAGGCTGAACGGCTCCCCGGTGGACCGGCTCCTGCCGCGGGAGAGTCCGTCCAGCGTGAAGTCGGCGGCGTTGCGCCGGGCGATCCCGATCTCGGCCTGCCAGGTGGCGTACGCCTCCTGCCAGGTGTCCTCGTCCGTGAGGTGGAACTCGCCGTCGCGGTCCTCGTCGCTGTAGTGGATCGGGCCGGCCTCGTCGTCCACGAGGACCCTGCGGAACCAACTGCGTTCCACGTCCGCCATGTGCCGCACCAGTCCCATCAGGGACAGCTCGGACGGCGGCACGGACGCGGTGCGGAGCTGAGCGTCGGTGAGGCCCTCGCACTTCCGGGCGAGGGTCTGGCGGTGGTAGTCCAGCCAGCCTTCCAGCATGGTGCGTTCGTCGGCGTTCTGGGCGGGTTCGGTGCGCTGCGTCGTCATGTCCGCATGGTCGCCCACCCGGCCCGCTGCCACCACGTGTTTTCCACCGTGGAGACCGTCGGCCGGCGGTCGTCCCGGTCGGCGGTCGCCCCGGCCCGGCCCGGTCCGGCTCACCTCCGGGCCGGCGCCCGGACGCCCGTCGCGCCGTGGTAGGAGCGCGGCCGGGGCCGGTGCGCCGGATCGCCGCGCGGTGGGCCTGTGCGGCGGCAACCCGTGCGGCGACGAGACCCGCAGGGGAGGCGCCGGTCCAGGTTCACCACGGTCGAAGTGGGCGGCTTCGGACCGGAGACGGCCGCGATCACCGGCGAGTGGCCTGGGGCGCGGTCGTCCTGCGCCTGGCCGTCGCGGTCATGGCAGGGGGAAACCGGCGCGGGCAGCCGCTGTCGCCGTGCGAACCCGGGAGCGGCGGCGCTGTCGGCGGCCGGGCCTGGGCTCCTGCCGCGCGGCATCGACCGGATCGCCCGCCGGCGGTCGCCGCGGGCCCCGTATGCTGCCGTGCAGGCAGGCGCGGACCAGGAGTGGAGGAGCCCTCGTGAAGGTCGGCTGTATCGGACTCGGCGACATCGCGCAGAAGGCGTATCTGCCGGTGCTGGGCGCGCTGCCCGGCATCGAACTCCATCTCCAGACGCGTACCGCGGCCACCCTCGACCGGGTGGCCGGCACCCTGCGGCTGCCGGCCGGGCAGTGCCACCGCGACCTCGACGCGCTCCTCGCCCAGGGCCTGGACGCCGCCTTCGTGCACGCCCCCACCGCCGTCCATCCCGAGATCGTCACCCGGCTCCTGGAGGCGGGGGTCCCGACCTACGTCGACAAGCCGCTGGCGTACGAACTCGCCGACTCGGAAAGGCTCGTGGCGCTCGCCGAGCAGCGTGGGACGAGTCTGGCCGTCGGCTTCAACCGGCGTTTCGCCCCCGGGTACGCGCAGTGCGCCGACCACGCGCGCGAGCTGATCCTCATGCAGAAGAACCGCGTCGGCCTGCCGGAGGAGCCGCGGGCGATGATCCTCGACGACTTCATCCATGTCGTCGACACCCTGCGCTTCCTCGTGCCGGGGCCGGTCGAGGACGTGACCGTGCGGGCCCGCGTCGAGGCCGGGCTGCTGCACCACGTCGTCCTCCAGCTCGCCGGTGAGGGCTTCACCGCGCTCGGGGTGATGAACCGGCTCAGCGGGTCCAACGAGGAGATCCTGGAGGTGTCCGGCCAGGACACCAAGCGTCAGGTCGTCAATCTCGCCGAGGTCGTCGACCACAAGGGGCAGCCGACCGTGCGGCGGCGCGGCGACTGGGTGCCGGTGGCCCGTCAGCGCGGCATCGAGCAGGCTGTACTGGCCTTCCTCGACGCCGTCCGCGCGGGGAAGACGCTCAGCGCCCGGGACGCGCTGGCGACTCACGAACTGTGCGAGCGGGTGGTCCGTGCGGTGCGGGAGCGTTCCGGCGCGACCTGATCGCCCGCGCCCCCTCCACCAGGCCCAGTCCCGCGAGGACGATCAGGGCCGCGTGGACCGGCCAGTCGCCGAAGCGGACGTACGGGGTGACACCGTCCGCGAGCGGCACCTGGTAGACGGCCGTGGTACTCGCGTCCGTCCCCGGTGACGGGCCGACGCGCTCGCCGCTCGCGTCGTACACCGCCGAGACACCCGTCAGGGTGGCGTGCACGAAGGGGCGGCCGGTCTCCGCGGCCCGCAGGGCGCCCAACGAGGCGTGCTGGGCGGGGGCCCAGCTGTTCTGGAACGTCGACGTCGACGACTGGGCGACCAGGACGTCGGCGCCGTCCTCGACGAGATGGCGGCTCATGTCGGGGAACGCCGTCTCGAAGCACACCATCGGGCCGACGCGCAGGCCGGGCCCGGCGTTCATCACGACCTGCTCCCTGCCGCGCCGCCGGTCCTCTCCGGCCGCCTTGCCGACCGACGTGGCCCAGCCCAGCAGCGACCGGGCGGGAACGTACTCGCCGAACGGCACCAGCCGCATCTTGTCGTACCGGTCGCCGGTCGGTCCGTCCGGTCCGATCAGCATCGAGCTCTTGTAGATGCCGGGCCGGTCCGAGCGGCGGGCGTCCACGTTGACCAGGATGTCGGCACCGGTCGCCCGCGACAGCGCGGCGAGGCGGCGGGCCAGGTCGGGCCGGGCGGCCAGGTCGTGGCCGACGCTGCTCTCGCCCCAGACGATCAGATCGACGTCCTGCCCGACGAGCCGGCGGGTCAGCTGCTCCTCGCGGTCGAACCGGCGCTCGGGCCCGTCGACGACACCTGCCTGGACGACCGCTATCCGCGTCCGCCCGTCGCCGTCCGGCCGCGGCGACCACACCCACGCGGCCGAGGTCGCCGCCGCCGTCGCCACGAGGCCGGCGACGGCCGGGACCCGGTGCTCCGGAACCGCGACGAGCAGGGCGACGGCGACATTCACCGCCACCACCAGGAAGCCCAGCAGCCACACCCCGCCGACCGACGCCAGCCGCAGCGCGGGTTCCACCTGCCACTGACTGGCCCCGAGCACGCCCCACGGCCCGCCGAGCCCCTGCCAGGAGCGGACCAGCTCCACGGCCAGCCAGCCCGAGGGCAGCACCAGCAGAGCGGCCCCCGCCCGGCCCCGCGAGGCCACCCCGCCGAGGAACCGGCGCACCAGCATGCCCCACGGCGCCCACAGCGCGCCCAGCAGCGCGGCGAGGACCAGCGTGAACACGTGCAGGCTCGGCAGCAGCCAGACGTGCATCGACAGCATGAACCCGAACCCGCCGGCCCAGCCGTCGTACAGCGCCCGCTTCGCGGTCGGTGCCGAACGCACCAGCAGGAGCCAGGGGACCAGCGCGACGTACGCCCACCACCACAGGCCGGGCGCCGGGTAGGCAGGGACGGGCAGCGCGCCCGCCAGGGCCGCGAGGGCGGAGCGCCGCCACGGGGAGGAGAGCCAGTGACCGAACGTCTTCATACGGCACCTCTCTACCCCGTGGTCGCTCCGGTGTGCGTGTCCGGGGCCATCTCCGATCGGACGGCCCTCGGCGGACGGAGCGTCAACCGCTCAGCCGGTGGCCTCCTGTCCTGGCAGCCGGCGCCATTTCTCCCGCACCACCACCTCGCGCACCCGCCAGCCGTCCTCCGTCCGCAGCAGTTCGAAGGCGTACCGGCCGCCGCACACGAAGTCCGGGGCCGTGGCGGGACCGTCCCCGGCGGCCAGCCGCATCGGGTTCACGTAGTCGGCCAGGACCCGTGCGGTGTCGCCCGGGTCCTGTTCCAGGACCCCGAAACGCAGCCTGCGGTTGACGATCAGATGCTGGCGCATCGAGAACAGCCGCATGCTCTCCTCGAGCCATGCGGCGACTTCCCCGACCTCTCCCTCGATCCCGCCGGCCGAGCGGTAGTCCGCCCGCCCGTCCGGAGTGAACAAGTCCCGGTAGGCCGCCCAGTCGCCGTCGTCGACGGCGACGGCGTAGTCGGTGATCAGACCGTCGACGGCCAGGCGGTCCATCACGGCGGCGAGCTCCACACGCTGCGTCATGGCCCGAGTGTTGGGCATGGCGGGCGTGGCGCCAAGGGCCGTGCGGGTATGTCCGGCCGATCAGTGCCCCGAACCGCCGGGAGACCCCTGCTGAGCGGGAACCGGGGCCGTGCGTGTCCATGACCGGCGTACCCATAGGGTTGGCCGCATGTCTGCCACGTTGAGTTCCACGAGGACCCGCGCCGCACTCCGTGCGTCGGCGCGTATATCCGTCGAATTGTTGCTGCTCCTCGTGGGGCTCGCGGTCGCGCTCTGGCTGCTGGGGCACATGTGGTCGATCGTCTGGCCCCTCATCGTCGGCCTGTTCATCACCACTCTGGCCTGGCCCCCGACGCGCTTCCTGCGCCGGCACGGCTGGCCACCCGCCCTCGCCGCGGCGTTCGTGACCGTCCTGTTCCTCCTGGTCGCCGCAGGCATCGTGGCGCTGATCGCGGTGCCGGTCGCCTCCCAGTCCGGGGAGTTGTCCGACGGCGTGGTCGAAGGCGTCCAGAGAGTGCGTGAATGGGCGGCCGGGCCACCGTTGAACATCGGCGACGACCAGATCACCAAGGCCTCCGACAGTGCGGTCGCCCGCGCCCAGGACGGCCTCGGGAGCATGGTCACCACCGTCGTCACGGGAGTGAGCACGGTGGTCAACGGTCTGGTCACCGCCGTCCTCGCGGTCTTCCTGATGTTCTTCTTCCTCAAGGACGGTCCGCGGTTCCTGCCGTGGCTGACCCGTCAGCTGCCCGGCCGGTTCGCCGTGGACGTGCCCACGGTGGCCTCGCGCAGTTGGGACACGCTGGGCGCGTTCGTGCGCTCGCAGGCGCTCGTCGGTCTGCTCGACGCGGTGCTGATCGGCCTCGGCCTGTGGATCCTGGACGTGCCGCTGGTGCTTCCGCTGGCGGTGCTGACCTTCGTCTCGGCGTTCGTGCCGATCGTGGGCGCGCTGTTCGCCGGATTCGTGGCCGTCCTCATCGCGCTGGTCTCCAACGGTCTGACGGACGCGTTGATCGTGCTGGCCATCATCGTCGTGGTGCAGCAGCTGGAGGGCAACGTCTTCCAGCCGATGATCCAGAGCCGGGGGCTCGGCCTGCACGCGGCGGTGGTCCTGCTGGCGGTGACGCTGGGCGGCAACCTGGCCGGAATCGTCGGCAGCCTGCTCGCCGTGCCGGTCGCCGCGGTGCTCGCGGTGGTGTGGAACTACGTACGGGAGCAACTCAGCGACCCGGCCGAGGAGCCGGGGGCGGACGGGGTGCACAACGGGGTCGTGGTGCCGTCGTAGCGGGTCCTGACGGGAGGCGGGGCGTGCCGTGTCGGCGGGAGCCTTGAGGGGGGCGCGGCCGGGGCGGGTGGTGGAGGGGCCGTGGGCCGCGACCGGGATCGAGGCGGAGGCCGGGGCCGGTCCGGCGACGGGGGTGGTCTCAGGCCGCCTTCACGACCTCGCCGCGGACGGCCTTGGCCCACTCCGCCACCAGCAGCTCGTACTCCGCCCGCTCCTGGGCCGACAGCGATCCGCCCGCGCGCAGCCACAGCGCCCGGATCTGCTCGTTCAGCTCGGCGGCGGACCGCACGGAACCAGGGCCTGATGAACTCGGGGACATGGGCAACAGCCTAGGGGCAAGCACTGACACTGCGCTACCGGGTGACTACACGAACCCTATGCGCTTGGTCACGAGCCACCGCCACCGCTCGGGCGGGCGCGGTCGTCGGCCGCCGCTCACTGCCGGGCGCGGGTGAGGCGGGTGACGGTGACGCCGTCGGGGAAGGCGGTGCGCTCGGCGACGTCGAAGGCGGTGGGGTCGAAGGCGCCGTCGAGCGCCGGGATTCCCGCGCCGGCGACCACCGGATAGTGCTTCAGCACCAGTTCGTCGATCTCGGGCAGGACGGCGCCCGCGAGCTTGCCACCGCCGCAGAGCCAGATGTCCAGGCCGGTTCCCTCCTCCCGCTTGGCCGGCGGACGAGGGTGAGCGGGTCGCCGGGGGCGACGGTGACGGCCGGGTCGACGTCGGGCTCGAGAGTGCTGGAGACGACGTACTGGCGCAGGTGCGCGTACGGGCTGGTGATGCCGTGTTCCCGCGGCGGGCCGGTAGGTGCCGGGGCCCATGACGACGGTGTCGAAGTGCCGGTCGGGTGCGTCCGCGGCGATGCCGGCGGCCGTGCGGAGGGCGGTCGGGACGGTCTCGGGGTACAGCGCGTTCATCCGGGTCGAGTGGGCGGCGGCCTGCCGCTCGTCGCCCTGGGGGACGAAGTCGTACTCGCCGCCGGGGCCCGCGATGCGGCCGTCCAGCGTGACGGCGCGTAGTGCACGAGCTTTCGCATCTGCGCTGACTCCTTACGTAGTACTCTCTCCGTAGTGGTTCGGACGTAGTACTGCAATTGGAGTGGTGCCAATGGTGAGACGGAACGACGAGCGGCGCGCCGCCCTCGTGGATGCCGCGATCGAGGTCCTGGCCAGGGAGGGCGCCCGAGGTCTGACCTTCCGGGCGGTGGACACGGAGGCCGCCGTGCCCGTCGGCACCGCGTCCAACTACTTCGCCAACCGCGACGACCTGCTCACGCAGGCCGGCGCCCGTGTCTATGAGCGGCTCCAGCCCGACGAGGCCACGATCGCCCGCCAGCGGTCGGCCGGCCGCGACCGGGAGGCGTACGCCGGGCTCATGCGTGAGCTGGTCGGCCGCATCGCCGCGTTCCGTACTGGCTATCTCGCCCTGCTGGAGCTGCGGCTGGAGGCCACCCGCCGCCCTGAGCTGCGCAAGGTCCTCACCGAGCGGGTGCGGGCCGACGTGGACGCGAACGTCGCCTACCACGAGGCGTCCGGCCTCCCCGGAGACGCCATGGCCGTCAAACTGCTCATCCTGACGTTGAACTGGCTGATCGTCGAGCAGCTCACCCTGCCGGACGTCTTCACGGAGGCGGAGCGTGAACGACTGGTGACGGCGGCGGTCGATCGGATCGTGGCGGCGGACTAGGGTCTGTCGTCTGGATCAGCCTGGCCGTGAGCTGCGGCGCCATGGGGTCGACCCGAGCGGGGTCCGGTGCGTGCGGCTGCACGGCGGAGGAGGGCGGCGACGCGGAGCATCGGCAACCGGCGACAACGCCGCAGACGCACGTGCCGGACCCCGCGACGCCGGGATGATCCAGACGACAGGCCCTAGGTGTGCCGACCGCAAGTGGAGTCGTCCGCCCTCCGGGCTGGCGGGCGGCCCCCCCCGCAGGGCGGGCCCGGCGGCGTCCGGTGCGTGCGGTCGCAAGGCGGAGGGGTGCCCGGATACCGGTGCGTCGGGGCGGTCTCGATCACGCGGCTGGGAGTGCCCCCTGCGGGCTTCTGGGGGGTGCGCCCCAGTGTCGCCGGGCGGACGGGACTTCGATGCACGCGCAGGCCGTGGCGCTGCCGGCCGGCCCGTGGCAGCCCCGTGTGCCGACCGGTCCGTGACGGGGCGGTGTCTCACCGGAGCCCGCCGGGGAGTCGAAAGCCGACCTCCCGGCAACGGCACGGCCGCGCCGGTGAAGCGCGGGTGAACTGCCGCCCGCGCGGGGTCAGCCCGCCGACTCCGCAGCGTGCGGGCTCAGGACGCCCATCGCGACGAGGGCGATGATCACGATGCCCAGGACGACGCGGTAGTACACGAACGGCATGAACGACTTCGTGCTGATGAACTTCATGAACCACGCGATGACGGCGTATCCGGAGGCGAACGCGATCACCGTCGCGAACGCCGTCGGCCCCCAGGCCACATGTCCGCCCTCCATGGCGTCCTTCAGTTCGAAGACGCCGGAGGCCAGCACCGCCGGGATGGCGAGCAGGAACGAGTAACGGGCCGCGGACTCGCGCTTGTAGCCCATGAACAGGCCGCCGCTGATCGTGGCGCCGGAACGGGAGACGCCGGGGATGAGGGCGCAGGCCTGACAGAGGCCGAAGATCAGGCCGTCCTTGACGCCCAGGTTCTCCAGGCTCTTGCGCTGCTTGGGTGCCCGGTGCCGGCCGCCGTTCTCGTCGCGGGCGGCCAGCCGGTCGGCGATGCCGATGACGATGCCGACGACGACGAGCATCGTCGCCGTGATCCGCAGGTCGCGGAACGGCCCCTCGATCTGGTCCTTGAGCGTGACGCCGAGCACGCCGATCGGGATCGAGCCGACGATCACCAGCCAGCCCATCTGGGCGTCGTGGTCCTTGCGCATCGTCTTGTCGAAGAGCGACCGGGACCACGCCGAGATGATCCGTCCGATGTCCTTGCGGAAGTAGATCAGCACCGCGGCTTCCGTGCCGATCTGCGTGATCGCCGTGAAGGCGGCCCCGGGGTCCTCCCAGCCCGCGAAGGCCGCGGTCAGCCGCAGGTGCGCGCTGGAGGAGACGGGGAGGAACTCGGTCAGCCCCTGGACGAGTCCGAGGATGAGTGATTCAAACCAAGACATGAGGTTACGGAGTCCAAGTGCCGATCGGGGGGGGGCGACGGACACGGCGAGCCGCCGCGCGTGGTGATCAAGTGATGTGTCGGAAGGCAGCGTAGCGCCCCTGGGTGACAGGCCCGGCACAGGGGTTTCGAAGGAGGCCGCACAGGGGAAGCGCGCACGGCGGCCGAGCAGGGCGTATGTGTTGACCGGCCAGGGGGGCGCCGCTTACGTTGCTGCCGGGAGAAAGCGCTTGCTATCTCGTTCCCCGGAGCAGGCCGCTCTCCCTCCCGTGCCGGGTCGTTCGTCGGAGGAGTGCTGATCTCGCCCATGTCCCCATCCCCTCCGCTCGCCGGACGCCGGATCCGCGCCGCCGTCATAGGCACCGGCGCCATCGCCCGCGGCTCCCACCTGCCCGCGCTCGCCCAGCTCGCCGCGGAGGGTGAGACCGAGGTCGTCGCGGCCGTCGACATCGATGCCGGCGCCGTAGAGGCCTTCTGCGCGGAGGGCGGGATCCCGCACGCTCACACCGACCTGGAGCGGATGCTCGCGGAGCAGCGCCCCGACCTGGTGACGATCTGCACCCCGCCGACCCTGCACCGCGAGCAGAGCGTGGCCGCGCTGCGGGCCGGCGCCTGGGTGTGGTGCGAGAAGCCGCCCGTGCCGACCCTCGCCGACTACGACGCCGTGACGGCCGAGGAGGGGGCCGGGGGAGGGCCGTACGCCTCGATCGTCTTCCAGCACCGCTTCGGCTCCGGTTCCGACCACGTACGGCGCCTGCTCGCCGAGCGGGCGATGGGACGGCCGCTCGTCGCGCACTGTCAGACGACCTGGTACCGCGACACCGCTTACTACGCCGTTCCCTGGCGCGGGCGCTGGCGGACCGAGGGCGGCGGGCCCGCGATGGGCCACGGCATCCATCAGATGGATCTGCTGCTCGATCTGCTCGGACCGTGGAGCGAGGTGCGGGCCATGGCCGGCCGGCTCGTCCACGACGTGGAGACCGAGGATGTTTCCACCGCCCTGGTCCGGTTCGAGAACGGCGCCATGGCCACGATCGTGAACAGCGTCCTCAGCCCCGACGAGGTCAGCCGTATCCGCATCGACTGCGAGCGGGCCACCGTCGAGTTGACCCATCTCTACGGCCACGGCAACGCGAACTGGCGGATCACCCCGGCACGGGACGTCCCCGCCGAACAGGCCGCCGCATGGCAGGACTTCGGCACCGACGTGCCCAGCTCGCACCTGGCCCAGCTGCGAGGGCTCGTCGCCGCCATGCGGGCGGGGGAGCGGCCGCGCAGCAGCGGCGCCGACGGGCGCACCAGCCTGGAACTGATCAGCGCCCTGTACAAGTCGGCCTTCACGGACGTGACGGTCGAGCGGGGGGAGATCGCCCCCGGTGACCCGTTCTACACGGCCCTGCACGGGGGTGCCCCCGGCTGGGCACCCGCCGTCGAGCCGACCGTCTCTCCCGTCGACCGCCGGGGGGTGTCGGCATGAGCGGGCTGCGTCTCGTCCACGCCCACGGGGACCGCATCACCGTGACCGACCGCGACACCGGTGTCGAACTGCTCGCCTACGTCTACCGGCCCGAAGCCGCCTGGGAGGCGCCGAAGCCGTACGTCCACCCGCTGCGCACCCTGGCCGGCGATGTCGTCACCGACTACCGGCCCAACGACCACCGCTGGCACAAGGGGCTGTCCCTGACGGCCTCCCACCTCTCGGGCGCGAACCTGTGGGGCGGCAACAGCTACGTCCACGGCGAGGGGTATCTCGAACTCCCCGAGCGCGTCGGCTCGATGGCGCACACCGGATTCGACGAGGTCACGGCCGACGGCGACCGGGTCGTCGTCGCCGAGCGGCTCACCTGGCATCCGTACGGCGGGGAGCTGTGGGCCGAGGAGCGGCGCCGGATCGAGGTGCACGACGTGGACCGGGCCGGTGGTTCCTGGGCGCTGACCTGGACCAGCGCGATCACCAACCGCCGGGAGGAGCCGCTGAGGTTCGGCAGTCCGACCACCGCCGGACGGGAGATGGCCGGCTATACGGGCCTGTTCTGGCGTGGCCCGCGGGCCTTCCGCGACGGCCGGATCATCGGCTCCGAAGGGGAGGGGCCCGAGCTGATGGGAACGCAGGGCCCCTGGCTCGCGCTGTCCGGCGAGCACGACGGTACCGACGGCCACGCCACGGTCGTCTTCGCGCACGCCCCCGAGAACGACCAGTCCGGCGACGCGGGGGCCCACCCGGCGCACTGGTTCGTCCGCAACGAGCCCTTCGCCGGCATCGCCCCGTCCTGGGCCTTCCACGACGAACTGGAGCTGGCGCCCGGCGACACCCTCACCCGCCGCTACCGGGTGGTCGTCGCGGACGGTGCCTGGGAGCGGAAGGAGATCGCCGAGTACCTGGCGGCGCATCCCTGGTGAGCGGGGTCCGGCCGGCTGCCGGGCCACCCGGACCGCGTCGCGGGCCGACACGCGGGAAGCCTTCCGTCCGGATCGCGCCGGGCCCGCGCGGTCCGATCCGGACGGAGAACCTCAGGCGGCCGCCGGGCCCGTCACCGTCCAGCCCGGGGTCTGCGGGTGGGCGGTGAGATCCTCGTGCTGGACGGGGGCGCCGCAGGCGGTGCACGTGACCACGGGGACCATCTCGTTGCCGCAGACGTGCTCGACGACCATGGGGCGGTCGTCGTCCGCGCGCAGGTGACGGTCGCCCCACGCCATGAGCGTCAGCAGGACCGGCTCCAGTTCGAGTCCCGCCCGGGTGGGCCGGTACTCGAAGCGCTGCGGGCGCTCGCTGTACGCGCGCTTGGTCAGGATCCCCGCGTCCACGAGCCTGCGCAGTCGGGTGGCCAGGATGTCGCGCGGGGCGCCGATGTTGCGTACGAGCTGGTCGAAACGGCCATTGCCCAGGCACACCTCCCGCAGGACGAGCAGGGAGTACTTCTCGCCGACGAGCGCCAGGGCGTCGGCGATGGAGCAGGGACGCGGGTCTTTGGTGGAGGCGGCCATGCCGCTCAGTCTAGAGGAGGGTTGGATTTCCCAACTCGCGGGTTTGAAATTCCAACCTACAGCGCTAGGGTGGGTTCGGATTTCCTACTCACCGGTAATCGCCGCGTTCCGGCGGGCCGGTCACCGCCCGCCGGCCAAGGAGGCCCCCCATGCGTGACGCAGTTGTCGTCGAAGCCGTACGCACCCCGATCGGCAAGGGCAAGCCGAACGGCTCCCTCGCTCATGTGCACCCCGTCGAACTCCTCGCCCACACCCTGCGCACCCTCGTCGAACGCTCCGGCGTCGACCCCGCGCTCATCGACGACGTCATCGGCGGCACCGTCGACCAGGTCGGCGAGCAGGCCATGAACACCACCCGCTACGCCGCCCTGTCGGCGGGCTTCCCCGAGACGGTGCCCGCGACCACGGTCGACCGGCAGTGCGGCTCCTCCCAGCAGGCCGTGCACTTCGCGGCCCAGGGCGTCATCTCCGGCGCCTACGACCTCGTCGTGGCCTGCGGTGTGGAGTCGATGAGCCGCGTGCCGATGTGGTCCAACGTGCCGCCCGGCAAGGACCCCTTCGGCCCCGGAGTCGCCGAGCGCTACCCGCAGGGCCTGGTCCCACAGGGCATCAGCGCCGAACTCATCGCCGCGAAGTGGTCGATCACGCGCGACCAGATGGACGCCTTCGCCGTCTCCTCGCACCGGAAGGCGGCCGACGCCTGGCAGAAGGGCCTCTTCGACGCCGAGACCGCGCCCCTGGACGGCGTATCGCACGACGAGTGCGTGCGCCCGGACAGCAGCCTGGACGTCCTGGCCGGGCTCCGGCCCGCCTACCACGACCCCGCCTTCGCGGAGCGCTTCCCCCAGATCGAGTGGAACGTCACCGCGGGCAACGCCAGTCCGATCAACGACGGCGCCTCGGCGGTGCTGATCACCTCCAGCGACACCGCCGCCCGGCTCGGACTGCGCCCGCTGGCCCGCCTGCACAGCTTCGCCGTCACCGGCTCCGACCCGCTGCTGATGCTCACCGGCGTCGTCCCGGCGACCGAGAAGGTGCTGCGCCGAGCGGGCCTGCGCCTGGACGACATCGACCTGTTCGAGGTCAACGAGGCCTTCTCCAGCGTCGTCCTCGCCTGGGCGCAGGAGACCGGCGCGGACCTCGGCAAGGTCAACGTGCACGGTGGCGCGATCGCGCTCGGCCACCCACTGGGCGCGAGCGGCACCCGGCTGACGACGACGCTCGTCCACGCCATGCGCGAACGTGGGGCCCGTTACGCCCTCCAGACGATGTGTGAGGCGGGCGGTCTCGCCAACGCGATGATCCTCGAAGGGGTGTGACGCACGGCAGGATGCCTGCGCGGCGTCAGCGGCGGCGCAGGTGGTGGCGTTTGCGCCAGGCCACCACCGCGCCCAGCGCCGCGGGCAGCGCGATGGCCGCCATCGAGACCAGGAAGAGCGGCGAGGTGGGGGAGGAGGCGCTCGCCCCGGCGACGGCGTACGCGGCCGTGTTCGGGAGCGAACCGATCGCGGTCGCGACCAGGAACGGCAGCCAGCCCATGCGGGATACGGCGGCGCAGTAGTTCGCCGCCCAGAACGGCACCCCCGGGAACAGGCGGGCCGCCAGCATCGACCGCAGCCCGTGCCGGCTCAACTGGCCGTCCGCCGCCTTCAGGAGCCGTCCCCGCAGCAGGGGTCGCAGCGCGTCCTGGCCGAGGATCCGGCCGAGACCGAAGGCGAGCCCGGCGCCCACCACTGTGCCCGCCAGCGCCGCACCGGTCCCCAGCTGCGAGCCGAACAGCGCCCCGGCGGCCAGGTTCAGCAACGGCCGCGGCACGAACGCCACCGTGCACAGTCCGTACGCCACCGCGAACACGGACGCCGCGGCGACACCGCCCAGTTGGGGTGGCCAGCCCTCCGAGAGCAGCCGCTGCGGCTCGAGGAGCAGCACGGTCGACGCGGCCGCCAGGAGCAGAGCGACCAGCAGCGAGAACCGGGCCCACGGCGAGAGCACGGCTCTCGTGCAGCGCGCGGCGAACCCCGTGGGCGCCGGGGCGGCCAGGGGCAGGGGCGCGAGCGGTACGGGGACGACCAGCTCAGTGGCGGTGGCCCGGGGAGAGGCCGTGGCGGTGCCCCCAGAGCGGGTGTGGGCATCGAGCATCCGGCGACACTAACCGAAGGACATGTGTGATCGCCGTATGGTTCGTCTCATGACCGTCACAGGAGCGGCGGCGGCGGACGTACCGCCGAGCGCTCTCGCCGACACCGTCCTGGAGCGGCTGACCGTCGTGTACGGCGCCGCGGCCGATCCCGCCAGGGCGGTGACGATGCGCGCGTACATGAAGGACGTGGCCCCCTTCCTGGGCATCCCGGCACCCGAGCGCCGGGCCCTGTCCCGGACCGTCCTCACGGAGTAGTCCGGTCCGCGCGGGCGCCCAGCGGCGGCCCCGGACCCCGCCCGCCGGGGGAAAACCGTTCGACACCGCTCGCACCCTCGGCGAGGATCGGCCCCATGTTCCGGTACGCCTTCCACCTCGCTGCATCCGCGGTCGCGGATGCGCCGAAGGCTGCCGTTCCCGTTCTCGTGGCCACTGTCGACGGCGCCCGAAGCTGACCCTCTCCGGATCGACCGGCGGACCCCGCAGGGGGAGGGTCGGCCAGTTCCTCGGGGTCCCCGCCCCGGCCGGCGTGCCCATCGCCGCCCGGGCCGCCACACAGCACCCTCCGAGAGGCTTCGAGGTATCGCCATGCCCAAGACGGCTTACGTGCGCACGAAACCGCACCTGAACATCGGCACCATGGGTCACGTCGACCACGGCAAGACCACGCTCACCGCCGCCATCACCAAGGTCCTCGCCGGGCGCGGGACCGGCACCTTCGTGCCGTTCGACCGCATCGACCGCGCCCCCGAGGAGGCGGCGCGCGGCATCACCGTCAACATCGCGCACGTCGAGTACGAGACCGACACCCGGCACTACGCGCACGTCGACATGCCGGGTCACGCCGACTACGTCAAGAACATGGTCACCGGCGCGGCGCAGCTCGACGGGGCGATCCTCGTCGTCTCCGCGCTCGACGGGATCATGCCGCAGACCGCCGAACACGTCCTCCTCGCCCGCCAGGTGGGCGTCGACCACATCGTCGTCGCCCTCAACAAGGCCGACGCGGGCGACGAGGAGCTGATCGACCTCGTCGAGCTGGAGGTCCGCGACCTGCTCACCGCGCACGGCTACGGCGGCGACTCCGCGCCCGTGGTACGGGTTTCCGGGCTGAGGGCGCTGGAGGGCGACCCGCGCTGGACCGCGTCGATCGACGCGCTGCTCGACGCGGTCGACACCTACGTGCCGATGCCCGAGCGGTATGTGGACGCGCCGTTCCTGCTGCCCGTGGAGAACGTGCTCACCATCACCGGGCGCGGGACCGTCGTCACCGGTGCCGTGGAGCGCGGCACGGTCCGTCTCGGCGACCGGGTCGAAGTGCTCGGCGCCGGCGTCGAATCGGTGGTGACCGGCCTGGAGACCTTCGGCAAACCGATGGAGGAGGCGCAGGCCGGGGACAACGTGGCGCTGCTCCTGCGGGGCGTACCACGGGACGCCGTACGGCGCGGGCACGTGGTGGCCGCGCCGGGGAGCATCGTGCCCAGCCGGCGTTTCACTGCGCAGGTGTACGTGCTGTCGACACGGGAGGGCGGGCGCTCGACGCCCGTCTCCACCGGCTACCGGCCGCAGTTCTACATCCGTACGGCGGACGTGGTCGGGCGCGTCGACCTCGCCGAGGCGGCCGTCGCGCGGCCCGGTGACACGGTCGCCATGACCGTCGAGCTGGGCCGCGAGGTGCCGCTGGAGCCCGGCCTCGGCTTCGCCGTGCGGGAGGGCGGACGGACCGTGGGGGCGGGCACGGTGACCGCCGTCGAGTGACAGCGGGACGCGCGCGGGGGACCGCGGGCCGGCGCGTGGCCGGTCCCGCGGTGCCCCGCGTTCCTGTCGTGACTGACGGCCGGGGTGCCCGGCGCTTCCGTGGTGCCTCATGGCTGGGGCGCCCCGGGCTTCCGTGGGGCCTCGCGACTGCCGTGCCTCGCGTTCCTGTGGTGCCTCGGGTCTGACCGGTGCCTCGCACCTGTGCGGTGCCTCGCACCTGTGCGGTGCCTCGCACCTGTGCGGTGCCTCGCACCTGTGCGGTGCCTCGCACCTGTGCGGTGCCTCGCACCTTCGACGGCTCCGCGCTCCGGGTGGGCCCGCGCTCCGGGTGGGCTCCGCGTCCCTGCGGGCACGCAGGCAGAATGGCAGGGTGAACGACTCCATACCCGTCACCCGAGCCGTCGACCACGGCACCGCCAAGCTGATGCCCGACGTCGACCGGGAGCGGGCCTGGCTGTTGACGGTCGACGGGGCGCCGCAGTCGTACGTCGACCTGGACGAGCCCACGCACCTGGAGTTCGAGTACACCCGGCGGCTCGGGCACGTCCTGGACACCGTCGCCGAGGCCGGCCGTCCGCTGGACGTGCTGCACCTCGGCGGCGGGGCGTTCACCCTGCCCCGGTACCTGGCCGCGACCCGGCCGGGCTCCCGGCAGGACGTCGTGGAGGCCGACCGGGGGCTGTTGGACCTCGTGGCCCAGCACCTGCCGGTCCCGGCCGGCACCGGCATCACCCTGCACGCGGCCGACGCGCGCGGCTGGCTGGAGACGGCCCCGACCGCCTCCGCCGACATCCTCGTGGCCGATGTCTTCGGCGGCTCCCGCGTCCCCGCCCACCTGACGACCCTGGCCTATGCCCGCGAGGCCGGACGGGTCCTGCGCGCCGACGGCGTCTACCTGGCGAACCTCGCGGACGCCGCCCCGTTCGCCTTCCTGCGCTCGCAACTCGCCACCTTCGCCGAGGTGTTCGAGCATCTCGCGGTCATCGCCGAGCCGGCGGTCCTGCGCGGCCGCCGCTTCGGCAACGCCGTCCTCGTCGCCGCCCACCAGCCCCTCGACGTCTCGCCCCTGGCCCGCCGCACCGCCTCCGACGCCTTCCCCGCCCGCGTCGAACACGGCCCGCCACTGAGTGAGTTCATCGGCGAGGCGCGCCCGGTGAGCGACGAGGAGGCGGTTCCGTCACCGGTGCCGCCCGAGGGGGCGTTCGGGATCGGGTGAAGGGGTCCACGCTTCCCAACCCTGCGGCCCTGGCCCCTTCCGGCCCCCCGGCCGGGCGGCGGGTCCGGGTGTCTCCAGCCCGGCCGGGGCTGCGCAGCGCGGAGGGCGAGGGAAGCGTGCCGTCCGAGGGGGCGTCCGGCCTCGCGTGAACCGGCCCGCGGCCCCACCCGTGTGGGGACGCGGGGTTCGCTCCGTCGCCGCACCGGCCGGGGAGGCCCGTGCCGGCCGCCGGGTTCGGGGGCGGGGGAGTGGTCCGCGGCTCTCACCCGAGCGCGCCGCGGTCTCCGTCCGGCTCCGCCGGGACCGGAGCCGGGACTGCGTGGCTCGGTTGCGGCTCGGGGTGGGGCCCGACGGGGTCCGCGGCCGCCGTCCGCCCGGTCACCGGCTTCGTGCGGCGGGTCAGGCCGCGTACGTCCGGTACGCACAGGACCGCCGCCGTGACCACGACGACCAGGACGGCGCAGCCCCACAGGGAGGCCGTGCGGCCGAAGAGGGACTCGGAGGGGCCTGCGAGGGCCGTCGCCAGGGGGACCAGGGCGACCGAGCCGAACCAGTCGTAGGCCGAGACGCGGGAGAGTTTCTCCTCCGGGATCTCCTGGTGCAGGGCGGTCATCCAGGAGACGCCGAACACCTCCAGGGTGATGCCGGTCAGGAACATCACCGTGCACAGGACACCCACGGGCACGGGCACGGCCAGTGCCGCCGAGGGCAGGGCCAGGGGGAAGACACAGAGGGTGCCGACGAAGAGCAGGCGGCGCGGTTTCCAACGGGTCATCAGCAACGCGCCGGCCACCGTGCCCGCCCCGAAGAAGCCGAGGGCGAGACCCCAGGGGCCCGCCCCGCCCAGATGGTCCCGGGCTACGAGGGGGCCGTAGACCGCGTCGGCGGCACCGACGACGGCGTTGGCGATGGAGAACTGGAGCACGATGCCCCACAGCCACGGACGGCCGCTGAACTCCCGCCAGCCCTCGCGCAGATCGGCCAGCAGGCCGCCACCCCCCTGGCGTGCCGGGATGTGACCGACGTCGAGGAACGCGCGCAGCGACCCGGCGACGGCGAATGCGGCGGCGTCCGCCGCGAGGACCCAGCCCGGTCCGATCACCGCGACCATGGCCCCGCCGAGGGCCGCGCCGCCGAGACCCGCTCCCTGCATCGCCATCCTGAACACCGCGAACGCCCGCCCGGCCTGCTCGCCCTGGACCGAGGACATCAGCATCCCCTCGGCGGCCGGGCTGAAGAAGGCCTGACCGGTGCCGCCGAGCGCGGTCAGCAGCATCATCTGCCACAACCGGGGCTCGCCGGTCAGGACGAGCGCGGCGAACGCCGCCTGGGACAGGCAGTTGAGGGCGTTGGCCGCGACCATCACCCGGTGCCGCGGCAGTCGGTCGGCGATCGCGCCGCCGATCAGCAGGAAGAGCACCAGCGGCAACGTGCGGGCCGCCGCCACCAGCCCGACGTCGCCGCCGTCGCCACCGGCTTCGAGGACGGCGAACGCGGCGGCGATGAGGGCTCCGTGGCTGCCGAGGCTCGTGACGAACGCGGCGGCCGTCAGCAGGCTGTAGTTGCGGCCCGCCCAGGAGGGTCTGCGCAGGCGGGGACGGGGGTCGGCGGCTGAGGTCACCGGCCGACTATCCCCGCCCGCCCGCCGATCTGCCAAACCGATGATCGGGCGGGTCGCGCCCGGGACCGGCGGTGGGGCCTGGGCCTCAGCCGCCGGTCGGTTCCCCGTGCAGCCGCACCGTGGCGAGGATCTGCATGATCGTCGCCTTGGGCAGCTCGTCCTTCACACCCTTCGCGCCGTACAGGTTCCACGACACGTAGTCGTTGTCGGAGTTCTTGAATCCGAAGGTGATCGCCTTGCCGTCGCTGTCGCACTTGCCCTTCTGGGGCGTGTTCGTCGACTGCGCCCAGGCGTAGCTGCCCTTGACGCCCGAGGCTGTGGTGAAGGGGGTGGCCTTCTTGTCGAAGGTGATGCTCTTGCGGTCCGGCTCGGTGTAACCGCCGAAGACCCACCAGGCCGGGGTGTTGATGGCGATCTCGTCGGTGCTCTTGGCCCCTTCGGCGCCCTTGCTGCCGACCATGGCCAGCGCGGTCTCGTCGGTCTCGCCGTCCTTGTCGTCGTCGGACGTGCACCACTTCGACTTGTACTCGGCCGTGCCCGACTGAATGATCGAGTCGTAGCCGTCGGGCTGTTCCTTGTCCTTCCACTCGAAGCCCTGGCTCAGGCCCGGCGACTGGACCTCCCAGTCCGCGGGCACGTCGAAGGCGATACCCCACTTGGGATTCACGACGACCTTCCAGCCCGCGACGGTCGGCTTCTCGGTCTCGGTGCCGCGCGGGTTGTCGTCCGTGCCGGTCGAGGAGGAGGCCGAGTCGCTCGGCTCGACCGACACCGGCGGGCTCGGACTGCCCTTGGCCTGCGGCTTCTCGTCGGCATCGCCGCCCAGCACCAGGAATCCGGTGACACCGGCGGCCACCACGACGGCGGCGGCCGCCACGATCGCGACCACCTTCGTCCGGTTGCCGCCGCCACCGCCGGACTGCGGGGAGCCCGGGACCCCCGGCGTGCCCCACTGGGGCGTCGGCGGGTAGGGGTTGGGCTGCTGCTGGTATCCGGGTTGCTGATACGGATTCGGCTGCTGGTATCCCGGCTGCTGGTACGGATTGTTCTGCGCCTGCGGGTTCTGCTCTCCCCCGGGCGGCTGCTGTCCTGGCCACATGGCCAGAAACCCTAGTGCCGCCCATGACACGAACAGGTCACCGCCCCTCGTCAGGGCGGTACCGATTCCGCCGTGGCACGCCTTTCCCCGCGCGGGTTCCACTCCTTGCCCCTGGCCACTCGACGCTACTCATGGGTAACATCACCGCATGAGCGCAGACCAGATGTCCATCGGCGAGATGCTCGCCGCCACCGTGCCCATGGCCCGGACCCTGAACCTCGAGTTCCTCGAAACCAGGCCGGAGAAGGCCGTGGTGGCTCTGCCGGATCAGGAGGCGTTCCACAACCACGTGGGCGGGCCGCACGCCGGGGCGATGTTCACGCTCGGCGAGTCCGCGAGCGGGGCGATCGTGCTCGCCGCGTTCGGGGACCAGCTGTCGCGGGCCGTGCCGCTCGCCGTCCGTGCCGAGATCGGTTACCGCAAGCTCGCGATGGGGGCCGTGACCGCGACGGCGACCCTGGGGCGCCCGGCGGCCGAGGTCGTCGCCGAGCTGGACGCGGGGGAGCGGCCCGAATTCCCGGTGGCGATCGAGATCCGCCGCGCGGACGGCGCGGTGACCGGTGAGATGACGGTGGTGTGGACCCTGCGGCCCAACGGCTGAGCGGGCGGCTTTCGAGGAAGGTCCCCGGGCGCGGCTACGACCGTCTGGGGTCCTGCCTCCCGAGGCCGGCGGGCGCCGACGGGCGGTGCCGTCGCGTGTCGTGGCGTCGGCGTCACCGTGTGCGCCGAGCGCCGGGCGTTCTCCTCACGCGGCTACGGTGCCCCCGGCCCGCTCGTCGCGCGGGGCGTTCGCCTTGCGTGACTCCGCGGCTCTGGCCCGCTCGTCGCGCCGGGCGCTCGCCTCACGCGCTCCGGTGCCCCACGGTCAGGCACTTCCGGGTACGGGCCGCGGTGGCCCCGGTGTCCCGCGCCCTCACGCCGCCGGGCGTCGGCGGCGCGTGACGCCCTCGGCCTCGCGCCG
The DNA here is from genome assembly GCF_055577115.1 of Streptomyces sp. NPDC033216. Taxonomy (NCBI): domain Bacteria; kingdom Bacillati; phylum Actinomycetota; class Actinomycetes; order Kitasatosporales; family Streptomycetaceae; genus Streptomyces; species Streptomyces sp. NPDC033216. Next base: position 198,535 of record NZ_JBVIQK010000010.1, on the reverse strand, counting down.
GCATCCGCCGTGCGCCGGCGTGACGTGACTCCTGCGGTCCCCGCCCTCAAGCCGCCGACCGCTCCCGCCCCGCCCTTCCGCTCTCCGCGACCTCCGCCACGAACTCCTTGAGCCAGGCCACGAACTCCGGGCCCAGGTCGTCCCGGTCGCAGGCCAGTCGGACCACCGTGCGCAGGTAGTCGGCCCTGTCCCCGGTGTCGTGGCGGCGGCCGGAGAAGACGACTCCGTGCACCGTGCCGTCCGCGGCCAGTTCCTGGAGCGCGTCGGTGAGCTGGATCTCGCCGCCGCGGCCGGGTGCCGTACGCTCCAGGACGTCGAAGACGGCGGGATCGAGGACGTACCGCCCGATGACCGCGTACCGGCTCGGCGCGTCCTCGGGTGCGGGCTTCTCGACCAGTCCTGTGACCCGTACGACGCCGTCCTCCCCGGACGGCTCCACGGCCGCGCAGCCGTAGAGGTGGACCTGTTCCGACGGGACCTCCATCAGGGCGGCCACGCTGCCGGCGTACCGGCCGCGGACCTCCAGCATGCGGCTGAGCAGGGCGTCGCGCGGGTCGATGAGGTCGTCGCCGAGGAGGACGGCGAAGGGCTGGTCGCCCACATGGTTGCGGGCGCACAGCACGGCGTGACCGAGGCCGAGCGGGTCGCCCTGGCGGATGTGGTGGATGTCCGCGAGCCGGGCCGGATCGCGCACCGCGTCCAGCCGCACGGTGTCGCCCTTGGCCGCGAGGGCCTGTTCCAGTTCGAAGGCGTGGTCGAAGTGGTCCTCGATAGCCCGCTTGTGGCGGCCCGTGACCATCAGCAGGTCGTCCAGACCGGCCGCGGCGGCCTCCTCGACGACGTACTGGATGGTCGGCTTGTCGACGACCGGCAGCATCTCCTTCGGCGTCGCCTTCGTCGCGGGCAGGAATCGGGTGCCGAGCCCGGCCGCCGGGACGACCGCCTTGCGGACGGCGGGGACGGTCGCGGGCGCCGGAAGGAGAGGGGAGGAAGGGTGGGGGGCGTTCATGACGATCACGCTGCACCACGCGGCTGAGAGTTCCCCGAGAGACACATCTGAGACACCTGTAGGTGGGGCGGTGCCCGACGTTCCGGGCGGCACGTCGGAGATTCGGCGTGCCATCCGGCTTTTCCCGCACCCCTGTTGAGGCTTTCGCTCTCGCTTATTTTCGAATAAGGGTGCGCATACCGACGGTAACTATTCCACCAGGAGCGGGTGGTGGACTCCGGTCACTCGAACTCCTTGTTTCCCGTGAGGCGCGTGTGCGAAGGTGAGCCTCCCCCCAAGGCCCGTCGATCAGGGCAACACACCTGGTCAGACCAAAAGTACGCACCAATCAGGCACCTGCTTTCCGACGGACGCGTATTTCGTGTGCCGTTCGCCGCATCGGAAGGAAACGGTTCCGTGCAGTCCCCGAACCCCCCACGCCCGCCCTACCCGCCACGCCCCGGATGGACCCCCGGGGATTCCGACCGCGACCTCGCCGCCCGGCTGGGCGCGGCCGGCGGTCACCCCCGCGCCGTCGCCCTGCTCCTCGCCCGGCACTGGCACGCCGTCCACGACTACGCCACCGTCTGCCTGGCCGACACCGGAGCGGCCGCGCGTCTGGTGACCGCAGCCGCCTTCCACGAGGTGTTCGGCCGCCTGGCAGGCGGACACACCGACGGCGCGCTGCGCCCCCAACTCCTCGTCGCCGTACGGGACACGGTCCGTGCCTGGGCCGGCGCGGACGGGGTCGTCGCCGTCCTGCCGGAACTGCGCAAAACCGTGGGCGGTCGCGGACTGCGCGCCGCCCGGACCGTCACCCCCGAAAGGCGACAACTCGCCGAACGCGCTTTCCAGTCGTTGCCCGCCGCTTCCCAATGCCTGCTGTGGCATACGGAGGTGGAGGCCGAACCGCTCGCCGTACCCGCCCTCCTGCTGGGTGTGGACACCCTCACCGCCACGGCCGGTCTGGAACGGGCGCGGGAACAATTCCGGGCCGGTTGTGTACGCGCCCACCGGGAACTCGCCCCGTCGAGCGAATGCCGTTTCCACAACCGCCTTCTCGACGTTCCCCTGCGTCGCGGCGGGACACTGCTGCCCGATGTCCGGAACCACCTCGCCCACTGCCGCCACTGTCGGCACGCCGCCGAACAGCTCGGCCATTTCGACGGTGGACTGGACATACTGCTCGCCGAGACCGTCCTCGGGTGGGGCGCCCGCCGCTACCTCGACTCCCGCCCCGCACGCACGGCTTCCGCCGAGGCGGCGACGGCGATCCGGCCGGCCGCGGCCCGCCCGTCCGGCGGCACCGGCCGCCACCGCACCACCTCGGCGGGCCTGCTCGCCCTGCCGGGGCACCGCTCCCGGTCCGTCCTGGTGGGTGTCGGTCTGACCTCCCTCGCGCTGCTCGCGACCGTGCTGGCGAACCGGGGCTGGTCCGATGACGACGGTGTCCCCGTCCCCGGCGCCACGTGGGGCGCACCCGCCGGCGGCACGGGTGCCGCGGACACCGGCACGGGTGCGTCCACCCCGGACGGCCCCGCGTCCACCCCGGACGGCCCCGCGTCCACCCGGTCCGCCCCGGCCGCCGCCTCCGCCGCGAACCCCGTCGAGATCGCCCACGGCCGCCTGCGGGCCACGGCCACGGGACTCTGCCTGGACACCGACGGCGGCCGGGCCGAGTCCGGGGCGTCCGCCGTCCTCGCTGCCTGCTCCTCGGCCGCCTCCCAGCGGTGGTCCTACCAGGACGACGGCCTGCTGCGCAGTGCCGCCGTCCCGTCCCTCTGCCTGGCCGGCGACCCCGGACGCGGGACGGTCACACTGGCCCGGTGCGCGGCGCGTCCCGGAAGCGTCCTCTTCGACCTGACCGTCCGCGGGGAACTGCTGATGCGGCGCGGCGACGGGAGCCTGGTGGTCGCGCCCCGCACGGGCCGGTCACGGCCGGACGTCACCGTCACGGAACGGGACGGATCGGCGGGCCAGCGGTGGGCGTTCGACGCGGCGGCGGAGGAGGCGGAGGAGGCCGGGCGGGCCCCGGCCGCGGGGGAACCGGCTCCGGGGGAACCGTCCGGCGCCCCGGACGAGGCGCGGCCGCCGGGGCCGGACGACAGCGCTCCCGTTCCCGCTCCCGAGAAGTCCGCGCCTGGCGCCCGGCCGCCGACCCCCGCGTACGACACACGCTACGTCCAGGTCGACTGCTGCGAGGAGGAGAGGGAGCCCGCTCCCACGGCCCGTGCCCTCCCCGGCCCGGTCGAGGCGGTGGACCAGGTGCTCGGCGGCGTCGACCAAGGGGCGGAGGCCGCACTCACCGGCGTGACCACCGCGCTCGGCCGCTGAGCGGGCCGGCCGTCCCCGCCGAACACGACCGGCAGCCGCCGAACACGACCGGCAGCCGCCGAACACGACCGGCAGCCGCCGAACACGACCGGCAGCCGCCGAACACGACCGGCAGCCGCCGACGTGCTGTCGCTGCTTGGGGCGAGCCGCACCACAGGGCGCCCACGGGGCGGATCGGCGCCCCGGCCGACCCGGTAGGCTTCCCGGCGTGCGCCCGGTCGCGGCGCGCCGGGAAGCAGGACTCGAACGGGAGGAACCGGCGGTGCACGTCCAGGAATGGCTCGAGGCCGTACCCGCGGTCGCCATCTACGGGCTGGTGGGCCTGGTCATCGGACTGGAGAGCCTGGGCATCCCGCTGCCGGGGGAGATCATCCTCGTCTCCGCGGCGCTGCTCGCCTCGCAGCACGGAGACATCAACCCCCTGATCCTCGGGGCCTGTGCCACCGCCGGTGCGGTGATCGGCGACTCCATCGGTTACGCCATCGGCCGCAAGGGCGGCCGCCCCATGCTGGCCTGGCTGGGCAAGAAGTTCCCCCGGCACTTCAGCGAGGGGCACATCGCCACGGCGGAGCGGTCCTTCGAGAAGTGGGGCGTGTGGGCCGTGTTCTTCGGCCGTTTCATCGCCTTGCTGCGGATCTTCGCCGGGCCGCTCGCGGGCGTGCTGCACATGCCCTACTGGAGGTTCTTCGCCGCCAACCTGTTCGGCGGCATCGTGTGGGCGGGCGGGACGACGGCCGTCATCTACTACGTGGGTGTCGTCGCGGAGTCCTGGCTGAAGAAGTTCTCCTGGCTGGGCCTGGTGGTGGCCGTGCTCATCGGCCTCACCTCGATGATCGTGCTGAAGCGCAAGGCGAAGAACGCGGGGCAGCAGGCCGAGGCCGAGCCGAAGGCCGAGGCGGTGGCGGCTGCCGAGTAGGTCGCGGCCGTGCGCCCTCCCGCGGTACCGCCCTACTCGTGGATCTCGCCGTGGGCCTTGGCCAGGTCGGCGTACATGGTGCCGTTCAGCGTGACGCCCTGACGCTCCTCCTCCGTCAACTGACGCCTGATCCTGGCAGGCACCCCCGCGACCAGCGAACCCGGCGGCACCTGCATCCCCTGCGGCACCAGCGCCTGCGCGGCGACCAGTGAACCCGCACCGATCACCGCCCCGTTGAGCACGGTCGCGCCCATCCCGACGAGGCAGTCGTCGCCGACGCTGGCCCCGTGGACGACCGCGTTGTGGCCGACGGAGACCCGTTCGCCGATGGTCACGGGAAAGCCGGGGTCGGCGTGCAGGGTGCAGTTGTCCTGGATGTTGCTCCGCGCCCCGACGGAGATGCGTTCGACGTCACCGCGCAGTACGGCGCCGTACCAGACGCTCGCACCCGCCGCCAGTGTCACGTCCCCGATGACGCAGGACGTCGGCGCCACGAACGCCTCGCCGTCGATCTTCGGTTCCCTGCCGCCGATGCCCACTGTCAGCGCCTTGTGCGTCATCACCGTCTCCTCGTGTCCGTCTCCGCCCCGCACGGTACGCCACCCGGTGGGGTGAAGATCACAGCCCCGTGATGTCCTGGCGGTACCGCCCGCTGAGTACGGTGAGCGGGTGCCGAAGCGCAAGAACACGTTCTCATCCTGGCGGCGCCGCCTCACCCAGCGGGCCGTCCACGCGGGCTGGGCCTGGGTGCAGCGCTCCGGTTCCGTCACCGCCGAACACCCCGGCGGCCTCCGCTTCGGTTCGATAGGCGCCGGCACCCGGCTCGCGTTCCCGCTTGGCACGGTCTTCGGTGAGCCCTGGATCCACCTCGGCGCGCACTGCATCGTGGGCGAGCAGGTCACGCTGACGGCCGGCCTGATGCCGGACCTCGACCTCGGCCCGGACCCGATCCTGCGGATGGGCGACGGCGTCGTCCTGGGGCGCGGCAGCCATGTCATCGCCGACACGACGGTCACCATCGGCAGCGACTGCTACTTCGGGCCGTACGTCTACGTCACCTCCACCAACCACTCCTACGACGATCCGCACCAGCCCATCGGCAAGCAGTGGCCGCGGATGGAGCCGGTGGAGATCGGCTCCGGCTGCTGGATCGGCACCGGCGCGGTGATCCTGCCGGGGGCGCGGATCGGACGGAACGTGGTCGTCGCGGCAGGCGCGGTGGTGCGCGGCACGGTGCCCGACCACGCCGTGGTGGCGGGGGCGCCCGCCCGGGTCGTACGGCGGTGGACTCCCGGCGACGGCTGGCAGCCGCCGCTGCGCACCCCGGCCCCGGTGCCGATCCCCGACGGCGTGACGTCCGACCAGCTGGTCGCGCTGTCGGGGCTGGACGAGGAGTCGGCGGCGAGACTGGCCGCACTGGACCGGAACGGGGATGTGAGCGGCGCGATCTGACGCCTCTCCGCCGCCGAAGTCGGCGGACCCGCGGGAGGCTCGTGGCCAGGGCGAGGAGTGCTGTCACCCGGTCCCCCGCAGTACAGTTCGGTGCACGAGCGGGTGCATGAGGTCGTAGTGCAGTGGGATGAACCCTTGGGCTAAAATAGTAAACTCCGGACCCTGTCCGGAACGGGAGGAATTGGACGGAATGTGGCAGATCTCGACCTGCTGACCCAGTCTCTGGCGCGCAACGTCAAGCGATGGCGCACCGAACGCGGCTTCACCCTCGACACGCTCGCCGCCCGCGCCGGAGTCAGCCGCGGCATGCTGATCCAGATCGAACAGGCCCGCACCAACCCCAGTCTCGGTACCGTCGTGAAGATCGGCGACGCGCTCGGCATCAGCATCACCACCCTCCTCGACTACGAGCAGGGACCCGAGGTGCGCGTCGTGCCCGCCGACCAGGTGGTCCGCCTGTGGCACACCGACGCGGGCAGTTACAGCCGGCTCCTGGCCGGCACCGAGGCGCCCGGTCCGCTGGAGATGTGGGACTGGCGGCTGATGCCGGGCGACAGCAGCGGCTCCGACCCGCACCCGGCCGGCACGGTCGAGATCGCCCACGTCACCGCCGGCCAACTCACCCTCACCGTGGAGGGAGCGGAGTACCGTGTCCCGGCCGGCGCCAGTGTCACCTTCGCGGCCGACGCGGCCCACACCTACGCCAACCAGGGCGAGATCCCGACCGAGATGGTGCTCACCGTGTCGGTGCCGCCCGTGCGCTGAGACACCCCGCAGACCGGCGCGACCCCGCTGTCAGCGTGCGGTCATGGACGCACCCGTCGGACACTTCGACGACGCCAGGCCCGCCCCCGACTGCCTCGACGAGCTGGCCGGCCCGGTCGCCGACGCCGTACGCCACTGGAGCGGCAGCGTGCCCGCCGACCGGATCGTCTACGTCGAGACCGACCCCCAGTGGGCCGACACGGCCGTTCTCGTCGAGCACTACGGACGGGAACTGCTGGAGCAGTCGGCGAACTGCGTGGTGGTCGCGGGCAGGCGCGGCGGCGAGACCACCCTTGCCGTGTGTGTCGTGCTCTCCACCGCCCGCGTCGACGTCAACGGCGTGGTGCGCCGCCGACTCGGCGCCCGCGAGGCCTCGTTCGCCGCGATGGACACGGCGGTGGCGGCCACCGGTACGGAGTACGGCGGCATCACCCCCGTCGGACTCCCCGCCGCCTGGCCCGTGTCGGTGGACTCGACGGTCGTCGACCTGCCGTACGTCCTGGTCGGCAGCGGACGCCGGCGCGGCAAACTGCTGGTGCCCGGCAAGGCGTTCGCCGAACTGCCCGGCGCGGTCGTGCCGGACGGACTGGGCGTCGCGGTCTGAGGCGCCGTGGGGCGCGGAGACCGGCCCCGGCTGTCAGTAGTGTTGCGCCGCCCCCAGATACTGCTCCGCGAAGGCGCCGGCGGCGGCCGGGGAGGTGAACAGGCGACGCAGCCGGGCGAGGGTGGTGCCCGCCCGGAACGGGTCGCCCGTCGAGGCGCCGTGGTAGACCTCGGACAGCCACTGCGAGAACTCCTGGTAGTCCCACACCCGCCGCAGACACGCCTCCGAGTAGCCGTCCAGGCCACCGCCGTCCCCCCGGGTCAGATACCCGACCAGCGCGTCGCCGAGCAGGAACGCGTCGTGCAGCGCGAGGTTCATGCCCTTGGCGGCGATCGGCGCGACGAGGTGCGCCGCGTCCCCGGCCAGGAACAGCCGCCCGTACGCCATCGGCTCCACCACGTAGTCGTGCATGTCGAGCACACGTCTCTCGATCAGCGGCCCCTCCGTGAGCGGCGGGGCGTCCGCGGCCCCGAGGCGCACGCGCAGCTCCGTCCAGACGCGGTCGTGCGACCAGTTCTCCGGGGCGTCGCCGGGCGGACACTGAAGGTAGTACCGGGTCACCTCGGGGCTGCGGGCCATGTGCCCGGCGAACCCGTTGGGATGGATGCCGAACAGCACACAGTCGGAGGACGGCGGGGCCTGCGCGAGCAGCGCCAGCCAGCCGATGCCGTAGTCGTGCCGGGCGATCCGCACCTTCTCCGGCGGCACCGCGGCCCGGCTGACCCCGCGCGCCCCGTCCGCCCCGACGACGAAGTCGCACAGCAGCGACTGCCGTTGCCCGGTGCGCGGGCAGGTGTACGACGCCGAGGGGCGGTCCGTGCCGAGATCGCGCAGTTCGACGTCGCGCACCGAGAAGCGGGCGTCACCGCCGCGCACGTCGACGTACTCGCGCACCAGGTCCGTCACCAGCAACGGCTGTGGATAGACGAAGTGGTGACGCCCCGTCAGGTCGCCGTAGGGAAAGCGGTAGCCCTCACCGCCGAAGCGGAACTCGCACGTGGTGTGCGGTTGGGCCCACTTCAACAGGTTGTCGGCGAGGCCGCGTTCCTGGAGGCCGCGCACGACCCCCTCCTCCAGGACGCCCGCGCGCGGGTTTCCCTCGATGAACTCGCGGCTCTCCGTCTCCAGGATCACGCAGTCGAGGCCGGCGGCCCGCAGGATGTTGCCGACGGCGAGCCCGGCCGGCCCGGCGCCCACGACGACGACCGGGACGTGAGGCGCCGAAGGGGAGTTGGCGTGGAGGGAGGTGGTGGTCACCCGCACATTATGGAGGCCCCCTCAGGAGGGGCAGGGGGCCGGTGCCGTCACCCGTTCAGCCCAGCCGGGGGATCTCGATCGCCGGGCAACGGTCCATCACCATCTCCAGGCCGGCCGCCCGGGTGCGGGCGTAGGCCGGCTCGTCGACCACGCCGAGCTGGAACCACACCGCCTTCGCGTCCTTGACGACCGCCTCGTCCGCGACGGCTCCCGCGAGGTCGCTGTTCACGAAGACGTCCACCACGTCCACGTCGAAGGGGATGTCCGCGAGAGAGGCGTACCCCCGCTCCCCGTGCACGGTCTCCGCCTTCGGATGGACGGGAACGACCCGTTTGCCGAAGCGCTGGAGCACCTCGGCGACGCCGTACGCCGCCCGTCGCGGGTTCGTGGACAGCCCCACCACCGCCCAGGTGTCGCCCAGCTCGGTGAGAATCCTGCGGATCGTTGCCTCGTCGCCGTACACGGCGGCCTCCTCTGACGGACGGACATCACCGGACGCCCGACGGCGCCCATCCGCTCAACATCGGACGACGTGCACCGATTCCGCACCCGGGACTGCGGACGGCCCCGCGCCCGCCTACGCTCGGCCCCGTGCTGCGCATCATCGACGCCCGAACCGGCGAGCCCGTCGCCGCCGCCCCCGTCCGCCGTGGCCTGACCCGCGTCGAGGCCCGTGCCTCGGGGTACGGCACCGGCACGCTCCGCGTCCTCCTCGTCGCCGATCTCGTCGTCCGGGTGCTGGAACTCGGCGGGACGTCCGTCCTGCCCGTGCTGACCGGCGAACGCGAGCAGGCGGAGCTGCGGGCGGCCGCCACCACGCTCGGCGTCCGTCCCTTCGAGGACGGCCGGGGCCTCGCCGGCGGATTCGGCGAGGCCCAGGCCGTGCACGTGGCGGCGGAGGAGGAGGCCGCGGCGGCGGGGGAGGGCGTGTGGGTCCCGGTCGCGGCGGTGCGGCCGGAGGACCTGCCCTCCGCGCGCCCCGATCCCGCCGCCCTCCGCCTCGCCCTGCTCTGCCACCACCACCGCGCACCCGCCCCGCTCGGCACCACCGCGCTGCGCGAGGCCGAAGCCACCCTCGCCCGCTGGCGGCGGGCCGTCGCCGACTGGGCGCGGAGCCCGTCCCGCCCGGTCCCCGAGGAACTGCGCGAGCGGCTGCGGACCGCCTGGGAGGACGATCTGGACCTGCCCGCGGTGCTCAGCGTGCTGCGCTCGGTGGAGGAGGCCGGGCCGCGGCTCCCGGACGGCGCCCGCTTCGAGACGTACGCCTACGCCGACCGTCTCCTCGGCCTCGAGCTCACCCGTGACGTGGGAGCCCCGAGGTGAGCGCCGGCACCGCGGCCGGGCCGCCGCGCCGGCTCGTCGTCCTGCGGCACGCAAAGTCGGCCTGGCCGCAGAGCGTGCCCGACCACGAGCGGCCGCTCGCCCCCCGCGGCCTGCGCGACGCCCCGGCCGCCGGGCGCGCGCTGGCCGACGCCGACTGCCTGCCGGACCTCGCCCTGTGCTCCACCGCTGTACGTGCCCGCCGGACCTGGGAACTGGCCTCGGCCCAGTGGGGCACCCCGCCGCCGGTCCGGTACGAGGCGCGCCTGTACGCCGCCGCCGCACCCGAGCTGCTGGCCGTGGCCCGCGAGACGCCCGCCGACGTCCGCACCCTGCTGCTGGTCGGACACAATCCCGGCCTCCAGGAACTCGTCCTGGCACTGGCCGGGGACGCCCTCGACGACGCCCTGGACCCGGTCCGCGTGAAGTTCCCGACCTCCGCTGTCGCCGTCCTGGCCCGGCACGCCCCCACCTGGGCCGACCTGACCCCGGGGTCGGCCCTGCTGACCTGGACGGCCGTGCCGAGGGGGCGCAAGGACGGCCGCTGAGGCGGCGTCGAGGACGGCATAGGCTGGCCCGATGCCGGACGAGTACCGCACCGTCGCCCACCGGGGCGTCCACGAGACCGAGGTCAACCGCTCCCGTTTCCTGTGCGCGCTCGCCCCGGCGGCCACCGAACAGGAGGCCCAGGCGTTCGTGGCGGCCGTCCGCAGGGAGCACGCCGACGCCAGCCACAACTGCTGGGCGTACGTCATCGGGGCCGACGCCCGCGTCCAGAAGGCCGGCGACGACGGTGAACCCGGCGGTACCGCAGGCGTCCCGATGCTCCAGATGCTGCTGCGCCGCGACATGCGGTACGTCGTCGCCGTCGTCACCCGCTACTACGGCGGCGTCAAGCTCGGTGCCGGCGGCCTCATCCGCGCCTACGGCGGCGCCGTCGGCGAGGCCCTGGACGTCGTCGGCACGACCACCCGCCGCCGCTTCCGGCTGGCCACGGTCACGGTCGACCACCAGCGGGCCGGCAAGGTGCAGAACGACCTGCGCTCCACCGGCCGCGAGGTCCGCGGCGTCCGCTACGGCGAGGCGGTCACGATCGAGATCGGCCTCCCGGACGCCGACGTGGACGCCTTCCGCGCCTGGCTCGCGGACGTGACGGCGGGCACGGCGGGGTTCGAGGTGGGCGGGGAGGCGTACGGGGACGCCTGACGGGGGTGGTGATCACCCTGTCCAGGGCGCCCTCCCCGCCTAGGCATCGCCACGAGGAGCGCGCGCGGATCCGCTCCACGAGGCGCGCTCCGCCGTTCCAGCCGGGCCGGCCGGTCTCCTGCCCGGCCGCCTCGAGCGCACCCTTCACCACGAGCGCCACTCCTGCCGCCGCGACGGCGTCGACCGGTTCCATGCCGTTCCCCCGCGCTCCCACCCGAACCCTGGGAGCGACGACTTCAGGGCGCGGGGTGGCAGTGCCGAGTGGTTCCTCTCACATGGACCGAAAGTCGCCGAAACGACCGCCCCGTCAACCGGGAATGATTGCGCGAAAAGCTACTTTTCTGACAAATGGGACTAGGGGAACCGGACTTACCGGAGTAACCGCCCGCGCTGTCGGACCCTGCCGTTACGCTCGGGGATCATGAGGCTCCTGCACACTTCCGACTGGCATCTGGGCCGGGCGTTCCACCGGGTGAACATGCTCGGTGCCCAGGCCGGGTTCATCGGCCACCTCGTGACCACCGTGCGTGAGCGCGAGGTCGACGCGGTGGTCGTGTCGGGAGACGTGTACGACCGGGCGGTCCCGCCGCTCGCCGCCGTCGAGCTGTTCGACGACGCCCTGCACCGCCTCGCCGACCTGGGCGTGCCCACGGTGATGATCTCCGGAAACCACGACTCCGCGCGGCGGCTCGGCGTGGGCGCCGGACTCATCGGGCGCGCGGGCGTCCATCTGCGGACCGACCCGGCCTCGGTCGGCACACCGGTGATCCTGCCGGACGCCTTCGGTGACGTCGCCTTCTACGGGCTGCCCTATCTCGAACCCGCCCTGGTGAAGGACGAGTTCAACGTCGAGAAAGCCGGACACGAGGCGGTGCTGGCCGCGGCCATGGACCGGGTCCGGACCGACCTCGCGGGCCGCCCGCGGGGCACCCGCTCGGTCGTCCTCGCGCACGCCTTCGTCACCGGCGGCCTGCCCAGCGAGAGCGAGCGGGACATCACCGTCGGTGGGGTCGCCTCCGTGCCCGCCGGGGTCTTCGACGGCGTCGACTATGTGGCACTCGGGCATCTGCACGGCTGCCAGACCCTCACCGAGCGCGTCCGCTACTCCGGCTCCCCGCTGCCGTACTCCTTCTCGGAGGCCGACCACCGCAAGACCATGTGGCTGATCGACCTCGACCCCGACGGAGGCGTCACCGCCGAGCGGATCGACTGTCCCGTCCCCCGCGCGCTGGCCCGGCTGCGCGGTACGCTGGCGGAACTGCTGGCCGACCCCCGGCTCGACCGGTACGAGCAGGCGTGGGTCGAGGCGACCCTCACCGACGCCGTGCGCCCGGCCGACCCGATGGCACGGCTCACCGAACGCTTCCCGCACACCCTCAGCCTTGTCTTCGCCCCCGAGCGCACCCCGGACGACCCGGACGTGTCCTACGCCCGGCGTCTCGCGGGCCGCAGCGACCAGGAGATCGCCGAGGACTTCGTGGCGCACGTGCGCGGCGCGGGCCCGGACGCGCGCGAGCAGGGCGTGCTGCGGGACGCCTTCGACGCGGTGCGCGCCGACGACACCGTGCGGGAGGTGGCGCGGTGAGACACTGGACGGCCCTGCGGAGGGCGTCGAGTCCGGCCGTCCCGGCCGCGGGTTCGCCCCACCCCGGCCACCTGCCCGTTCCGGCGGCGTCCGTCCGGGGCCCGCTGCCGGCTCGGGGACCTCGCCTCGACGACCACCGGGGGGAGGCCCGATGAGGCTGCACCGCCTCGACATCACCGCCTTCGGACCCTTCGGCGGCACGCAGAGGGTCGACTTCGACGAACTGTCCGCCGCCGGGCTCTTCCTCCTGCACGGGCCGACGGGCGCGGGCAAGACCTCCGTCCTGGACGCCGTGTGCTACGCGCTGTACGGATCCGTCCCCGGCGCCCGGCAGAGCGGTCAGGGCCTGACCCTGCGCAGCGACCACGCCGCCCCCGGCACCCGCACCGAGGTCACTCTCGAACTCACCGTCTCCGGACGGCGGTTGGAGGTCACCCGGCAGCCACCCTGGGAGCGCCGCAAGAAGCGCGGCACCGGCACCACCGTCGAGAAGGCGCAGACCTGGCTGCGCGAGCACGACGCCGTCACCGGGACCTGGAAGGACCTCAGCCGCTCCCACCAGGAGATCGGCGAGGAGATCACCCAGCTGCTCGGCATGAGCCGTGAGCAGTTCTGCCAGGTCGTGCTGCTGCCCCAGGGCGACTTCGCGCGGTTCCTGCGCGCCGACGCCGAAGCACGCGGCCGACTGCTCGGCCGGCTCTTCGACACCCAGCGCTTCGCCGAGGTCGAGAAGCGGCTCGCCGAGCGGCGGCGTACGGTCGAGGCGCGCGTGCGTGAGGGCGACACGGCACTCCTGGCCGACGCCCACCGCATGCAGCAGGCCGCCGGTGACGCCATGGAACTGCCCGAGCTGGCACCGGGCGAACCGGGCCTGGCCGAGGCCGTGCTGACCGCCGCGGCCGTGGCCCGCGTCACCGCGCGTGAGCAGCTCACGATCGCCGGGTGCGGTCGGCTCGCCGCCGAGTCCGCGCAGGCCGCCGCCGAGCGCGCGCTGGCCGACGTACGCGAACTCCACCGGTTGCAGCGGCGGTTCGCCGAGGCACGGGAGCGGGCCCGGCTGCTGGAGGAGCGGGCCGGGGCGCACCGTGAGGCGCAGGCGCGGATGGAGCGGGCGCGCAAGGCGGAGGCGGTGGCGCCGGCCCTGGAGTTGCGGGAAGCCGCCGACGCCGAGCACCGCGAGACCGCCGCCGCCGAGGCACGCGCGCGTGCGCTGCTGCCGGAGCGGTTCGCCGACGCCGGCGCGGCCGGGCTCGCCTCCGCCGCCCGCCGGGCCGCGGAGGAGCTGGGCGGGCTGGAGTCGGCCCGCCGCGGCGAGCGACGGCTGGCCGGTCTCCTCGCGGAGGGCGCCGACCTGGACCGGCAGGAGCGCGCCGACGAGGACGTCCTCGCGGAGACCGGGGCCTGGCTCGCCGACTGGGACGCCACCCGCGCCGCTCTCCAGGAGCGGGTCGAGTCCGCTCAGGAGGCCGCGACCCGCGCCGAACAGCTCGCCGTGCAACGCGAGCCCGCCCGGCGCCGGCTGACCGCCGCCCGGCTGCGCGACCGGCTCGCCCGCGACACCGACGACGCCCGGCGGCACGCCCTCGCCGCCGGTGAGCGGGCGCTCGCGGCCCGCACCCACTGGCTCGACCTCAAGGAACAACGGCTCAACGGCATCGCCGCCGAACTGGCCGCCACCTTGCGCGACGGCGAACCCTGCGCGGTCTGCGGCGCCACCGACCACCCCGACCCCGCCCGCAAGGTCGCCGGACACGTCGATCGCGAGGCGGAGGAACAGGCCCTCGCCGCCTCACAGCGCGCCGAGCGCGACCGCGCGGAGGCCGAGCGCGCCCTCGGTCTCCTCCGGGAGGACCTCGCCGCCGCCCGCGCCGAGGCCGGCGACACCCCCACCGACCAGCTCGTCTCCGAAGCGGACGAGTTGGAGCGCACCTACACTGCGGCCCGCCGGGACGCCTCCGCGCTGCACCCCGCGCGCGAGGAGCTGCGCCGGGCCGAGCAGGAGCACGAGCGCCGCACGGCCGCCCAGCGGGAGGCCGCCGTCAGAGCCGCCTCGCGGGTCGGCCACCGCGAGCGGCTGGAGCGCGAGCGGGCAGCGCTGGAGGAGGAGTTGGCCGAAGCCCGGGGCGGCGCACCCAGCGTGTCCGCGCGCGCCGAGCAGCTGGAGCGGCAGGCCGCCCGGCTCACCGGCGCGGCCGACGCCGCCCGCGCCGCCGAGGAGAGCGCCGACCGCCTCAAGGCGGCCGACGGACGCGTCGACGAGGCCGCCTTCCGGGCCGGCTTCGACACCCCGCGGGCCGCCGCCGACGCCCTCCTGGACGGGGCCGCCCACCGCGAGCTGCAACGCCGCCTGGACGCCTGGCAGTTCGAGGAGGCCGCCGTACGGGCCGTCCTCGCCGAGGCCGACACCGTGGCCGCCGCCCAGCGGCCCGCCGTCGACCTCACAGCGGCCGGACAGGAGGCCGACCGGGCCGCCGAACGGCTGCGCAGGGCCGCCTCCGCCGAGGACGCGGCCGCCCGGCGCTGCGCCGAACTCGACCGGCTCTCCGCACAAGCGGCCGACGCCGTACGGCGGCTCGGGCCGCTGCGCGAGGAGTACGACCGGGTGGCCCGCATGGCCGGACTCACCGCGGGCACCTCGGCGGACAACGAGCGCAAGATGCGCCTGGAGGCGTACGTCCTGGCCGCCCGCCTGGAACAGGTCGCCGCCGCCGCGACCGTCCGCCTTCAGCGCATGTCGTCCGGGCGGTACACCCTCGTGCACTCCGACGACCGGGCCGGGCGCGGCCGCAGCGGGCTCGGGCTGCACGTGGTCGACGCCTGGACGGGACGCGAACGGGACACGGCCACCCTGTCCGGCGGCGAGACCTTCTTCGCCTCCCTGGCCCTCGCCCTCGGCCTCGCCGACGTCGTCACGGACGAGGCGGGCGGGGTCCGGCTGGACACCCTCTTCATCGACGAGGGGTTCGGCAGCCTCGACGACCAGACCCTGGACGAGGTCCTCGACGTCCTCGACTCCCTGCGCGAACGCGACCGCAGTGTGGGCATCGTCAGCCATGTCGCCGATCTGCGGCGGCGCATCCACGCACAGTTGGAGATCGTGAAGGGACGATCCGGGTCGGTGGTGCGGCAGCGGGGTCAGTGACCGAGCGGGCGGCGGGGCAGGGGCGAGGAGTAGACGACGCTGGTCGTCACCGACCCCAGGGAGCCGATCTTGCCCGTCAGCTCCTCCAGATGTCGCATGGAGCGGGCGGCGACCTTGATGACGAAGCAGTCGTCGCCCGTGACGTGGTGCGCCTCCAGGATCTCGGGCGTGACGGCCACCAGGTCGTGGAACGGCTTGTAGTTGCCGTTGGGGTAGCGCAGCCGCACGAACGCGAGGATCGACAACCCCAGCCGCTCGGGGTCCACCACCGCCGCGTACCCCTGGATGACGCCCGCCTCCTCCAGCCGCCGCACGCGCTCGGTGACCGCGCTCGCGGACATCGACACGGCCCGCGCCAGGTCGGCGTAACTGGCCCGGCCCTCGTGCTGGAGGACCTCGAGAATGCGCCAGTCGGTGGCGTCCGGGGAATACACGGTCATTGCCGAGGAATACCAGGGGAATCCCCGGCCCGGCAAGGTCCATGCCGGGGAACGGCACTTCATCGGGACGAATCCCCGACCGTAGTTTTGTGGTCATCGCCACCGCACGGAGAGGTCCCCGCATGACCGCCACGACCACCATCACCGCCACGGCCGCCACCAACGGTGTCCTGCGGTTCGCCCCCGCCGCCCCGGCCGCCGCCGCCGCCTACTTCCACGCCTCCCTCGTCTTCCACGCCGACGTCTCCGACGTGGCCGCCGCGCTCGAGGCCGGCGGTGACCCCGGCTTCGTCCTCCTGGATTCCCGCTCCACCGACTCCTGGGACCAAGGGCACATCCCCGGAGCCGTGCACCTGCCGACCGCGCTCATCGCCGAGCAGGCCGCACAGCTCCTCGACAAGAACGTGCCCGTGGTGACGTACTGCTGGGGCCCGGGCTGCAACGGCGCCACTCGTGCGGCCCTCGCGCTCGCCGAACTCGGCTACCAGGTCAAGGAGATGCTCGGCGGCTTCGAGTACTGGGCGCGCGAGGGCTTTCCGTTCGAGACCTGGCAGGGGCGCGGACGGCGCGACGCCGACCCGCTCACCTCGCCGGTGGGAACGGCGGAATGCGGCTGCTGACAGACGGGAGGGGCGCCGGCCGGACGCGGACCGCGCGGCCCTGCCGGCAAGGGTCCCTGGGCGGCGCGACCGCCCCGGTCCGACCGCGACTGCCTGAGGGCAACGCGACTGCCGGCGGGCTGCGCAGCGGCGCGCCCTGCTCGCCGGGGACCGGGCGCGGACCGCGCGGCCCTCGGCCATGGTCCGTGGGGGACACGACCGGCCCCGTCCGACCGCGACGGCCCGTCCGCACGACGGGCCGCCCCGCCCGTGCGGCCACCCGCCCCCTGCGCGTCATTCCGCGGCCCGGAGCCCCGCCAGTACGGACCAGCGCGTGGGCCGCCCGACGCGCGGCGGCGGGTGCGGTCGGGCGTCGCGGCTGCGGTTCCCGTGTGTCAGAGCCGGGCCAGTTCGTCCACCAGGTCGTCCAGGCCCAGCGAACCCTGCGACAGGGCCGCCATGTGCCACGACTTGAGGTCGAAGGCGTCGCCGTGGCGCTCGCGGGCCCGCTCCCGGCCCAGCAGCCAGGCGCGTTCGCCGAGCTTGTAGCCGATCGCCTGGCCGGGGATGCTCAGATAGCGGGTCAGCTCGCTCGCCACGTAGTCTCCCGGGCGGCTGCTGTGCGCATTGAAGAACTCCTCGGCCAGTTCCGGAGTCCAGCGCTCGCCCGGACGGTACGGGGAGTCGGCCGGGATCTCCAGTTCCGCGTGCATGCCGATGTCGATGATGACGCGCACGGCACGCAGCATCTGCGCGTCCAGATAGCCGAGCCGCTGCTCGGCGTCCGTGAGGAAGCCCAGCTCGTCCATCAGGCGTTCCGCGTACAGCGCCCAGCCTTCGACGTTGGCGCTGACCCCGCCCACGGTGGCCTGGTAGCGGGACAGGTCCTTGGCCACATAGGTCCACTGGGCCAGCTGGAGGTGATGGCCTGGCACACCCTCGTGGTACCAGGTGGAGACGAGGTCGTAGACGGGGAAGCGGGTCAGGCCCATCGTCGGCAGCCAGGTGCGGCCGGGGCGGGAGAAGTCCTCCGAGGGGGGTGTGTAGTACGGGGCCGCGGCGCCACCGGGCGGCGCGACGCACGACTCGACCTTGCGTACCGGCTCGGCGAGTTCGAAGTGGGTGCCGTCCAGCGCGTCGACCGCCTGGTCCATCAGACCCTGGAGCCAGTCGCGGACCGCGTCGACGCCGTCGATGTGCTTGCCGTGCTCGTCGAGGTGCGCGAGGGCCACCCATGGCGTGGCGGCGCCCGGCAGGATCTTCTCCGCCTCCCGCCGCATCTCGGCGAGGATCCGGTGGTACTCGGCCCAGCCGTAGGCGTACGCCTCGTCGAGGTCGAGGTCGGTGCCGTTGTAGTAGCGCGACCAGCGGGCGTATCGCTCCCGTCCGACGGTGTCCGGCGCGCCGTCCACGGCCGGCACGTACACGTCCCGCATCCAGTCCCGCAGTTCGGCGAGGGCGGCGTTCGCGGTCCGGGCCGCCTCGTCCAGTTCGGGGCGCAGCGCCTCGGGGCCGGCGGAGACGAAGTCCTCGAACCAGCCGCGGCCCGAGCCGTCGGTGTCCGTCCACTGGGCGAGCTGTCCGACGAAGGTGACGGCCGGGCGGGGAGGACCGTACAGCTTGCGTTCCAGGCCGAGCGCCAGGGACTCCCGGTAGCCCGCGAGCGCCGTCGGCACCGCGCGCAGCCGCTCGGCGATCGCCGCCCAGTCCGCGTCGGTCTCCGTGGGCGTCACGGTGAACACCTCGCGCACCTGATGGGCCGGCGAGGTCAGGTTGCTGACCTCGCGCAGGCCCTCGTCGGCGTCGTGGACGGCGAGTTGGGCGGTCAGGCGCTCGCGCAGCAGACGTGCGCACCGGCGCTCGATGTCACTGTCCGCGCCGGGCGCGCGTTCCGCCGCGGACAGCTTGGCGAGGGTGTCGCGTGCCAGTTGTGCGCGCGCCTCCTGGCCCGCCGGCGAGAAGTCGGGCAGACGGCTCGAACTCTCCCGCACGCCGAGGAAGGTGCCGGTCACCGGGTCGAGGGAGATGAGGTCGTCGACGTAGGCGTCGGCGATCGCACGGGGCAGCGGGCTGTTGGTCTGTGACATGGGCACCATCCTCGTACGCGGCGGTGCCGCACGTCACGGCGTTTGTCCCGAAGTCGTCGGCGGCAGCAGCGGTCCGCAGTCCCACTGCTGGAAGATGAGCCGCGTCTCCACCCGGGCCACCTCCCGGCGTGCCGTGAACTCGTCCAGGACGAGCCGCTGGAGGTCGGCCATGTCCGCGACGGCGACGTGGACGAGGTAGTCGTCGGGCCCGGTGAGGTGGAAGACGGTGAGGGCCTCCGGCAGCCCTCGGATGCGGTCCACGAACGGCCCCACCAGTTCCCGCCGGTGCGGCCTCACCTGCACGGACAGGAGCGCTTGCAGTCCCCGCCCCAGCCTGGCCGGATCGAGCCGCAGCCGGTTGCCGAGGATCACGCCGGAGCGGCGCAGCCGTGTCACCCGGTCCAGGCACGTCGACGGCGCGAGGCCGACCTGTGCGGCGAGGTCGCGGTAGGTCGTCCGGGCGTCGTTCTGGAGCAGCCGCAGCAGCTGGAGGTCCACCGGGTCGAGTACGACGGATTCGGCCATCGGCCGAACGTAGCACGGCCTCCGCCCCGGTGAACCCGCCCGTTGTTCACCCTGCCGTGCATGGACTCAGCCTCAGCGAGCACACACGCGTACCCGGGTTCCGCGGGCACGCACGCGTACGACGACGTACGCCTGTCCGGAGCGCCCCGCGCACTGGCCACCGAGGCCGTGCACGCCGGGCGGGACGACCTGGCCCGGCAGGGCCTGCACGCCCCGCCGATCGACCTGTCCACCACCTATCCCTCCTACGACAGCCGGGCCGAGGCCGCCCGCATCGACGCGTTCGCGGCCACCGGCGCCGAACCGGAGGGTCCCCCGGTCTACGGCCGGCTCGGCAATCCGACCGTCGCCCGCTTCGAGACGGCGCTGGCCCGGCTCGAGGGCACGGAGAGCGCCGTCGCGTTCGCCAGCGGCATGGCCGCGCTGAGCGCGGTGCTCCTGGCCCGTGCTTCCGTGGGGCTGCGGCACGTGGTCGCGGTCCGTCCGTTGTACGGGTGCAGCGACCACCTGCTGACCGCCGGGCTGCTGGGCTCGGAGGTCACCTGGACCGACCCGGCCGGGATCGCGGACGCGCTGCGACCGGACACCGGTCTGGTCATGGTCGAGTCGCCCGCGAACCCGACCCTCGCCGAGGTGGATCTGCGGGCGGTCGCGCACTCCTGCGGCTCGGTGCCGCTGCTCGCCGACAACACCTTCGCCACGCCGGTGCTGCAACGCCCCGCCGAGCAGGGCGTGCGGCTGGTGCTGCACAGCGCCACGAAGTACCTCGGCGGTCACGGGGACGTTCTGGCGGGCGTGGTGGCCTGCGACGAGGAGTTCGCCGGACGGCTGCGGCAGATACGTTTCGCCACGGGCGGGGTGCTGCACCCGCTGGCCGGTTACCTGCTGCTGAGGGGCCTGTCGACACTTCCGGTCCGGGTGCGCGCGGCCTCCGCGACGGCCGCCGAACTGGCCCGCAGGCTGGCCGCCGACCCGCGCGTGGCCCGCGTGCACTATCCGCGGATCGGCGGCGCGATGGTCGCCTTCGAGGTGCACGGCGACCCGCACGAGGTGATCGCCGGCGTGCGCCTGATCACCCCGGCCGTGAGTCTCGGCAGCGTCGACACGCTCATCCAGCACCCGGCGTCCATCAGCCACCGCATCGTGGACGCCGAGGAGCGCAGGGGCGCCGGGGTGAGCGACCGGCTGCTGCGGATGTCGGTGGGCCTGGAGGACCTCGACGACCTGTGGGCGGATCTGGACGGGGCGCTGACCGGTGCCGCGGTCCGGGCCGGCTGACCGTCCGGCTCGCCCGCGACAGCCCGACGGGCCCGGCGACACTCGAGTCGCCGGGCCCGTCGGGGGGCCTCCGCACGGCCGCCGAGGTTCCGCGCAGGGTGTCCGGCTCGGACGAGGTTCCGCGCAGGGTGTCCGGCTCGGACGAGGTTCCGCGCAGGGTGTCCGGCTCGGACGGAGCTCCCCGCAAGGGCGTCAGGATCAGTCGCGGACGATCCGGTCCCCGTGCCACCCGTACCCCTGCCCGGCACCGGCGGCGGCCGTGTCCAGGCGGGCGGTGATGACGAGCGTGCCCTCCTCGATCTGGTAGTCGAGCGGGAGGCCGAGGCCGCGCATGGCGGCGACCATGCCGGTGTTGGAGGCCTGCGTCACCGCGTACACGCTCTCGCAGCCCGCCTCGACGGCCATCGCGACCAGCCGGCCGAGCAGTTCCGCCCCGATGCCGCGCCGCTGCCACCGGTCCTCGACGAGCAGCGCGACCTCCGTCTCGTCGCCGTCCCACAGCAGATGGCCGAGGCCGACGATGCGCCCCGACGGGGTCTGCACGGCGAGGGTACGGCCGAAGCGCGGGCTGAGCAGGTGGTTGAGGTAGCGGTCGGCGTCGCCGACCGGCCCGTGGTAGCGCAAGCCGAGCGTGCGCGGCGAGCAACGCTCGTGCATCGCCTTCGCCGCCTCCAGGTCACCGGGGTCGGCCCGGCGCACGGTGATGGCCTCGCCCTCGGGCAGCGTCAGCACGTCCTGGCCCGATGGGACGCGCGGACCCAGCCGGGCGTCCAGTTCCACCAGGGCCCGCGCCCGCGCGAACTCGGTGGGGGTGAACGGCAGGTAAGGCCGCTCCACGGTGATCACTCCGCCTTCCGGCGCCCGCAGACGCATCACGGTGTCCTCCAGGACCCCCTCCACCGGCACGCCCTCCGGTCCGCGTCCCCCGCGCACCGCGGCGGGCAGTGAGCGGATCGTGCAGCGACCCAGCAACTGGCGAAGCGTCAGCGGGAGTTCGGCGGCGTCCAGTGCGGTCCGGGTGGCCAGGCCCAGGACCCGGGTCGGGGCGTCGACCAGGTCGTGGGCGTCGGCGCGCTCGATCCAGGTGCCGGAGCCGCCCGCCAGCGCCGCGGCCCGGCTGATCCCGGCCGCCGCGAGCGAACCGGGCGCCCGCAGCAGGAACTCGTCCACGGTGTCCTCACCCAGCGGGTGCGTCTGGAGGCTCAGGATGTCGACGCGGTGCTCCGCCAGCGCCGTGCACAGCGCGGCCAGCGATCCCGGAGCGTCCTTCACCGTCGTCCGCATCCGCCACAGGGTGCTCTCCCCGGCGGCGCCGTCGGGGAGTCCGGACGGCCCGGCCTGCGCCTCGGGGGAGGGCGGCCGGGCATCGGTATCGCCGCTGGGCGGCGCGTGGCCGTGGCGGCGTGCCCACCAGACGTGGAACCCGGCCGTCGCGATCAGGGCGGCGGCGGAGATCGCCAGCAGTCGTGGACCGTGGGGGCCGTGGCCCACGAGGTCGGCGACCACGTCGGCCACCGCGACCGCCGTGAACAGGGCCGCGAGCTCCACGACGTCCCGCCGCCAGTGGTGCACCGGGCGGCCGTGCTTCGCCCGCGTCGGATCAGACATGTCTCGATTCATGCCGCCACTGTGAAGGAACGGTGTTGCGCGGTCGCGAACGGTTTGTGACCGCTGGGTAAAGGATGCATTTGTCCTTTTTGTTAAATCTTCTACGTCCTCAGGGCGCGCTCCGTCCGAACGCGCCGCGCACCGGGAGATGACGCCGGTGCGCGGAGCGCCCCTCAGGATAAGGGAGTTCGGGCCTGGGGGATCACTGACCGACCCGGCCCGGCTGGAGCACCTTGGTGAACAGCACGGTGCCGTCCTGCTCGCGCAACCGCACGGTCAGTTCTCCGCTCTCGCCGTCGATGTCGACCTCGCCGAAGAACTGGTAGCCGTCGGCCGGGGAGACGTTGGCGGTGGTGGGGGCCTTGACGAAGACACGGTCCGGACCGAAGGTGCCGTCCAGTGTGTTCGCCGGGAAGGCGCCCGCGTTGAGCGGGCCGGAGACGAACTCCCAGAACGGCGCGAAGTCCTTGAACGCGGCCCGTGAGGGGTCGTAGTGGTGGGCCGAGGTGTGGTGGACGTCGGCCGTCAGCCACACCGTGCCGGTGATCCGGCGGTGCTTGACGAACCGCAGCAGTTCGGCGATCTGGAGCTCACGGCCGAGCGGCCTCCCCGGATCGCCCTGGGCGACCGCCTCGAAGTTCGGCCCGCCGTCGGTGGCGTCGGGGACGACCAGGCCGAGCGGCATGTCGGAGGCGATCACCTTCCACACCGCCCGGGAGCGGGACAGCTCCCGCTTGAGCCACTCCAACTGCTCCGCGCCGAGGATGCCCTGGGCGTCGGAGTCCTGGTCGTCGGGGGAGTTGGCGTTCCGGTAGGTGCGCATGTCCAGGACGAACACGTCCAGCAGCGGGCCGTGGTGCTGCACCCGGTGGACACGGCCACCGGGGCGGCGCAGTGTGGAGGTCGGGAAGTACTCGGAGAACGCCCGCCGGGCGCGGGCGGCCAGCACGTCGACGCGCTTCTCGGCGTACCGCGCGTCGGCGAGGATCTCGCCCGGGTACCAGTTGTTGGTGACCTCGTGGTCGTCCCACTGGACGATGGAGGGCACGCGCGCGTTGAACGCCCGCAGGTTCTCGTCCAGCAGGTTGTAGCGGAAGTTGCCGCGGAACTCCGCGAGAGTCTCGGCGACCTTCGTCTTCTCCTCGGTGGTGACGTTCCGCCACGTCCGCCCGTCGGGCAGTGCCACGGTCTCGCCGATCGGGCCGTCGGCGTAGATGTTGTCCCCGCTGCACAGGAAGAAGTCCGGGTCCAGCGCGGCCATCGCGTCGTAGATCCGGTAACCGCCCAGCTCCGGGTTGATGCCCCAGCCCTGGCCCGCCAGGTCACCGGACCAGACGAACCGCACGCCGTCGCGCCGCCGCGGGGAGACGGTCCGGAAGCTGCCGGTCACCGGCTCGCCGGTACGGCGCGGGTCCTCCGGGTCGGCCAGCAGCACGCGGTAGTGGATCTCCTGGCCGGGCGGCAGCCCGTGCAGCCGGGTCGTGCCGGTGAAGTCCGTCCCGGCACCGAGCACTGGCCCGCGCCAGCGGCGCGTGTTGCGGAACGACTCCGTCGCCGACGTCTCGACGATCATCCGCGCCGGCCGGTCGGCACGCACCCACACCAGTCCGGAGTCCGTGGCGACGTCCCCGGTCTGCACACCCCACCCCGCCCGGGGGCGACCCGACAGGGCGAGGGCGGGCGCCGCGCCGAGGCCGACGGGCAGGGTCAGGGCGGCGGACGCGGCGAGCGAGCCGCGCAGGACGCTGCGGCGCCCGGGGAGCGGACGGTGGGACATGGGTGAGCCTCCTGGTGCGGGGACCTGCGGGGTGTGCACGGCCACACCTACTGGCATGCCGCGGCGCGCACGCGAACCAGGGGTGAACAACTGGTCGCGGCGGGTGGCAGGCCTCCGCCGTCGTCCCGCCCGGCCCTCCGTCGCCCCGCCCCGAGCTCACCCCGCGCCGGCCAGCAGACGTACTCCCTCCCGGATCCGCGCCGGTGACAGATGCGCGTACCCGAGGACCAGGCGCACCTCGGGCCCGGTGACGGTGCCCGCGTGGGCGTACCGCGAGAGAGGGCGTACGGCCACGCCCGCCGCCCCCGCCCGTTCCACGAACGCCGTCTCGGGGCCGTAGCGGCCCGGCAGCGCCGCGATGACGTGGAGGCCGGCGGCGATACCGGTCACGCGGGTGCCGGGGAAGTGCTCCGCGAGAGCCGCAACGAGGGCGTCCCGCCGGTCGCGGTAGGCGCGCTGGCAGCGGCGCAACTGCCGGTCGTAGTCGCCGCGCTCCACGAAGCGGGCGAACAGCGCCTGGTCGAGGGCCGGATGACCCAGGTCTAGGGTCCGCTTGCGTTCGACGACCTCGTCCGCCAGCGCCTCGGGCACGAGCAGCCAGCCGAGTCGCAGCCCCGGCGCGAGGGACTTGCTGACCGACCCCGTGTACGCCACCCGCTCCGGGTCCAGGCCCTGCAACGCGCCCACGGGAGCACGGTCGTAGCGGAAGTCGCCGTCGTAGTCGTCCTCCAGCACGAAGCCGTCCACGGCCCGCGCCCAGTCGAGCAGGCGGGTGCGCCGCCGCGGCGAGTAGGCGATACCCGTCGGGAACTGGTGGGCCGGCGTCGTCACGACGGACCGTACGCCCGACGCCTCCAGCGGCCCCAGGACGAGCCCCTCGGAGTCGAGGGGGACGGGTACGGCGGTGACGCCCGCCGCCGCGTACAGGGCGCTGTGCTGCGGACTGCCGGGGTCCTCCACGCCCACGGCGTCGATGCCGCGCGCGTGGAGCACCAGCCCCAGCAGAGCCGTCGCCTGCGCCACGCCGGAAACGACCACGAGCCGCTCGGGATCGGCCACCACACCGCGCCGCCGGGCGAGCAGTCCGGCCAGCGCGGTGCGCAGCCGGGGCAGCCCGCGCGGGTCGGGATAGCCGAGTTCGTGGTGGGGCAGCTCGGCCAGCACCCCGCGCTGCGCGGCGGCCCACGCGGCGCGCGGGAACAGCGACAGGTCCGGCGTACCCGCCACGAAGTCGGCCCGTGTGCCGGGCGTGCGCGGCGCGAGGTCACGCGCGCGGGGCGGCGCGGCGCGCACGGCACCGCCCACCCAGGTCCCGGCGCCGCGTCCGCTGCGCAGATACCCCTCGGCCGTCAACTGCTCGTACGCCTCGGTGATCAGCCCGCGCGAGACACCGAGGTCGGCCGCGAGGTCGCGGCTCGACGGCAGCCGGGTGCCCTGCGCGAGGCGCCCCGAGCGGACCGCCTCGCGCAGGGCCGCCTGGAGGGTGCGGCCACGTGCGCGCGGCGGCGCGGAGACGGCGGGCAGCAGCACCTCCCACGCGACGGAGGCGGCATCGCCGCCCTGATTGGTCCCCGATGAGGTCATGGAAGTGGACCTTAAACCGGGCCGCCACGCTTCCTAGCGTCACCGTCATGAACGTCACCACCCCGCGCGGCTCCCTTCTCGCGGCGCTCGCCTGTGTCCTCGTCGGAGCGTCCTTCACCGCCAACAGCGTCCTGGGCGCTTACCCGTACGTGGGCGGTCAGGCCCTGCGCTACGGCCTCGCGTGCCTGCTGCTCGTGCCCCTCGCCGGTGCGGGCGCCCTGCCTCGCCTGCGCGCGCTCACCTCGCGCCAGTGGGCCCGCCTCGCCCTGCTCGCGGCCGTCGGCATGGTCGGGTTCAACCTGGCCGTCCTGGCCGCCGAACGTTCGGCCGAGCCGGCGGTCCCCGGCGTCCTGGTGGGTTGCGCGCCCGTCGTCGTCGCGGTTCTCGTGCCGCTCCTGGCGGGACGCCGTCCCCGCCGCACGGTCCTGCACGGCGCGTCGCTGGTCGCGGTCGGCGCGTTCACCGTGCAGGGCTGGGGCCGGACGGACGGCGCGGGTCTCGCCTACTCGGTGTGCGCCCTGGGCGGCGAGGTCGGCTTCGCGGTGCTGGCCGTCCCCGTGCTGCGGCCCCTGGGCCCGCGGCTGCTGTCGGCCACGGTGTGCGGACTGGCCGCCGTCGAGTCGGCGGCCGTGGGACTGGTCCTCGACGGCGGCGGATGGCTGCGGCGGCCGGACGCCGGCGAGACGGCCGCGCTGCTGTGGCAGGCGGTCGTCGTCACCGTCGTCGGATTCGTCTGCTGGTACATGGGCATGCAGCGGATCGGGGCGGAGCGTGCCACGCTGTTCTCCGGTCTCATCCCCGTCGCCGCCGCCTGCACCGCGCCGCTCGTCGGAGCGGGCTCCTACGGCCCCGCGCAGGCCGTCGGCAGCGTCCTCGTCGGGGCCGGGGTCGCCCTCGGTGCGGGGGTGTCGAACCGCTCTGGAGACGTCTCAGCGGCTGCCGTCGAGCAGCACGCGGGCGACGAGCGCCGGGTCGTCGTTCATCGGGCAGTGACCGCAGCCGGGCAGCCGTACCAGACGGGCCCGGGGGATGATCCGCTTGGCGCGGACGCCCTGGCGGCGCACCAGCAGCATGTCGCGGGTGCCCCAGGCGACCGTGACCGGGACGCCGGGGACGTCGTCGGTGAACTGGACGGCCGCACCGGACCGCAGGGTCTGGTCGAACCCGGTGGCCCCGGCCAGCGCCAGCGTCTCGGCGACCACGGCCTCGGGTGAGCGGCGGGCCGGGCGCGCGTAGATGGTGCTGGTGAGGGCGGTCCGACCGGCCGCCGACCGCGACAGCCGCTCCACCAGCGGCAGCGGCATCCGCCGCGCGATCTGTCGCATCGTCAGCAGCACGCCGAAGGCGTAGCGCCGCTCGGCCTGCGACCAGAACCCGGCCGGGGACAGGGCGGTGACGGACCGTACGCGCTTCTCCCGGCCCAGTTCCAGGGCCAGCAGACCGCCCAGCGAGTTGCCCGCGACGTGGGGACGGTCCAGTCCCATGGCCTCGCAGAAGGCGGAGAACACCGCGGTCGTCGTGGGCAGGTCGTAGGCGAGTCCGTCGGGCAGGGACGGGGACGCGCCGAAGCCGGGCAGGTCCACCGTGATCACGTCGCGCTCGGTGGCCAGGATGTCCACCACGGGGTCCCAGGCCTGCCGGTGATGTCCGATGCCGTGCAGCAGGAGCAGTGGCTCGCCACGTCCCACGCGCGCGTAGGAGACGGTGACGGGCCGCGGCCCACCGGGGGTCGGGACCGGGAAGGAGGCGGTGGCGGACATGGGGGTGCTCCTCGTCTGAACAGGCGGACGCGGTACGGGCCGACGGCGGCGGGGCGGGCCGGCGGCAGGGTCGGGTAGACAGCCTGTCAGCAATTGCTACCGACGGGTAGTCCCCGGTGGGTGCGCCGTCTGGACGGGGCCTCGGGCCCCGGGACGGGGTGAGCGCAGACACCGTGATGGACGTCTTCGAGGAGCAACGCTCCTTCCTGCTGGGCGTCGCCTACCGCATGCGCTGGTCCGCCGCCGACCGCGGCGGGGTCCGTGAACCCCGCGCCTGCCTGGTCCGCGTCGTCAGCCGCCCCGCCCTGGACCGCCTGTCCCGCATCAGGGCCCGCGACGAGGCCTACGCCGGCCCATGGCTGCCCGAGCCCCACGTCACCGACTTCGGCGGCACCGTCCAGGACACCGCCGACCGCGCCGTCCTCGCCGACTCCGCTCCGAGGCGGTCCCGCCGCTCTCCTCCGGTCCGGGGGGCGCACCGGTCGCTGTCTTTCCAGCCCGACGTCGCCGACGGCCGTGTCCAGGCCGTCTACGTCGTCCGCAACCCCGCCAGGCTGCGGGCACCGACCGCGTAGATCCTTCCCGGCACCCCGGCACCCCCGGCCCGGCACCCCGGCTCCCGTCCACGACACGACGGGGGCCTGGCGTGATGTCACGGGGACAGTCGAGCTCGCACGCTCCGTGAACCCTTCGCCGCCGGAGACCTTGGCTCCGCCGTGGTTCGAGGATTGGTCTTGACCAAGGGTGGGGGCCGTCCTATGGTCGCAGAGAAGTGCAACAACCTTTAATAAACAAGGGCGCGAAAACGCCGCCGTACCACGGCGATTGCGGAGGACAGGGTGGGGACCACGCAACTGGAATCGGTACCGGAACCGAAGTACTGGCATCTGAGGACCGTGCTCAGCGAGGCACTGGACTCGGAGTTCACCGTGGGCGAGATCCTGCCCAACGAGCGGGACCTGGCCGCACGCTTCGGCGTCGCCCGCGCCACGCTCCGGCAGGCCCTGGAACAGCTCGAACTGGAGGGGCGGCTCCAGCGCCGCCGCGGCGTGGGCACGACCGTCGCGCCGCCCCGGGTCGGCGTCGACGTCGGCACGGAGCAGCAGGCATGGCCGGGCGCGTCCGACGACGCCTGGCAGCCCGTCGACTGCGCGGTCGCGGCCCCGCCCCCGGCTGTCGCCGACGCGCTGGGCACCGACCGCGACGAGGCCGTGCACATCGTGCGCCGCTCGCGGGTCTCCCACGGTCAGCCCGTCGCCGCGGAACTGCTCTACGTGCCGCGGTCGTCGGTGCCCGCGTTGGCCGCGATCGACACCCCGTCCGGTGCCGCACGCGCGCGTGCGGTGCTGCGCGAACTCCAGCGCCTGGCGCTGGAGGGCGAGGACCGCGCGGTGGAACTGGGCTCGGCCCGCGCGGACGACGCGAAGGAACTCGACCGGCTCCCCGGCGCGCCCGTCCTCGTCGTCACCACGCGCTTCTTCACCGAGGGCCGCACCGCGGCACTCTCCCTGGCCACGTACCGGGCGGACACCTGCCGCCTGACCTTCGGCGCGTCGGGCGGCGTCGAGATCCACCACGGCCCGCAACGGCAGGCGTCCTGACCGCCGGGTGACCGCACGGCGGGCCCCTGAACGGCCCGCACACGGCCCACCCGACCGCACAGCCGGCGCGCCCCGCGAGGACCACCGCGGGGCGCGCCGCGTTCCTCGGGCGGCCACCTCGGAGAGCCAGGGCTCCAGGTAGGTGTCGCCGCGGAACGCGGCTCACGCCCGCCCCGTCACGGTGCCCTCCACCGCGAAAAGCTGCTCCTCGACGTGGTCGAGGGCCAGCCGCAGGGCTCCGGTCGCCACGGCCGCCTCGCCGAGGAGGGACAGGGCCACCTTCGGCGGACGCAGACAGTAGCGCGCCAACTCCTTGCGCAGCGGCTCCAGTACGCCGTCCAGACCCGCCGCCCAGCCCCCCACCACGACCAGCTCCGGGTCGAGGGCCAGCACCAGCGCGGCCACGTCGTGGACGAGCCGCTGGATGAAGCGGTCGACGGCGGCCCGAGCCCGCTGATCACCCTTGCGGGCCTGCGTGAACACCTCGGCGACCGCCTGCTCGTCCAGCGGATGCAGTGGTTCGTCCGTCGTGGACAGCAGCGTCTCCGGCGTCACCCCGCGCCCCAGCAGGTGCAGCGCGCCGATCTCCCCGGCCGCCCCGCCGTACCCGCGGTGCAGCCGCCCGCCGATCAGCGAACCCGCCCCCGGACTCAGCCCGGCCAGCACGAACACGATGTCGTCGGATTCGGTGGCGGAGCCCTTCCAGTGCTCGGCCACGGCCGCGGCGTTGGCGTCGTTCTCCACCAGCACCGGGCACTTGAACGAACGGCTGAGCCGCTCGCCCAGCCGAAACCCCGTCCACTCGGGCAGGGCGGTGCCCAGCCGTACGGTCCCGTCCGCCTCCACGATGCCGGGCGTCCCCACGCCGACGGCCCGCAGGGAGCTGCGCGGGACCCCCGCCCGCCGCAGCAGCTCGGCGACGGCGGTCCGCAGCCGTTCCAGCCGCTCGTCGGCCGGCGCCCTCTCGTCGACGTCCTTCGCCTGCGCGCCCAGCACCCGCCCGTCCAGGTCGGCCAGCAGCACGGCCACCCGGTGCGCCCCGATCTCCAGGCCCAGCAGATGACCGGCCTCCGCCCGGAACCGGAACCGGCGTGCCGGGCGCCCCTGCCGCCGGGCGGCCCCTTCCTCGGCGGCCTTCTCGACGACGAGACCGGCCCCTATCAGGTCCTCGACGACCCCCTCGACGGTCGGCCGGGACAGCCCCGTCACCCGCGTGATCTCCGTGAGCGTCGCGCAGTCGGCGGCACGCAGCGCGTGCAACACCACCGCGGAATTGATCCTTCGCAACAGCGAGGGATCCCCGCCGGTCAGCCGCCCCAACGTCCGTCCTCCCAGCTCGTGCGCGTGTGGGGCGGATGGTACTCGGCGCGACGCGCCCCGGCGAGTGCGGACCGCGCACCGGGCGACCTCACCCGCCGGTCCGGCCCGCCGCGACGAACCCCGACTCGTACGCCGTGATCACCGCCTGGGTGCGGTCGCGGGCCCCCAGCTTGGCCAGCACCCCGCTCACATGCGACTTGACGGTCTCCGTGCCGACGACGAGCCGCGCGGCGATCTCCACGTTGGACATCCCACGGGCCATCAGCCGCAGCACCTCGGCCTCCCGCTCGGTCAGCCGCGCCCGCTCCAGCAGATCCCGAGCCCCCCGGTTCCCCGGCCGCTCGCCGTACGAGGCGGCCAGCCGCCGTACCGACGCCGGGAACAGCAGGGACTCGCCCTCGGCGACCAGCCGCACCGCGTGCACGATCTCGGCGGGCCGGGCCCGCTTCAACAGGAAACCGTCCGCCCCCGCGCGCAGCGCCTCATACACGTACTCGTCGTTCTCGAAGGTCGTCACGACGAGGATCCTCGGCGGCTGCCCGACCGTGCGCAGCACCGCGCGCGTGGCCTCGATCCCGTCCATCAACGGCATCCGTACGTCCATGGCGACCACGTCGGGCCGCAGTCGCCGCACCAGCGGGATCACCGCCGCCCCGTCCGCCGCCTCCCCGACGACCTCGATGTCGGGCTGCGCCTCCAACACCGCCCGCAGCCCGGCACGTACGAGGGGTTCGTCGTCGACGAGGAGCACGGTGACCGGCATCCGGCCAGGGTAGATCAGCGCAGCGGCAGCTCCGCACGCACCTGCCAGTCGCCCTCGTGCGGCCCGGTCGACGCCCGTCCGCCGAGCAACGCGGCCCGCTCGTGGATGCCCCGCAGCCCGTTGCCCCGGACCGGGGCGGGCAGGTGCGCGGTCAGCGGATTGCGGACCTCCAGGCTGAGCAGGCCGGCGGCGACCTCGATCCTCACCCGGACCGGAACGGACCCGGCGTGCCGCAGCGCGTTGGTCAGGGCCTCCTGGAGGATGCGGTACCCCTCGCGGGACGCGGGGCTCGGCACGGTCTCCAGCGCCCCGGTCAGCTCGGCGTCCACCTTCGCGCCCGACGCGCGCGCCGACTCCAGCAGCCGCTCCGCCTCGGCCAGCGTCGGCCGGCCGCTCACCGGCCGCTCCGCCTCGCGCAGCACCCCGAGGACGCGCTCCAGGTCCTCCAGCGCCGCCCGGCCGGTCTCCTCGATCGCGCCGAGCGCCCGGTCGGTGAAGGCCGGGTCGCCCGCCGCCCGTGCCGCGCCCGCCTGCACCACGGCCACCGTCAGGGCGTGCCCGATGGAGTCGTGCAGCTCGTGGGCGATGCGGTTGCGCTCGAGGAGCTGCTCGGTGCGCTCCTCCAGGGCCGCGAGGCGCTCGCCCACCGAGGGGCCGAGGAGCCTTCGCGCGAGGGCGGTGACCGCCGCGCCGAGCCCCACGACCAGCCCGTACCAGACGAGGAGGGGCAGCGGCACCAGGAGGGCGTACCCCCAGTGCGGCGTCGCGTCGCCGAGGACCGGGACGTCGCGGGGCACGTGTCCGCGCGCGATGCCGGCCAGCAGAACGGCGAGGGTCGGCAGCCACACACAGGCGGCGGCGGTCACCACCCCGAGGGCCATCCGCGTCTCCAGCCACAGCACCGTGCGCAGCCGGTCCCGCCAGGCCGTCGCCGGAGCGACGGAGAACCCCGGATCCCGCACGCCCGGAGACAGCAGCAACTGCGCCTGCACTCCCTCACCCGTGCGCACCGCGGGGATCAGCCCGAGCGGGATCAGGGCCAGCGCGGGAACCCACGGCCTCGACAAGTCGACGAACAGCCAGACACTCACGACCAGCATCGGCACCCACAGATGCACCAGTCGCGTGTACGTCGTCCCCCGCCGCAGCGGGCGCAGGAAGCGGCCCATGCGGACATCGTGACAGGCGCCACCGACCACGGTCCTCCCCCGGGCGGGGGAGACTGAACCCACCGGCGGGGGAGGACCGACACCGGGAGCGGCGGCCACCGTAGTGCCATGACCAGCATCGACGTCCGCGACCTCACCAAGGAGTTCGGCCCCCGGCGGGCCGTGGACCGGCTCACCTTCCGGGTCCTGCCCGGCCGCGTCACCGGCTTCCTCGGCCCCAACGGAGCCGGCAAGTCCACCACCCTGCGCCTCGTCCTCGGCCTCGACCGGCCGACCTCGGGAACCGCCACGCTCGGCGGCCGCCCCTACGCCACACTGTCCGAACCCCTGCGCCACGTCGGGGCGTTGCTCGACGCCCAGGCCCCGCACGGCTCCCGCACCGGCCGCGACCACCTGCGGGTCCTCGCCGCGAGCAACCGCATCCCCGTCGGCCGGGTCGACGAGGTGCTGGAGGAGACCGGGCTCGCGCCGGCCGCGCGCCGCCGGGTGAGGACGTACTCCCTCGGCATGCGGCAGCGGCTGGGCATCGCCGCCGCCCTGCTGGGTGACCCCCGGGTGGTGCTCCTCGACGAGCCGTCCAACGGCCTGGATCCCGAAGGCATCGTCTGGATCCGCGGGCTGCTGCGCCGCCTCGCGGGCGAGGGACGCACCGTCCTGGTCTCCAGCCACCTCATGAACGAGACGGCCTCCTTCGCCGACCATCTCATCGTCCTCGGCCGGGGCCGCCTGCTCGCCGACACCCCCATGCGGGACTTCATCGACGCGCGCGTGCGGCCCCGCGTACGGGTCCGCACCTCCGACCCCACCGCGCTGGAGAAGGCCCTCGCCCGGCACGGTCACGTCGGGCTCGCCCACGACGACGGGCACTGGACGGTGGATGACGCGCGCGTGGACGACATCGGCCGTCTGGCGTCCGAGGCGGGCGTCCCGCTGCTGGAACTGACCGCGGAGGAAGGCACGCTGGAGCAGGCCTACCTCGATCTGACCGCCGCCGAAGCCGAGTTCGCGGCCGCTCCCCAGGAGGCCTGACCATGGGATTCACGCCCGCACTCCACGCCGAGTGGATCAAGATCCGCACGCTGCGGTCACAGGCCGCCACCTTGTGCGCGGTCCTGCTCGCCACCGTCGCCTTCTCCCTGTTCGCCGCGGCCGACACCGAAGCGGACGACGGCGACGCGCTGTTCTCCGCCTTCTTCGGCGTCAGTTTCGGACAGATCGCGGCGGTGGCCTTCGGGACGACGGCGGTGGCGGCCGAGTTCCAGGGCGGCGCGCTGCGCGTATCCCTGACCGCGGTCCCGCGCCGCGGCCGCTGGTTCGCCGCCAAGGCCACGGCGATCGCCCTGCCCGTCCTGGCCGTCGGCCAGCTCACCGGCCTGCTGACCTGGGCCGTGGGCCGCGCGGCGCTCGGCGAGCGGGCCGAGGGGTTGGACACGGCCGAAGGGCTGCGCGCGGCCGTCGGCTGCGGGCTCTACCTCACGCTGATGGCCCTGCTCGCCGCCGGACTGGCAGCCGTTCTGCGCAGCGGGGCGGCGACGCTCGGCATCCTCATCCCGTTCCTGCTGATCGTGTCGTTCGTGGTCGGCGACATGTCCGGCTCCGTCGCCGACCTCCTCCCCGACCGGGCCGGCCAGGTCGCCCTCCACGGCACGTGGGACGGCGCCCTGGGGCCGTGGACCGGCCTGACGGTGACAGCACTGTGGGCGGCGGCCGCCCTCGTGGCCGGGGCGTGGCGGGTGCGGTGCCGGGACGCCTGAAGGTGCCGGCCCCCTGACGCGACGCCAATTGTCAGTGGGCGCGGGTTTACTGGGTCACATGGACACGGAGAAGTACCTCGCTCTCGCGGACGTGCTGTCCTGCCGGGGGTTCCCCGCCGCGGACGGCAGGTGGGACGTCGGTGAGGGCGGACCCGGCTTCCACCTGGCGCCGTTAGCGGCGAGCCACGGTCTGCGGCAGGCCGACCCGGCCCTGCGCGTGGCAGAGGTGGAGCGGTTCCACGACGACACGGACGTCCTGGCGGGAGAACTGACCCAGCGATGGGGGGAGCCACACCGCCTCGGCCTCCAGACGATCCGCCTGCGGGCCGCGCACGAGGAGATACCCGAGCCCTGGGCCCGGTTCAGCCTCCTCGTGGCGGACGTGTACCTCTGGGAGCTGCCCGAGCACGGCCGATGGGCGGCCCTCGGAGTCGCCGACGTCGACCAGGACGACGAGGTCCGGCTCCTCCTGCTCGTCACCGAGACCGACCCGCCCTGACCTGCGGATCGGCCGGCCCGCGAGGCCGGGGGTCAGGCCTCGGCCGCCACCCGCAGCCGCGCGTACTCCTCCGCCATCGTCGCCGCCGTCCAATGGGCGTTCAGCCCGCTGGGGTTGGGCAGCACCCACACGCGCGTGTCCCCGATCATCCGCTCCTGCGGCCCCACCCGGGCGGTACGGTCGTCGAACGCCACCCGGTAGGCGGTCACGCCCACCACCGCCAGCCAGCGCGGCCGCAGCCGTTCCACCTTCTCCCGGAGCAGCCGGCCGCCCTCGCGGTACTCCGCCGCCGTCAACTCGTCGGCCCGCGCACTCGCCCGCGCCACGACATTGGTGATGCCCAGGCCGTAAGACAGCAGTTCCCCCTGCTCGGCCGGTTTCAGCAGGCGGGGAGTGAATCCGGACAGGTGCAGCACCGGCCAGAAGCGGTTTCCCGGCCGGGCGAAGTGGTGGCCGGTCGCCGCCGTCATCAAGCCCGGGTTGATGCCGCAGAAAAGCACACGGAGGCCGCCCGCGGCGACGTCGGGTACGAGGCGGTCGCGGGCGGCCTCCAGTTCCGCCTGGGTGAAGCGGGTCAGAGGATCGCCCCCGGGGTGTAACCGGCGGCCTCCGGCCGCCCCTTCACGATCTCCTCGATCCGGCCGACGACGACGGCCACCTGGCCGGCGGCCGCGCCCGTGAAGGACAGCTTGTCGGCCATCAGCGCGTCGAGTTGCGCACGGTCCAGGGGGATGCGCTCGTCCGCGGCGAGTCTGTCCAGCAGCTCGTTGCGCTCGGTGCCCTGCTCGCGCATGGCCAGCGCGGACGCGACGGCGTTCTCCTTGATCGCCTCGTGCGCCAGCTCCCGGCCCACACCCGCCCGCACCGCGCCCATCAGCACCTTGGTGGTGGCGAGGAACGGCAGGTAGCGATCCAGCTCACGGGCGACGACGGCCGGGAAGGCACCGAACTCGTCGAGCACCGTCAGGAACGTCTCCAGCAGACCGTCGAGCGCGAAGAAGGCGTCCGGCAGCGCGACGCGGCGCACCACCGAGCAGGAGACATCGCCCTCGTTCCACTGGTCGCCCGCCAGCTCGCCGGTCATCGACGCGTAGCCGCGCAGGATGACCATGAGGCCGTTGACGCGCTCGCAGGAGCGGGTGTTCATCTTGTGCGGCATCGCCGAGGAGCCGACCTGGCCCGGCTTGAAGCCCTCGGTCACCAGCTCGTGCCCGGCCATCA
Organism: Streptomyces sp. NPDC033216; assembly: GCF_055577115.1. NCBI lineage: Bacteria > Bacillati > Actinomycetota > Actinomycetes > Kitasatosporales > Streptomycetaceae > Streptomyces > Streptomyces sp. NPDC033216. The sequence goes on along the minus strand of NZ_JBVIQK010000010.1, from coordinate 162,981 downwards.
GCCGGATCGTCCTGGCGAGCGAGGACGGCGCCGCCGCCAGCTGTACCAGCGCGGTCACGACCTCGTAGTCCAGCGAGCGCGGGTACACCTGGCCGACCGAGGTGAACGCCTGGGAGAAGCCGAGGTGTCCGGCGATCCGCTGTTCCAGTTCCGCGAGCCTGCCCGTGTCCCCGCCGAGCAGGTCGAGCATGTCCTGGGCGGTGCCCACCGGACCCTTGATGCCGCGCAGCGGGTAGCGGCCGAGCAGCTCCTCGACCCGCCCGTACGCCACGAGCAGCTCGTCGGCCGCCGTCGCGAACCGCTTGCCCAGCGTGGTGGCCTGGGCGGCGACGTTGTGCGAGCGGCCGGCCATGACCAGCTCGCCGTACTCGCCGGCCAGCTTGCCCAGCCGCGCCAGCACGGCCACCGTGCGGTCGCGTACCAGCTCCAGCGACAGCCGGATCTGGAGCTGCTCGACGTTCTCCGTGAGGTCGCGGGACGTCATGCCCTTGTGGACCTGCTCGTGGCCGGCGAGGTCGTTGAACTCCTCGATCCGCGCCTTCACGTCGTGCCGCGTGATCCTCTCGCGCTCGGCGATGGAGCCCAGGTCGACCTGGTCGAGGACACGCTCGTAGTCGGCGATCGCCGAGTCCGGCACCTCGATCCCGAGGTCCTTCTGGGCCCGCAGCACGGCGAGCCAGAGCTGACGCTCCAGCCTCACCTTGTGCTCGGGCGACCACAGGGTGGCCAGCTCGGCGGAGGCGTAGCGTCCGGCGAGGACGTTGGGGATGCGGGGCTTGGCGGGAGCGGAAGTCACGTGTACGGATTCTACTGGCGATTCGTGCAGGCCGGCGCCATGCCCCTGTTCGGCGGAAGCTACGAGAGCCGGGTCACGCCCGGCTACGGCAGCGGTCCCTCGTAGGGCAGCAGGTCGGGACGCTTCGGCGGCAGGCCGTCGCCCGAGGAACGTCCGGTGAGGCGGCGGGCGATCCACGGCAGCAGGTGCCGGCGGGCGAACCGGGCGTCGGCCACCCGCCGCGCGACCCAGGCGGGCGGCACCGTCGCGGGCATCGGCTCGTGCCACTCGGTGTCCTCGGGGTCGTACCCGAGGCCCTGCCAGACCGCCTCGGCGACCCGGCGGTGGCCCTCGGCCGTCAGGTGCAGCCGGTCCACGTCCCACATCCGCGGGTCACCGAGGGACGGCGCGCCGTACAGGTCGACGACCAGCGCGCCGTGCCGGGCGGCGAGGCCGTCGACACAGTCGAACAACTCCTCCATGCGCGGCCGGAACCGCTCCAGCACCGGGCCCTGCCGGCCGGGGCTGCGCATCAGAACGAGCTGCTTGCAGGAAGGGGCCAGCCGCTCCACGGCCTCGGTCAGCAGGTCCCGCACCCGGACCATGTCGCACTTGGGGCGCAGGGTGTCGTTGAGGCCGCCGACCAGGGTGATGACGTCGGCGCCCATGGTGGCCGCGACCGGCACCTGTTCCTCGACGATCTGGCCGATCAGCTTGCCGCGCACCGCCAGGTTGGCGTATCGGAAACCGGGCGTGTACGCGGCCATGCGGCCCGCGAGGAGGTCTGCCCAGCCCCGGTAGGTGCCGTCGGGCAACAGGTCCGACATGCCCTCGGTGAAGGAGTCGCCGACCGCGACCAGGGTGGAGTACGGGGGAGTGGTGTTCGTCTGCATGGCGTCAGCGATGGTAACCCGCACGCCATACCCAGCGGTCGGTCACCCCCGTGACCCGCACTCCATACCCAGCGGTCGGGCCCTCCCGTCGCGCGGTATCAGGTCCGCTGCCCGAACAACTCCCGCAGCACGTCCTCCATGGTGACCAGCCCGGCGAGCCGCCCGTCGGAGCCGAGCGCGGCCGCCAGATGGGTGCGGCTGCCGCGCATGGCGGTGAGGACGTCGTCCAGGGGCGTCGTCTCCCGCACCCGGGCGATGGGCCGCAGATCGCGCACCTGGAACGGCTCGTCGCGCGGCGAGGCGTCGAGCGCGTCCTTCACATGCAGGTAGCCGACGATCCGGCGCCCCTCGTCCACCACGGGGAAGCGGGAGAACCCGGACTCGGCACCGAGCCGTTCCAGCCCCTCCGGGGTGACCCCCACGCGCGCGTAGACGACGCGTTCCAGCGGCAGGACGACATCCCGCACGGGGCGGCGGCCCAGCTCCAGCGCGTCGTGCAGACGCTCCTGGGCGCGGTCGTCGAGAAGGCCCGCCTCACCGGCGTCGCGGACGATCTGTGCCAGCTCCGCGTCCGAGAACGAGGCCGTCACCTCGTCCTTCGTCTCGATCCGCAGCAGCTTCAGCAGGCCGTTGGCGAAGGCGTTGATCGTGAAGATCACCGGCCGCAGCGCTCGGGAGAGCGTGACCAGCGGCGGTCCGAGCAACAGAGCGCTGCGCACCGGCTCGGCGAGCGAGATGTTCTTCGGCACCATCTCGCCGAGCAGCATGTGCAGATACGTCGCCAGGGTCAGCGCGATGACGAACGAGACCACATGGCCCGCGCCCTCGGGAACGCCGACCGCGTGGAAGACCGGCTCCAGCAGGTGCGCGATCGCCGGTTCGGCGACCACACCGAGAACCAGGGTGCACAGCGTGATGCCGAGCTGTGCGGCCGCGAGCAGCGCGGACACGTGTTCCAGGCCCCACAGCACGCTCTTGGCGCGCCGGTCGCCCTGCTCGGCGTACGGCTCGATCTGGGAGCGGCGTACCGAGATCAACGCGAACTCCGCGCCGACGAAGAAGGCGTTGACGACCAGGGTCGCCAGGCCGATGAGCAGTTGGACGGCGGTCACCGGTCCACCTCTTCCACGTGGTCCTGGGTGAGCGGCGCGTGCAGCAGTACGCGTGCGGCCCGGCGCCCGGACGCGTCGACGACGTCCATGCGCCAGCCGGCCACGTCCAGGGTGTCACCGACCGCCGGGATACGGCCCAGCTCGGCGGCGACCAGACCGGCGAGGGTCTCGTAGGGGCCCTCGGGGACGTACAGGCCGACGCGTGCGAGCTGGTCGGTGCGGGCGGCGCCGTCCGCGGAGTACGTCTGGCGCCCCTCGTCGTCGGTGCCCGCGCGGGCGAGGTCCGGCGTCTCGTGCGGGTCGTGCTCGTCGCGGACCTCGCCCACGACCTCCTCGACGATGTCCTCCAGGGTCGCCACGCCCGCCGTGCCGCCGTACTCGTCGATGACCACGGCCATCGTCCGCTTGCCGGAGAGCCGGTCGAGGAGCCGGTCCACGGTCAGGGACTCGGGGACGAGCAGGGGGTCGCGCATCAGCTCGGCGACGGGCACGCGCGCGCGGTGCTCCGCCGGCACGGCCAGGACGTCCTTGATGTGCGCGGTGCCCACGACGGTGTCCAGCCCGCCGCGATACACGGGGAACCGGGACAGTCCCGTCGCCCGGGTCGCGTTCGCGACGTCCTCACAGGTCGCCTGGGCGTCGAGGGCGATGACCTGTACGCGGGGGGTCATCACGTTCTCCGCGGTCAGGTCGGCCAGGTTCAGGGTGCGCACGAACAGCTCGGCGGTGTCCGCCTCCAGTGCGCCCTGCCGGGCCGAGTGGCGGGCCAGTGCCGCCAGCTCCTGGGGGCCCCGGGCGGAGGCCAGCTCCTCGGCGGGCTCCAGGCCGAAGCGGCGTACGATCCCGTTGGCCGTGTTGTTGAGGTGGCTGATGAACGGCCGGAAGGCGGCGCTGAACCAGCGCTGCGCGTTGCCCACCCGCTTGGCCATGGCCAGCGGCGTGGAGATCGCCCAGTTCTTCGGCACCAGTTCACCGACGACCATCAGGAACACCGTGGACAGCGCCGTGCCCAGCACCAGGGCGACGGAACTCGCCGTGGTGCTCGACAGGCCCAGCAACTCCAGCGGGCCGGAGATCAGCTTGGCGATCGACGGTTCCGCGAGCATGCCGACGACCAGGTTGGTGACGGTGATGCCGAGTTGGGCGCCGGAGAGCTGGAAGGTGAGGTTGCGGACGGCCTTGAGAGCGCCGGCCGCGCCGCGCTCGCCGCGCTCGGCGGCCCGCTCCAGCTCGCCGCGTTCGACGGTGGTCAGCGAGAACTCCGCGGCCACGAAGGCGCCGCACGCGAGCGAGAGCAGGATCGCCACCAACAGCAGGAGCAGTTCCATCACCGGTTCACCTCCGTCCCATGATCGGGCAGGGCGGGGAGGATCGCGCGACGGCGGGAACTGGGAGGCTCGCCCATGGGCGGAGGCTCACACCTTTCGTGAACTCGGTGTAGCGACGGGGTGACCGCACGGAGAGGAACCGTGCGGTCGAGGGGACCGTACGGACCGTACGGCCCCCAAGGGTAAAGGACCGGCAAAGGCGGCGGGGTGCCGGGCTCGGCGAGTCCGGTCGCCGCCGGCTCAGCCGGTCAGCGGCTTCACCCAGCGCCGCCACTTCTCCTCGGGCGTGTACCCCGCCGAGCGCCACGCATGGTGGGCGGTCTCGTTGCGCGTCAGCACCATCGCGTCGGCGCGCCGCCCGCCGAGCCGGACGAACCGTTCCTCCGCGGCGGCGAGCAGCGCCGAGCCGATGCCCTGGCGGCGGTACGCCGGATGCGCCGCCAGCCGGTAGAGGTGGCAGCGCCAGCCGTCGAACCCGGCGATCACCGTGCCCACCAGTTCGCCGCCGCGCTCCGCCAGGATCAGCGCCTCGGGGTCGCGGGCGACGAGCCGCTCCACGCCCTCCCTGTCGTCGCTGATGCTCGTCCCCTCGGCGGCCTTCTTCCAGAAGGCCAGCACGGTGTCCAGGTCGTCGGGCGTCGCGGCCCGTATGCGCAGTTCAGACATGGGGCGATCCCATCACGCGGGGGACACCCCGGAGCCGGATTCCAGCATCCGGACGGCCACCGGCGGGCCGGACGCAGCCGCACCGCGACGCTGGTGACGGCCCCCGCGCGCGGGCACGGGTAGGACCCTCCGGCCCGTCGTCGCCGTGATCGCCTCACTCGTGCGCGATGGCCGCCAGCACGTTCATCCGCGAGGCCCGCAACGCCGGCAGCAGCGCGGCCACCACCCCGACCACCGCGGAGCCGACGACGACGCCGACGATCGTGCCCCACGGGATCGTCAGCGCCTTCATGCCCTGCAAGGCGAGCACCTGCTGGGTGCACACCCCCCAGACCAGCCCCAGCGCCAGCCCCAGGACCGCGCCGAACACCGCGATCACCACCGACTCCAGGCGGATCATCCGGCGCAACTGCCGTCGGGACAGCCCGATCGCCCGCAGCAGCCCGATCTCCCGGGTCCGCTCGACCACCGACAGCGCCAGCGTGTTGACCACGCCGAGCACCGCGATCATGATGGCCAGGGCGAGCAGTGCGTACACCAGGTACAGCAGCACGGCGATCTGGTCGTGGACCAGGTCCTTGTAGTCCGCCTGGTCGCGCGCCTGCACCTGCGGATACGGATCGAGCGTCCGCTCCAGGCGGGGCCGCAGCCGGTCGGCGTCCGTGCCGGCGGCCGCGTTGACGTACAGCGCGGAGTCCTGCCCGCCCGGCACGTACTTCTCGACGGTAGCGATGCCGAAGAAGAGGCCGCCCTGCATGCCGAAGCCCTCGGCGGAGTCCTGGTCGGTGAGCGCTCCCACCCGGAACGAAGCGCTCCGCTCACCGGGGAACTCGACGGGCAGCACGCTGCCGACCCGCACGCCGTGGTCCGCGGCGAAGTCGACGTCCATGCCGAGCGCCCCGTCGGCCAGCGCGGCGGCCGTGTCCCCGCGCGCGTACGTGACATGGGCGACCTCGTCGACCTGGCTGTCGTATCCGGCGGCCGTCGTCTTGATCCGCCGGCCGTCGGGCAGCCGTACGGCGATCGGCGCGAACCGCTGCCGTACGACGAGGCCGACGCCCTCCGTCTCGCGGACCCGGTCGGTGACCTCCCGCGAGAAGGGCGTGAAGTTGGTGTTCTGGATGACGAAGTCGGCGCCCAGTGTCTTGTCGATCTGCTGGTCGAAGGAGCTCGACATCGAGGCGCTCGCCACCGACATGCCGCCCACCAGGGCGAGGCCCACCATCAGCGCGGCCGCGGTGGCGCCGGTGCGGCGCGGGTTGCGCAGGGCGTTGCGCTGGCTCATCCGGCCGATCGAGCCGAACAGCGCCGGGAAGGCCCCGCCGAGCACCCGGATCACCGGGCGCACGAGCAGCGGGCCCGCCACGACCGTCGCGATGAGCGTGAGGACGACACCGAGGCCCAGCAGAGAGGCCGCGGACGCGGTCCCCGACGCGGTCACGCAGCCCACCAGGGCCGCCGCGCCCAGGACCCCGACGACGGCTCCGACCACCGCGCGCACCCTCAGTGGACGTCCCACGCCGGTGACGTCCGCGTCCGCCAGGGCCGCCATCGGCGACACCGTGGCCGCGCGGCGGGCCGGGAGGTAGGCGGCCACGAAGGTGACGCCGACCCCGACGACGTACGCCGACACGGGGGTGGCCCAGCCGACGACCATCTCGGCGGTACTGAGGTTCATGCCGAAGGCGCTCATGAGCCGGATCAGGCCCGCCGCCAGGCCGATGCCGGCCGCGAGGCCCACCGTGGAGCCGACCAGGCCGAGCAGCACGGCCTCGGTGAGGACCGAGCGCCGTACCTGGCGGCGGTCGGCGCCCAGGGCGCGCAGCAGGCCCAGTTCGCGGGTGCGCTGGGCGATCAGCATCGAGAACGTGTTGACGATCAGGAACACGCCCACCAGCACGGCGATCCCGGCGAATCCCAGCATCACGTACTTGATGATGTCGAGGAAACCGCCGAGGTCCTCCGCCGCCGACTTGGCCTGCTCGTCGGCCGTGCGCACGTCGTAGGGCCCGGTGCCGAGCGCGGCGGCGATCCGGGGTTTGAGCTCCGCGTCGCTCACCCCGCGCGCCGCCTCGACGGAGATGCTCGTGGCCCGGTCGGCCGAGCCGAGCAGCCGGGTCGCGGCGACCTCGGGGTCGAGGAAGAGGAGGGCGGCACCGGGGTTGGTGGTCTTGAAGGTGGCGATGCCGACGACCTCGGCCCGGAACGAGCCGGGCTGGGCCAGCACGGTCAGCGTGTCACCGATCTTCACGTCCTTCTTGTCGGCGGTGTCGGCGTCGAGCACGGCCTCGCCCGCGCCGCGCGGGACGTGCCCCGAGGTCAGTTCCACCGGGCTGCGGTCGGTGACGTACCAGTCGGTGGCGATGGTGGGCGCGCCCGTGGTCGGTCCGACGGACTCGTTCGCACTGTCGACGACGGTGATGTTCTCCACGCTGACGTCCGGGTGTGCCGAGGCGACACCGTCGACGGCGGCCACCCGGCCGGTGAGCGCGGTGGGGACGGTCTGGACCGCGCCGGTCGGCACGGAGGCGTCGAGGTCGTCCCGCGGCTCCACCGTGACGTCGGCCGAGGTGGACGCGAACAGCCGGTCGAAGGTGCGCGTCACCGTGTCGGAGAAGATCAGGCTGCCCGCGACGAACGCCACCGACAGCACGACGGCGAGGGCGGACAGCAGCAGCCGGCCCTTGTGCGCCAGGAAACTCCTCAGCGTCGCCTTCAGCACCTGCTCAGCCCTCCCCGGGGGCCGCGGCCCCCTGCGCACGGATCAGGTCGAACCGCTTCATGCGCTCCAGCACCGCCTCGGCCGTGGGCCGTTCCATCTCGTCCACCACCCGGCCGTCCGCGAGGAAGAGCACGAGGTCGGAGTGGGCGGCGGCCCCCGGGTCATGGGTGACCATGACGACCGTCTGGCCCAGGCCGTCCACCGCCTGGCGCAGGAACGAGAGGACCTCCAGACCGGCGCGCGAGTCCAGGTTGCCGGTCGGCTCGTCGGCGAAGATCAGCTCGGGCCGGGAGGCGAGCGCGCGGGCGCAGGCCACGCGCTGCTGCTGGCCGCCGGAGAGCTGGGACGGCCGGTGTCTGAGGCGGTCCCGCAGGCCGAGCGTGTCGATCACCTGGTCCAGCCACTTCTGATCCGGTTTCTGCCCGGCGATGTCCATCGGCAGGGTGATGTTCTCGACGGCGTTCAGCGTCGGGATCAGGTTGAACGCCTGGAACATGAACCCGATCCGGTCCCGCCGGAGCCGGGTCAGTTCCCGTTCCTTCAGTGCCGTGATCTCGGTGTCGCCCAGCCACACCTGACCGGCGGACACGGTGTCGAGTCCGGCCAGGCAGTGCATGAGCGTGGACTTCCCGGAGCCCGACGGTCCCATGACCGCGGTGAACCGCCCGCGGACGATGTCCACGTCCACCGCGTCCAGGGCGAGCACGGTCGTCTCACCCGAGCCGTAAGCCTTCGTCAGACCCCGGGCGCGCGCCGCCAGGTCCTCGGCCGAGGCCAGACCGGGGGCGTGCTGCGCAGCAGGTGTGGACAAGGCTGCCTCCTCGCTCGCTTGGACGTGCGGTGCGGTTGTCCCGGCCGAGGGTAGTGTGACCGGGCGCACACCCAGTATCCCTTTTCGATGGTTGTCCGCCCTTGCGAGTGCTAGCAGACCGGCGCTAGCTTCGAGGTATGGCCAAGACTCAGCTGAACGTCCGCGTCGACGAGGGCACGGCCAAGGCCGCCCGCGAGCGCGCCACCGCGCGCGGCATGAGCGTCAACCGCTACATCGAGGAACTGGTCAGGCAGGACGCCGGCGAGACGGGCCACACGTTCGTCGAGGCCGCCGCGGACTTCATGAAGCAGTACGAGAACGTCTTCGCGGAGGAGTTCGGTGCGGCCCGCGAGGGCGGCGCCCACGAAGGTCGCCGCTGACCCCTTGAGCGACCTCACGATCGACCTCGCGTGGCTGCTGATGATCGCCGAACAGAAGACACCCGGAGACCCCCAGGTCACCGACTGGGGCGCGCTGGTGGCGGCGGTGGCGCGCCATGACGCCCGGATCTTCGACGTCCCCGTCTACGACTCCCCGCACGCCCGCGCGGCGTCGCTCCTCCAACTCCTCCTGCACGTTCCGGCGTTGGAACGCTCGAACGCCCTCTTCGCGTGCGCCGTCGCCTACGCGTACCTGGTGGCGAGCGGAGCGAAGGTCGTGACCTCCCCCGAACAGGTGCGCGACCTGGCCCGGCTGGTCAAGAGCGGCGAGGCGTCGGTGTACGACATCACGCGGGAACTCCGCCGGTGGAGCCTGTGAACGCCGTGGCCCGAGGGACCACCCCAGGGCCCCTCGGCCCAAAGGCGTGGGAGGGACCCTGGCACCGGAACCCGTTCCCAGATCAGGCCTGATCGGGCCTGATCCCAACGACCTGGCGGTGCGCCCCGTCGCTGACCGGCCGCCAGGCCGTGCCCAGCCGACAGTACGACGAAGGAAGGACCGGGCCCTTCTCCGGCACCAGCAGCCGGCGGTAGGGGCCGAGTTCGAACCCGGCGTCGCGCAGCGCGCCCACCGGGTCGCGGGAGAGGTGGCAGCCGCCGCCGAGGAGCGGCCACACCGTCCGGTCCAGGGCGCGCTGGGTGAACGCCATGACCGGGCCGCCGCCCGTACCGTGCTCCAGGAACCGCACCTCGCCACCGGGCCGCAGCACCCGCCGCACCTCGGCGAGGGCCCGCGGCAGGTCCCGCACGCTGCACAGGACCAGCGAGAGCACCGCCGCGTCGAAGGCCTCGCTCTTGACCGGCAGGGCCTCGGCCGCGCCCGGCGCGACATCCACGGGCACCTCGGCCCGCGGGGCGGCCTCCACCGCCAGCGTGCGCAGCAGCCGCTCCGGTTCGATCGCCACGACCTCGGAGACCGTGCTCGGGTAGTGGGCGAAGTTCAGGCCGTTGCCCGCGCCGATCTCGATGACGCGGCCGGAGAGCCCCGCGAGCAGCCGGCCGCGCAGCGCGGCCAGGCCCCCGCTGGTCTCCGCGGTCACGCTCAACCGGGCGTAGCAGCGCGCGAACAGCGGGTGGTGGACGCCATCACCCGGCACCTTGCCGGAGCCGGTGGACCGTATCGGCATGGGGACCTCCCAGGGGCAGGACGCGCCTAGCAGGATTGTCCCCTCTGCGGGCCCGTCACACCCACGGCTTCCACGCACCGGGCCACCGGATGAAGTCGTGCGGTTGTTCGGGTCGCGGCGGCGTTGCCGTGTCCTCCGTGAACGACACACACCCCACGCCGTCACCGGTCGCCCTGCTCAGAGGCGCCGAGGAGTCCGGGTTGACCCCCTCGCCCCCGCCCGCACCCTCGACCACCACCTGCGCGGCGTCTCGACCGCTCGGGCCTCCGCTCCCGCGTCGGACTGATCCGGCTGCCGGGGGAGGGGGGCGACTAACCCTCGCACGACCGTGCAGACCAGCTCCAGGCCGGAGGCTCGGTCCGGCTCCGGAACGTCTCCGCCTCCCACGTCCCGTCCAGCCGTGACGCGAGCCAGCCGGGCGCGGCCGTACGGAATTCGGCGGGAGCGAGCGACCCCGAACCGGCGGGCAGCGCGCCGAGCAGCGGGGCGCCGGCGACGTCCGGCAGGTCGGTGACGTTGCACCGCATCGCCAGGTCGGGGGAGTCGGGCCAGGAGCCGATCACCACGCCGAGCAACTCCACTCCACGGGACCGCAGTTCACGAGCCGTCAGCTCGGTCGTGTTCAGCGTGCCCAGGCCCGCCGAGGCCACCACCAGCACCGGCGCACGCAAGTGCTCCGCGGCGTCGGCCAGCGTGCCGCCCGCCTCGTCGAACCGCACCAGGAGCCCACCGGCCCCCTCGACGAGGACCAGGTCGTGCTCGGTGGCCAGCTTGGTCGCCGCGTCGGCGACCTCACGCGGCCGCACGGGCACCATCCCCGCCCTGAGGGCCGCCGTCGCCGGTGCCAACGGCTCCGGATAGCGGGCCAGTTCGGCGGTCGTGACGGCGCCCGCCAGCCGCTCGACCTCCTGCGCGTCACCGCGCTCGTCCGGCCGTACGCCGGTCTGCGCGGCCTTCAGCACGGCCACCGAGCGGCCCGCCGCCAGCGCGGAGGCGGCGACGGCCGCGGTGGTGACGGTCTTGCCGACCTCCGTGCCCGTCCCCGTGATCACCAGAATCGGCATGTTCATCCTTCCCGTGCCGCCGCGCACACCGCCCGCGCGATCCGCGCCACGTCCTCGTCCCCGGTGACGTACGGCGGCATCGTGTAGACGAGGTCGCGGAACGGCCGCAGCCAGACGCCTTCGCGCACGGCGGCCTCCGTGGCGGCCTTCATGTCCACGTCGTGGTTCAGCTGGACGACCCCGACGGCGCCGAGCACCCGTACGTCCTTCACACCCGGCAGGTCCGCCGCCGCGGCGAGGCCCGCCCGCAGCCCCGCCTCGATCCGCCGGACCTCGGCGAGCCAGTCCTGTCCGAGGAGCAGCTCGATCGAGGCGCAGGCGACCGCCGCGGCCAGCGGATTGGCCATGAACGTCGGGCCGTGGGCCAGCACCGGCACCTCGCCCCGCGAGATGCCGTCGGCGACCCGTGCCGTGCACAGCGTCGCGGCCATCGTGAGATATCCGCCGGTCAGCGCCTTGCCCACGCACATCACATCCGGGGTCACCGCGGCATGCCCGGCGGCGAACAGCGCGCCCGTGCGTCCGAACCCGGTCGCGATCTCGTCGAACACCAGCAGCACGTCGTGCTCGTCGCACGCCTCGCGCAGCACCGTCAGATAGGCCGGGGAGTGGAACCGCATCCCGCCCGCGCCCTGCACCACCGGCTCCACGATCACCGCGGCCAGCTCGTCGGCGTGCCGTCCGATCGCCGCGCGCAGCTCGCCCGCGTACGTCTCGTCGTACTCGGCGGGCGGCGCGCCGACGAAGACCTGCCGGGGCAGGATCCCGGTCCACAGGTCGTGCATCCCGCCCTCGGGGTCACAGACGGACATCGGCTGCCAGGTGTCGCCGTGATACCCGCCGCGCCACGTCAACAGCCGCTGCTTGCGGGGGCGACCCGTCGAACGCCAGTACTGTAGGCACATCTTCACCGCGACCTCGACCGACACCGACCCCGAGTCGGCGAGGAACACATGCTCCAGCCCCTCGGGCGACATGTCGACAAGGAGCTTCGCCAGCCGTACGGCGGGCTCGTGGGTGAGTCCGCCGAACATCACGTGACTCATCCGCCCGAGCTGGACCCGCGCGGCCTCGTTGAGGACCGGGTGGTTGTAGCCGTGGATCGCCGCCCACCAGGACGACATGCCGTCGACCAGCTCGCCCGAGCCGTCCGCGAGTCGCAGTCGCACCCCGCTCGCCGACTCCACGACGAGCGGGTCCACCCGGCCCGGCATCGGACCGTACGGATGCCACACATGCCGTCGGTCGAGGTCCAGCAGTTCGGACACGGCTCGCTCAGGCATTGGGCGCGAGGTCCGTCCCGGCGCCCCGGCGGCGGACGGCGACCAGGTCCGTACGGGCCTCGTTCGCCTGCGGGGCGCAAGCGGACCCGCGGGCACCACCACCCTCGTGCGACCCGCAGCCGTCGGCCGACTCGTGGGAGCCGCAGCCACCGCCCCCGTGCGACCCGCAGCCGGCACCGGCCCGGTGGGCGGGCAGGGTCACCTCGCCCGCGCCCTCCACCTCGAACCCGGCGTCCGCGATCATGTCGAGGTCGGCCCGGCCGGCCTGGCCCTCGGTGGTGAGGTAGTCGCCGAGGAAGATCGAGTTGGCCAGGTGCAGGGCGAGCGGCTGCATCGAGCGCAGATGGACCTCACGGCCGCCCGCGATGCGCACCTCCACGTCCGGACAGACGAACCGCACCATGGCCAGGATCCGCAGGCAGCGCTGTGGGGTGAGGTTCCACTCCTTGGCCAGCGGGGTCCCCTCGACCGGGATCAGGAAGTTCACCGGGACGGAGTCGGGGTCCAGTTCGCGCAGCGAGTAGACGACGTCGACGAGGTCCTCGTCCGACTCGCCCATGCCGGCGATGAGCCCCGAGCACGCCGACAGACCGGCCGCGTGCGCCTTCTGCACCGTGTCCACCCGGTCGGCGTACGTGTGGGTGGTCGTGATGTCCGCGTACGTCTCCTCGGACGTGTTCAGGTTGTGGTTGTAGGCGTCCGCGCCCGCCTCGCGCAGCCGCTCCGCCTGACCGTCGGAGAGCAGACCCAGGCAGGCGCACACCTCGACGCCCTCGTTCTGGTCCTTGATCGCCTTGATGGTCGCGGACACCCGGTCGACGTCGCGGTCGGTCGGCCCGCGGCCGGACGCCACCAGACACACCCGCTTGGCGCCCCCGGCCAGCCCCGCGGCGGCGGCCCTCGAGGCCTCGTCGGGCTTGAGCCAGGTGTACTTCAGGATCCCGGCCGTGGAGCCGAGCCGCTGGGAACAGTAGGAACAGTCCTCCGGGCACAGGCCCGACTTCAGGTTGACGAGGTAGTTGAGTTTCACCCGTCGCCCGAACCAGTGACGGCGTACCTTTCCGGCCGCGGCCACCACGTCGAGCAGGTCGTCGTCGGACGTGGCCAGGACGGCCAGCGCCTCTTCGCGGGTCGGCAGCTCGCGCCGAAGCCCCTTGTCCACCAGCGTGTTCAGCAGGTCCATGAGAGCCGATCCTGTCTTACCGACCCGTGCGCGGGCCAGGGAGAGTTCGTACAACGAAGGGCATTCGACGTGTGGGTATTGCCACACCATGGGATACGCGACGTGCGGCTAGTGTCTGTCCACTGCCTACAAATTCCCCGGAGGACGAGCCATGGCGTTCGGCTGGATCGACGAGCAGGCCCAGGCGCGCCGGAGTGCCGGACTCGTACGGATCCTGCGCCCCCGTCCGGCGGACTCGCCGCTTCTCGACCTCGCGAGCAACGACTATCTGGGACTGGCCCGCCACCCCGAGGTCACCGAGGGCGCGGCGCGGGCCGCGCGCACCTGGGGCGGCGGCGCGACCGGATCCCGGCTCGTCACCGGCACCACCGAGCTGCATGCCGAGCTGGAGCGGGAACTGGCCGACTTCTGCGGGTTCGAGGCGGCCCTCGTCTTCTCCTCGGGGTACGCCGCCAACCTCGCCGCCGTCACCGCGCTGGCCCCGCACGGTTCCCTGATCGTCTCCGACGCGGGCAATCACGCCTCGCTCATCGACGGCTGCCGGCTGGCCCGTGGCACGACGCAGGTGGTCGCGCACGCGGACCCGGACGCCGTGCGCAAGGCGCTGGGCACGCCGGGCGGCCCGGCCGTCGTGGTCAGCGACACGGTCTTCTCCGTCGACGGGGACGCGGCCCCGCTGGCCGCCCTCGCCGCGGCGTGCCGGGAGCATGGCGCCGGACTGGTCGTGGACGACGCCCACGGCCTCGGCGTCCTCGGCACGGGCGGCCGCGGCGCGCCGCACGCGGCGGGACTGGCGGGAGCGGACGACGTCGTCGTCACGGTCACGCTGTCCAAGTCGCTGGGCAGTCAGGGCGGCGCCGTGCTCGGCCCCGCGCGCGTGATCGACCATCTGGTCAACGCCGCCCGGACGTTCATCTTCGACACCGGCCTCGCCCCGGCGGCGGCGGGCGCGGCCCTGGCCGCCCTGACGCTGCTGCGCCGCGAGCCGGAACGCGCGGCACGCGCGCGTGCGGTGGCGGGTGAGCTGCACGCACGCCTGACGGCCGCGGGACTGGAAGCCGTGCGTCCGGACGCCGCGGTCGTCTCCGTGCGGGCGCCGTCCCCGGAGGGGGCGGTGCGCTGGGCGGCCGACTGCCGGGCGGCGGGCCTGGCCGTGGGCTGCTTCCGCCCTCCTTCCGTGCCCGACGGCATCTCACGCCTGAGGCTGACCGCCCGCGCGGACCTCGGTGAGGGGCAGATCGAACGCGCCGTACGGGTGATCGGCGAGACACGGCCATGAGTCGGCGTGACACGGCCGTGGGCCGGCAGTCGGCGGCTGGTCGTCGGGCAGGGGTCAGTGGAACGCTGCCGTGAAGTCCGTCCAGCTCTCGGGGGAGAAGAGCAGGGCGGGTCCGGCCGGGTCCTTGGAGTCGCGTACGGCGAGCAGACCGGCCCACCGCCCGGAGGCCGGGCGGGCCGTCTCCACGCAGTTGTTGGCCCCCGTGCTGTAGCTGCTGCGCAGCCACCGCAGACCCGGGGGATCGGGGAGGCCGGGCAGATCGGTGCTGGGGGGGACGTTCCGAGGCAGTGCGGTCATGGTGCCTCCTTACGCGCCGTCACCTGTCGCGGCGAGGTAATCCAGTGAGTCCCCGGGCGAAAGTGCGTGTGCCCGAAGGGCGTTGAAGGCCTCGGTGTAGGCCTGGAGGTCTTCTTTCCGTTCGAGATAGAGGCTACTCGTCAAGTGGTCGAGAACAACCACATCCAGATCAGAAGTGCTCGCAAATGAGAAGATGACGAAAGGGCCGGTGACGCCGATGTGCGCCCCGGCACTGAACGGCAGCACCTGGAGCCTGACCTGCGGCAGTCGCGCCGCCTCCGTCAGCCGCTCCAGCTGCTGGGCCATGACCTCGGGACCGCCCACCTCCCGCCGCAGCACCGCCTCGTCGAGCACCGCGTCCAGCTCCAGCGGCGGCCGGGCCCGCAACACGCCCTGCCTGGCCAGCCGCACCTCCACCAGCGTGTCCAGCCGGTCCTCGTCGAGACCGTCCACCGCGGCCCGGGTCACCGCACGGGCGTACGCGGGGGTCTGCAACAGCCCCGGCACGACGGTCGTCTCCAGGGTGCGCATCGCGCTCGCCTGCGACTCCAGGCTGATGAAGTCCCGGTAGGTGGGCGGCAGGACCCCGCGATAGGCGTGCCACCAGTGTTCCCGGCCGTCACCCTCGACCGAACCGGTCAACGCCAGCATGAGTTCCCGCAGTTGGGCGTCCTCCACGCCGTAGGCGTCGAGGAGCAGCCGCACGTCGGCCGGTTTCGTACCACTGATGCCGGTCTCGATCCGACTCACCTTCGACTGGTGCCAGCCCACGAGCCGGGCCGCCTCGCCACTGGTGAGCCCCGCGCGCGAGCGCAGCGTCCGCAGTTCGGCGCCCAGCTTCCGGCGGCGCACCGCGGGACCGTGCTGCATGAGATCCTCCCTACTCCTTCCGAATCCTCCAAATACGCTCTGCCGTCGCAGAGTTCACCGCATCGAGCGACAGATATATGCAGATCCTGGTGGATCGCCACGCGTGACCGGCGCGGTGATGGCACTCTGGCGCCGAAGCACCAGTCCGGGACCGTACTCGAACCATCCGCACCGTGTCGGACTCCGGTCCCGTGGGAAAGGGACGACGACGCCATGGCAGAACACCTGGAAGCATCCGTCACTCTGCCGAGCGATCCCGCCTCGGTGTCCACTGCCCGCACCTACGTGCTCGACACCCTCGCGCGGTGGGGCCTGCCCACCGCCGGGGAGCCGGCCGACACCGTCCGCCTGATCGTCTCCGAGCTGGCCACCAACGCCGTACAGCACACCTTCGGGCAGTCACCCACCTTCACGGTGGACCTCGTGCTGGACCGCTACGAGCGGTTTCGCATCGGCGTCACCGACAGTCACCCCCGCTTCCCCCAACGACTGCCGGCCGCCGTCCAGCAGGACAACGGCCGAGGCATGGTGATCGTCAGATGGCTGACCGCGGAGTGCGGCGGCAGGCTCCGGGTCCGCCCCACGCGCGAGGGAGGCAAGACCGTCTTCATCGAGCTGCCCTGGGCGGTCCCCGCCGAGCCCGCGGAACCCGCCGGGAGCGTGGCGCGGGCGACGGCGGTGGCACAGCAGGAGCCGTGACGGGCCCCAGGAGCCGCCCTGAGCCGCTGAGCGCCCCTCGCCGGCCTGGAGTGGACCCCGGGGGGGGGGGGGGGGGGGGGGGGGGGGGGGAGGGGGGCAGGGGGGGGGGGGGGGGGGGGGGGGGGGGGGGGGGGGGGGGGGGGGGGGGGGGGGTGTGGGGGGTGGGGGGGGGGGGGGGGGGCGGTCTCCCCCCCCCCCCCCCCCTTCCCCCCCCCCCCCTTCCCGCCGCACACCCGGCCGACCCGCACGCCACGTCGGCTCACAGCTCACGCCACGCCGTTCCACGCCAGGCCAGGCCAGGTCACGTCGCGGCGCCCGTCGGGGTCGACGGTCGGCCACCGGCAGTCACCGGTGCGGCAGCGGGGCGGGGTCGGGGCCGTAGCCGCCGCAGGCCCCCGCCCCCGCCGGGCGCGGGGTCGGGGGCCTGCGGCCGCCGGTCGGCGACGGTCACGCCGTGGCCGTCTTCGGCCCCTGCGGAGGCTGCGGCCCCCTCGGACCGCCCGCCTTGTCGGAGTTCCCGGCCTTGCCGGCGGACCCGGCCGCCACAGCCGTACGGGCCGTCGTCGCCGCCGCCGTCAGGGGCTTGGCGATGTCCTCCAGGGAGCGCCGCTCGGCCCGTACCGCGAGGAACGCGGCGACCAGGCCCGCCGCGCACATCAGGGCCGCGCCGATCTGGAAGGCCAGGACCGTGTCGCCCACCTTGCCCGTGCCGGTGAGGTCGGCGAACAGCAGGGGGCCGCTGATGCCGCCCGCGGCGGTGCCGAGAGCGTAGAAGAAGGCGATGGACATGGCTCGGGTCTCCATCGGGAAGATCTCGGAGACCGTGAGGTAGGCGCTGGAGGCGCCCGCGGAGGCGAAGAACAGGACCGCGCACCAGCAGGCGGTCATCGTCGTCGCGCTCAGCGAGCCGCGGTCGAACAGCCAGGCGGTGCCGAACAGCAGCAGGCCGGAGAGCAGGTACGTCGACGAGATCATGATCCGGCGGCCGACCGTGTCGAACAGCTTGCCGAGCAGCAGCGGGCCGAAGAAGTTGCCGAGGGCGATCACGGCGAAGTAGTAGCCGGTGTGACCGGTCGGCACGTCGAAGAACGTGGTGAGGATCGCGCCGAAGCCGAAGGTGATCGCGTTGTAGAGGAAGGCCTGCCCGATGAACAGGGAGAAGCCGAGGACGGCGCGGCGGCGGTAGTCGGAGAAGACCGTGCGGGCGATCTCGGCGAAGGAGACGCTGGGGCGCTGGTGGATGGTGAGTTCGCCCTCGGCCGCGGGCAGCGGGGCACCCCTCTCGGACTCGATCCGCCGCTCGATGGAGGAGACGATCTCCTCGGCCTCCCCGTCGCGGCCGTGGATCAGCAGCCAGCGCGGGCTCTCGGGGACATGTCGTCGTACGAGGAGGATGACCAGGGCGAGGACGGCGCCCAGCGCGAACGTCAGCCGCCAGCCCACGTTCGCCGCGAACAGGTCCGTGTTCAGCGCGGGGATCGACAGCAGCGAACCGCCGACCGCGCCCAGCCAGAAGCTGCCGTTGATCATCAGGTCGACGCGGCCCCGGTACTGCGCCGGGATCAGCTCGTCGATGGCGGAGTTGATCGCCGCGTACTCGCCGCCGATGCCGAAGCCGGTGAGGAAGCGGAACAGCAGGAACCACCAGGTGTCGAAGGAGATCGCGGTCAGGGCGGTCGCGGCGAGATAGACCGCCAGCGTGATCATGAAGAGCTTCTTGCGGCCCCAGCGGTCCGTCAGGCGACCCCAGAACAGGGCGCCGACACAGGCGCCCGCCACGTACAGCGCGGCGGCGATGCCGGTGACCTGCCCGGAGGTGATGGGCAGGCCGCTGCCGGGCTCCGACAGCCGCCCGGCGATGTTGCCGACGACCGTGACTTCGAGGCCGTCGAGGATCCACACGGTGCCGAGACCGATCACGATCGTCCAGTGCCAGCGTGACCAGGGGAGGCGGTCCAGGCGGGCGGGGATGTTCGTCGTGATGGTTCGGCCGGATTCGGCCGGTGCGGCAGCTGTCATGGACGCCCTCCTCGTCGAGCGGAACCACCATCAGGTTCCCCGAGGAAATGCCGCTACGCCCCCAGAGCCCGCGCCACCGTGTAGATCAGCAGGCCCGCCAGCGACCCGACCACCGTGCCGTTGATGCGGATGAACTGGAGGTCACGGCCGATGTGCGCCTCGATCTTGCGCGTGGTGTGCTCGGCGTCCCAGCCCGCCACCGTGTCGGTGATCAGCAGGGTGATCTCCCTGCGGTAGGTCGACACCACGTGCACCGCCGCGCCCTCCACCCAGCGGTCCACCTTCCCCTGCACCTTCGGCTCGGTGGCCATCCGGGACCCCAGCGACAGCAGCGCCGCCCGCACCCGCAGCCGCAGCTCACTGCGCTCGTCCTCGGCCGCCGACACGATCATCGACCGTACGGCCGTCCAGGCCGACGCGATCAGGTCCTGGACCTCGCCGCGGCCCAGCACCTCGCCCTTGAGCCGCTCCACCTTCGCGCGGGTCTCGGAGTCGGACTGAAGGTCGGAGGCGAAGTCCCGCAGAAAGCGGTCCAGGGCGCCACGGGCCGGGTGGGACGGCATGTCCCGCATCTCCGCGCAGAACCGCAGCAGCTCCTTGTAGACCCGCTCGCCGACCCGCTTGTCGACGAACCGGGGGGTCCAGCCAGGCGCGCCGCCCTGCACCGCGTCCATCACCGAGTCGGCGTGCAGCACCAGCCAGTCGTGCGCCCGCGCCACCACCAGGTCGACGGCCCGCCGGTGACCGCCGTCCGCGACGACCTTCTCCAGCATCTTGCCCATCCCCGGCGCGATCTCCCGGGCGTTCGCCCGCCTCGTGATCGCCTCCCCGACCACCGCCTGCACATCGGAGTCCCGCAGCACGGTCAGCGCGCCCCGCAGCGCCGTCGCCAGCTCCGCCGTCACCCGGTCCGCGTGCTCCGGCTCCGCCAGCCACGCCCCCAGCCGGCTCCCGATGCCGACCGCGCGCAACCGCTGCCGCACGACGTCCCCCGACAGGAAGTTCTCGCCGACGAACTCACCCAGGGAGACGCCCAGCTGGTCCTTCTTGGTCGGGATGATCGCCGTGTGCGGGATGGGCAGGCCCAGCGGATGGCGGAACAGGGCGGTCACGGCGAACCAGTCGGCGAGCGCGCCCACCATGCCCGCCTCGGCCGCCGCCGCCACATACCCCGCCCAGGCACCGGCGCCCCGGTGCGAGGCCCACTCGGCGAGGACGTACACCACGGCCACGAACACCAGCAGCCCGGTCGCGGTGAGCTTCATGCGCCGCACCCCGCGCCGGCGCTCCTCGTCGGCGGCGCTGAAGACGCTCATGGCGCGCGCCGCGGGCATCGCCCTGTCTTGCGTTCCCGTACGTTCCATCCGCTCCCGCTCCACCCGTTCCCGGTCCCCCGTGACCCGCACTACACCATTGTCCCCGCCCGTCCGACTCCTGGAACGAAACAGGAGTTCCCGGCGTCTGTCAGGTGGGGGAGTTCAACGGTGATCTCCTGAATGTTTCGTCGGAGCCTCGCCGCTCCCTCGTCCGAGGAGCAACACACCCGCATGACCAGGCATGACGGCGTGGGTGTCGGGGTGCCCCGCACCCGCCACCACACCCTTCTGTCCGGGATCCTCGCCGTGATCGTGGGCCTCTCGGCCGCCATATACACCGGGGTCGACGCCGGGGACGGCGGACGCCGCCGCGAGGACACCCCCGCCGCCTCCCGCACCGGCCCCCACGCCGCCGCGGCCGCCGCCACCGGCGTCTGGGTCGGCAGCTGGGCCGCCGCCCCCGTCGGCGGCGAACCGCTCACCGGGACCGACGGCACGGCGGGCCGCACGGTGCGCAACGTCGTCCACACCAGCGCCGCAGGGACGAGTGCCCGCATCACGCTGTCCAATCTCTACGGCACCGGCCCGCTGACCGTCGGCGCGGCCACCCTGGCCGTCGCGGCCGACGACGACGGCCCCGCCGCCGCCCCCGACAGCCTGCGCCGGCTCACCTTCGGCGGCCGCCCCACGATCACGATCCCGGCGGGCGGACAGGCCGTCAGTGACGCCGCCCCCCTCGCCGTGCCCCGCGACAGCGACGTGCTGGTCAGCCTCTACACTCCGACCTCCGCGGGCCCGGTCACCTTCCACCACCGAGCCCAGCAGACCAGCTACGTCGCCGACGGCGAGCACACGGGCGACGCGACGGGAGCGCCGTACACCGGACGAAGCGCCTCCTGGCGCCACCTCACCGCGCTGGACGTCCTCACCCACGAGGCCGACGGCACCGTCGTCGCCCTCGGCGACTCCCTCACCGACGGCGCCACCTCCACCCCCGGTGCCAACCGCCGCTGGCCCGACGTCCTCTCCGACCGGCTCCGCGCCTCCCTCTCCGACGGCGACGACGACGCCCCGCGCTACGGCGTCGTCAACGCCGGCATCAGCGGCAACCGCGTCCTCACCGACGGACCCGGCCGGCCCGCCGTCAACCCCAGCGCCCTCAGCCGCTTCGACCGCGACGTCCTCGCCCGGCCGAACGTCAGGGCCGTCGTCATCGACCTCGGCGTCAACGACATCCTCCGCGCCCGGAACACCGCCGACCCCGACGCCGTCCTCGACGGCCTGCGCACCCTGGTCCGCCGCGCCCACGACCACGGCATCAAGGCCGTCGGCACCACCCTGCTCCCCTTCCGCGGCCACCGCGGCTACACCGGCCCGCGCGAGGCCGTACGGCAGCGGATCAACGCGGCGATCCGGTCCGGTTCGGTCTACGACACGGTCGTGGACGTCGACCGGGCGATGCACGACCCGTACGACCCGCGCCGGCTCCGCTCGGAGTACGACTCCGGCGACCATCTCCACCCCAGCGACAGGGGGTACCGGAAGATGGCGGAGCTGATCGGGTGGGAGCAGCTGAGGGGGGCCGCGGGACGGGCGGAGCTGTAGCGGCCGGGCCCGCCCGGACGGTGGCCACGCGTGCCACCCGAGGCGGCACGGGGGGTGCGCCGGGAGTCCCCCGCTCGAGCGGAGCCGAGAGTGGTGGGCGCCACCCCGCCACGCCGGCGGCGCGGCCCACCCCCGCGCGCCGGAACGGGCTCAGTGCCCCAGGTGACGGCGTCTGTCCCGCCCCCGCAACCGCTCCCGCCGCCGTTTGCGCTCCACGCCCACCCCGCCCCAGAAGGCGAACCCGGTGATCACCACTCGCGGAGCGCCCGGCCCCGCCGGCACCCCGTGCTCCCGGTGGTCGAACCCGCCCATGATCCCCGTCCCCCGCACCACGACCTCGACCCCCGGCGGCACCACGACGTTCATCCCGCCCATGACGGCGACGCAGTTGATCACGACCTCCCCGGCCGCGAAGTCCGCCTCGCGCAGATCGATCTCCCCGCCGCCCCAGAAGGCGAAGCCGGTGAACCGCCGGGGCACCGTCCACCGCCCCTTGCGCTGGAAACCGGACATGACGGCCACGGCCCACGGGGACGACCCCTCGCCGCCCACGATCCGCCCGGCCCACGCCCCGTCCCCGTCGCCCCGTTCCTCCGGCTTGTACAGGGACACGGCGGGCGGCGGAGCCACCCCCGCGGCGGGCAGGTCACGCGTGATCGGCGTCAGCTCGCCGTACGTCCGCGCCCGGTACGTCGCGTCCAGCCGCTCCTCGAACTCCGCCATGTCGAGCCGGCCCTCGGCGAGGGCGTCCCGCAGAACCTCGGCGACACGCTCACGGTCGGCGTCGGAGGCACGGAGGTCCGGGACTGCGTCGTCGGTCATGAACAGCAGCCTACGAGTTCCCCGCGCCCGGCACTACGGTCTCCTTGTCCGCGTACATACGGCCGATCACCGTCTCGATGTCCGGCTCCCGCACCGACAGGTCCACCAGCGGGTACTCCGCCGCGATCCGCGCCACCAGCGGGGCCGCCGACCGCGACGCCGGGAAGGCCAGCCACTGGCGCGGCCCCTCCACCCGCACGACCCGTGCCGTGGGGCCCACGTCGATGGGCGGGAGCTCCCGTTCCAGGTCCACGACCAGGGTCCGCTCGCTCTCCCCCGCCTCGTGCAGCCCGGCGAGGGGGCCGTCGTACACCATGCGCCCGTGGTCGATGACCATCACGCGGGAGCAGAGCCGCTCGATGTCCTGGAGGTCGTGGGTGGTGAGCAGGACCGTGGTGCCGCGCTCGGTGTTCAACTCCGCCAGGAACTCCCGCACCCTGGTCTTCGATACGACGTCGAGGCCGATCGTCGGCTCGTCGAGGTAGAGGACCTCGGGGTCGTGCAGCAGCGCCGCCGCGATGTCGCCGCGCATCCGCTGGCCGAGCGACAACTGCCGCACCGGCACCTCCAACAGGCTCGAAAGGTCGAGGAGTTCGACCAGCCGGCCGAGGTTGTCTCGGTACCGGGCGTCCGGGATGCGGTACATGCGGTGCGCGAGCCGGTAGGAGTCGATCAGGGGAAGGTCCCACCACAACGACGTCCGCTGCCCGAACACGACCCCGATGCGGTGCGCGAGACGGGTCCGCTCACGGGCGGGGTCGATGCCCGCCACCCGCAGCCGGCCGCCGCTGGGCGTGAGGACGCCCGTCAGCATCTTGATCGTGGTCGACTTCCCGGCGCCGTTGGGCCCGATGTACCCGACGATCTCGCCGCGCGCCACCGTGAACGACAACCCGTCCACCGCCCGCACCTGCCGCCGCTCCCGCCGCAGGAAACCGGTACGTCTGCGCACGTCGAAAACCTTCTCGACACCGTCGAGTTCGATGAACGTGTCCACCACGACTCCCCCGCTAGCTTCCCGTGCTCCGATACGACCGCAGCCCCGCCCGCCAGGCCAGCCCGGCCGGCGCGCAGCAGGCCGCCGCCACCAGCGGCGGGGCGTACGCCGCCCACCCCGGCAGATCCAGCGGATACGGCCGTCCCAGCACGTACGCCGCCGGCACCCAGTTGACGAAGGCCAGCGGGAACACGAACGTCACCGCGCGCACCAGCTCCTTCCCGAACACCGTCGGCGGATACTGGAGCAGCGTCTGGCCGCCGTACGTGAACGCGCTCTGCACCTCCGCCGCGTCCTGCGCCACGAACTGGAACGCGGCGCCCGCCACCAGCACCGCACCGAAGATCACCGCACCGCTGATCAGTGTCACCGGCACCAGCAGCACCTTCACGACCGTCCAGTCGACGTCCGTCGCCGCCAGCGCGTACCCCAGAATCAGCACCCCTTGCGTGATACGGGAGAGCCGGCGCAGCGCGAACCGGTCCGCCGCCACCTGCGCCAGCACCGGCGCCGGACGCACCAGCAGCGTGTCGAGCGTGCCGTCGCGCACCCGCGCGCCCAGCCGGCCGGCCGACCCGATCACCAGGTCCGCGATTCCGAACGAGGTCGCGGACAGCCCGTACAGGAAGGCCACCTCCGGCAGCGAGTAGCCGCCGAGCACATCGACCCGCGAGAACATCAGCAAGATCGCGACGAAGTCCAGGCCCGTCACCAGCAGCCCGCTGACCAAAGTCATGGCGAACGACAACCGGTAGGCCATCGTCGAACGGATCCACATCCCGGCGACCAGCCGGTACGCCCGCAGCCCCTCCCGCACCCGGCCCGTGTCCCGCGCCATCCCCGCCTCCCGCACGAGCCCCGTCTCCCGCACCCGGCCGGCCTCACCCACCCTGCACCACCACCCGCCGCGTCGCCGCCGCCTGCACCACCCGGCCCAGCGCCAGCAGCACCACCGCCCACCCCGCCTGGAAGGCGTACGTACCCAGCGCCCCCGTCTCCCCCATCAGCAGGTCCGCCGGCCGCTGGAGCATCGCCGACCACGGCAAGGCCCGCACGATCGCGCCCAACGGCTCCGGGAAGGCGTTCAGCGGCAGCGCCATGCCCGTGCAGAACATCCCCGTCACCACCAGCATCTGGAGCGCGCCCGTGCCGTCCAGCAACCAGAAACCACTCAACGCGACCAGGAACCGGATACCGAAACTCACCACCATCGCCAGCAGCAACGCGACCAGGAACCGCAGCCACGACACCGGATCGGCGGGCAGCGCCGTAGGGAAGAGCAGCGTCCCGAAGGCGAACGGGATCACCCCCCGCCCCAGCAACTGGAACCAGGAGCGCCCCAGGTCCGCCGCCAGCCACCACAGTTGGAGATCCGCGGGCCGGTACAGATCGATCGCCACCGCACCCGTACGGATGCGCTCCGTCAGCTCCGCCTCGAAACCGCCGCCCTGCATCGCCAGCGTCGCGAACAGCGCCTGCCCCAGCCACACGTACGTCACCGCCTGCGCCTGGTCATAACCCCCCAGCTGCGGCCGCTCGTCCCACAACGCCAGATAGGTGTAGACGAGGATCAGACCGAAAACCGTGTTGGTGAACACCCCCGCCGCCGTCGCCGCACGATAGGTCGCGTACCTTCTGAAGCCCCCCGCCGCCACGGCCGCGTACAAGCGCACCGAACCCACGGCACCAACCCTCCTCACCCGCGCCGATCCCGCGCCGATCCCGCCACGGCGGCGAAGCGCAGGAGCCTAGTGGGCGGACCCCTCGCGTGCCACGCGATTTCCGGGCACTCCGGTGCGTGCGCCACGTGGGCGCCCGTGCGACAGGTGCGACACGTGTGTGACCGTCACACGTGCGGTACCAGCGGCATGCGGCGTGTGTGGCACAACACGCGCCGATTGCCGGGAACGGAACGCCGGGTGGGAGAGTCTTCACCAGGGGGCCCAGAAGGCGTACGAGACGTACGGGAACGTACGAGGCGAATCAGGAGTCCGAGCAACACATGAGCGACGAGCCGCAGCCGAAGCAGCCGACCGAGGGCCGGGCGACCGGCACACCCGAGGCGGCGGGCACACCCGAAGCGGCGGGCACACCCAAGACGGCGGGCACATCCGAGACGGTCGGTGCGCCCAGGACGGCGCGCACCCCCGAGCCGGCCGGAACCCCCGGAACGGCCCGTACACCCGAGACGGCCGGAACCCCCGGAACGGCCCATGCGCCGAAGGCGGCGCACACCCCCAAGGCGGCACCCGCCCCCACAGCGTCCCGCGGTCCCGAAGCGATCGGATCACCCGAGGCGCCGGGCACGCGCGACACACCCGACATGCCCGGTACGTCGGACAGGCCCGGTAAGTCCGATACACCCGTCGCGCTCCAGGCGGCGGCAGGCCCCACCGCCGGCGCCAAGCCCAAACGCCCCAAGCGCACCGGGTTGCGCCGGCTCCTCCCCACCTGGCGCATGATCCTCGGCACCGTCGTCCTCGGCGCGCTCCTCCTCGCCGGCCTGTTCCTCGTCGGCTACTCCCTGGTGAAGATCCCGCCCGCCAACGCCCTCGCCACCAAGCAGAGCAACGTCTACCTCTACGCCGACGGCACCGAGATCGCCCGCGACGGCACCGTCAACCGCGAGAACGTCGGCCTCTCCCAGATCTCCAAAGCCGCCCAGCACGCCGTCCTCGCCGCCGAGGACCGCGACTTCTACACCGAGTCCGCCATCGACCCCAAGGCCATGCTCCGGGCCGGCTGGAACACCGCCACCGGCAAGGGCAAACAGTCCGGCTCCACGATCACCCAGCAGTACGTGAAGAACTACTACCTCGCACAGGAACAGACCGTCACCCGCAAGGTGAAGGAGTTCTTCATCTCCATCAAGCTGGACCGCGAGATCTCCAAAAACGACATCCTCGAGGGCTACCTCAACACCAGCTACTTCGGCCGCAACGCCTACGGCATGCAGGCCGCCGCCAAGGCCTACTACGGCGTCGACGCCGCCGAACTCACCCCCGCCCAGGGCGCCTACCTCGCCGCCCTGGTCAACGCGCCCAGTGAGTACGACGTCATCGCCCACCCCGAGAACCGCAAGTCCGCCGAAGCCCGCTGGAACTACGTCCTCGACGGCATGGTCACCAAGGGCTGGCTCAGCCAGGCCGACCGCACCGGCCTGAAGTTCCCCACCCCCAAGGAGACCTCCGGCGCCGACACCGGCATGTCCGGCCAGCGCGGCTACCTCGTCAACGCCATCAAGGACTACCTGCACACCAACAAGATCGCCACCGCCGGCGAACTCGAATCCGGCGGCTACCGCATCACCACCACCCTGGACAAGAAGAAGCAGGACGCCTTCGTCGAAGCCGTCGACGACCAGCTCATGGACAAGCTCGACCAGAAGAACCGCAAGGTCGACACCTACGTCCGCGCCGGCGGCGCCGCGGTCGAACCCAAGACCGGCAAGGTCCTCGCCCTCTACGGCGGCATCGACTACATCAAGCAGTACACCAACAACGCCACCCGCCGGGACTTCCAGGTCGGCTCCACCTTCAAACCGTTCGTCCTCACCTCGGCCATCGAGAACGACTCCGAGACCCAGGACCGTCGCCCCATCACCCCCAACACCGTCTACGACGGCACCAACGAACGCCCCGTACAGGGCTGGACCGGCGACACCTACGCGCCCGAGAACGAGGACAACGTCAACTACGGCGACATCAACGTCCGCACCGCCACCGACAAGTCCGTGAACTCCGTGTACGCGCAGATGGCCGTCGACGTCGGCCCCGAGAAGGTCAGGCAGACCGCCGTCGACCTCGGCCTGCCCGGCGACACCCCCGACCTCAACCCCTACCCGTCGATCGCCCTCGGCACGGCCAACGCCAGCGTCCTCGACATGGCCGAGGCCTACGCCACGCTCGCCAACCACGGCCGGCACGGCACCTACACCCTGATCGACAAGATCACCAAGAACGGCACCGACGTCCTCGCCCTCCCCGAGCGCAAGACCTCCCAGGTCGTCAGCCGCGAAGCCGCCGACACCACCACCTCCGTGCTCCGCAGCGTCGTCCGGAACGGCACCGCCACCGCGGCACTCGCCGCCGGCCGCCCCGCCGCCGGCAAGACCGGCACCGCCGAGAAGGACACCGCCGCCTGGTTCGCCGGTTACACCCCCGACCTGGCCACCGTCGTCGCCGTCATGGGCCAGGACCCCGTCACCGCCGCCCACAAGCCGCTCTACGGTGTGATGGGCCTGCCCCGCATCAACGGCGGCGGAGCGCCCACGCAGATCTGGGCCCAGTTCACCAAGAACGCCCTCAAGGGCACCCCCGCCCACGACTTCACCCTCCGGATCCAGGAAGGCTCCGAGGAGACCGCCTACCCCTCCTCCGAGCCCTCCCGGAACGAGCCGACCGAGGACGACGACGAGGACGCCACCACCGGCGGCCGGAACGACCAGTCCCCCGGCACGAACCAGGGCCAGACCGACGGCGGCACCACCGACGGCACCACCGGCGCCACGACGACCGGCGGCACTCCCACCACCGGCGGCACCACCGGCGGCAGCACCTCCCAAGGCACCACCGGCGGCACCCCCACCACGGGCGGCGCGACCGAAGGAGGCGCCACCGGGAACACGTCCAACGGCGGCACCACCGACGGAGGCACCTCGAACGGCGGCGGCACCGGCACCTTGGGCGGCGCGTTCCCCCAGCTCACCACCCGAAAGCCGATCGACGAATGACCGCCTAGTGCCCCGAGGTCGCCTTCAGCCCCACCACCGCGACCAGCAGCAGACACACGAAGAAGATCCGGGCGGCGGTCGCCGGCTCCCCCAGCACCACCATGCCGAACACCGCCGCCCCCGCCGCCCCGATCCCGACCCACACGCCATAGGCGGTCCCGATCGGCAGCGAACGCGCGGCATACGACAGCAGCACCATGCTGGCGACGATCCCCGCACCCGTGAACAGACTGGGCACCGGACGCGTGAAGCCGTCGGTGTACTTCATCCCGACCGACCAGCCCACCTCCAGCAGACCGGCGACGATCAACACAACCCAGGCCACGACAGCACCTCCGGGACACGAACACTCGACAGAACGGTGCGTCGTCTTTGCCTGCACACATCCCGGTACGGCGCGTCTCGTCGGGCTCCCTTCACATTAATGGCAAAACCCACGGGGGAAGGGCCGGTGACCATGGTCACCGGCCCTTCCCCAGCCTCCGCATCAGAGGTACAGGCCCGTAGAGTCCTCCGACCCCTCGAACCGGTCCGCGGCCACCGCGTGCAGATCCCGCTCACGCATCAGCACATACGCGATGCCCCGCACCTCCACCTCGGCCCGGTCCTCCGGGTCGAACAGCACCCGGTCACCCGGCTCCACGGTCCGCACGTTCTGACCCACCGCCACGACCTCCGCCCACGCCAGCCGACGGCCCACGGCCGCCGTCGCCGGGATCAGGATCCCGCCGCCGGAACGCCGCTCACCCTCACTGGCGTCCTGACGCACCAGGACCCGGTCGTGCAGCATCCGGATGGGAAGCTTGTCGTCGTGGCTGCTGTGCTCGCTTCTCTTACCACTCACACCGACGAACCTACCTGTCTCCGCCCGGCAGGCACGCCTCCGGGTCAGCCCTTACGACGCCGCGCACCGAACACGAGCAGTCCCACGATGCCGACCACCACGAGGGCCGCCGGCACCACCCGCTCCAGGCGCGGTGCGCCGTCCTCGTCCACGAACTGCGCCCGCACATCGCTCACCGCGCGGTTGACCTGCACATAGGCCTTCCCGAGCGTGTGATCGACGTTGGCCGCCACCTTCGCCTTGGCATCGCCGACGATCGTCTTCGGATGCACCCGCACCCCGATCTCGTCGAGCGTCTCAGCCAGCGTCTCTCGGCGGCGCCTGATGTCCGCCTCGATCTGCGCCGGGGTTCTGGTGTCCGACGTGTCCGCCACGGTGGGGCCTCCGAAGTGAGCCGACGTTTCCTAGGTGTTCTGGACAGTCTGTCAGTTCCCCGCGCGCCCGCACTGTCAGGACCCCCCGTTACGCTGGACCGATGAGCGAGCGACTCCAGCCCGGGGACGTGGCCCCCGCCTTCACCCTCCCCGACGCCGACGGCCACGAGGTGTCCCTGTCGGACCACAAGGGCCGCAAGGTCATCGTCTACTTCTACCCGGCCGCCCTGACCCCCGGCTGCACGAAGCAGGCCTGCGACTTCACGGACAACCTGGAACTGCTGGCCGGCGCCGGGTACGACGTCATCGGCATCTCCCCCGACACCCCCGAGAAGCTCGGCAGGTTCCGCGAGAAGGAGTCCCTCGAGGTCACCCTCCTGGCCGACCCCGACAAAAAGACCCTGGACGCCTACGGGGCCTTCGGGGAGAAGAAGAACTACGGCAAGACGTACATGGGCGTCATCCGCTCGACGATCGTCGTGGACGAGCAGGGCAAGGTCGAACACGCCCTCTACAACGTCCGGGCGACCGGCCACGTGGCCAAGATCATCAAGGACCTGGGCATCTGAGACACCCCCGCCACCCGGCCCGCATCGACCCCGTCGACGCGGGCCGCCCCATGTCGGCGTGACTGTCCGACAAGCGGTTCGTCACTCCGTGCGAGACCACGAACGGGTGGTCGGAGATGGAGGGCGTTTCGATGGGTGCGAAGTACACACGTGAATTGCTCCATGAGGCCGCTCGTGCGACGGCGAGCTGGGACGATGCCGTGCGAGGGTGTGGAGGGACGCCGACAGCGGGCAGTAGACGCTATCTGCGCCAGAAGATGGCGGAGGCATGCGTCGACGTCTCCCACTTCCCCAGCCGCTGGACACGCCACAGCGAAGCACTGCTTCGAGAAGTGGTGGCAGCGTCGAGCAGCATCAGAGAAGTAGTTCGCCGCCTGGGCATCAACCCGGTTGGCGGCAATAACGCCCACATCAGTCGCCGTATCACGACGCTGGGCATCGACACCTCCCACTTCACAGCGCAACGTGGAGGGCCGAAGGGCTCGCGGGGCGATGTACTCACCTCGGGATCACCGGACGCCGGCAGAATTCCGGGCAGCCGCCTACGGCACCGACTGCGGCAAAGGGGCATTGAGGAAGTCTGCAAGAACTGTGGCACAGGCCCTGAATGGAACGGCATGCCCCTCCGGCTGGAGGTCGACCACATCAACGGCGAGCGTCTGGACAACCGGCGGAAGAACCTGAGGTACCTGTGTCCTTCACGCCACAGTCAGACGAGCAGCTTCTCGAACCACCGCAGGGAGGACGTCACTGCCTCGTTACCGAGCCAGGCACAGTACAGTAAGCGACCTGGGCCCGTACCCCAGCTGGCCAAGAGGGCGCCGGTTTAGGTCCGGTGTGTCGTGGGTTCGAGTCCCACCGGGCCCACGGGTAGATGAGGCCCCGCACCTTCGATGCAAAGGTGCGGGGCCTCTTCGTTGTCTCAGGCCAGCAACTCCCGGATCACCGGCACCAGCCCCCGGAACGCCTTCCCCCGGTGGCTGATCGCGTTCTTCTCCGCCGGCGTCAGTTCCGCGCAGGTGCGGGTTTCGCCGTCGGGCTGGAGGATCGGGTCGTAGCCGAAGCCGTTCGTGCCGGTCGGGGTGTGGCGGAGGGTGCCCCTCAGCTGGCCCTCGACGACCCGTTCCGTGCCGTCGGGGAGGGCCAGGGCCGCCGCGCAGGCGAAGTGGGCGCCTCGGTGTTCGTCGGCGATGTCGGAGAGCTGGGCGAGGAGCAGTTCCAGGTTGGCCCGGTCGTCGCCGTGCTTGCCGGACCAGCGGGCCGAGAGGATGCCGGGGGCGCCGTTGAGGACGTCGACGCAGAGGCCGGAGTCGTCGGCGATCGCGGGGTGGCCGGTGGCCTGGGCGAGGGCGTGGGCCTTGAGGAGGGCGTTCTCGGCGAAGGTGACGCCGGTTTCCCTGACGTCGGGGATGTCGGGGTAGGCGTCCGCGCCGACGAGGTCGTGGGGCAGGCCTGCGTCGGCGAGGATCGCCCGGAGTTCGGTGATCTTTCCGGCGTTGCGGGTGGCGAGGATCAGGCGGGTCATGCGCCCAGTATCCCGACTCCGCGTGAGGGTTCTACGGCGTGCAGACCTTGGTCAGTTCGCCCGCCGCGTCGGTGACGGGGCTGAGGTCGGGGGTGTTGTCGCCCTTCTCGACGGCGGTGCGGACGTTGGTGACGGCCTCGCGGAGGTCGTCGACCGCCTTGTTGACGTCGGCGTCGTCCGACTTGTCACCTATCTTGTCGAGGTTCTTCTCGATGGAGGTGAGGGACTCCTGGGTCTGCGTCGGGTCGTTGGCGGCGTTCCCCACGGCCTGCTGGAGGTCGGTGACGCTGTCGGCGATGGAATCGGCGGTCTGGACGCAGTCGAGTGCCTTGTTCACGGCGTCGCAACCGGTGGTGGTCAGTCCCACGGTGAGTGCGACGGCCGCGGTGGTGGCGGCGATGGTGATACGGCGGCGTCGGTGACGGCTCGCGATCTCGGACATGTCTGTGTTCCTCCCCTTGTGCAGGCCCCGGGAGGCCCCCGTGGTGTTCGGCCGTGGTGCGGGCCGCGTGTGCGGCCGTGCGCGCCGGCCTTGGGTACGGCCGTGGCGACGGCCGTACGGGCGGCCGTCGTGCGGGCCGCCGTGGGTACGGCCGTGCGCGGGCCGCCGTACTGCGCAAGACGCCGGGGCGGACGGCGGGGTTGCCCGCGCGTCCGGTCCTCTTTGGCGTGCTCTTTACTTTTGCAGGACGGTATCAAGTGCCGTGCGCTGAAGCGCGGCCAGTTCGGTGCAGCCTGAAACGGCGAGGTCGAGCAGGGAGTTGAGTTCGTCGCGGGCGAACGGCTCGGCCTCGGCGGTGCCCTGGACCTCGACGAAGCGGCCGTCGCCGGTGCAGACGACGTTCATGTCGGTCTCGGCGCGGACGTCTTCCTCGTAGCAGAGGTCGAGGAGGGGGATGCCGCCGACGATGCCGACGGAGACGGCGGAGACGGTGCCGGTGAGGGGCTGGCGGCCGGCCTTGATCAGCTTGCGTCCCTGGGCCCAGGTGATGGCGTCGGCGAGGGCGACGTAGGCGCCGGTGACGGCCGCGGTGCGGGTGCCGCCGTCGGCCTGGAGGACGTCGCAGTCGAGGACGATGGTGTTCTCGCCGAGTGCCTTGTAGTCGATGACGGCGCGCAGGGAGCGGCCGATGAGGCGGGAGATCTCGTGGGTGCGGCCGCCGATCCTGCCGCGCACGGATTCGCGGTCGCCGCGGGTGTTGGTGGCGCGGGGGAGCATGGAGTACTCCGCGGTGACCCAGCCTTCGCCGCTGCCTTTGCGCCAGCGGGGGACGCCTTCGGTCACGGAGGCGGTGCAGAAGACCTTGGTGTCGCCGAAGGAGACGAGGACGGAGCCTTCGGCGTGCTTGCTCCAGCCGCGTTCGATGGTGACGGGGCGGAGCTGTTCGGGGGTGCGGCCGTCGATGCGAGACATGGCGTCGAGCCTAGCGGCAGGTGGGGTAGGGGCCCCTCCCGCGGGTGCGGTGGGGCCCCTACGGGGTGAGCGGTGGGGCTCACATCATGTCTTCGATCTCCGCGGCGATGGGGTCGGCGTCGGTGCCGATGACGACCTGGATGGCGGTGCCCATCTTGACGACGCCGTGGGCGCCGGCGGCCTTCAGGGCGGCTTCGTCGACCTTGTTGGCGTCGATGACCTCGGTGCGCAGGCGGGTGATGCAGCCTTCGACTTCTTCGATGTTGTCGATGCCGCCGAGCCCGGCGACGATCTTCTCAGCCTTGCTGGCCATGTCCTTCTCCCTGACGTCCCTGAATTGCCTGATGCGACCTGGTCCGGACCGCTTGGTCGCAGTAACCCACAGTTGGCCCATCTTTGCGAGCGATCGTGCCGGATGTATCGAAGGATGACGTCACAGCAACGAAATGGTCCGTAGCTGGTCTACACCACCTGACAGGCGGTCGCCAAACCATGAGTGCCGAGAGCGCCGACACGACGGTCGGTCCCGCGCGGGCGCGGTGGAACAGTCTGTTCCAGGGCGCGCAGAAGATGGGGCGCAGTCTTCAGTTGCCGATCGCGGTGCTGCCGGCCGCGGGCATCCTCAACAGGCTAGGCCAGCCGGATGTGTTCGGGGCCGACGGGCTGGGGTGGACGGACGTCTCGAAGGTGATGATGGGCGCGGGTGGCGCCCTGCTGGACGGTCAGCTGGGTCTGCCCCTGCTGTTCTGTGTGGGCGTGGCCATCGGGATGGCGAAGAAGTCCGACGGCTCGACCGCGTTGGCGGCGGTGGCGGGTTTCCTCGTGTACTACAACGTGCTGCGGCAGTTCCCGGAGGACTGCCCTCCGGGGTCGAAGGTCGTGCCGGGCGTCGGCTGTCAGGCTACGGACAACACGGTGGGGGCTTTCACCTACCAGAACCCGGGTGTCTTCGGCGGGATCGTGATCGGTCTGCTGGCGGCCTACTTCTGGCAGCGTTTTCACCGTACGAAGCTGGTGGACTGGCTGGGTTTCTTCAACGGGCGCCGACTGGTGCCGATCATCATGGCGTTCGTGGCCATCGCTTTCGCGGCGTTGTGCCTGTGGGTCTGGCCGCCGATCGGTGACGCGCTGGAGAACTTCAGTGACTGGCTGGACGGGCTGGACGCCTGGGGTGCGGGGATCTTCGGGGTGGCGAACCGGGCGTTGCTGGTGATCGGTCTGCATCAGTTCCTGAACGTGCCCATCTGGTTCCAGTTCGGCTCGTACACCAAGCCGGACGGGTCGGTGGTGCACGGTGACATCAACATGTTCCTGGCGGGCGACCCGGACGCGGGTCAGTTCACCTCGGGCTTCTTCCCGATCATGATGTTCGCGCTGCCGGCGGCGGCTCTGGCGATCACGCACTGCGCGCGGCCGGGCCGCCGCAAGGAGGTCGGGGGTCTGATGCTGTCGGTGGCGCTGACGTCGTTCGTGACGGGCATCACGGAGCCGATCGAGTACTCGTTCCTGTTCGTGGCGCCGCTGCTGTACGCGGTCCACGCGGTGCTGACGGGTGTGTCGATGGCGGTGACGTGGGGGCTGGGGGTGCACGACGGTTTCAGCTTCTCGGCGGGTCTCATCGACTACGTCATCAACTGGAATCTGGCGACCAGGCCCTGGGCGATGATCCCGATCGGGCTGGGCTTCGCCGTCGTCTATTACGTGATCTTCCGCTTCGCGATCACGCGGTTCGATCTGAAGACGCCGGGGCGGGAGCCGGAGGAGGAGCGGGAGGACGCCACCAAGGCCTGAAGCGCCTTGCGGGGCCTGGGGTTTGGGCCTTCGGACCGTGGGTCCGGGGGCGCTTCGTCATGCCCGGTGAGGATGGCTCGGGCGGGTGCGTTGCGTAGCGCTCCGGTCGCAGTTTTGACGGGTTCCTTATATCGCCTTCATCGTGCTAGAACAGGTCTACACCACTGAGTGGTGTAGACCACCACCCGATGGAGGAAGTCTATGAGCACCGCCACCTCGCCAACGGCGGCCCCCACGAAGAAGTGGGGATCAGGCCTGTTCCAGGGCCTTCAGAAGGTCGGCCGCAGCCTACAGCTGCCCATCGCCGTGCTGCCCGCGGCGGGGCTCCTGCTGCGACTCGGCCAGGCGGACGTGCAGGAGAAGCTGCACCTCCCTGCCGACGTCGCCAAGGTGTTCGCCGGTGCCGGCGGCGCCATCCTCGACAGCTCCTTCGGGCTGCCCCTGCTGTTCTGCATAGGCGTGGCCATCGGGTTCGCGAAGAAGGCCGACGGCTCGACGGCCCTCGCCGCCGTGGTCAGCTTCCTCACCTACTACGCGGTGATCCACCAGTTCCCGATCGAGGACGGTCACGAGGGCGCCACCTACACGGCGACCGGGCTCGGCGGCGGCTTCTGGCAGAAGGGCAACGAGGCCGCGCAGACCGCGAGCTTCCAGAACCCGGGTGTCCTCGGTGGCATCGTCCTCGGTCTGCTGACGGCGGTGCTGTGGCAGCGCTACCACCGCAAGCAGCTCGTCGACTGGCTCGGCTTCTTCAACGGCCGACGGCTCGTGCCGATCATCATGGCCGCCGTCGGCACCCTCCTCGGGGTCCTGGTCGTGGTCGGCTGGCAGCCCATCGGTGACGTCATCACCGACTTCGGCGAGTGGATGACCGGTCTCGGCTCCTTCGGCGCGGCTCTCTTCGGCCTGATCAACCGCGCCCTCATCCCGATCGGCATGCACCAGTTCGTCAACTCGGTGGCATGGTTCCAGATCGGCGACTTCACCAACTCCGCCGGCACCGTCTTCCACGGTGACCTGCCGCGCTTCTTCGCCGGTGACCCGGACGCCGGCCTCTTCATGACCGGTTTCTTCCCGATCATGATGTTCGGCCTGCCGGCCGCCGCGCTCGCCATCGCCCACACGGCCCGTCCCGAGCGCCGCAAGGCCGTGACGGGCATGATGATGTCGCTGGCGCTGACCTCGTTCGTCACCGGTGTCACCGAGCCGATCGAGTTCTCGTTCATGTTCATCGCGCCGCTGCTGTACGCGATCCACGCCGTGCTGACCGCGATCTCCATGGCGGTCACCTGGGCGCTGGGCATTCACATGGGCTTCAGCTTCTCGGCCGGTCTGACCGACGTCCTCATCAACTGGGGCATCTCCACCAAGCCCTGGCTGATGATCCCCGTCGGCCTGGCCTTCGGCGCGATCTACTACGTCGTCTTCCGCTTCGCCATCACCAAGTTCAACCTCACCACCCCCGGCCGCGAGCCCGAGGAGGAGGTCGAGGACCTCACGAAGGCGTGAGCCTCACCTGACGTACGCGAAGGCCCCCGGAGCCCTGAACCGCTCCGGGGGCCTCCGTCGTGCTCCCTCGTGCCTCTTCGCGTGGCGAGGACCTCAGATCTCGTACGACGCCCCCGGCGCCGCCACTTCCGTCGGCCCGTCGAACGCCGCGCGGGCGTCCGCGAGGTTGATCTGCGGGTCGGTCCACGGGGGGATGTGGGTGAGGACGAGGCGCCGGGCGTCTGCCCGGGCCGCCGTCTCACCCGCCTCGCGGCCGTTGAGGTGCAGGTCGGGGATGTTTTCCTTGCCGTACGTGAACGCGGCCTCGCACAGGAACAGGTCGCTGTCGCGGGCGAGTTCGTCCAGGGCCGGGCTGACCCCGGTGTCGCCGGAGTAGGTGAGCGTGCGCCCGTCGTGCTCGACGCGGATGCCGTACGCCTCCACCGGGTGGGCCACGCGTTCCGTGTGGACCGTGAACGGGCCGATGTCGAAGGTGGAGGGCTTGACGGTGTGGAAGTCGAAGACCTCGCTCATCGAGGAGGCCGAGGGGGTGTCGGCGTAGGCCGTGGTGAGGCGGTGTTCGGTGCCCTCGGGCCCGTAGACCGGGATGGGGGCGCAGCGGCCGCCGTCGTGGCGGTAGTAGCGGGCCACGAAGTACGCGCACATGTCGAT
The DNA here is from genome assembly GCF_055577115.1 of Streptomyces sp. NPDC033216. Taxonomy (NCBI): domain Bacteria; kingdom Bacillati; phylum Actinomycetota; class Actinomycetes; order Kitasatosporales; family Streptomycetaceae; genus Streptomyces; species Streptomyces sp. NPDC033216. Next base: position 126,264 of record NZ_JBVIQK010000010.1, on the reverse strand, counting down.
GCAGTGGTCGGCGTGCAGATGACTCAGGAAGATCGCGTCGAGGTCGTAGAGACCGCAGTGGCGCTGCAGCTCGCCCAGGGCGCCATTGCCCATATCGAGAAGCAGCCGGAAGCCGTCGGCCTCGACGAGGTAGCTCGAGCAGGCCGATTCCGCGGACGGGAACGACCCCGAGCAGCCGACGACGGTGAGCTTCATAGAGCAGAAACCTCCGCTGGCGGGAAACCGGGAAGTACCGGGGAAGATCGGAAAACGGACGGTCGTGAAAAGGGGGCGACAGGGGTCGTGCGGTCCGTCGAGCGTAAGGCGCGAAACCTCAGGTCGCTCCTCCGCCAGGGGCCGTTGTGGGGGAACTCACCTGTGCTGTCACCGGTTCGGCTGGACCCGGAGCGCGGTGGCGCGCGGGAGGGGCGCACACGGGAGAACGCGCCCCCGGTACCGTCGTGCGCATGGACAGCTTCTGGTGGCCGGCTCTCGCGGCGGTGGTGCTTCTCGCGCTCGTCGCCACGCTCGTCGACGGCTGGGGACGCGGTCGGCGTCCGGCTGGGCGCAGGTCCCGGCCACCGGGGCGGCCGGAGCGGTCGCGCGGGCGCGCTGCGGGGCGGCCGCGGCCGGCGGAGATCTGGTGGGCGAACGTGCCGTTCGAGGACGGGCCGGGCGCGAAGGACCGGCCGTGCCTGGTGCTGATGGTGCGGGGCGACCGGGTGACCGTCGCGAAGATCACCAGCAAGTACCACGACGAGCGTGCCGGGGTGATCCCGTTGCCGCCGGGCGCGGTCGGGGACGCGCGGGGGCGGGCGAGCTTCCTGGAGACGGACGAGCTGCGCCAGGTCCCGTTGGGCGACTTCCGGCGCCGGGTGGGCGCGGTGGAACCGGCCCTGTGGGACCAGGTCCGTCATCTGGCGGACTAGGGCGTCTCCGACCATGCGCGTCGGATCGGTGCGCGGCGTCCGGTGCGGTGCGCCGCAGGGCGGAGGATCGCGCGCGTACGGGATGTCCTCGGGTGATCGGACAACGCGGGAAAGTGCCGTGCCAGGTGTCGCGCAAGCGGCGGGGATCGCCGGACACGCCCTCGGGGGCTCGCGTCCGGACATGATCCGGACGCAAGGCCCCGGCTGACGATCCGGCGTGTCACGCCCAGAGCTGGCCCTGGAGCGTCTCGATGGCCTCTTCGGTGGTGGCGGCCGTGTAGACGCCGGTGGAGAGGTACTTCCAGCCGCCGTCGGCGACGACGAAGACGATGTCGGCGCTCTCGCCCGCGGTGAGCGCCTTCTTGCCGACGCCGATCGCGGCGTGCAGGGCGGCGCCCGTGGAGACGCCGGCGAAGATGCCCTCCCGCTGGAGAAGCTCACGGGTGCGGGTGACGGCGTCGGCGGAGCCGACGGAGAAGCGGGTGGTGAGGACGGAGGCGTCGTACAGCTCGGGGACGAAGCCCTCGTCGAGGTTGCGCAGGCCGTAGACGAGGTCGTCGTAGCGCGGCTCGGCGGCGACGATCTTGACGTCGGGCTTGTGTTCGCGCAGGTAGCGGCCGACCCCCATGAGGGTGCCGGTGGTGCCGAGTCCGGCGACGAAGTGGGTGACGGACGGGAGGTCGGCGAGGATCTCCGGACCGGTCGTGGCGTAGTGGGCGCCCGCGTTGTCCGGGTTGCCGTACTGGTAGAGCATCACCCAGTCGGGGTGCTCGGCGGACAGTTCCTTGGCGACGCGTACGGCGGTGTTGGAGCCGCCCGCGGCGGGGCTGGGGATGATCTCGGCGCCCCACATGCGGAGCAGCTCGCGGCGTTCCCGCGAGGTGTTCTCCGGCATGACGCAGACCATGCGGTAGCCCTTGAGCTTGGCCGCCATGGCCAGGGAGATGCCGGTGTTGCCGCTGGTGGGTTCGAGGATCGTGCAGCCGGGGGTGAGCCGGCCGTCCTTCTCGGCCTGCTCGATCATGTGCAGGGCGGGGCGGTCCTTGACCGAGCCGGTGGGGTTGCGGTCCTCCAGCTTGGCCCAGATGCGGACGTCGGCGGACGGCGAGAGCCGCGGCAGGCGCACCAGAGGGGTGTTGCCCACCGCGGCGAGGGGGGAGTCGTAGCGCATCGGGATCGGCTCAGGCCATGCCGCCGGCCACGGCCGGCAGGATCGTCACGGTGTCGCCGTCGGCCAGCTTGGTGTTGATGCCGTCGACGAATCGGACGTCCTCGTCGTTCAGGTACACGTTGACGAAGCGGCGCAGCTGGCCGTTGTCCACGATGCGGGCCTGGATGCCGGTGTGGCGGGTCTCGAGGTCGGCGAACAGGTCGGCGAGGGTGCCACCGCTGCCCTCCACCGCCTTGTTGCCGTCGGTGTACTGGCGGAGGATGGTGGGGATGCGGACCTCGATGGCCATGGCTCAGGGCTCCTGTCGGAAGGTGTGGGCAGCGCGGATACATGCGTGTGAGGGCGCCGCGGCGCACGGCCGGACGGCGGCGGGGCCGGCGTCAACAGATGGCGCTGGCGAGCCTGCACAGGTCGACGTGCAGCCGCGCCACGAGCAGTGCGCCCGGCGTCTTCTCGCTCACGTCGTGGAAAACCATGGGCTCATCGTATCGATTCCCCGTCCGGCCCCTGGAGTGTGATCCCACATGATGGAAGCTTTCCGACCGGATGTCGGGATCAGTAGGAGTCCACGACCTTGACCTCCTCCTCCGTGACCTGGCCGTCCACGATCCGGTACGAGCGGAACTGGAAGGGGCCGGCGTCGTCGGTGTCGGCGGTGGAGACGAGGACGTAGTGGGCGCCGGGCTCGTTGGCGTAGGAGAGGTCGGTGCGGGAGGGGTAGGCCTCGGTGGCGGTGTGGGAGTGGTAGATGACCACCGGCTCCTCGTCGCGGTCGTCCATCTCGCGGTAGAGCTTGAGCAGGTCCTGCGAGTCGAACTCGTAGAAGGTGGGCGAGCGGGCCGCGTTGAGCATGGGGATGAACCGTTCGGGGCGGTCCGTGCCGGCGGGGCCCGCGACCACGCCGCACGCCTCGTCGGGGTGGTCCTCGCGCGCGTGGGCGACGATCTGGTCGAACAGGGCCTGGGTGATGGTCAGCATGGTCGCCAGGATAAGCAGAGGGCCGCGCCGTACCGAGGGGCGGTACGGCGCGGCCCATATGCCGGACGTCCTGAGCGGCAAGCCGCAGGGAGCGCCACGAGTGCTCCCTGCGGCTGGACGTCCTCGGTGGTCAGCCCACCTTCTCCGGTTCGGGCCGGGGGCGCTGGGTGATCTGGGGATTGCGGGTCTTCAGTACCGCCCAGCCGACGCCGAGGGCGGCGGCCCAGCCGGCCATCACGTAGAGGCAGACACGGGAGTCGGCGTCGTAGGCGATGAGGCCGGTGACGAAGAGGAGGAAGGCGATGGCGACGTAGCTGCACTTGGCGCCGCCGGGTGCCGGGAAGGACGAGGCGGGCAGGCGGCCCGCGTCGACCGCGCGGCGGTACAGGACGTGGCTGATCAGGATCATCAGCCAGGTCCAGATGCCGGCCGCGGTGGCGACGGAGGTGACGTAGCCGAAGGCCTTCTCGGGGACGACGTAGTTGAGGACCACGCCGATACCCATGAAGGCGACGGAGACGGCGATGCCGAGGGCGGGCGTCTTGGTGGAGGACAGCTTCCGGAAGACGGCCGGGGCCTCGCCGCTGTCGGCCAGGTTCCGCAGCATGCGGCCGGTGGAGTACATGCCGGAGTTGCAGGAGGACAGGGCGGCGGTCAGCACGACGAAGTTGACGATGGCGGCGCCGGCCGGGATGCCGATCTTGGCGAAGGCGGCGACGAAGGGGCTCACGCCGGGCGCGAACTCCGTCCACTTGACGACACAGAGGATGACGGTGAGCGCGCCGACGTAGAACAGCGCGATACGCCACGGGAGGGTGTTGATGGCCTTCGGGAGGGTCTTCTCGGGGTCCTCCGACTCGCCCGCGGTGACGCCGACCAGCTCGACGGCGAGGTAGGCGAACATGACGCCCTGGAGGGTCATGAGGGAGGAGCCGACGCCCTTGGGGAAGAAGCCGTCGAAGGCCCACAGGTTGGAGACGGCGGCGGTGTCGCCGGCGGAGCTGAAGCCGAAGGTGAGGACGCCGAGGCCGATGACGATCATGCCGATGAGCGCGGTGACCTTGACCATCGAGAACCAGAACTCCAGCTCACCGAAGAGCTTCACGGAGATCAGGTTGACCCCGAAGAGGATCACGAGGAAGACCAGCGCCGTCACCCACTGGGGGACCGCCGGGAACCAGTAGTTGACGTAGATCGCGGCGGCCGTCAGTTCCGCCATGCCGGTGACGACCCACATCAGCCAGTACGTCCAGCCGGTGAAGTAGCCGAAGAACGGGCCGAGGAACTCGCGGGAGTACTCCGCGAAGGACCCGGAGACCGGGCGGTAGAGGAGCAGCTCGCCGAGCGCCCGCATGATGAAGAAGATGATCACGCCCGCGAGGGCGTACATGAGGATGAGGCTGGGACCGGCCTTGGCGATGTTCGCCCCGGCTCCCAGGAACAGGCCGACGCCGATGGCGCCGCCGATCGCGATCATCTGGACCTGGCGGCTGCCGAGTCCGCGCTCGTAACCCTCTCCCGGCTCCTCTGGGGCCTTTTCCGTGTCGACCTGAGCGGAGGTCATGTGTGGTGCGCCTTTCTCCATGCCGAACCGGGCCTTCGTCGGCCACGGATCGGGTCTCGATCCCCCCGGATTGATGGAGCGTTGTGCCTGGTCGGCGATCCGCCGGCTCGGTGGCGCACCCGGCGAACATACGGGTGGTGTTCGCCGGGCGGTCGTGAAGATTTATCACGGCCGCCACAGTGATCGCGCGGTCGGCGTGTGGCGCACTCCACAAGGAGAAGCGGCCAAACTGGACACAAAAGGGACACAGTCGGCCGCATCGGTGACGCGATCGTTATCCGGATTTGAGCGTCCTCTGAGCGAACACGGGACCGTCACACATCACGTCATAACGGCGGGTTCTCAGCGCATGAGGGTGGTCACGAGCGTCTCCTGGAGGCCTCCGAGCCACAGGTAGGCCATCACCATCGGCTTGCGCGGGTCCTCGTCCGGCAGCCGGTAGAGGAGGTCGGTGTCGTCCTCGTCGGTGATGTCGAGCCGGGAGCCGATCGCCAGGCGCAGGTCGTTGAGCGTGCGAAGCCACTGCTGGGACTCCTCGGGCGACAGCTCGAGCACCGCCACGTCGTCGCCCTCGGCGACGAGTGCGTCCAGGGAACGCACGACGGCGAGGGCGTTCTCGCGCTTGCCGGCCCTGAGGTCGTTCTCGGTGAAGCGTCGGAACTCGGCGGAGCGCGAGCGCCGCTCCTGCGCCTCGCGAGGCCCGGGGGTGGCCTCGGGGTCGATGTAGGCGTCGGGGAAGAGACGCTTGAGGACCGGGTCGGAGGGCGGCTCGCTCGGGCCCTCGGCGAACAGCTCGGCGAGCGGGTCGGCTGAGGCGTCCTCCGCGGGACCGGGGCCGATCAGCTCGAGGAGCTGGACGGCCAGCGACCGGATGATGGAGATCTCGACGTCGTCGAGGGCGACGGCCGCGCCGCCGCCGGGGATCGGTTCGAAGTGTCCTGGCATCGGTGAGGTGACTACTTCCGGTCCTGCTGGAGGGTGGCCCACAGTCCGTATCCGTGCATCGCCTGCACGTCGCGTTCCATCTCCTCGCGGCTTCCGCTGGAGACGACCGCCCGGCCCTTGTGGTGGACGTCGAGCATGAGCTTGGTGGCCTTGTCCTTGGAGTAGCCGAAGTACGTCTGGAAGACGTACGTCACGTAGCTCATGAGGTTGACCGGGTCGTTGTGGACGATCGTGACCCAGGGGACGTCCGGCTCGGGTACGGCGAAGACCTCCTGCGCCGACTCGGTGCGTTCGATCTCTAGGGGAGCGGGTGACGTCACACTGACCATGCTGCCATGCACCGAGGAAATCGTCACACCGACGAAAAGGGAGTACGATCCTGCCATGAACACAGCGGATCTCGGGCTGCCGGTGGACGTTCCCTCGACGGCGCTCTTCACGGACCAGTACGAGCTGACGATGTTGCAGGCCGCGCTGAAAGCGGGCACCGCCGAGCGGCACAGCGTCTTCGAGGTCTTCACCCGGCGGCTGCCTGAGGGCCGGCGCTACGGCGTGGTGGCCGGCACCGGACGCGTCCTGGACGCCGTCGAGAACTTCCGCTTCGACGCGGGCGTCCTCGGCTTCCTGCGCGAGCGGCGGATCGTCGACGAGGCGACCCTGGAATGGCTCGCCTCCTACCGCTTCTCGGGTGACGTCTGGGGCTACCCGGAGGGCGAGGTGTACTTCCCCGGCTCGCCGATCCTGCGGGTGGAGGGCTCGTTCGCCGAATGCGTGCTGCTGGAGACCGTGATCCTGTCCATCCTCAACCACGACTCGGCGATCGCGGCCGCCGCCTCGCGGATGTCCTCGGCGGCCGGGCAGCGCCCGCTGATCGAGATGGGCGCCCGCCGCACCCACGAACTGGCCGCGGTGGCCGCGTCCCGCGCCGCGTACGTCGGCGGCTTCGCCACCACCTCCGACCTGGCCGCCGGTTTCCGCTACGGCATTCCCACGGTGGGCACCAGCGCGCACGCCTTCACGCTCCTGCACGACAGCGAGCGCGACGCCTTCCGCGCCCAGGTGGAGTCCCTGGGCCGGGGCACCACCCTGCTCGTGGACACCTACGACGTCACCGAGGCGGTCCGCACGGCCGTGGAGGTCGCCGGACCCGAGCTGGGCGCCGTCCGCATCGACTCCGGTGACCTGCTGCTCGTCGCGCACCGGGTGCGCCAGCAGCTGGACGAGCTGGGCGCGACGGACACGCGGATCATCGTGACCTCGGACCTCGACGAGTACGCCATCGCCTCACTGGCCGCGGCACCGGTGGACGCGTACGGCGTCGGCACCCAGCTGGTGACCGGCTCCGGACATCCGACGGCCTCCATGGTCTACAAGCTGGTCGCCCGCGCCGAGTCCGACGACCCGAAGGCACCGCTGGTGCCGGTGGCGAAGAAGTCGTCCGGCGGAAAGACGTCGATCGGCGGCCGCAAGTGGGCCGCGCGCAGGCCGGACGCGGACGGGGTGGCCGAGGCGGAGGTCGTCGGCACCGGCCAGGTCCCGGCCGAGCTGGCGGACCACCAGCTGCTGGTCGAGCTGATCAAGGGCGGCGAGGTCGTCGCCCGCGAGCCGCTGGACGTGGTCCGTGACCGGCACACGGTCGCCCGAGCCAAGCTGCCGTTGTCCGCTACGCAGCTCTCGCGAGGGGAACCCGTCATTCCGACGGAGTACGTCCCTGGCCGCTCGGGTAGCTAGAGGCCAATGCCGGCGGGTGGGGGCGGTGTCGCCCCCACCCTCACCGGCCCCGAAGTCTCCAGGCTCGATCACCCCACCCTCAGTCGAAGGACACCCACCATGCGCCGCGCCTTGATCGTCGTAGACGTGCAGAACGACTTCTGCGAGGGGGGCAGCCTCGCGGTGTCCGGCGGCGCCGATGTGGCCGCCGCGATCACCGAGCTGATCGGGCAGGCCCCGGCCGGATACCGCCATGTGGTGGCCACCCGCGATCACCACATCGCCCCCGGCGGCCACTTCGCCGACAATCCTAACTACGTGCACTCCTGGCCCGCGCACTGCGTCGCCGGCACCGAGGGCGTGGGCTTCCACCCGAACTTCGCCCCGGCGGTCGCCTCCGGAGCCGTCGACGCGGTCTTCGACAAGGGCGCCTACGCCGCCGCGTACAGCGGCTTCGAGGGCGCCGACGAGAACGGCGTCACGCTGGCCGACTGGCTGCGCGCCCGCGGCATCGACGAGGTGGACGTGGTCGGCATCGCCACCGACCACTGCGTCCGGGCCACGGCGCTGGACTCGGCCCGCGAGGGCTTCCGCACCCAGGTCCTGCTCGACCTGACCGCCGGCGTCGCCGCACAGACCACCGAGCGGGCGCTCGAGGAGTTGCGCGGGGCGGGCGTGGAGCTGTCGGGCAAGCCGGTCGTGCAGTGACCCGGCCGCAGCGGTAGGCGCGCGGCCCGTACGCTTCCCGGCCTGCTCCTACGTCCCGGTGGCCGCCGGGCGGCGGAGCAGGGAGCGGATCGGGCGCCACAGTTCCGGGACGCCGACCAGGCCCGTGACAGCGTTGTCGGGGGCCGTTCGCCATATCAGGCCGTCGGGATGGTGCAGGACCGCGGTGATCTCGTCCGGGCTGGGCGGAGCCGCGTTGCCCCGCAGGTAGACGGCGCGCAGGCCCAGGTTGCGGAGCCTGGTCAGGGCTCGGGCGCGGTTCTGGGCGAGGACGAGGACGCGTACGGCGGCGGCGCCTTCGGCGGCGGGGCTGGGCAGGTTCAGCGCCACCACCACCGAGCCGTTCGGCAATGTGCAGAAACCTCCTGCGGCCATGCGGTCACACCCCCGTGCGTGTCGGCGTCGGAACGGTCATCCGTGGGTCTGTCAATAAGAAGGGCACAGGAGGCACCTAAACACGATCGGCGGCAACCCGCCAGAGGGTTGCCGCCGATACGCTTCTGACCAGGAGGAACGTCGGCTACTTGGCCGACGGACCCACCTTCACGGTGACCGTCGAGCCACTCAGGGGCTCGCTGACGATCTTGATCGAGGTGTTGGTGTCAGTGATCTTGACGCCGGCCAGCGGGTTCGACGCGTCGTAGTAGGACGACTTGCCGTCGTCGAAGACCGGGACGCCCGGACGGGCCTTGATCTTCGTGGCGACGTCGGCCTTGTGCAGCGTGATCGCGTCGGTCGGGTACCAGCTGAAGGTGGAGTCGAAGGCCTGGACGCGGTTGCGCATCAGGGTGCCGTCGGACCACTTCAGCGGGGCCGGGTGCGAGTCGATCGGGAGGATCAGGCCCTCGCCGGGGTGCTGGCTGGTGTTGTCGTCGGCCTGGGAGGTGTCCCACTTCCAGATCAACAGGCCGTTCTGGTACGGGTAGTGCTCCACCCAGTCCGGACGGGTCGTCGAGAAGCCGTAGTTGTACGGGCCGACCTTGAGGACCTTGTCGTACGAGACGTACTGACGGTTCTCGGCGATGTAGTACTGCGCGTAGTCGTCCGTGATGGCCGCGCCGATGCGGGTGAAGCCGTTGGCCGTCCACGCGGCGTCCGCGCTCTCCGCGTTGTCGGAGAACAGGACCGCGCCGTCCGCGGTCACCGTGATCTGGTCGGCCGCGAAGCCCTTCTGGGCCACACCGCCGTCGGTGGCGTAGCGGAAGCGGACGTCGACCTTCTGGCCCGCGTAGGCGTCCAGCGAGTACGTCAGCTTCTGGTAGGCGTCGACCGTGCCGGTGAGGGCGGGCTTGCCGCTGCCGTCGCGCGGGATGGCCGTGCCGTCGGCCAGCCTGCCGTCGATCGGCGTCCAGTTGGAGCCGTCCGTGGCCACCTCGGTGTAGAGGTGGTCGTAGCCGGTCTCGATGTCCCACCAGCCGTCCAGCGACAGCGCCGCCGTCGACCTGCCGGTCAGGTCGACCGAGCGGGTCAGGGTGTTGCGCAGGTCGTCACCGCTGCCGCTCCACCACTGGGTGGCGCCCTGGGCCGGCACGACGACGTCGGTGGTGACCCTCTTGTCGGGCAGCGCGACGATGAGGGCCTGCGGGTTCTTGGTGTTGTACTCCGCCAGACCCAGCGTGTGCCTGGACTTCACACCCGCCTTGGCGACCTCGTAGTCGAGCCAGCCGAGCTGGAGCTTGTCCCAGGCGTTCATGTCGCCGGGCAGGTCACCGATGGAGTCCTTGCCGGTGCCGAGCCAGGAACCGGAGGACATCAGCGTCCAGAAGCCGGTGGAGTTCTCGCCGCCCGCCGTGTCGTACTCGTCGGGCAGGCCGAGGTCGTGGCCGTACTCGTGGGCGAAGACGCCGAGGCCGCCGTTCTCCGGCTGGATGGTGTAGTCGCCGACCCAGATGCCGGTGTCGCCGATCTGGGCGCCGCCGAGCTTGTTGGTGTCCGGGCCGGTGGAACCGGCGTCGGTGCCGAAGGCGTACCAGCGGTGGGCCCAGATGGCGTCCTCGCCCTGGGCGCCGCCGCCCGCGGACTCGTCCTCGCCGGCGTGCACGATCTGGAAGTGGTCGATGTAGCCGTCGGACTCGTTGAAGTCGCCGTCGGCGTCGTAGTCGTAGCGGTCCCACTGGTCGAACTCGGCCAGCTCCGCCTTGATCTCGGCGGCCGTGTCACCGGCGGCCTCGCGCTCGGCGACCCAGGCGTTGACGCCGTCCTGCACGGCGTACCAGGCACCGGTGGTGGCGTCGTTGGAGCCGTAACGGGCCTCGTTGTAGGGGACCTTGACCCAGTCGGTCACTTCGCCCTCGACCGAGTAGCGTCCCGAGGACTGCTTCTCGTAGTACTTCTTCAGCGACTCAGTCTTCTTGCCGGTGCCGAAGTACAGGTCCTGGAAGTGCTGCTGGTCGTAGTCCGCCTGCCAGGCGGTGCTGTTGTCCTTGGTGCGGTCCGGCGCCGCTATCTGGTTGTGCAGCGGGCCGGGGGTGCCGCCGTAGCGGCTGTCTATCTGGTCGCCGAACTCGACGAGGATCGTGAAGATCTTGTCGGTCTTCTCGCGGCCGAGTTCGACGTACTTGCTCGCGCCCCTGCGGCTGTCGAGCTGGACGACCTTGGAGCCGTCCCGGTTCTTGACCGTGGCTTCGCCGGATATGACCTGCTCGAGGGCTTCCTCGCGCTGGGCTTCCTGCGTCTTGCTGAGCGGCCCGTCGAAGTCGTGCTCGCGGGCCTTGGCCGGCTGCGGGTCGTGCCGGTCCACCGCCGTGGTGCCGGCCGGCGCACCGTCGGCCGCCTGCGCCACGGCGAACGCCGAGAACGTCGCCGAGGCCGCCGCAAGGGCGACGACCGTGGCGGCCGTCCTGAACGTCCAGGATCTACTGGTCACTTGATTTCCTCCCCTAACGCGTGCCGTGTGCGCGGAAGGGGGATCCATGTCAAGGGAAGTCCGCGCGCGGTTATACGCGTGTAGTCAAGTGCCGTCATTTGACTACTGCTTCACCAGAAAAGACAGACCTTGACTTGGACAGGTCAACGCATTATTGGGAGCCGGAGTTCGTATTGCGGACACGTGACCGTAACGTGACCGGGGCGCGCGGCCCCGTCCAGCGAGTGGACGCCATGACTCTGTGCGCCCCCTGCGCACCGGCACCGTGTGTCAGCTCACGCTTACCGCTCGTTCCCGTCGGGCATGCAGCCGAATAGAGTCGAGACCGCCCCCGCTTCCGAGGACACGATTGCCATGCCTCGTCCGACTGCCGCACAGCTCACGTACGGTTCCTGCACCGTCATCCTCTCGACGCTAGCCATGCTGCTGCTGTCACGGACGAGTTCGGTCTCGCTCGTCGCGGTCATCGCCGTCACCGCGCTCGCCCTCGGCGTGCTCGTCGCGCTGACCCTCCCGGCACCCCGGCGTCAGGCCACCGTCACCGTGGCGCGCTCCACCGGGAACGAGCCCGTACCCGCCTCGGTCGCCAGGGCACCCGAGCCGGTCCGGGAGCCGTCGGCACGCTGAAGGCCATGCCGAGAGGGACCGCGCCCGTGCCGAAGGAGCGGTCCCTCTCGCCGTACCGGCATGCCGTCAGCCGGTGCTGACCACGACCGTCTTGGCGGCCTTGTCGTGCAGCCCCTGCTTGTACGGCTTGTCGAAGTAGCTCCAGCCACCGCAGACGGCCGTCCACAGACAGGCGCAGCAGAACGCGAACGGCACCCACAGGACGAGGGCGCGCACCAGCGAGGTCTGCGCGGAGGGCGTGGAGCCGTTGTCGAGATTGGCCACGCGCAGGCCCAGCCACTTCTTGCCCAGCGTCCGGCCGGACTTGGCGGTCATGACGGTGTCGTAGGCGATGTACAGAACGGCGGCCACGAGGGACTGGGCGAGGGACTTGCCGACCTCGAGGCCGTCGCCGTCCACGTCGTACTCGCTGACCCCGAAGGCCCACGTCAGCAGCCACACGACGACGGTCACCAGAATCATGTCGATGATCCGCGCCAGCGTGCGCCTGCCGCTGTCGGCGAGCGGGGGCATCCCGGAGAGCGGGTCGGCGGGATACCCCCCGTAGGGGTCACCCCCGTAGGGCCCGCCCCCGCCGGCACCGCCGTACGGCGGCTGCTGCCCACCTCCGTACGGCGGGGGCTGCTGCCCGCCCGCACCGCCGTAAGGCCTGTCGTACGGCGAACCCTGCGGGCCCTGCCCCTGACCGTACGGCGGCTGCTGCGGGGGCTGCTTCCTGAACGGATCGTCCTCCGGCGGCTCGCCGCCGGAGCCGGGGGGCGGTTCGGTCGTCATGGGCCGAGTCGACCGCGAACCGCCCGCCCTCGCATCCGGCGCGCGGCCGTCCGGGGTACCAGATGCCGTGGCCGGCCGGCCGCGGAGGGCCTACCAGGGCGCGTGTCTCGTCAGTCCCGTCCGCCCGCGGGTCGGACGGCACTGCGCCCCAGGGCGTGTCTGACGATTTCCGCCGGGTGCGCGACGCGAATCGTCGGACACGCCTAGCCCGCGACGAAGGTGTGGGCGGCCTTGTCGTGCCAGCACTGACGCCACGGCCGGTCGAACAGGCCCCACAGGACGCCGACGATCCCGACGCCGAGGAGGCTCGGGACGCTGTAGACCAGCCAGCGGCGCAGGGCGAGGCCGAACGTCGGCGGCTGGTGGCCCTCGATGTCCCGCACCTCCAGACCGAACAGCTTCTTGCCCAGGGTGCGGCCCCACTTCGCGGTCGGCAGCGCCTCGTACACGATGCCGAAGCCGAGAAGGACGGCCAGCACGACACCGAGGTACGCCGACGTGGTGCCGTCTAGCAGCCAGACCGTGACCTTCTCGCCGGTCAGCCGGGCCGCGTCGATCTTGTCGTTGACGTGCTCGACCGCTTTCAGGCCGAGCGGGACAGCCGCCGCGCCGGTGACGGCCGCGAGCACGAGCGTGTCGACGAGCCGCGCACCGAGCCGCCTGCCGAGGCCCGCGGGACGCGCCGCCGCCTGACGGCGGGCGGCGGCCTGGAACACGTCGTCCACCGGCGGCTTCCACGGCGCCACGGGCTGATCGTCCCCCGCACCCGCGAGCTGATGCACCTGCTGCGCCCAGGAGTGCTGCCCGCCACCGGGCCCGGGAGCCATGGGCGCGCCGCCGCCGACCGCTCCGGCCCCCTGAGGTTCCCCGGCCTGCCGCGGGAGGCCGGGGGCGCCCGGGGCGCCGGCCGGGTGGGGAGCGCCGGGAGCCGGTTGCCGGGGACCGGTGGGGGCCTGGGCGGCCTGCGCCGGGGCGGCTGCCTGCGGGGCGGAGGCGCCCTGCGCGGGTACCGCCGACGCGGAGGCGCCCTGCGCGGGTACCGCCGGCGCGGAGGCGCCCTGCGCGGGTACGGCCGGCGCGGCGGGGGTTCCCGGCGTGGGCACCCCCTGGGCCGCCCCGGCCCGTTCGGCGGCGGCCTTGCCCGCGCCGAAGCCGGGCTCGCCGGACGCTCCGGAGCCCGGCGGGCCGAAGGCCCCGGCACCGGGCCCACTTGAGCCGGCCGCACCGGCGGGGGCCGCCGAGCCGCCCACTCCGACCGGACCCTGGGGGCCGAAGCCCTCCTGGTCCGGGGCGCGCTGGGACGGCGTGCGGAAGATCATCGTGCCCTCGTCCGCGGGGGCCGGGCCCGTGGTCGGGCGGCGGGACATGAAGGTGGCGTCGGGCGCGGCCTGGGGCGGTGCCGTGCGGGGGTCCGGGGTCTGCGCGCCCGGGGTCTGCGCGCCTGGGTACTGCGGGTCCGGGGTCTGGGGACTGCCCCAGAAGACGCGGCGGTCCTGGTCGCCGCCGAAGCCGGACTGTCGGGAGCGGTCGGCGGCCCACGCGGAGGCCGGTTCCGGCTGGCTGCCGTACTGCTGCGGGTCCTCGTCGAAGAAGTGCGGGCCCGTCTCCTCGACGGAGGCCGAGGCGGGGGCCGAGGCGCCGGCGGGGGCCGGCGAGGAAGGGGCCGAGGACGCCCCCGGCGGGGCGAGCGGTACGCCGTCGGACGGGGCCGGCCGGCTGGTGCCGGGCACCCAGGAGGCGCCGTTCCAGTACCGGACGTATCCAGGGATGGAGGGGTCCGGGTAGTACCCCTCGCGGGGCCTGTCGTCGCCGGGTGCCGGGGTTGGGGCGCTCATGTCCGTCGTCCCGTATCTGCTCGGGGGTGGGATGGGGGCCTCCACATCTACCAGACGGGCGCAACCCCCATCGCCAGTCCTGCCGTTCCCACTCCTTTCCGGGCAACGGCGTGCACGCGCTTCACACGATCGGACGGCCCGCGAGGAGAACCCTCGAGAGAAAGTTCTCCGGACCCGCGTAATGCCCGGCGCCGGACCCGCTCTCCCCCGCGTACGGATCAGTACCGAGAGGAGAACGGACATGCACCACACCGTGGTGGAACGGGAGCTGGAGCTGGGGCTCGTCCTGTCGCCGGAGCGCAGCGTCCCGGTCCCGGCGCGGCTCGGCTACCGCAGCGACGACCCCTTCGCCGTCCACATCAGCTTCCACATCGACTCGGAGTACCCCGTCCACTGGACGTTCGCCCGGGAACTCCTCGTGGAGGGCGTGTTCCGCACGTGCGGGCACGGGGATGTGCGGGTGTGGCCGGCGAAGGTGAGGGGGCGGGGCCTCGTCATGATGTCGCTGAGTTCACCCGACGGTGACGCCCTCCTCGAAGCGCCCGCCGCCCAGGTGTCGGCCTGGCTGGAGCGGACGCTGCGGGTGGTGCCCCCGGGAACCGAGGGTGAACGGCTCGGCGTCGACGGGGCTCTGGCCGAGCTGCTCGCCCCCCTTCCGGCGGACGACCTGTGGCTGCGCGACCCGTGGCCGTCGGACGAGTCGAAGGACGGTGCGTGAGCGCGCGGTTCAGAACAGCTTGCCGGGGTTCAGGATGCCCAGCGGGTCGAAGACGTGCTTGATCTGCCGCTGCATCTCCACGCCGACAGGGCCCAGCTCGCGGGCCAGCCACTCCTTCTTCAGCACGCCGACGCCGTGCTCGCCGGTGATGGTGCCGCCCAGTTCCAGGCCGAGCGCCATGATCTCGTCGAAGGACTCGCGGGCGCGCCGTGCCTCGTCGGGATCGGCCGCGTCGAAGCAGACGGTGGGGTGGGTGTTGCCGTCGCCGGCGTGGGCGCAGACCCCGATGGTGAGCCGGTACTTCTCGGCGATGCGCTCGACGCCTTCGAGCATGTCGCCGAGCCGGGAGCGGGGCACGCACACGTCGTCGATCATCGTCGTGCCCTTGACCGCCTCCAGGGCCACCAGCGAGGACCGCCGGGCCTGGAGGAGGAGTTCGGACTCGGCCGCGTCCTCGGCAGGGACGACCTGGGTGGCGCCGGCGGCCTCGCACAGCGCGGCGACGGCGGCGAGGTCGGCGGCCGGGTCCGGGGTGTCGAAGGCGGCGAGGAGAAGGGCCTCGGTGGTCTCCGGCAGGCCCATGCGGGTCAGCTCGTTGACCGCCTTGACCGTCGTACGGTCCATCAGTTCGAGGAGGGAAGGGACGTGGCCGTCGGCCGTGATCCGGCAGACGGCGTCGCAGGCGGCGGCAGCGGAGGCGAACTCGGCGGCCAGGACCAGTTGACGGGGCGGCTGGGGTTTCAGCGCGAGGGTGGCCCGGACGACGACGCCGAGGGAGCCCTCCGAGCCGACGAACAGGCGGGTGAGGTCGTATCCGGCGACGCCCTTCGCGGTGCGGCGGCCGGTGGACATCAGGCGGCCGTCGGCGAGGACGACGTCCAGGCCGAGGACGTACTCGGCGGTGACGCCGTACTTGACGCAGCACAGGCCGCCGGAGGCGGTGCCGATGTTGCCGCCGATCGTGCACATCTCCCAGCTGGAGGGGTCCGGCGGGTAGTACAGGCCGTGTTCGGCCACGGCGCGGGACAGGACCGCGTTGACGACGCCGGGCTCGACGACGGCGATGCGGTCGACGGGACTGATCTCCAGGATGCGGTCCATCTTCGTCAGGGAGAGGACCAGGCAGCCGTCGGAGGCGTTGGCGGCGCCCGACAGGCCGGTGCGGGCGCCCTGGGGAACCACCGGGACGCGCAGCCCGGTGGCGGTGCGCAGGACGTGCTGGACCTGTTCGACCGTGCGCGGCAGCACGACGGCGGCCGGGGTGCCGGCCGGGCAGAAGCTCGCCATGTCGTGGGCGTAGGCGGCCGTGACGTCGGGATCGGTGAGGACCGCCTCGGCGGGCAGGCCGTCGAGCAGTCGGTCGAGGAGGTTGCCGGTCACCTCGTCGCGAGGGGCTTCGATACGGCTCATGATCACAGCGTCGCACCCGCCGCCATCGGTGTGAACCCCGTCTGCGGCACCCGGCGGATACCGACGCCCGCTCGTCGCGCTGACGCACAGTGAACACCATGCAGAGCGCTACCGAGACCGCCGCCGAAGCCGCCCGAGCCGCTGAAGCCGCCGGGACGCGGCCCGCGCCGAAGACGGCCCGTGCCCGGCTGCGTCGGCGGGTCCTGATCGGCTCACTGGCGGCCGGCTGTCTGGCGCTGGGCGGCGCCCTGCTGTGCCTGCCGGGCGAGAGGACCGACCGGCCGGCGTCCGCGCCCGCTCCGGGGGCCCAGGCGCAGGCGGCGGTCCGTACCGGGGTGGCGGCCGCGCTGCCCGATCTGGCGGCGCTGATCGGTGAACGCGAGGCGCGGGTGCGCGCGCATCCGGACGACGCCCGCTCCTGGGCGGTCCTCGGCGCGGCCTACGTCGAGCGCGGCCGGCGCACCGCCGACGTGGCCACCCTCTACCCGAAGGCCGAGCGTGCCCTGCGGACCTCCCTGTCGGTGCGTCCCGCGCGCAACGCCGAGGCCCTGGTCGGCCTGGCCGCCCTCGCCAACGCCCGCCGGGACTTCCCGGCCGCGCGGTCCTGGGGCGAGGCCGCGCGCAAGCTGGACCCGAAGCGCTGGACGGCGTATCCGCAGCTGATCGACGCCTACACCGGGCTCGGCGACCACAAGAAGGCGAAGGCCACCCTGGACCGGCTGCTGGAGCTGCGCGCGGGTCCCGCGGTGCTGGGGCGGGCGGCGGCCGTCTACCGGGACCAGGGCTGGCGCGAGGACGCGGCGGCCGCGCTGTCGGACGCGGCGGCCGGGGCGGCCTCCCCCGCCGAGCGGGCGGCGTGGCTGGAGCGGGCCGGGCAGCTCGCCTGGGAGCGGGGCGACCGGGAGCCGGCGCTGCGGCACTTCCAGGAGGCGCTACGGCTCGATCCCGACCAGTGGGCCGCGCGGGCCGGGCAGGGACGGGCGCTGGCGGCGCTGGGCCGGACCTCGCGGGCGCTGGGCGCGTACCAGGCGGCCCTCGCCGAGCAGCCGCTGCCGCAGTACGCGCTGGAGCTGGGCGAGCTGTACGAGTCGCTGGGGATGACCCGGGCGGCGCGTGCGCAGTACGACCTGCTGCGCGAGCGGGTCCGGCGGGAGGCGGCCGGCGGGGTGGACGGGGATCTGGTGCTGGGCCGGTTCGAGGCCGACCACGGGGATCCGGCGGCGGCGGTGCGGCGGCTGCGCGCGGAGTGGCGGCGCCAGCCGGGGATCGAGGTCGCGGACGCGCTGGGCTGGGCCCTGCACCGGGCCGGGCGGCACGATGAGGGGCTGCGGTACGCCGTGATCGCCACCGACCGGGCGCACGAGGGGACGGTGCGCAGCGCGCCGTACAGCTATCACCGGGGGATGATCGAGCGGCAGCTGAGGCGGGACGGGGCGGCGCGGCGGCACCTGGAGGAGGCGCTGCGGATCAACCCGTACTTCTCCCCGCTGCACGCGCGGACGGCTCGCACGGCGCTGGAGGCGCTGGGCGAGCCGTCGGTGGCACGGGTGCCGGAGTTCTCCTAGGGCGTGTCGCGAAGGTCGCGTCCGCCCCGCGGGCGGACGACGCCCCTGTCGCGACACGCTCCGGCCGGATCAGAGGTTGCCGCGCTTGGCCTGCTCCCGCTCGATCGCCTCGAAGAGGGCCTTGAAGTTGCCCTTGCCGAAGCCCATCGAGCCGTGCCGTTCGATGAGTTCGAAGAAGACGGTCGGACGGTCCTGGACCGGCTTGGTGAAGATCTGGAGCAGGTAGCCGTCCTCGTCGCGGTCGGCGAGGATCTTCAGCTCCCGCAGGGTCTCGACGGGGACTCGGGTGTCGCCGACCCACTCGCCGAGGGTGTCGTAGTACGAGTCGGGGGTGTCGAGGAACTGGACGCCGGCGGCGCGCATGGTGCGGACCGTCTGGACGATGTCGTTGGTGTTGAGGGCGATGTGCTGGACGCCCGCGCCGCCGTAGAACTCCAGGTACTCGTCGATCTGGGACTTCTTCTTCGCCACGGCGGGCTCGTTGATCGGGAACTTGACCTTGAGCGTGCCGTCGGCGACGACCTTCGACATGAGGGCGCTGTACTCGGTGGCGATGTCGTCGCCCACGAACTCCTTCATGTTGGTGAAGCCCATGACGTCGTTGTAGAAGCCGACCCACTCGTTCATCCGGCCGAGTTCGACGTTGCCGACGCAGTGGTCGATCGCCTGGAAGGTGCGGTGGGCGGGCGGCTCGACGATCGGGCTCGCGGCCACATAGCCGGGCAGGTAGGGGCCGTCGTAGCCGCCGCGCTCGACGAGGGTGTGGCGGGTCTCGCCGTAGGTGGCGATCGCGGCCAGCACCACCGTGCCGTGCTCGTCCTTCAGTTCGTACGGCTCGGCGACCGAGCGGGCGCCGTGCTCCAGGGCGTAGGCGTACGCGGCGCGCGCGTCCGGGACCTCGATGGCGAGGTCGACGACGCCGTCTCCGTGCTCGGCCACGTGCTGGGCGAGGAAGTGGCCCCAGGTGGTGGCGGGTTTGATCACCGAGGTGAACACGAAGCGGGCGGAGCCGTTCTCCAGGACGTAGGCGGCGGTCTCGCGGCTGCCGTTCTCCGGTCCGGAGTAGGCGACCAGCTTCATGCCGAAGGCGGTGGAGTAGTAGTGCGCCGCCTGCTTGGCGTTGCCCACGGCGAAGACGACCGCGTCCATTCCCTTCACCGGGAAGGGGTCGGCCTGCCGGGCGGTGTCGGGGGTGTGGTGTGTGGTCTGCGTCATGGCCGAAGCGTCGCGCGACCCTGCAAGGTGCGCAATAGTTCTTCCTACCACTGGTCACTCTGCTCAGTGGTACGGCGGTTGTGGCGGCGTTTCTGTACAGGGTGACCATCTCGGAGGCGGGCATGGCGATCGATCATCTGGACGGGCGGATCCTCGTGCTGCTGGCGCGGGAACCGCGGATCGGTGTGCTGGAGATGTCCCGGCGGCTGGGCGTCGCCCGGGGGACCGCGCAGGCGCGGCTGGACCGGCTTCAGTCGAACGGAGTCATCCGCGGATTCGGTCCGCAGGTGGATCCGGCGGCGCTCGGCTACCCGGTCACCGCGTTCGCCACGCTCCAGATCCGGCAGGGCCAAGGCGCCGACGTACGGGCCCACTTGGCGTCCGTGCCGGAGGTGTTGGAGCTGCACACCACCACCGGCACCGGGGACATGCTGTGCCGTCTGGTGGCCCGTTCCAACGCCGATCTCCAGCGGGTCATCGACCGGGTTGTCGGTTTTGATGGCATCGTCCGGGCCTCCACCGCGATCGTGATGGAGAACCCCGTTCCCCTGCGGATCATCCCGCTGGTGGAGCAGGCCGCGGACGATCGGGAAGGGCCTGGCCGAGCGACGGGGTGAGGGCGTGTGAGCTTCTGGGAGTACCTGGGCAACCGGCACCAGCAGCTGCTCACCGACGCCTACCAGCATGCCAGCGCCGTCTTCCAGTGCATGGTCCTGGCGACCCTGATCGGCGTGCTGATCGGGGTCGTCACCTACCGCAGGGAATGGGCCGGGAACCTCGCCACCACAGCCACCTCCACCATCCTCACCGTCCCCTCCCTCGCCATGATCGGCCTGTTGATCCCGGTGGTGGGCCTGGGCGTGCCGCCGACGGTGATCGCGCTGACGCTGTACGGGCTGCTGCCGATCGTGCGGAACTGCGTCGTGGGGCTGCGCGGCGTGGACCCGTCCCTGGTGGACGCGGCCAAGGGCATCGGGATGTCCGGGGTGATGCGGCTGGCGCGGGTCGAGCTGCCACTGGCCTGGCCGCCGATCCTGACCGGCATCCGGGTCTCCACGCAGATGCTGATGGGCATCGCGGCCATCGCCGCCTACGCCTCCGGGCCCGGCCTCGGCAACGAGATCTTCCGCGGCCTCGCCTCCCTGGGCAGCAAGAACGCGCTCAACCAGGTGCTCTCGGGCACGCTCGGGATCATCGTGCTGGCCCTGCTGTTCGACGCCGTGTACGTCCTCGTGGGGCGGCTGACCATTCCGAGGGGGATCCGTGTCTGAGTCCCATGGCGCCGCGATCGAGCTGGAGAACCTCACCAAGCGCTACCCGGGCAGTCCGGCCCCCGCTGTGGACAACGTGAACATGGAGATCAAGGCGGGCGAGATCGTCGTCTTCGTCGGGCCGTCCGGCTGCGGGAAGTCGACGACCCTGAAGATGATCAACCGGCTGATCGAGCCGAGCGGCGGCCGGATCCGCATCGGCGGCGAGGACGTCACCGACATCGACCCGGTGAAGCTGCGCCGCAAGGTCGGCTACGCGATCCAGGCGTCCGGGCTGTTCCCGCACATGACGGTCGCGCAGAACATCGCGCTGGTACCGAAGATGATCGGCTGGCCCAAGGGCCGGATCAGGGAACGGGTGGAGGAGATGCTCGACCTGGTCGGGCTGGATCCCGGCGAGTTCCTCCACCGGTACCCGCGCCAGTTGTCCGGAGGACAGCAGCAGCGGGTCGGCGTGGCGCGGGCGCTGGCGGCGGACCCGCCGGTGCTGCTGATGGACGAGCCGTTCGGCGCCGTGGACCCGATCACCCGCGACCACCTCCAGGACGAACTGATCCGGCTCCAGCACGAGCTGCACAAGACGATCGTGTTCGTCACCCACGACTTCGACGAGGCGATCAAGCTGGGCGACCGGATCGCGGTGCTGCGCGAACGGTCGCACATCGCCCAGTTCGACACCCCGGAGGCGATCCTCACCAACCCGGCCGACGACTTCGTGTCCGGGTTCGTGGGCGCCGGTGCCGCCCTGAAGCGGCTCAACCTCACGCGCGTGCGGGACGTGGAGATCACCGGGTACCCGACGGTGTCCGTCGACGACCCGCTCCAGACCGTCTTCAACCGGATCCGCTCCAGCGGGACGAACGAGATCCTGCTCCTCGACAAGCGCGGCCGGCCCTACAAGTGGCTGAGGCGCGGCGACCTGATGCGGGCCAAGGGCTCGCTGGCCCGCGCCGGCACGCTGGTCACCGACACGGTGACCCGGGACGCGACCCTGCGGGACGCCCTGGAGGCGGTCCTGACCGACAACACCGGCCGGGTAGCGGTCACCGGGCGGCGCGGCGAGTACACCGGGGTCGTCGACATGGAGACGCTGATGAACTCGGTGCACGAGCTGCTGGAGGCCGACCGGCTGGAGGCGCTGGAGGCCCAGCACGAGCTGGAGGAGGCCCGAGCCGCGCAGACGCACGCGGAACAGGAGGGTCCCGGCGGGAAGGCGAAGGCGTGAGCGCCCCCGAGCTGGACGACCGGCTGGACGAGCGAGCGGACCAGGAGGAGCCCGCGACACCGGCTCCCGCTCCCCCGCGCCGCCACGTCGGCTGGCAGAAACTGACCCTCGTGCCCGCGTTCCTGGTGGCGATGCTGCTCGCCACCTGGCTCTGGTTCGAGCAGGCGGAGCTGGACTCCCTCTCCGAGAACGCGCTGGCCGGGGGGCAGGTGTCCAAGGCGCTGTGGCAGCACGTCCAGCTCACGGTGATCTCCACCTTCTTCGTGCTGCTCATCGCGATCCCGCTGGGCGTCCTGCTGACCCGGCCGGCCTTCCGCAAGGCCACCCCGGCCGCGATGGCCGTCGCCAACATGGGCCAGGCGACCCCTGCGATCGGTCTGCTCGCGCTCCTGGTGATCTGGCTGGGCATCGGCCGCAGGGCCGCCCTGATCGGCATCATCGCCTACGCCGTCCTGCCGGTGCTCTCCAACACCATCGCCGGCCTGAAGGCGAACGACCCGACGCTGCTGGAGGCCGCCCGCGGGATCGGCATGTCCCCGCTCGGGGTGCTCACCCGCGTGGAACTGCCGCTGGCGGTGCCGCTCATCCTGGCCGGCGTCCGTACCGCGCTCGTCCTGAACGTGGGCACGGCCACCCTGGCGACCTTCGGCGGGGGCGGCGGACTGGGCGTGCTGATCACCGCCGGCATCACCAACCAGCGCATGCCGGTACTGGTACTGGGCTCCGTCCTGACCGTGGCACTGGCCCTGCTGGTGGACTGGCTGGCCTCGCTGGCCGAGGTGCTGCTGCGGCCGCGCGGCCTGGAGGTGGGGCGGTGAGAAGGATGCGGTTGTGGCTGGCGGGCGCGCTGGTGCTGGCCTCCGGCTGCGGGCTGACCAGCGGTTCCCCCATGGTCGACGACGTCTCCCCCGGCTCGATCGGGCAGGGCGAGCCGCTCAGGGGCGCCCATCTCACCGTGACGTCCAAGTCGTTCACCGAGAACCTCATCCTCGGCGCGATGATGGGCATCGCCTTCGAGGCGGCGGGCGCGGACGTCCTGGACCGCACCGGCATCCAGGGTTCCATCGGCGGCCGTGAGGCGATCCGCACGGGCGACGCCGACGCCATGTACGAGTACACCGGCACCGCCTGGATCACGTACCAGGGCAACAGCGAGCCCGTCACCGACCCGCGGAAGCAGTGGGAGGCGGTGCGTGACGCGGACGTGCGCAACGGGGTGACCTGGCTGCCGCAGTCCCGGCTGAACAACACCTACGCGCTGGCGATGAACCAGGCCAACTACAGGAGGTACGGCACGAGGACGCTGTCGGAGGTGGCCGCGCTGTCCCGGTCGGACCCGAAGGCCGTCACGCTGTGCGTGGAGAGCGAGTTCGCCAACCGCGCGGACGGACTGCCGGGCATGCAGAAGGCGTACGGCATGACCGTACCGGCGAACCGGGTCACGCAGATGGACACCGGGATCATCTACACCCAGGCCGCGAAGGGCAGTTGCACCTACGGCGAGGTCTTCACCACCGACGGTCGTATCAAGTCCATGGGTCTGGTGGTGATGGCCGACGACAAGAAGTTCTTCCCCAACTACAACGCGGCGCCGGTGATCAACACCAAGACCTTCGAGAAGTGGCCGGCCATCGCGAAGGTCATCGACCCGGTGACCGCGAAACTGGACAACGCGGTCGCCCAGGAACTGAACGCGAAGGTGGACGTGGCCGGGGAGGACCCGCATCAGGTCGCGCTGGACTGGATGAAGGCGGAGGGGCTCGTGAAGTAGGGGCCCGCGACCGGCTGTCCCCCCCACCCCGCATGGCGGATTTCATGGGGAATCTGTGATTGGCCTGTACGTGTTTCGACTCGTGCTGGGCGTCGGGCTTTCAGAATTGACCGGAAACCGACGCTCCGCTCTCGTCGACCACGCCCTCCGGGCACGGGCCCCGTGGCATTCCAGCCCTTCGCCGCCCGTTGCGCGGGCGGGACATCGGGAGAAAAACACCCTTTTGGGGAGAGCACGATGCCCGTTTCCACCAGCGGCTTTGCGACGAAATCGTCTCCCCGGCAGGCGGGGCGAGCGGTGTGATCACCACTCCCGGCGCAATGACTAGCATGAGCCGGTACCCGGATCAGAAGATCACATCATCCTCTCTTCCGGGCCTGCGGCCGTCGTGTCGGTCGATCCGTTCTTCCTGCTCTCGAGGACCGAGGAACCGCGGCATGCCTCTGCCTGCACCACCCAGTCAGCGTCGGTCAGCCGAACTCCCCCACGCCTCGCCGGCCGTACCCGTGACCGTGCTGCTGCTGAGCGCCGCGGCCGCGGGTACGGCCGTGGCGACGGCCCCCGCCACGGCCCGCACCTGGACGGTGGTCACGGCTGTGGCCGCCTGGTGCTGCGTGGCGGCCACCGTCCTCGTCTGCGTCCTGCTGCTCCGGCGGGCCCGCCGGGCCACCGCCGCGAAGGACGCCGAAGTCGCCCGGCTGGCCGGGCAGTCGGCGCAGCAGTCCGCCGAGTCGGCGCACCTGGTGAACGTCACCGTGCCCGTCCTCGTGAACCGGCTCCGGGAAGGGGCGCGGGCCAAGGACGCCCTGGAGCAGGTGACGCTGCCCGCCGACGCCCAACTGCGCCGGACCGTGGAGGCCTTCAGCTCCGCGTTGGAGCAGGTCGTGCAGTACGCGGCGGCCTCGGACGCAGAACGGCGGCGTTCCCGCGAGGAACTGGCGCAGGTCACCGAAGAGGTCGCGCAGGTGACGCGGACGGTCCTGCCCGACCTGGTCGGGCAGCTGCGGGAGGGCAACTCGGCCGACACCGTGCTGGCCGGGCGGGAATGGCCGCCGTCCTCCCTGCTGCGGGCGCCCGTCGAGGCGTTCGTACGGGAACTCGCCCGCAGCGAGCGGCGGGCCGCCGCCGCGCAGGCCGCCTCCGCGAAGGCCCTGAGCCGGGTCCAGGCCAAGACCGTGAGCATGCTCGCCGATCTGCGCGAGATGCAGGAACGGCACGGCGAGGAGATCTTCGGCGACCTGCTGAAGCTGGATCACAGCACTTCCCAGCTGGGCCTCATGACCGACCGGCTGGCCCTCCTCATGGGCGGTCGGTCCAGCCGCGCCTGGAACAAGCCGATCGTGATGGAGAGCATCCTGCGCGGCGCGGCCGGTCGGATCGCGGCCTACCAGCGCGTACGGCTGCACTGTTCCACGAACGCCGCGATCTCCGGTTTCGCCGCGGAAGGCGTGATGCACCTGATCGCCGAACTGATGGACAACGCGGCCAACTTCTCGCCGCCCATCGACGAGGTCCACGTGTACGTCGACGAGCACAGCGCCGGGCTCGTCGTCACGGTCGAGGACAGCGGCCTGAAGATGGCGGACGCGGCGATGCGGCACGCCGAGGAGGCCGTGGCGGGGAACATGACCGACCTCGCCTCCCTGCCCGGCACGCGGCTCGGCCTGGCCGTGGTCGGCGGGCTGGCCGTCAAGTACGGCATCAGCGTCAACTACCGGCCCTCGTCCCGCGGCGGCACCGGCGTCGTCGTCCTGCTGCCCCGGCAGCTGATCGCCCAGCGGCGCGACGCCGCGCCGCAGGAGACGGCACACCGCCCCGTCGACGGGACGTCTGCGCCCGGGTCCGCGCGGCCCACCACGGGCGCCGCACAGCCGGCGGGCGAGGTGTCCCTGCCGGGTGGAGTGCCCCTGGCGGGCGAAGCGCCCACGACGGACGGACTGCCCGCTCGCGCCGTGCGGCCGGCTGCCGCCGCTCCGACCCCGGCTGCGGCTCCGACCCCGGCTCCGGCTCCGGCTCCGGCGGAGGCGCTCGGTCGCGACGCGTCCCGCCGGGCGCCGGCGGCCACGCCGAACGGCCTGCCCGTCCGCGCCCCCGGCCGCACCATGGCCGAGGCAGAGCAGGAGCGCCGGCAGCGCCGGACGACCGCCGACACCCCCGCGTCGGGCGCACCGGGGCAGGCGCCTCCTCCGGCCCGCGACGCGGGCACCCGCTTCGGTGCCTTCCACAGCGGACGCACCTCCGCCGGCGAGACCGGCGAGACCGGCGCGTCCGGGGCCGGACCCGGCACCCGGCCCGAGCCGCCGGCCGCCCGGTAACCCCGCATCCTTGCCCTCCGGCGCCGGAGCCACGGCGCCCTCTTCCCCGCTTCAGCTCGTGAGATTGGAGGACGGGGCGGTGACCGGGCCCCCGGCCCTACCGTCCCATCACCTACCATGCAGACCACCGACAACAGCCTCACCTGGCTCCTGAAGGGCCTCCTGGAACGCGTTCCCGGCGCCCGGCACGCCCTCGTCCTGTCCCGGGACGGCCTGAAACTGTGCTGGACGGAACACCTGGCGCTCGACCAGGCCGACCAGCTGGCAGCCATCTGCTCGGGCATGCAGGCTCTCGCCCAGGGTGCGTCCGTCGAGTTCGGCGACGGGAGCGGTGGGGTCCGTCACTCCATGACCGAGTTCCACGGCGGTCAGCTCTTCATCGTGCAGGCGGGTGACGGCGCGCACCTGGCACTCCTCGGCGAGGAGAGCGCCGACCCCGGAGTCGTGGGTCACCAGATGACCGAGCTGGTCGAGCAGATCGGCGAGCACCTGCGGGCCGAGCCCCGAAGGGGCGCGCAGGGGAGCGCATCGTCGTGACGCGTCGGCCCGTGGACACCGGTGACCCCGACCGGCTCTATACGATCACGGGCGGGCGCAGCCGTGCGGACAACGCATTCGACCTGGTCACCCTGATAGTCAGTGAAAGCGCACCCACCTCCGGGATGCAGTCGGAGCACGCGCGGATCCTGGATCTGTGCCGGCATCCGACGGCCGTCGTGGAGGTCGCAGCGGAGATGAGACTGCCGATCACGGTGGTGCGCATCCTCCTCGGCGACCTGCTCGCCATGGGCCGTGTCACCGCCCGCCACCCGCCCGCGCCGCGGTCCCTCGCAGCGCTCCCCGACTCCGCCCTTCTCAAGGAGGTGCTGCATGGGCTCCGCAACCTCTGACCTGCCTTCCCTGCGTACGCCCCTGTCCGATGCCGCCGAGACAGGCCTGAAGATCGTCGTCGTGGGCGGCTTCGGGGTCGGCAAGACGACCCTGGTCCGCTCGGTCAGCGAGATCCGGCCGCTCAACACCGAGGAGGTGATGACGCAGGCGGGGGTCGGTGTCGACGAGACGCGGCAGGTGGCCACGAAGAGCACCACGACGGTCGCCTTCGACTTCGGCCGCATCAGCCTCAACCAGCGCATGGTGCTGTACCTGTTCGGCGCGCCGGGACAGGAACGGTTCTGGTTCCTGTGGGACCGGCTCTTCTCCGGCACCCTCGGCGCGGTCGTCCTGGTCGACACGCGCCGGATGGACGAGTCCTGGTACGCGATAGACCGGCTGGAGCACCACAGGACGCCCTTCGTCGTGGCCGTCAACCGGTTCGACGACGAACCCGACCGGTACTCCCTCGACGAGATCCGCCAGGCGCTCTGCCTGCCCGAGCACGTGCCGCTCGTCGACTGCGACGCGCGCGTCCGCGCATCGGGCAAGGACGTACTGATCACCCTCGTGGACCACCTCCACGAACTGGCCATGGCCCAGGAGATGACACCGTGACCGACACCGGATCCCGTCCCCCGCACACGCCCGGTCCGGCCTGCCCGGCGCACGCGGGCGCCGTGCGGCTGGGCGGTCTGGAGTACCAGCAGACACCGGCGCACCTGTACCGGGCCCTGCGCCGGGAGCACGGCGCGGTGGCGCCCGTGCTGCTCGACGGGGACATCCCCGCCTGGCTGGTCCTCGGTTACGCCGAGGTCGGCTACGTGACCGGGCACGACGAGCTGTTCGCCCGCGACTCACGGCGCTGGAACCAGTGGGAGAACATCCCCGCGGACTGGCCGCTGCTGCCGTTCGTCGGGTACCAGCCCTCGGTGCTGTTCACCGAGGGCGAGGAGCACCGGCGGCGGGCCGGGGTCATCACCGAGGCGCTGGAGGGGGTCGACCAGTTCCAGCTGTCGCGCGACTGCCGGCAGCTCGCCGACCGGCTCATCGCGACGTTCGCCGGAAGCGGCCAGGCCGAGCTGATGAGCATGTACGCGCACGCGCTGCCGATGCGCGCCGCAGTCCAGATGTGCGGCATGCCGCACGCGGGCGAGGCCACCCGGCAGCTCGTGGAGGACCTGCGGATCTCCCTCGACGCCGCGGAGGGCGACGACCCGGTGGCCGCGTACACGCGCGTGGGTGAGCGGATCCAGCAACTGGTCAAGGAGAAGCGGGAGCGTCCGGGCCCGGACGTCACCTCGCGCATGCTGCTGCATCCGGCCGGGCTGACCGACGAGGAGGTCGTGCAGGACCTGATCTCCGTCATCGCCGCGGCGCAGCAGCCGACCGCCAACTGGATCTGCAACACGCTACGGCTGCTGCTCACCGACGAGCGGTTCGCCCTGAGCGTGTCGGGGGGCAGGCTCAGTGTGGGCGAGGCGCTCAACGAGGTCCTCTGGCTCGACACACCGACACAGAACTTCATCGGCCGCTGGGCCGTGCGCGACACCCAGCTGGGCGGACGTCTGATCCGGGCGGGCGACTGCCTGGTGCTGGGACTCGCCGCGGCCAACACCGACCCGCAGATCTGGCCCGAGTCGCACGTCGGGGCGGAGAGTTCGGCGCACCTGTCGTTCAGCAGCGGGGAGCACCGGTGCCCCTACCCGGCCCCGCTGCTGGCCGACGTGATCGCGCGCACCGCGGTGGAGACCCTGTTGGAACGCCTGCCCGACCTGGTCCTCTCCGTGGAGCCGGAGGAGCTCACCTGGCGCCCGTCCGTGTGGATGCGCGGCCTGCACT
Organism: Streptomyces sp. NPDC033216; assembly: GCF_055577115.1. Taxonomy (NCBI): domain Bacteria; kingdom Bacillati; phylum Actinomycetota; class Actinomycetes; order Kitasatosporales; family Streptomycetaceae; genus Streptomyces; species Streptomyces sp. NPDC033216. The sequence continues at coordinate 97,958 of NZ_JBVIQK010000010.1, read as the reverse complement.
CGTTGCCGGTGGAGTTCACCCCGGCGGTGCGGTAGCCGAGCACCGGCCGGGGCGGGGCGGCGGAGACCGGAAACCGGGGACCGCTCCGGGCCGGCCGGCCCAGGTCCGTGGCGCGTGCGGCGGGCGGGACCGCCGATCGCGGACGCGGGCGCGACGGGTCGCGTGAAAGGGCGCGGCGAGACCGCCGATCGCGGACGCGTGCGGCGGCGGCAGGTCCCCTGCGGTCCCGGCCCGCGTCCGCCGGCACCGCACCGGACGCCGACGCGGCGCGGACGCCCACGCCCCGGGGCGGCGGTCCCCCGCGCGCGGCCCTGGTCCGGACTCAGTCCGCGACGGGGGTGAACCGCACCGGCAGCGCCTGCGGTCCCCGCGTGAAGACGCCCTGTTCGACGAGTTCGGCGCCGTCGGCGAGGCGGAGGTCGGGCATGGCGTCGAGGAGCTGGCCGACACCGATCTCGACCTCGGCCTTCGCGAGCAGGGCACCGACGCAGAAGTGCCGGCCGAGCGCGAAGGAGAGGTGATCGGCGGCGGCCGAGAAGGCGGTGGTCGTGGTCAGGTCGTCGCGGAAGATGTCGAACCGGTCCGGCTCCCGGTAGCGGTCCTCGTCCCGGTTGGCGGCGCCGATCAGGCAGGTGACGGTGGCTCCGGCCGGTACGACACCGCAGCTGAGCGTGACCTCGGCGGCCGACTGCCTCATGATCATGTGCACGGGAGGCGTGTAGCGCAGCGTCTCGGCGAAGGCGCGGGCGATGAGGCCGCGGTCCTCCCGGACGGCCGCGAGCTGCTCGGGGTGCCGCAGCAGGTTGGCGAAGATGCCCGCGATGGCCTTGTCGGTCGTCTCGCCGCCCGCGGCGAGCAGCAGGCTGCAAAAGGCCTTGATGTCCTCGTCGCTCATCCGCACGCCGTCGACCTCGGCGGCGCACAGCGTCGACAGCAGGTCGTCGCCGAGGCTGTCGCGGCGCTCCCGGATGATCGGCACCATGTACTCGGCGAACTCCACCCGGGTACGCTCCCCCGCCGCCGCCACCTCGGGGTCGCCCGAGAGGTTGCCGAGGAAGGCGATGACCGACGTGTACCAGCGGTGGAACCGGGCGTGGTCGGCTTTGTCCAGGCCCAGCATGTCCGCGATCACGTTGACGGGGAAGCGGGTCGCGTAATCGGCCACCAGGTCGGCGGAGCCGGTGGACCGGAAGGCGTCGATCAGCTCACGGGAGTTGCGTTCGATCACCGGCAGGAACTTCTCCTGGAGGTCGCTGCCGCGGAAGGCGGGGGCGACGAGGGCCCGCCGCACCGCGTGTTCCCGTCCGCTGAGCTGAAGGATCGTTCTGCCGTGCACCGGCTCGATCTGCCAGGTGTAGTTGTCGGTGGTGAACTCGCCGCTCTTGTCCTTGAAGACGCGCTCGACGTCCTCATAACGGGAGATGACGTAGCTCCGCGTGGGTTCGTGCCAGAAGAGCGGGGCGCTCTCGCGCATGATGCGATAGGCCCGGTAGGGATCCGCAGCGAACTCGGGCGACAGGATGTCGGGGACCTGCTGAGCGGTGGGCATGGAGCTCCCTGAGATCGGTAACCGGTTTACCGCACAAGGTTATTGATCACTCCGCGGCCGGGACAGCCTGTCCCGGCCAGCTGTTCAACGATGGACGATCGTTGGCCGAAAACCGATCCCGTCCGGCAGCTAGCAGCTCGGCACGGAGCCCTGGCCCTTCTCCAACTTGACGAGGGAGTCGACCGCGCCCTCGAGGGTGGTCACCGGAATCAGGCGCAGCCCCTCGGGCAGCTCGGACTCGGCGTCGGAGCACTCCGCCTTCGGCACCAGGAAGACGGTCGCGCCGTCCCGGCGGGCGGCCTGCGTCTTCAGTGCCACGCCGCCGACCGCGCCGACCCTGCCGTCCGCGTCGATGGTTCCGGTGCCGGCGATCGTACGACCGCCCGTGAGGTCGCCGCCGTTGCCGTCGCCGTCGAGTCGGTCGACGATCCCCAGGGAGAACAGCAGGCCCGCGCTGGGGCCGCCGACGTCGGCGAGCTTCAGCGTGACCTTGATGCCGTCGTCGGTGCGGTCGAGGTACCTCAGGGCGGCCTCGGTCGCGGTGTCCTGGGACTCCTCCATCTGCTCGGTGTTGTACCGCTCGATCTCCTTCGTGCTGTCCCCGGCGGGGTAGACCGAGTCACGGGGCAACACCGCCTGGTCCGTGCGGAACCAGCCGTCGATCACATCGCCCAGGGAGACGTCCGCGTCCGGGCCGGTCGCCTCGATGGTCGTCATCCGCAGCTGTCCGCTCGTGTCACGGGTGGGTGCCCCCGAGATCGTGATGACCGGCGTGCCCTTGTTCTCGCCGAGCACGTTCGCCGTCATCCCCGGCTGCGCCACCGAGAACGGCAACGGCGCCAGCCCCGCGGTGGCGAACAACGCCACGAGCGGAAGCGCGCAGACGACGAGGGCCTGGGGACGAGTGAGGCGTGAGAGCACGCGCCCAATCTAACGCGCCCCTCGACGCCGACCACGCGCCGGTGCCCGGCCCGCGCCCCTCGCCGCCGCCCGCCGGCCCGCTCCTCCCGGCGCCCACCCGGTCCCGCGCACCACACCCGGCTCAGTGCGGCCCCGCGCCCCCGCTCGGCGGCCGGCGTCAGATCAGCCGGGCAACGGCAGCGGCCGGCGTCGGATCAGCGGGGAGACGGCAGCGTCGAGCGGCCGCCGACAGGTCGGCCGGCGCGGTCAGCGCAACGCCTCCGCCACCTCCCGCGCCGCGTCCATCACCCGCTGCCCCACCCGCTCCGGCACCGCGTCGGCCAGCATCACGACACCCACGCTGCCCTCCACCCCCGTCACGCCCAGCAGCGGGGCCGCGGCCCCGCTCGCGCCGGCCTCCAGCTCGCCGTGGGTCAGGGTGTACCCGGGCTCCCCGGAGGCCGTTCGCTGCCGGGCGGAAAGGATCGCCTTGCCCGCCGCCCCCCGGTCCAGTGGATGCCGGAACCCGGCCCGGTAGGCCACGTGGTAGTCGGTCCACGTCGGCTCGACAACGGCGACGGCCAGCGCCTCCGCCCCGTCGACGAGCGTCAGATGCGCGGTCGCCCCGATGTCCTCGGCCAGCGACCGGAGCGCGGGCAGCGCGGCCTCCCGCACCAGGGGGTGCACCTGCCGGCCCAGCCTCAGCACCCCGAGTCCGACCCGGGCTCGTCCGCCCAGGTCACGTCGTACCAGTGCGTGCTGCTCCAGCGTGGCGAGCAACCGGTACACAACCGTCCGGTTCACGCCCAGTTTGTTGGAAAGCTCGGTGACGGTCAGCCCGTGGTCCGTATCGGCCAGCAGCTTGAGGACCCTCAGTCCCCTGTCGAGCGTCTGGGAGGTCTCCGCGGTCACGACGCCCACTCCTTAAGTGGTGAGGTCGGCGGCCTCCACAGCGGCGGATGCGTCGCCGAGTCCCGTCAGCGACGCGCGTCAGAGGCCGCCGATCGGCAGAGGGGCCCGGCGTGTCCGGACCCGGTCGCTTCACGGCTGCGCTCCGCGGCGGCGCTGCCACGGGGCGTGTGCGTAGCGGGACAGTAGCGAAGCAGGTTCGCTCAGCGGAAGGCTCCGTCCAGAATCCGGTCAGTGGCCGGTATGGACTACCTGTGTTTGTCCCCATACGTACGGTCGTGGTCTGGCGGCGCCGACCCCGCGCGACGGTGACGGCGGAACGTCGGAACGCCCCGCAGTGCCGACTCCGGCGCGACGGTGACGGCGGAACGTCGGAACGCCCCGTGGCGTCACCTCATCCGGGTCGCCCACTCCTGCACCTTGGCGATGCGCTGCCGCAGCTGCCCGGCCGTGGCCTCGGCGCTCGGAGGCCCGCCGCACACCCGCCGCAACTCGGTGTGGATGACCCCGTGCGGCTTGCCGCTCTGGTGGACATACGCGCCGACCATCGTGTTGAGCTGTTTGCGCAGCTCCATCAGCTCCTTGTGGGAGACGACCGGCCGCCGTTCGGCAGGCAGCTCCAGCAGGTCGGCCTCCGTGTCGGGCTTCCTGCGACTGTGCGCGATCTGCTTGGCCTGCCGTTTCTGGAGGAGCAGTTGCACCTGCTCGGGCTCCAGGAGTCCGGGGATGCCGAGGTAGTCCTGCTCCTCCTCGCTGCCGGGGTGGGCCTGCATGCCGAACTCGGCGCCGTTGTACATGACCCGGTCGAAGACGGCGTCGGACTCCAGTGCCTCGAAGGGCAGCATGTCCTGCTCGCCGGTGTCCTCGTCCTGCTGCTTCTCCGCGTCCTGGAGGAGCTTGTCCTCCTCGGCGTACGGGTCCTCCTCGCCGTCCTTCTTGGGCTTGTCGAGGACATGGTCGCGCTCGCGTTCCATCTCGTTGGCGAAGCCGAGGAGGTCGGGCACGGTCGGCAGGAACACGGAGGCGGTCTCGCCGCGCCGCCGCGACCGGACGAACCGGCCGACTGCCTGCGCGAAGAACAGTGGCGTGGAGATGGTGGTGGCGTACACGCCGACCGCGAGGCGCGGCACGTCGACGCCTTCCGACACCATCCGCACCGCGACCATCCACCGGTCGGTGCTGTGGCTGAACTGGTCGATCCGGTCGGACGCGCCGGCGTCGTCGGACAGGACGAGGGTCGCCTTGGACCCGGTGATCTCACGGATCAGCTTGGCGTAGGCGCGGGCCGACTCCTGGTCGGAGGCGATGACCAGCGCGCCCGCGTCCGGGATCGCCTTCCTGACCTCGGTGAGCCGCTGGTCGGCGGCGCGCAGCACGCTCGGCATCCACTCGCCGCGCGGGTCGAGCGCCGTGCGCCAGGCCTGGCTGATCGCGTCCTTCGTCATCGGCTCGCCGAGCCGCGCGGCGATCTCGTCGCCGGCCTTCGTGCGCCAGCGCATGTTGCCGCTGTAGGAGAGGAAGATGACGGGCCGGACGACGTTGTCCGCGAGGGCGGAGCCGTAGCCGTACGTGTAGTCGGCGGACGAGCGCCGGATGCCGTCGTTGCCCTCCTCGTACGTCACGAAGGGGATGGGGTTGGTGTCGGAGCGGAACGGCGTACCGGTGAGCGCGAGCCGCCGCGTGGCCGGCTCGAACGCCTCCAGGCAGGCCTCGCCCCAGGACTTGGAGTCACCGGCGTGGTGGATCTCGTCGAGGATGACGAGGGTCTTGCGCTGCTCGGCACGGTTGCGGTGCAGCATCGGCCGCACGCCGACGCCCGCGTACGTCACGGCGACGCCGTGGTAGTCCTTGCTGAGCGGCCCGGCGCTGTACTCGGGGTCCAGCCGGATCCCTATCCGCGCGGCCGCCTCCGCCCACTGCTTCTTCAGATGCTCGGTGGGTGCGACCACGGTCACCTGCTGCACCACGTGGTGGTGCAGCAGCCAGGACGCCAGGGTCAGCGCGAAGGTCGTCTTGCCGGCGCCGGGGGTGGCGACGGCGAGGAAGTCGCGTGGCTGCTCCTGGAGGTACTTCTCCATCGCCCCCTGCTGCCAGGCACGCAGCTTGCTGGCGGTACCCCAGGGGGCCCGGCCGGGGAAGGCGGGAGAGAGGTGGTGCGAGGTGGAGGCGGCGGTGGTAGTCACGGTCTCCGGTTCGTGGGTCGTTCGGCACGGCTACGTATGACAACCGGGCCACCCTACCGGCGGCCGGATGGCGTCACCGCGGACGGCACCCTGTCACCGGTCGATGCGACTCACTTCACATCGCGTCCGCCGCTCCGCGTGCGGAGCCCGGCAGCCGGGCGGCGATCTTCGGAACGTCCGGAGCGCCCTGACGGACATCGAAGACGACCGCTCGGCCTCGTCGACGTCGGACTGCGTACCGCGAGGACGCCCCCTCACATGTGCAGCAGGGCACCAGACGGCATCAGCCGGCTTCGTCCCGCAGCCTCGTCGTCACCCACGCCCCCACCAGAGCCACCGCCGCCATCGGCAGGAAGACGGCGGCGAAGGCGGCCGGATGGGAGGCGCCGGAGGCCTCGGTGGTCGCGTGCGACACGGTCCCGCCACCGAGCGCCGCGAAGGCGGCACCGCCCGCGGCCAGCAGCAGCACGTTGGACAGGCCGTCGGAGATCTGGAGGGCGGCCGAGTTGGAACCGGCCTCCTCGGGGGCGGACAGCTGGAGCAGGAGCACGCTCGTCGAGGAGATCACCAGGCCCATCCCGAAACAGCCGAAGCCCCAGGCGACCGCTACCGTCCAGGCGGGCACCGCGTCGATCAGAACGCTCGGCGCGGCGGCGATGGCCCCGGAGACGAGCAGCATCCCGCCGGTCGTCAGCCGGTCCCGGTACGGCTCCACGCGCGGCCGGGACTGCACCCAGGAGCCCAGCGCCCAGGTTCCCCCGCCGGCCGCGAGGGAGAACCCGGCGAGGGTCGGGCTGAGGCCGCGCTGGGTGACCAGCATCAGCGGCACGAAGGACTCGGCGGCGATGAACGACCCCGCGGCGACACCGCGCAGCAGCACCACCGAGGGCAGGCCGCGGGCCGCCCGCCAGGTGCCGTGCGGCAGCAGCCCGAGAACGGCCGGCACCAGCAGGGCGACGCCCGCGGCGGCGGGCAGGACGGAGAGCGGGCGCAGGTCCTGGGCGGCGTACTGGAGCAGTGCCGCGCCGAGGGAGATGCCGAGCGCGAGGCGGATGCGGCGCCGGCCGGAGGAGGCGTTCGCGGCGCCGTCGACCGGGCCCGCGGCCCGCCGCCGTATCTGCGGCAGCGCGAGGGCGAGCGGGAAGAGGACGAGGGCGGGGATCCCGAGGAACACCCACCGCCAGCCGAGATGCTCGGTCACCGCGCCGGACGCCAGCGGCCCCACGACCGACGGCACGACCCAGCTCGCCGCGAAGGCCGCCATGATCGCGGGCCGCAGCCGCTCCGGGTAGGCCCGTCCCACGACGACGTACAGCGCGACGATGACCAGCCCGCCGCCGAACCCCTGCACGGCCCGCCCCAGGATGAACAGCCACATGACCCCGGCGGTCCCCGACAGCAGAAGGCCCGCGGCGAAGGCGGCGATCCCGCAGGTCAGCGCACCCAGCGGGCCTCGCCGGTCGGACCACTGACCGGCCAGCACCATGCCGAAGAGACTGGTCGTGAAGTACCCCGAGAACGCGAAGGCGTACAGGGACAGCCCGTCCAGCTCCCGCGCCGCCACCGGCATGGCCGTCCCCACCGCGGTCGCCTCGAAGGCGATCAGCAGCACGACGGACACGATCCCGATGCTCAGGGCCCGGTGGTCCCGCCCGAGCACGGTCCCCTCCGGCCGACGCGAGCTGGACTTCCCGGGTACGTCTGCGACACCGGTGTCGCGAGGTTCATGGACGGCCATGACGGCCAGAGTAAGGCCCGCAACTGACATTGACCCCTGTCGGGAGTCGGGACCGATCCTCGTCCATTGGTCCTACGCCACTCCCGACCGCCGCCGGATCGCCCGGTTCGTGAACGGCACGGGGCCCCTGTTCGTGAACGGAACATGGCAGTCGCGTTGCGGCCACCGCGGCTCCCTTGAGCCCCCGGTTTCCGGGGCCTACGGTCATGTCCAAGCGGTTCGAAGGGAGGCACTCCCCGGAGGACCCGCCGAACGGCCGTGTGCCCGAGTGGTTCAGGGGCTCGCCTGCAAAGCGAGTTACGTGGGTTCGAATCCCGCCACGGCCTCCCACACCGTCCTCTCGCCGGGCGCGTCCCGGTCTACGGTTCCCGCCCGGCCCTCTCCTCCGGCCATGTCGTGCCGAGGTCCTTGCGCATCGCGGCCTGGGCCGCTTCCGTGGCCGTCAGGTAGTCGCGCACGTGGGTCCGGAACTCCGGGGCGTCCGTGGCGGTGCCCGTCGCCACCAGGTCGCGCAGGGCGCGGACCTTCCAGAAGGCCTCGTTGACCGGGGCCATGACGTCCCATGGGGCGATCAGAGCGAGTTCGTAGCGCAGCGGGTAGAGGTTGCTGGTGGTGAAGACCTCGTGGGCCGCCGTGCGGGCCTCCGCCGGGGGGAGGGCCTCGCGGGCGGTCTCGTGCAGGCGGCTGTAGGCGTCGGACAGTGCCGCCATGAACGCCGCGTAGGCCTGCCGTCGGGTGTCCTGGTGGAGGGCCTCGCGGTCGCGGCGCCATCGGAGGCGGTCGGCGAGCAGGGTCGATCCGATGCCGATAGCCGCGCCGGTCAGGGTGTTCACGGGAGCCAGCCAGTCCATGCGGGGGACCTTACGACGCGGACCGGGGTCAAGCGTAGAGTCCGCCACCCGCCTCGTCCTCGAACATGCCCGGCCAGTAGCGCCAGCCGTCGTCGGTGGGCGTCCTCGGGGTCGGGTCGCAGGCGACCGGGTCGAGGGCGGCCAGGGTACGGGTCATGGTGGCGGCCAACTGGTCGTAGGCCACGGTCAGTTCGTGTTCGGCGTCGAGGGTGTGCTCGCGGTGGACGAGCCAGAGGGTGAACGCCAGGGTCGAGATGTCGGCGTTCAACGGGCGGAGTCTGGCCTCCGTCTCGCTCCAGGCCAGCACCGCGCCGGTGGCGCCGTCGAGGACGAGGCTGGTGTCCTCCACGAGGTGGCCGAGGCGGATCAGCCGGTCGGCGCCCTCGGGGAGTTCGGTGTGCGGCTCGTCCGCCCGGTGCGCGGCGAGGGTGGGCAGCGGGACGTCCAGGTCGAGGGAGAACCAGACGCACTCCTCGGGCAGTCCCGTCTCGCGCAGGAAGCGGCGGGTCGGCTCGTGGGAGAGGGCGGCCGGGAAGTCGACCTCCTCGAAGCGGACGATGGCGCCGGTGTCGAACTCCTCGTCGAGCAGCCTGGGCGGCAGGTCCAGGGCGAGCCCGGAGCGGGTGCCGGGGCCCGCGACCAGCGCCAGGGGACGGATCACGGCGGCCAGCCGCCAGAACGGGGGTACCTCGCCGTCCGTCCCCGACTCGTACAGCGCGAGGAGCTGTCCGGACGCCTCGGCCACCGCTTCGGGCCCGAAACGCCCGGCGTAGGCCGCGAACTGGCCTCTCAGTGCGGCGAGTTCGTCGGCGGCCGTGGCGAACCGAACGAGCTTCTCCAGGGAGGGGGCGAGGGGCCGACGGTCCATCAGGTCGGGACGGTCGTGGAGGAAGTACGTCGACGTGATCTCGCCGGTCGCGCCGTCGAGGAGCACGGACTCGGTCTCGGGGCCCGCCAGGCCGAGGAGTCCGCCGATGACCAGCTGGCCGCGCAGGCCGTCGGGGAGCCGGTGGTCGGGGTCGGCGGTGGATTCGGCGACCGGGCGCAGGCCGTCCGCGCGCAGCGCCTCGAACGTCACCAGCGCTCCGACGTCGGGCAGTCCGGGGCCGGTCAGCCAGCGGCGGCTCGGCGCGTGGGTGACGTACGGATCCAGCTCGGCCTCGGAGAGGGTGATCACCGGCGTGCCGGTGGTGGTGCTGGTCGTGCTCATCGGTCCCCCGTGCGTGAAGTTCGCCGTCCCACTGCTCCGCACCCTACGCGGCACCACTGACAACGGCCCTCGACAGCAAGGACGTCGGGCCACGCGCGCGCGTTCCCTCCCCTCGAGTATCGCGTCGGCCCGCTCCCCCGCGGACAACTGCGTGGTGTCCGGGCGGAGTCGGATGCGTGACGTGCGCGTGCGGACCGGTCCGGTGGACGCCGTCGTCGGACGGGCGCCGAGCGTCGCGTCCCGCCCGAGGGCGTCGGGCGACGGGCGTCGGGCGACGGGCGTCGGGCGACGCGCGCGTCCGTGTCCGCGGCGGCCCCGCGCCGACCATCGGGGCCGGTGCCGCAGCCCCAGCCCCAGCCGCAGCCGCAGCCCCAGTGGGCCTCCCCGTCGACGCCGGGGGTGCTCCTCGCGCCCCGTCACGCCGGGGCGATGCTCACTGGCCCGTGACGACGGCCGCCTGCGGCCTTATCGGCAGCCGGTTCACCGGGCGACCGGTCGCCGCCCGCACGGCGGAGGCGATCGCCGCCGGGGACGTCACGACCGGGACCGCGCTGACCGCCTTGGCGCCGAACGGCGCGACCACGTCCCGTTCCTCGACCAGCTTGACGATCCGGATGTCCGGCGCGTCCAGGGCCGTGGGGAGGGCGTAGCCGGTGAGGTCGGGGTGACGGATCAGACCGCGCGGGGTGCGCAGGTTCTCGGTGAGGGCGATGCCGACGCCCTGGGTGACGCCCGCCTCGATCCGGGCGGCGAGCTGTGCCGGGTTGAGTACCCGGCCCACGTCCTGGGCGACCGCCAGTTCCACGACCCGTACCGAGCCCAGCTCGATGTCGACGTCGACGACGGCGCGGATCGCGCAGAAGGCGAGGCCGACGAACGCGTCGCCCTGACCGGCCCCGTCCAGCGGCTCGGTGGGATGCGGGCGGCACTGCGCGGTGGCCCACAGCTCCTTGCCGCGCAGTTCCTCGGCGACGGTCGTCGACAGGACGCCGTCGTACGAGGTGATCTTGCCGTCGGTGATCTGGAGGAGTTCGGTGGACATGCCGAACTTGTGCGCGAGGGGCTGGAGGAGCTGGGTGCGGACCATCTTGGCCGCGCGTTCCACCGCGCCACCGGAGACCCAGGTGTGCCGGCCGCGGCAGCCGGGGCCGGCCGGGGGCTGGTCGGTGTCGACGGACGCGACGTGCACCTCGTCGACGCCGAGCGTCTCCTGGACGATCTGCCGGGCGAGCGTGGTGAAGCCCTGGCCGCTCTCGACGGCCGCGCACAGGACCGTCGCGACGCCGTCCTGCACCTTGACGGTGGCCGTGGAGACCTCGTCGGTGCCTTCGGCGCCGAGCATGTGGACCATGCCGAGGCCGTAGCCGACGCCCCGCCGCACCGCGCCCGGTTCGCCCGCCCCCTCGGGACCGCCGGGCAGCAGCCAGTCCTCCTCGGGGGTGTCCTTCGGCAGGGCGGGCAGCGGGAAGTCCTGGACGGCCTGGAGGAGCTCGGCCACGGGCGCCGGGCAGGTCACCGTCTGGCCGGTCGGCAGGACGTCGCCGGTGGCCATGGCGTTGCGCAGCCGCAGCTCCGCCGGGTCCACACCGAGTTTCTTGGCCAGTTTGTCCATCTGCGCCTCGTAGGCGGCGCAGACCTGCATCGCGCCCTCGCCGCGGACGTGGCCGGAGGGCGGGTTGTTGGTGCGGACGGCCCAGCCCTCGATGAAGGCGTTGGGGACGACGTAGGGGCCGCAGGCGAAGGAGACGGCGGCGGCCAGGGCCTCGGCGGAGGTGTCCGCGTAGGCGCCCGCGTCGAGGAGGATCTGGGCCTCCACCTTGACCAGCCTGCCCTCGGCGTCCGCGTGGTGGCGGTACCGCAGCAGTGTGGGGTGGCGGTGGGCGTGGCCGAGGAAGGACTCCTCGCGGGTCGCGGTGAGTTTGACCGGGCAGCCGGTCCGCAGCGCGAGCAGGCCGAGCGGGAGCTGGAAGCCCTGGTCCTCGCGGTCGGCGGTGGCACCGGGCACGCCGGTGACGACGATCTTCACCTGATCGGGTGTCAGGCCGAAGCAGGCCGCGGCGGTGTCCCGGTCGTTGTGCGGGTCGGTGGAGGCCAGGTACAGCTCCACGCCGCCGTCGGGCCTGGGCACCGCGAGACCGGCCTCGGCGCCGATGGGGGCGGGGTCGGCGCGGCCGATGCGGTACTGGCCCTCCACGATGACCTCACCGGAGGCGGCCGGGTCGCCGTGGTGCAGCGGGATGTGCCGGATCAGGTTGCCGTCGGGGTGCAGCGGCTCGGCCTCGAAGGCGAGTTCCGGGTCGGTGACCGGGTCGAGCACCTCGTACTCGACGATGACGGCCGCGGCGGCCATCCGCGCGGTGTCGGGGTGGTCGGCGGCGACGGCCGCGATGGGCTCGCCGTGGTGGCGTACGACCTCGGAGGCGAACACCGGGCGGTCGGCCTGGCCGCGTCCGTGCAGCGGTCTGCCGGGCACGTCCTCGTGCGTGACGACGGCCCGCACGCCGGGCATGTCCCGCGCGTGGGTGGTGTCGATGGAGACGATGCGCGCGTGGGCGTGCGGGGAGCGCAGTACGGCCGCCCAGAGCAGGCCCTCGGCCCACAGGTCGGCCGCGTACGGGAAGGTGCCCTCGGTCTTGGCGCGGGCGTCGGCGGCCGGCAGGGAGGCACCGAGGCCGTGCGGGATCGGCTCGGGGGCCGGGGCGGCCTCCGCGGGGCTCGTCACGGTGGCTGCTTCGTTGGTCACGCCTGGCCTCCGTCCTGGCCGTACGCCGGGTCGTGCGGGTGGGGCTGCGCGGGGTTCTCGAAGGCCGACGCGTGGATGCCGCCGCCGCCGGGGCCCGCCTGGTGGGGAATACGTGCCTCGTCGCCGTCCGGCTCGGCGTCCGCGGAGGAATGCGCCTCGCGTTCGGCGACGACGTCCTTGACGGCCTGGAGGACGCCCCGGTAGCCGGAGCAGCGGCACAGGTTGCCGCAGAGCGCCTGACGGGCCTCCAGCTCGGTGGGAGCGGGGTTGCCCTCCAGCAGGTCGTGCACGGTCATCGCCATGCCGGGCACGCAGAAGCCGCACTGCACGGCCCCGCACCGGGCGAGCGCCCGCTGCACGTCGGACGGCTGCCCGTCGACGGCGAGGCCTTCCACGGTGCGGATCTCGCTGCCGGCGGTGGTGACGGCCGGGACCAGGCAGGAGGCGACGAGGCGCCCGTCCACCTGGACGTTGCAGGCCCCGCACTCACCCTGGGAGCAGCCGTCCTTGGCGCCGGCGAGTCCGAGCCGCTCCCGCAGGACGTAGAGCAGCGACTCGCCGATCCAGGCGTCGGTGACGGGCCGGTCGGAGCCGTTGACCCGCAGGGCGTAGGAGGCGAGGGGGTGGTCCTCGTGGTGGGCCGCCTCACCCGCGGGCTCCACCTCACCCGCGGGCTCCGCCTCGGGGTCGTCGTCCACGCGCGTGGACGACGCGCCGGAGGCGGCCTGCTCGGGGTGGTCGTGGTGTTCGTCCGCGCGGGTGGCCGGGTCCGGGGCTGCCGCCGGCCGCGGGTCCTCGGCGGCCCCGGCGCGCTCGGTGGGCTCGTGAGCGGCTTCGGGACCTCCGGGGCCATCGGGACCCTCGGGGGACGGCCGCTGGGCCTCCACGGGGCCGGACGCGGCCTCGTACGGCCCTCCGGGCGGCGGCCGCTCGCCCGGGTCCTCGTGCGAGTCCGGGCCCTCGTGCGAGTCCGGGCCCTCGTGGGAGTCCGGGTCCTCGTGCGAGTCCGGGCCCTCGTGGGAGTCCGGGTGCTCGTGGGAGACGGGGTCGGCGGCCTCGTGCCGCGGGGCGTGCCCGAAGGCGGGCGCGTCCGCTCGCGCTCCGGCGGCCTCGGCGAGCGGTGCGCCGGCCCCGTCGGTCGCCGGGTTCCAGGACCGCTCGTCCGGCGTGGGCTCCGTCGCCCAGGGCGCGGACGCGCCGCCCGGCAGGGTGGCCGGGGGCGTTCCGCCGCCCCACTGCTCGACCAGCGCGGAGGTGGTGAACTCGCCCGACTCGTCGGGCAGATCGCCGCCCGCGACAGGGATCGACCACTGACCGGTCACGTCGTGGCCGGGCGCGGGGGCGGGCTCCGCGGGCGCACGGGTGTCGTCGAAGGTCCACTGCCCGGTGGCGCCGGGGTGGTACGTGAACCGGTCGCCGCCGGCCGTCCCGCTCGCCGGCGCGGGCCAGTCCGTGCCGCCCGCGGACGCCGCCCAGGTGCCGTTGCCGGGCGCCGCGGGGTCGGCCCCGTCGTGCGTCGCCTCGATCTCGGGGGGCACGTATCCGTGGCCGGGCGCCGCGAGCGGGCTGCCGTCGCCACGGGCGGCCAGGAGGGCGTCGATGCCGCCCTCGGGGAGATTCACGAAGGCGGTGGCGCCGTCGTCGTAGTCGCCCTGGGGCAGCGGGTCCCAGCGGCCGCCGCCCGGTGGCGCGCCCTGTCCTTGCTGGTCGTCGGTCATGACAGTGCCCTCCCCAGTGCTCGTCGGGCCAGGGCGGCGACGGTGCGCCGCAGGTGCAGTACGGCGGGCGGTAGCGGTTGCACGGAACCGTCCTCGGCGGGGACCGGGTCCGGGATGCAGGCGGCGGCGACGTACTCGCCGAAGGCGCTGAGCGCCTCGGGGACGAGGGCCCGGTTGTTGTCCCAGTCGATGAGCCGGGCGACCCACTGCTCGGCCTCCAGGGGCCGTAGCGGCATCGGCGCTATGGCGCCCACGGCGCACCGGACTCCGCGCCGGGCGGGGTCCAGGACGAGGGCGACGGAGGCGACCGCCCGCCCGGGGCCGGTCCGGCCGGTCGCCTTCAGGAAGACCTGGGGGGCGTGCAGCAGCGGCACGCGCACGTACCCGATGAGTTCGCCGCCGCGCAGCATGTCCATCCCTGCCAGCAGGTGCGACACCGGGATCTCGCGGCGGACGCCGCCCGGGGCCGCGATGATCAGGGTCGCCTCCAGCGCGGCCAGCACGGGGAGCGCGTCGCCCGTGGGGGCCGCGGAGGCGATGTTGCCGCCCAGGGTCCCCGCGTTGCGGATGTGCGGCGGGCCCGCGGCGCGCGCGGCCGCGGCGAGCGCCGGGATGAGGGCGGCGAAGTCGGGGCGGCCCATGCGGGCGTGGGTGAGTCCGGCGCCGAGCAGGGCGTGCCCGTCCTGGTACTGCCAGCCGCGGATCTCGCTGATGCGGCCGAGGCCGACGAGGGCGGCGGGCCTGAGCTGGCCGGAGTTGACGGCGGCCATCAGGTCGGTGCCGCCCGCCACCGGCACGGCGGCCGGCGTGGCGGCGAGTGCCGCCACTGCTTCGTCCAGTGTCGCGGGCAGCGTGACGGCCTGCCCCGCGTGCGGTGCGTGCGTGGTCAAAACCGGCTGCCCCTTCCCGCTGCCCCACCTGGTCCCACCTGTGCTGCCGTACGGTACGTGCTGACAGGGCGGACGTGGCAACTCTGGCACATCTTCGCAAGGCCCGAGCGCGGGGGTCCGCTAGGAGGCATTCGCCCACCTCGTCCGGAACATGGTCCGTATTCGCATGACTTCGCCGGTGTGCGCGGATCGCCAGTCTTCGGTGACCCTGCCGGGGTTTTTCCTGACTGGGGCGTGCGGAGCGAGCCCAGCGGTTCGGCGTCGGGGAGTTGGGCTCAGCGGGTCGGGGGCGCGCCCTCGATCGGCCGGCCGAGCACGCCGGGGCGCTTCTGCCAGGGTTTCGGACCGCCCGGCGGCCGGTAGGCGACGCCCAGGGCGTCGAGCCGCTCGTAGTGGGCCTCCATCCGCCGCTCGAAGTCGGCGAAGTCCCGCCGCTCGGGGGCGGGCAGCCGACTCCAGGCGACCTCGGCGAAGGCCGCGAGCCGGGGGAAGACCTGGTAGTCCACGCGCGCGGCATCCTCCATCGCCTCGGTCCACACGTTGGCCTGCGGGCCCAGCACGTGTGCCGCCTCCTCGGCCGTCAACTCGGGCGGCACGGGCTCGAACCGGTAGACGTCCTCCAGGCTGCGGACGTAGCCGATCGGCACGGGTTCGTCGGCACCGCCGTCCTGCCGGTGGTCCAGGTACACCTGCTGCTCGGGGCACATGACGACGTCGTGCCCCGCGCGCGCGGCGGCGATCCCGCCGGCGTAACCCCGCCAGGACGACACGGCGGCGCCCGCGGCGAGACCACCCTCCAGGATCTCGTCCCAGCCGATGAGCCGCCGCCCGCGCGCGGCGAGCCAGGTGTCGAAGTGCCGGATGAACCAGGCCTGTAGTCCCTCCTCGCCGGCGAGACCGAGTTGTTCGATGCGGGCCTGCGCGGTGGGCGAGGCGCGCCACTGCTCCTTGGGGCATTCGTCACCGCCGACGTGAATGAACTCCGAGGGGAAGAGTTCGAGGACTTCCTCGAAGACCCCCTCGAAGAAGCGCAGCGTGTTGTCGGTGGGCGCGAGTACGTTCGGGTTGATCCCCCAGGTGTCCCAGACGGAGAGGGCGCAGGTGTCGACGACGTCGGTGTTGCCGAGTTCCGGATAGGCGGCGATGGCCGCCTGCGAGTGCCCCGGCACGTCGATCTCGGGGACGACGGTGATATGCCGCTCGGCGGCGTACGCCACGATCTCGCGGATGTCGTCGCGGGTGTAGAAGCCGCCGTGCGGTCTGTCGTCCCACAGCGGCGAGGCACGGTGGCCGAATTTCGTGCGGGAGCGCCAGGCGCCGACCTCGGTCAGTCGCGGGTGGCGCTCGATCTCGATCCGCCAGCCCTGGTCGTCGGTCAGATGGAAGTGGAGGACGTTGAGTTTGTGCGCGGCCATCAGGTCCAGCTGGCGCAGGACGCCTTCCTTGGGCATGAAGTGCCGGGCCACGTCGAGCAGGAGACCCCGCCAGCGGAAACGGGGGCCGTCCTCGACGATCTGGTGCGGAATTCCGTGACACGTGCGGGGGCGCACCGGAGCGCGCCGGAACGCCTCGGGACCGAGGAGCTGGCGCAGGGTCTGCGCCCCCCAGAAGACGCCGGCCGGGTCACCGCCGCGGATCTCGACGCCCCGGTCGACGACGACGCTCAGCCGGTACGCCTCCGGCTCCAACGTGTCGTCGACGAGCAGCCGTACGCCGTCGCGTGCCTCCTCGGGACCGGGCCGCAGCGGCAGGCCGTGCGCGGCGCCGATCGTCGCCCGCAGCCAGCGTTCGGTGCTCTCCGTGCCGGGCGCGGCCCACAGGGTGGTGGAGGCGTCCAGCAGCAGCTCCCCGCACCGCATGGGTCCCTCGACGGCGCGCGGCGCCGGAATGATGTCGTCGCCAGAAGTCACGTCAGTCCTTCACCGCTCCGCCGAGGCCGGAGACAAGTCGTCGCTGTACGAGTACGAAGAACACCAGCACCGGAATCGTCATCACCGTCGAACCGGCCATCACCCCGCCCCAGTCGGGATCGTCGGGCTTGTAGAACACCAGCAGCGCCATCGGCAGGGTCGACTGCGAAGTGTCACTGATGATGAAGGACTTGGCGAAGAGGAAGTCGTTCCAGGCGGAGATGAAGGAAAACACGCTCGTGGCCACCAGGCCCGGCAGCACGAGCGGGAAAAGGATCTGCCACAGGAATCGCGCACGGCTCGCCCCGTCGAGGTACGCGGCCTCCTCCAGCGCCTCGGGAACGCCTTTCACGAAGCCCCTCAGCATCCAGATCGCGAACGGCAGCGAGAAGGCGATGTGGGGCAGGATCAGCGCGCCCAGGGTGTTCAGCTGACCGGCGTCCCGCATGACGAAGAACAAGGGGATCGTGAGGGCTTCCACCGGCACCGTCTGGGCCACCAGGAACATGATCAACAGGGTGGTCCGGAAGCGGAACCGGAATCGTGTGACGGCGGTCGCGGCGAGAAACGCGACGGCCGCCGAGACGATCACCACCGTGACCGCGACGACGAGACTGTTGAGGAAGTAACGGCCGAATTCCTGTTGCCCGAAGACGCGGCGGAAGGAATCCAGGGACGGGGAAAGGGTCCAGGGACGGGGTTCGCTCGACTCGATCTCACCGGCCGGTTTGAAGGCGCCGAGCACCATCCAGTACAGCGGGAACGCGACGACGGCCGTGACCAGCAGCGCGCAGGCGTCGGCGGCGGCCCGCCACGGGTGCCGCACGACTCCTCCCGGACACCGTGGAAGTCTCATGTCTCCTCCCCCTGGCGGCGCAGCAGCCACAGGTGGCCGAGGGTGACGGTGAGCAGGATGAGCAGCATCACGACGCCGATCGCCGCGCCGAGCCCGTACTGCGAGGACGCGAACGCCTCCTGGTACGCGTAGACGTTCAGGACGAGGTTCTGGCCGGCGATGCCGCCGCCGTTGGTCATGACGTAGATCTGCGTGAAGACCTTGAAGTCCCAGATCACCGACTGGACGGTGACGACCACCAGGATCGGCCGGAGCATCGGCGCGAGGACCGACCGCCAGGTGCGCCACTGCGAGGCGCCGTCCAGGGCGGCCGCCTCCAGCACCTCGGACGGTACGGCGCGGATGCCCGCGTACACCGTCACCATCACGAACGGGAAGGAGCACCACACCACTTCCAGCAGGACCAGGAGGAAGGCGCTGAGACGGCCGTACGTCCAGGAGTGGTCGCCCAGTCGCAGGACGCGGTTGACGGGTCCGAAGTCGGGGTCGAACAGGAACAGCCAGACCGTCGAGCCGGTGACCGCGGGGGTGGCCCAGGCGCCCAGCGCGGCCAGCATCAGCGCGAGCCGCGGCACGGCACGCACGCGCGTGAGGAGCACGGCGAGCGCGCAGCCCACGGCGAGGGTGGACAGCACACAGCCCGCCGCGAAGACGACCGTCGCGAACAGCACCTGCCAGAACCGGTCGTCGGCGAAGAGGTCGGCATAGTTGCCGAAACCCCGGAAGACGGTCGGTTCCCCACCGCTGACCTGTGCCTGGGTGTAACGGAAGAGGGAGATCAGGCCGAGCTGGTAGATCGGATAGCCCAGCAGCCCGGCGAGGACGACGAGAGCGGGGGCGAGGTAGAGCCAGGGGGTCCAGGCACCGCGGGTCCGCCTGCGGGGGGCCGGGGCCGTGAGGGGCGCGGGGCGCTTCTCCACGGCCGCCGTGCCGTGCGCGACCATCGGCTCAGCCCACGCTGCCGAAGGCGGCGTCCATCTTCTCGGCCGCCTCCCCCGAGGCGGCCGCCACGTCCTTCCGGCCGCTGACGACCTCCTGGAACATGGTCGGCAGGACCAGTTGGGAGTCGATCCGTGACCAGGCGGGCGAGGACGGCACGAACCTGGTGCCCGCCGCCAGGGTCTCCACGAACGGCTTCACGTACGGCTTGCGCTCCGCCGCCGCGTCACGGACGTCCGTGTAGGTCGGCAGGAAGCCCATCGCGTCGAACAGCCGCGCCTGCGTCCGCTTGGAGGCGAGCGCCTGCGTCAGCTGCACGGCGAGGGTGCGGTGGGAGGTGCTCCTGAGGACGCCGAGGTTGTTGCCGCCCGCGAAGGCCGGCGCGATCGAGCCGGCCCGGACGCCGGGCAGCGGCACGACGGCGTACTCGCCCTTCACCTTGCCGGCCTCGACGGCGGTGTGGCTGAAGTCGCCGCCGATCGCCATGCCCGCCCTGCCCGCGGCGAAGGCGGTGATCGTGTCGTTGCCGCCCATGCCCGCGCACTTGGCGGCGGGGCAGTTGTCGTCGCCGAACAGCGCGGTGTACGCCGTGATGCCCTTCTGCGCGGCGGCGCTGTCGATGGCGGAGGCGTACGAGCCGTCCTTGCCGGTGGCGAGGTCACCGCCGTTGGCCCAGACGAAGGGCAGCGCGCCGTAGGTGTAGGCGCCGCCGACGACGAGGCCGTACAGCTCGGGCTTCGCGGCGCGGATCGTACGGGCCGTGGAAGCGAGTTCGGCCATGCTCCTCGGGACGGCGAGGCCGAGTTCCCCGAAGACGTCGGTGCGGTAGTAGAGGGCGCGGACGCCGACGTAGAGGGGGGCGCCGTAGATCTTCCCGTCGACGGTGACGGACCGGCGGGCGGTGGGGTCGGTGTTCTTCGTCTCGGCCCAGGAGGTGAACTCCTCGGTGACGTCGAGGAGTCCGCCGTCCTTCACGTAGCCGGCGGTGTCGGTGTTGCCGTACTCCATCACGTCGGGCGCGGACCCGGGGTCGTTGAAGGCGGACTTGACGCGCTGGGCGCGGGTTTCGACCGGGATGTACTCCACCTCGACGTCCGTGGCGGCGTGGGTCTTCTCGAAGCCGGCGACGACGGAGTCGACGACCTTCCGCTTGGGATCGTTGCCGACCTCCTGGAAGAGCCACACGCGCAGTGTGCCGCTCTTGTCGTCCTTGGCGGAGGAGGGGTTGGCGGAGGTCTGTGGGGCGCAGGCGGCGGTGACCAGGGCGGTCAGCACTGCGGCGATGCGGACGGACGGCTTCATGGAGCGTTCCTCCGAGGCGTTGCAACATGCGCAATGACGGTTTCGCTGTGCACAACACTCGGGAGGCTAGGGACTCGGTGAACACCACCACAAGAGGTCTCCACCACTCTGTGACCAGTCGACGCATCCCTTGCAACGCGGCACGGCCCGCAAACGGCACAGAGGCCCCCAAGGTGCGCCAAAGCGCACCCTGGGGGCCTCCGGGAAAGTCAGCCGGCCGCCGGACTACCGGCTACTTGTCGCCCTTGCCCTTGTCGTCGTCGCCGCCGGACCCCATGGACTCGTAGATCTCCTTGCACATGGGACACACCGGGTACTTCTTCGGGTCGCGACCGGGCACCCACACCTTGCCGCAGAGCGCCACGACGGGAGTCCCGTCGAGCGCGCTCGCCATGATCTTGTCCTTCTGGACGTAGTGCGCGAAGCGCTCGTGGTCACCGTCGCCGTGCGACACCTGCGGCGTCGGCTCTACGAGGGTCCCCGTTCCGGTGCCGCGCTCGGGCTCAAGAGTGCTCATACGGCCAAGGGTACTGAAGGTCACACGCGTCAGTTGAGCGAAGGGTCGTCCGGGTACGTCGCCACCATCGCCAGTTCGTTGCGCTGACGGCGCAGGACCTCGCGCCAGAGGGTCTCCGGGGAGGGTGAGGACACGTCGCCGGGCTCGGACTCCACCACGTACCAGGCGCCCTCCACCAGCTCGTCCTCCAGCTGGCCGGGACCCCAGCCGGCGTACCCGGCGAAGATCCGCAGGGAGCCGAGGGCCGAGGCGAGCAGCTCCGGCGGGGCCTCCAGGTCGACGAGGCCGATCGCGCCGTGCACCCGCCGCCAGCCGAGCGGCGTGCCGTCGACGGCGGTGCCACCGGGGATCACGGCGACGCCGAGCGCCGAGTCGAGGGAGACCGGGCCGCCCTGGAAGACGACACCCGGCTCACCGGTGAGGTCCGCCCAGTCCTCCAGGATGTCGCCGACACCCACCGGCGTCGGGCGGTTGAGGACGACACCGAGCGAGCCCTCCTCGTCGTGGTCGAGGAGGAGCACCACCGCGCGGTCGAAGTTCGGGTCCGCCAGGGCGGGGGTTGCCACGAGCAGCCGCCCTGTGAGCGAGGACACCTCGGTCATGCCAGACATGATCCCCCATCTTCCCCGCGCGTGGGGAGGCGACCGGGGCATACGGAGTGAGGGCAGGCCGGGCGCACGGATGCGGTCCGGGCGCACGAGGACGCCGGCCGGCCCACGGTGACGCCATGTACCCGACAGGAAACGGTTCGTGTTGTGACACAGCCATGACGACCCTGAGCCGCCCTCGGGCTTACGGGACGGGGGTCCACGGCGATTACTCTGTCCTCTCCGGCCCTGCCCCACTCCACGGAACGCGAGATACATGACCGTCAACGGCTCAGACGACGTCCTGCTTGTCCACGGCGGAACCCCGCTTCAGGGCGAGATCCGTGTCCGCGGTGCGAAGAACCTCGTACCCAAGGCCATGGTCGCCGCCCTGTTGGGCAGCGAGCCGAGCCGACTGCGCAACGTTCCGGACATCCGTGACGTGCGGGTCGTACGCGGCCTGCTGCAACTGCACGGGGTGACGGTCCGTCCGGGTGAGGAGCCGGGTGAGCTGGTGCTCGACCCGACCTACGTCGAGAGCGCCAACGTCGCCGACATCGACGCGCACGCCGGTTCCAGCCGGATCCCGATCCTGTTCTGCGGCCCGCTGCTGCACCGCCTCGGACACGCCTTCATCCCGGGCCTGGGCGGCTGCGACATCGGCGGCCGGCCCATCGACTTCCACTTCGACGTGCTGCGGCAGTTCGGCGCGAAGATCGAGAAGCGGGCGGACGGCCAGTACCTGGAGGCCCCGCAGCGGCTGCGCGGCACGAAGATCGTGCTGCCGTACCCGTCCGTCGGCGCGACCGAGCAGGTCCTGCTGACGGCCGTCCTCGCCGAGGGCGTCACGGAACTCGCGAACGCGGCCGTCGAGCCGGAGATCGAGGACCTGATCTGCGTCCTACAGAAGATGGGCGCCATCATCGCGATGGACACCGACCGCACGATCCGCATCACCGGTGTGGACAAACTCGGCGGCTACGACCACCGCGCCCTGTCGGACCGTCTGGAGGCCGCCTCCTGGGCGTCCGCGGCGCTGGCGACCGAGGGCGACATCTACGTCCGCGGCGCCCAGCAGCGCTCGATGATGACCTTCCTGAACACCTACCGCAAGGTGGGCGGCGCCTTCCGGATCGACGACGAGGGCATCCGCTTCTGGCACCCCGGCGGCCAGTTGAAGTCGATCGCCCTGGAGACCGACGTCCACCCGGGCTTCCAGACCGACTGGCAGCAGCCGCTGGTCGTCGCCCTCACCCAGGCCACGGGCCTGTCCATCGTCCACGAGACGGTCTACGAGTCGCGGCTGGGCTTCACGTCCGCGCTCAACCAGATGGGCGCCCACATCCAGCTGTACCGCGAGTGCCTGGGCGGTTCCGACTGCCGCTTCGGCCAGCGCAACTTCCTGCACTCCGCGGTCGTGTCCGGCCCGACCAAGCTCCAGGGCGCCGACCTGGTCATCCCCGACCTGCGCGGCGGCTTCTCGTACCTGATCGCCGCCCTCGCGGCCCAGGGCACGTCCCGCGTCCACGGGATCGATCTGATCAACCGCGGCTACGAGAACTTCATGGACAAGCTGATGGAGCTGGGCGCGAAGGTGGAGCTGCCGGGCAAGGCACTCGGATAGCGGCTCCCGCGCGAGATACGCCGATGGGGCGGCGACCCGGTACCGGGTCGCCGCCCCATCGGCGTATCTCGACGCGTCCGAAGGAGCGCGGGGAACTGCGTGCCGCACAGACGGCCCGCAGTCACCCCACGGCGCTCTCAGCGGAGCGTCACTTGCCCTTGGCGGCTTCCTTGAGCTTGCTGCCCGCGGAGACCTTCACGCTGTAACCGGCCGGGATCTGGATCGGGTCGCCGGTCTGCGGGTTGCGGGCGGTGCGAGCGGCACGGTGGGTGCGCTCGAAGGTCAGGAAGCCGGGGATGGTGACCTTCTCGTCGCCCTTGGAGACGATGTCGCCGACGACCTCGGCGAACGCGGCCAGCACGGCGTCGGCGTCCTTGCGGGTCACCTCGGCGCGGTCGGCCAGCGCGGCCACCAGCTCACTGCGGTTCATGTTCTTACTCCCGTGTTCTTCTTGCCGTTGAGGCGTGCCACGCGGCGGAGCCGCATGTTGGGCACAGCGAAGCCGATGCTGCCAGGGTCCTCGGAAAGTCCCCGGACCGGGTCCCATGTCAGACCCTCGCGCCCAGAGACGCATCCTGCCCCCACCTGCGGCGGGAAAGCCAATCCGGCACCCGCAGGAGTCGTGAGAACACCCTTGGGAGTCACACGAAAGCGCCACTGACTAGCCGCCTACCATAGATGGCGGTCATGCGTACCGGGTTCCACGACGCGCCGGTTTCATGGCACGTCGTGGCGATCCTCACAGCCCCCCGCGGACGGCGGGTTCTCAGACGGTGGCCCCGGCGGCCTTCGCGGCCTCCCGCACGGCCCCGGCCACCGCGCCGGCGACCTTGTCGTTGAAGACGCTCGGAATGATGTAGTTCGCGTTCAGCTCGTCCTCGGTCACCACGTCGGCGAGGGCCTTCGCGGCAGCGAGCATCATCTCCGTGTTGACGGTGCGGGACTGGGCGTCCAGCAGGCCGCGGAACACACCCGGGAAGACCAGCACGTTGTTGATCTGGTTCGGGAAATCGGAGCGGCCGGTGGCCACGACGGCGGCCGTCTGACGGGCGACGGCCGGGTCCACCTCGGGGTCGGGGTTCGCGAGCGCGAACACGATCGCGTCGTCGGCCATGGCGGCCACGTCGTCGCCGTCCAGGACGTTGGGGGCGGAGACGCCGATGAAGACGTCCGCGTCGCGCACGGCCTCCTTCAGCGTGCCGGTGAGGCCCTCGGGGTTGGTGTTGTCGGCGATCCAGCGCAGCGCCGAGCCGGGGGCCGCGTCGACGAGGTCCTCGCGGCCCGCGTGCACGACGCCGTGGATGTCGGCGACGACGGCGTTCTTCACGCCGGCCGCGATCAGCAGCTTGAGGATGGCCGTACCGGCCGCGCCCGCGCCGGACATGACGACGCGGATGTTCTCGATGGCCTTGCCCGCGACCCGCAGGGCGTTGGTGAGGGCGGCGAGGACGACGATCGCCGTGCCGTGCTGGTCGTCGTGGAAGACGGGGATGTCGAGGGCCTCGCGCAGCCGGGCCTCGATCTCGAAGCAGCGGGGGGCGGAGATGTCCTCCAGGTTGATGCCGGCGAAGCCCGGGGCGATGGCCTTGACGATCTCGACGATCGCGTCGGTGTCCTGGGTGTCCAGGCAGATCGGCCAGGCGTCGATGCCGGCGAACCGCTTGAAGAGGGCGGCCTTGCCCTCCATGACCGGCAGGGCGGCCATCGGGCCGATGTTGCCGAGGCCCAGCACGGCCGAGCCGTCCGTCACGACCGCAACGGAGTTGCGCTTGATGGTGAGGCGGCGGGCGTCCTCGGGGTTCTCGGCGATCGCCATGCAGACGCGGGCCACGCCCGGCGTGTAGATCATCGAGAGGTCGTCGCGGTTGCGGATCGGGTGCTTCGACGCCATCTCGATCTTGCCGCCGAGGTGCATCAGGAACGTACGGTCCGAGACCTTGCCCAGGGTGACGCCCTCGATACCGCGGAGCTGCTCGACGATCTCGTCGGCGTGCGCGGTGGACGTGGCCGCGATCGTGACGTCGATGCGGAGCTTCTCGTGGCCGGAAGCCGTGACGTCGAGGCCGGTCACCGAGCCTCCGTGGGACTCGACGGCCCCGGTGAGCTGGGAGACCGCGGTTCCGCTCGCGGGCACCTCCAGCCGGACCGTCATCGAGTAGGAGACGCTGGGCGCCGTTGCCATGGCCGACTTCCTCTGCTTTCACCTGTGACGCTGGATGCCGTCCGATCGTCGCACCTACTGCTGGGTAGGCGTTAGCCACCCCTGGGTTGCGAACGTTGAGTTCACAGCGAGAGAGGCCCACGTCACACGGACGTGGGCCTCTCTCGTCTGTCTATGACACCGGCCCGCCATGCTCGCCTCGCGGCAAGTGGTCGCTCGTAGCGACGAAGGTTGGGCCCGGGGGCTTGGATCGAGCCGGTGTCACACCCAGGCTAACAAACGGATCCCCAAAGACCATTCCCGTGCGCGTACTTCCCGGGAATCAGTCCCTCAGCAGATCGGGCACCCCGTCCCCGTCGGGTTCGTCGCGGTCCGCCGAGACGACCGTGAGCTGCTGGGTCGCCCTGGTCAGGGCCACGTACAGCACGCGCAGGCCGGCCGGGGACTCGTCGGCGATCTCTGCCGGGGAGACGACCACCGTCGCGTCGTACTCCAGGCCCTTGGCCTCCAGGCTGCCGAGGGCCACCACACGGCCGCCGAGTCCGGCGAGCCAGCGCCGGGCCTCCTCGCGCCGGTTCATGGCCACGACGACGCCGACGGTGCCGTCGACCCGCTCCAGGAGACGTTCGGCCTCCGCCCGCACGGTGGTGCCCAGGGTGTCCTCCACCGCCCTGAAACGCGGTACGACTCCCGTCGACCGCACCGCCGACGGGGACTCGGCACCGGGCATCGCCAGCGCCAGCACCTTCGCGGCCAGCTCGGCGATCTCCGCCGGGTTGCGGTAGTTCACGGTGAGCTGGAAGCGGCGGCGCGGGCGGCTGCCGAGGGCCTCGTCGCGGGCCTGGGCGGCCTCGTCGGGGTCGGACCACGAGGACTGGGCCGGGTCGCCGACGACCGTCCAGGTGGCGTGCCGGCCGCGGCGGCCCACCATGCGCCACTGCATCGGCGTGAGGTCCTGAGCCTCGTCGACGATGACGTGCGCGTACTCGGTGCGCTCCTGGGCGAGGCGCTCGGCCCGCTCGCGCTGCGATTCCTCACGCACCGGCATCAGCTCCTCCAGGCCGGTGAGCTGGTCCAGCGGGTCGAGTTCGCGTCTTCTGCGGGGGCGGGCCGGGGCGCCGAGGATCGCTTGCAGCTCGTCGAGCATCGCGATGTCGTGCACCGAGTGGCCCTCTCGCCTCAGCGAACGGGCGACCTTGCGGACCTCGCCGGGGTTGAGGATCCGACGGGCCCAGCGGCCGAGCCGGCGTTCGTCGGCCATGGCGGCGAGGACGGACGTCGGGGTCAGCTCGGGCCACCAGGCGTCGAGGAACGCGATGAAGGAGTCCTCACCCGTCACGTCCTCGTCGAAGGAGGAGCGCAGCTCGGCGGCCAGTTCGGGGTCGCTGTGCCGGCCTGACGCGCCGGAGCGCTCCCACAGGGCGTCCAGGAGGAGCTTGCGGGCGCGCGGGCGCAGCAGGTTGACCGGCGCGGTGCCGCTGAGGGCGCTCTGCCGGATGGCGTCGAGATCCCCCGCCTCCAGTTCGAGACGCCGCCCGAAGGCGACGACGCGCAGCCGGTCGGGCGTACCGGCGGGAGTCCGCGGACGGGCCTCGGCGTCGTCGTCCTCCCCGAACGCGAGCTGCCCGGCCGGGGCGCCGTCGCCCGGCCGCCCCACTTCGAGCGCCCCGCGCGCCGCCTTCCGCAGCACCTTCAGCATGCGGTACGACCCCTTGGCGCGGGCGACCGCCGGGGAGTCGTACAGGGTGGCCTCCAGGCCGTCGACGAGGGAGCCGATGGCGCGGATCGCGACCTGGCCCTCCTCGCCGAGGGAGGGCAGGACGCCCTCGGTGTACGCCACCAGCAGCGGGGTCGGGGAGACGATCAGGATGCCGCCCGCGTACCGGCGGCGGTCCTGGTAGAGGAGGTACGCGGCCCGGTGCAGGGCGACGGCGGTCTTGCCGGTGCCCGGCCCGCCCTCGACGTAGGTGACGGAGGCGGCGGGGGCACGGATGACCATGTCCTGCTCGGCCTGGATGGACGCGACGATGTCACGCATGGTGTGGCTGCGGGCCTGGCCGAGGGCTGCCATGAGGGCGCCGTCGCCGATGACGGGCAGTTCCCGGCCGTCGAGGCGGGCCGTGAGCTGCGGGCGCATCAGGTCGTCCTCGACGCCGAGGACCCGGCGCCCCTTGGACCGGATGACCCGGCGGCGTACCACCCGGCCGGGGTCGACCGGCGTGGACCGGTAGAACGGCGCGGCTGCCGGGGCGCGCCAGTCGATGACGAGCGGGGCGTAGTCCTCGTCGAGGACCCCGATGCGTCCGATGTGGAGTGTCTCGGCGATGTCGGCGGTGTTGTCGTCGCGGATCGCGCCGTCCGCGGGTTCCACGGCGGTGTAGGCGCCGTCGGGGCCCTTCCTGCCGTCCTTGCCGGGGAGCAGGTCGATCCGGCCGAAGAGGAAGTCCTCGAACTCGTTGTTGAGGCGGTTGAGGTGGACCCCCGCCCGGAACACCTGCGCGTCCCGCTCGGCCAGGGCGCCGGGCGTGCCGACCTGGCCGCGGCGGGCCGCGTCGTGCATGAGGAACTCGGCCTCGTGGATCTTCTCCTCGAGGCGCCGGTACACCCGGTCCAGGTGTTCTTGCTCGACGCTGATCTCACGGTCACGAACTGAGTCCTGAACCGAGTCGACCGCGGATTCCTGCTGAGCCTGAGCGGCCACCGGGCCCCCTTCTGACGTGCTGGGCAGCCGTCAACCGTACGCGAAGGGGGACCCCGGAGGCTACGGCGCGTCGACCTCGACGAGCTTCTTTCCGTCGAAGGTCATGACCTCGAAGTGATCGATCTCGTTCGGGGTGAACGCGGCGCCGCCCTGGACGTAGAGCGGGTTCTTGGCCTGCTCGGTCTTGGCGTTGGGCAGGCCATAACCCCATTCCGGGACGGACCACGACGAAATGGTCTCCCGTTCGCCGTTCTTGCCGACGGCGATGAGCGAGCACTTGTTGGGGCCCGCCACGTTCTTCAGCTCGACCACGGCCTCGGTGCCCCAGGCCTTCTCGCCCATGGCGACGGTCGCGGTGACCTTGGTGCCCGGGTCGGTGCCCGTGACCTTGTCGGAGAGCGTCTCGAAGGCCGACTTCGCGGGGCTCACACCCGCCTCGATGCCGGTGCCGCCACTGTCGTCGCCGCCGCCGGCCGCCACGGCCACCAGCGGGCCGCCGATGATCAGCGCGACACCGGCCGCGATCATGTACATGCTGCGCCGACGCTTCTGGGCGCGGCGGTCGGAGACCTCCACGACGAGCTTCTCGACCAGTCGCGGGCCCGGTTTCGCGGACAGGGACTCACCGATCGCGGGGGTCCCGGCGCCGGGCAGGTCCGCGAGCGCGGCCAGCATCGGCTCCATCCCGGCCAGTTCGTCGAGCTGCTGCGCGCACCACTCGCACCCGGCGAGATGCGCCTCGAAAGCGGTTGCCTCGGCGTCGTCGAGAATCCCCAGGGCATAGGCGCCCACGGTCTCGTGTTCGCTCGGGCTCGGAGATCCCTGCATAGATCCCTGCATGGGGCCAGACATACCCGAACCACCCGTTCCGAATCCCCCGTAAACACTCATCACGCCGTCACCCCCCGCTCCTCGAGAGCCAGCTTCATCGACCGCAGGGCGTAGAAGACCCGTGAGCGCACGGTGCCGCTGGGTATGCCCAGCGTCTCGGCCGCCTCGTTGACGGTACGCCCCTTGAAATACGTCTCGACGAGCACCTCCCGGTGGGCCGGGGTCAGGTCGTCGAGAGCGTCTGACAGCGTCATCAGCCACAGCGCCTTGTCGATCTCGTCCTCCGCGGGGATGACCTCCAGCGGCGACGGGTCGACCTCCTGCGGCCGGGCCTGCCGGCTGCGGTGGCCGTCGATGACGATGCGACGCGCGACCGTCACCAGCCAGGGGCGTACCGATCCGGTCGCCCGGTTGAGCTGACCGGCGTTCTTCCAGGCTCGGATGAGTGTCTCCTGCACGACGTCCTCCGCGCGCTGCCGGTCGCCGGCAACCAGTCGCAGGACATACGCGAGGAGAGGTCCGGCATGCTCCCGATACAGAGCACGCATCAGCTCCTCATCGGGTTCCGAGGGCTGGGACATGCGATGTCGGGCCCTCGATCCACGTTCATTGGCCACGGCCGCATCCTTGCGCACGCCCACCTCCGGTGTCCGGGGGTTCCCCCGAGTCGGTCGCTCCCCCACCGGTACGGACGCGGCCCCACGCGTGTTCAAACCGGAGTGACAGATTTCTGTGAGTTGACATGACAAGGGGAACATCGGGGCACATTCCCGCCCCTCTTTCTTTACATTTCCCCCACAGGCGAGAAGTCGGGAAGCGCTTCCCGGTGACGGGCGAAGGTAAACGGCGTGTAATCGAAATCACTTCGACGGCACGGTCACGAACACCCCATAGCGGACAGCCCACTTGCCTCGCTGCGGCGCTCAGGCACGCGCGAGCGCCGCGCGCCGGCGGTGCCGGGCGACTCGTTCGCGGTTCCCGCAGACCTCGCTGGAGCACCAGCGCCGACGCCGCCCGCGGGACGTGTCGACGTACACGATCGGGCAGTTGTCCCCCGCGCACTGCCGCAGGGCCGCTCGCGCGACGGGGTCGGTGAGCAACTCCACCGCGTCCCGCGCGACCACCGCGAGCAGCGCCGCGCACTCCGGGCCCCCCTCCAGCTCCCGCACGAGCCCACCGTCCTGCGCTCGTACGGCACGGGGGACCGGGGGCGCGGCACGTGCGACGGCGTTGACGTGCGCGAGGGCGGGACCGTACACCGGCCGCGTCTCGCCGGCGAGCCATCCGGACACCAACTGGCGGACACTGCCGCGCAGTTCCCGGAAGGCGGGCGGCCAGGAGGGACCGGCGTGGGGCAGCGGGGTGCCAGGAGGCACGAGACCGGACCCGGCGATCCAGGCGCACAACGGCGGGAGCGCGTCGAGCCGTTCGAGGGGGTGGGCGGTGGCGAGGAGGTCCAGGCAGATCCGCCCGGCGTCGAAGCGGAGGTCGTAGCTGGGAGTGCCCGTGCCCAGTGCCATGTGCCTGTCACCGCCGAGGAGAGGCTGCTTGGGGAAGCGTCACCTTTCACAGTGCGGGGCGGGGGCGGGTCGCCGGAAGACCCCGGACGGGGGTGTGTCTTTCGGCCCGTCAGACGGTCCTTCCCGCGCGCCGGGGAGAAGCTCCCGGCCTGCAACCGGCACAGGGGCCGGAACATCGAAGCGTCCGGGGTCCCTCACGGCACGGGAGCGGACTCCCGGCCCGTCGGGGGTCTCCGTCCCGGCAAGGGAGCGGGCCCCCGGCCGGCCCAGGGAACACCCGGCACAGGGACGGAACATCAAACCGTCCGGGGTACCTACCGGCACCGGAGCGGACCCCCGGCCCGTCGGGGGTCCTCCCGGCACCGGAGCGGACCCCCGCTCCGCCCAGGGAACCACCCGGCACAGGGGCCGGAACATCAGCCCGTCCCCTGTTCCTCCGTGACGCCGGGGTCGGAGGTGTCAGCCCGTCCGGGAGTCCTTCTCCCGCCAGGGGAGTTCGTGGCCGAGGCCGTTCAGGCCGCAAGCGGGGGTCCGGGGGAGGCAGCCTCCGCGTCGGTCACACTGCGCACCTCACGCGTCCGCGTACTTCGCGTCGGCCGCGGGGTCCAGCGCCAGCCGGTACCCCCGTTTCACCACGGTCTGGATCAGCTTGGGCGCCCCCAGAGCGGTCCGCAGCCGGGCCATCGCCGTCTCCACGGCATGCTCGTCCTTCCCCGTCCCGGGCAGCGCCCGCAGCAGGTCGGCGCGCGGCACGACCCAGCCCGGCCGCCGTGCCAGCGCCCGCAGCAGGGACATCCCGGCCGGCGGTACGGGCTTGAGGCAGCCGTCGACCAGCACGGCATGACCCCGGATCTCGACCCGGTGCCCGGCGACGGGCAGCGCGCGGGCCCGGCCCGGCAGTTCCCTGCACAGCAGTTGCACGAGCGGCCCGAGCCGGAACCGCTCGGGAGAGACGGTGTCCACCCCGCGCTCCTGAAGGGGCAGCGCGGTGACGGGGCCGACACAGGCCGGCAGCACGTCGTGGTGCAGGGCGGTGAGCAGCTCGGGCAGCAGGCCCCGCTCCTCGGCGCGGGACAGCAGGGAGGCGGCGGCGGGCGCGCTGGTGAAGGTGACCGCGTCCAGTCCGCGCGAGACGGCGGCGTCCAGCAGCCGGTCGACCGGCGAGATGTCCTCCGGCGGCATCCACCGGTACACGGGCACGCCCACCACCTCCGCTCCCCCGACCCGCAGTGCCTCCACGAAGCCGGGCAGCGGTTCGCCGTGCAGCTGGACGGCGATGCGGCGGCCCTCGACGCCCTCCCCGAGCAGCCGGTCGAGGACCTCGGCCATCGACTCGCTGGACGGCGACCACTTCTCGGTGAGCCCCGCGGCGCGGATCGCGCCCTTGACCTTCGGCCCGCGGGCGAGCAGTTCGACACCGCCGAGGCGGGCGATCAGCTGTTCGCCGAGCCCCCAGCCGTCGGCGGCCTCCACCCAGCCGCGGAAGCCGATGGCGGTGGTGGCCACCACGACGTCGGGCGCCTGGTCGAGGAGGTTTTTGGTTGCGGCGAGGAGTTCGCCGTCGTCGGCGAGCGGCACGATCCGCAGAGCGGGCGCGTGCAGCACCGCCGCCCCGCGCCGCTGGAGCAGCGCCCCGAGCTCGTCGGCGCGGCGCGCGGCGGTCACCCCCACCGTGAAGCCGGCGAGGAGCCCGTGCTGTTCGGCGCCCCGGCCGTCCGGGTCGTGGTCCGGTCGCTGCTGTTGCTGCTCGTACATCACTCTCGTCCCGCACTGGAGTCGTATGGACCTACATGCCGAGCGAGCCTGCCAAGGGTGCGTGACAGGCTCGGTTCGGCTTCGTGTCGCCAGTGTTACGTCACACCTCGGCGTAGCTGAGCTGCGACTTCGCCTCGGATGCGGTGCCGGAGGCGGTGATCCGACCGGCCGGGCGGCGAAGGTATACGGCCCAGGTGACCGCGAAGCACACGCCGTAGAAGGCGAGGAAGGCGATGAAGGCACCGGTGCCGGTGCCGTAGGAGAGGAAGGACTGCCGGAAGGCGAGGTTGATGCCGACGCCGCCCAGCGCGCCGACGGCTCCGATGAGTCCCATGGAAGCGCCGGAGAGCCGGCGTCCGTAGGCGGCCGCCTCCTCGCCCACGAGTCCCTTCGCGACGGCCTTCGTCTGGAAGATGCCGGGGATCATCTTGTACGTCGACCCGTTGCCGAGCCCGGTGAGGACGAACAGGACGACGAAGACGCAGACGAACAGCGGCAGCGACTTCTGCATGCTGGCGAAGACCAGGACGGCGGTGGCGGCGGCCATGCCCACGTAGTTGTAGAGGGTGATGCGGGCCCCGCCGTAGCGGTCGGCGAGCCAGCCGCCGACGGGGCGGATGAGGGAGCCGAGGAGCGGGCCGACGAAGGTGAGATAGGCGGCCTGGAGCGGCGTACGCCCGAACTGGTTGGTGAGGACCTGCCCGAAGGCGAAGGAGTACCCGATGAACGACCCGAACGTCCCGACGTAGAGGAAGGCCATGATCCAGGTGTGGCGGTCCTTCGCGGCGTCGATCGCGGCCCCGGTGTCGTTCCTCACGGACGCCAGGTTGTCCATGTACAGCGCTGCGAGGGTCGCGGCGACGAAGATCAGCGGGATGTAGATCCCGAGCAGCACGCGCGGCCCGCCGCCCGCGCCGATGACGGCGAGGGCGACCAGCTGGATCACCGGCACGCCGATGTTGCCGCCGCCTGCGTTGAGGCCGAGCGCCCAGCCCTTCTTACGGAGCGGGAAGAAGGCGTTGATGTTGGTCATCGAGGAGGCGAAGTTGCCGCCGCCGACGCCGGCCAGCAGGCCCACGAGGAGGAAGGTGCTGAACGACGTGCCCGGCTCCATCACCGTGAACGCGGCGGTCGCGGGGACGAGCAGCATGGCGGCGGAGATGATCGTCCAGTTCCGTCCGCCGAACACGGCGACGGCGAAGGTGTACGGCACCCGCACGACCGCGCCGACGAGGGTCACCACGGAGGTGAGCAGGAACTTGTCGGCGGGGGTGAGGCCGTACTCCGGGCCCATGAAGAGCACCAGCACCGACCACAGGGTCCAGATCGAGAAGCCGATGTGCTCGGAGAGGACGGAGAAGAGGAGGTTGCGCCGGGCGATCTTCTCGCCCTTGGCGTTCCAGAAGGCCTCGTTCTCCGGGTCCCACTCCTCGATCCAGCGGCTTCCCTTCTTCGAGGGGGCCGAGGCGGCATGCGGGTCGGTCGGGGGTGCGGGGGCTGTACCAGGGGCTGTCATGACGCCTCCACGTGCTCCGGGGCTCGGGGTGGTTCGGGGGGACGAGCGGTGATGAGTCCCGAAGGTAGGGAGGGCGCGTTTCCGGCCTGTGGCTGTGGGTGACCGGAAGGGAACGTTGCTCTCACCTCGCGCGCGGGCGGGATGAGAGGTCGGGCCCGGTGGGCTTCCGGCCGTACGTCGGCCGGATCCTCGGGCGTCGTCCCTCCGCCAGGTCCTCCCCAGGCCGAAACGGACGGCACAGCCCGCGTGAGCGGCCGGCCGGGCGGCAGCTGGGGCCATCAGGACGGTCGCGCCGTGCCCCCGGCGGACCGGGCGTTCGATGTCCCGTTCACGGGTACGCGCCGTCTCATTCCTGCACACCAGCCATGTCCATGGCTGGAATCCATCCCCCGGCGGGACGCTCCAGCCACCCCTCGGCACCCCCGATTTCGACCGCAGCCCGGCGCAGCACATCGAGCGCCGGATGGGCCGACCCCTTCCGCCAGACCAGCGACACGGGGGACAGCGGGACCGGGTCGACGAGCGGCCGCAGCACGGCTCCAGGCATGCCCGGAAAACCCACTACCGCGAGGATCGGGGAGGGCTCCTTGGCCATGATCCGCCGGAACTCCTCCTCCCCCACGGCGAGTGGGACGGGCGGCGCGATCTCGATGCCGCGCCCCTCGAACAGGAGTCGGGCCAGGTCGGTCCACTCCGGGGTCCGCGGATTCCCCGCGCCCGCGTAGACCCGCTCCCCGGCCAGCGCGGACAGCGGAACCTCCGCCGCCGACGCCAGCGGGTGCCCCTCGGGCAGCAGGACCGCCATCGGCTCGTAGCGCACGAGTTGGTGGTCCAACCGGGCCCTCAGCACCGGGTCCAGGCCCGCGTACCGGCCGAACGACGCGTCCAGCCGGCCCGCGACGATCTCCACGGCGGCACCGGTCAGACCGCTCTCGAAACGGGCCATCAGCTCGTGCTCGGGGGCGAGTTCCTGGGCCCGGTGCAGCACCCTGCGGCCGGTGGCCAGTCCCGGGGAGTTCAGGTCGACCAGCAGGGGGCGGGCCGGACCGAACGCGGCGAGCAGGTCGTCCAGCGCGCGGAGCACGTCGCGCGCGTGGGGCACCAGCCGCTCGCCGTCGGCGGTGAGCGTCACCTGCCGGGTGGTCCGCAGGAACAGTTCGGCGCCCAGCTCGCGCTCCAGCCGCCGTACGTCCCGGCTGAGGGCCTGCTGGGCGACGTAGAGGCGGGCCGCGGCGCGGGTGAAGTGGAGTTCCTCGGAGACGGCGAGGAAGGCACGCAGCAGGCGGGGATCGAGATGAGCGGGCATCGGGCGAACTTACAACGTGCGTGCGTGAATCCGCATCGAACAGGTGTTGGACCTCATGATCGTCCGCGGGCGACGGTGGAGGCATGCCGCAGCCGAACCCCTACCGCCGCCTCCTCGCCGTCCCCGGCGCCCGTGCCTTCACCGCCGGGAACCTCATGGCCCGCCTGCCCATGGGCATGTTCAGCGTGAGCGCGGTCGTGATGATCGCCGACACGCGCGGCTCGTACGCCCTCGCCGGTGCCGTCACCGCGACCGGGCTCGCCGCGACCGCGCTGGTCGCGCCCTGGATCGCGCGACTCGTCGACCGGTACGGGCAGGCCCGGATCGCCGTACCCGCCACGCTGTTCGCGCTGCTCGGCAGCCTCGCGCTGGTCCTGTGCGTGCGCGGGGGCGCCCCGGACTGGACCCTGTTCGCCGCGTACGCCGCCACCGCGACCACACCCAACACCGGCGGCATGTCCCGCGCCCGCTGGAGCCATCTTCTCCAGGGCGACCCGGCCGGCCTGCACACCGCGAACTCCTTCGAGCAGGCCGCCGACGAGCTGTGCTTCATGCTGGGCCCGGTCCTCGCCGCCTTCCTGTGCGGCACGTTCTTCCCGGAGGCCGGCACGCTGGCCGGGGCCGCGCTGCTGGTGACCGGGATCCTGGTGTTCACCGCCCAGCGCGCGACCGAGCCGCCGCCCCACCCCCGTACGGCGGCCGGACCGTCGCCGCTGCGCGCGCCCGGCGTCGTCCCGCTTCTCCTGTGCTGTCTGGCGCTGGGGGCGGTGTTCGGGGCGACGGAGGTCGTGACGATCGCCTTCGCGGACACGCGGGGGCACGCCGCCGCGGCCGGTGCGGTGCTCGCGCTCCAGGCGGCCGGATCGTGCGCGGCGGGGCTGGCGTTCGGGGCGGTGCGGTTGTCGGGCCCGGCCACGCGCCGGCATCCGTGGAGCGTGGCCGCGATGACCGTCCTGCTGACGCTGCCCCTGTTCGCGGCGGCGGTGGCCGGTTCGCTGCCGCTGCTGGCCGGCGCGCTGCTGGTGGCGGGGACGGCGACGGCACCGACGATGGTCACCACGATGGCGCTGGTCCAGGAGCGCACACCGCCGGGCCGCCTCAACGAGGGCATGACCCTGGCCGTGACGGGCCTGCTCGGCGGCATCGCCTGCGGCAGCGCGGCCGGCGGCTGGGTCACCGACCAGGTCTCCCCGCAGGCGGGCTACGGGATACCGGTGCTCGCGGCGGCGACGGCGCTGCTGATCTCCCTGGCGGCCGTCCGGCGGGGCGTACCGGAGACGACCGGCGCGGCCAGGGCCTCTCGTCCGGGGCGGGCCGGGCTCGCCTGACCCGGACGAGACACCCTGCGAGCCCGGGCCCGGCCGCATCCCGCGATCCCCGTCGACGCGCCCGAAGCAGGTCCACGACGACGCGGTGCGTGCACGCCCGGGCGACACCTTCGAGCGCACGCCGACGGTGCAGCCGTTGACGGGGAAGCCGGCCGGCGAGGAGGTGCGGAAGGCGACCCGCTGCCGGCCGGTCCGAGGAAGGGGGTGACACGGGCCCACGCGCCCGGCTCTCGTCCGACGGACAACAGAAAACCCCGCCTCCGTGAGGGGGCGGGGCTCTCTCTTCACATGGGGTGGTGGAGATGGCGGGAATCGAACCCGCGTCCAACGGTGCAGAATCAGGGCTTCTCCGTGTGCAGTTCGCTGTGATTTTCTCGGCCCCGGCGATCACGCGAACAAGTCGCCGACGGGCCCAGCCACTGTTTGGTTTCCCATCGAACCCCGTGGCCGGGCTCGATGGTTTAGTCCCCTAGATTATGCCAGGATCCGGGTCGGGAACACTCCCGGGCTGACACCCATTAAGGGTCCTTCACTCACTGCTTATTAGGCAGCGAGGGCGAAGGACTGGGAATCGCTCTTGGAATTGGCGATTATTTTTTGCGACATATGGTTTACGAGATCATTGCCGCTTCCTCGACACGCTTCCCCTGCTTCAACAGCCGCTGTCGAAACCGATCATCCCCATGTTGATTTTTCAACGCCCCCGAGGGGGCGGCACGTCCCCTCTGTGGAGGACTGTGGCCATCGTACGTGACCGACGCGGCACGATGCCAGTCCATTCCGTCGACCGGCCACCGGTCCGCTACTGGGCGCGCTGCTTCCGCTTCGCCGCCGCGATCGCGCGGTCCGACTCCCGCCGGTCCTGCTTCTCCCGCAGGGTCTGCCGCTTGTCGTACTCCTTCTTGCCTCGCGCCAGCGCGATCTCGGCCTTCGCGCGGCCGTCCTTGAAATACAGGACGAGCGGCACGATCGTGTGGCCCGTCTCCTCCGACTTCGACGCCAGCTTGTCGATCTCCTCACGGTGCAGCAGCAGCTTGCGCTTGCGGCGCGCGGAGTGGTTGGTCCAGCTGCCCTGGCTGTACTCCGGGATGTGGGCGTTGTGCAGCCACGCCTCGTTCCCGTCGATCTGCACGAAGCCGTCGGCGAGCGAGGCACGGCCCTGGCGCAGCGACTTCACCTCGGTGCCGGTGAGCACGAGACCGGCCTCGTAGACGTCGATGATCGCGTAGTCGTGCCGGGCCTTCTTGTTCTGCGCGACGATCTTGCGCTGGCCCTTGGTCTTCTCCGCGGCCGGTTTGCCCTGCTTCGGCTGGGACTCCTTGGGTACGTACATTGCCTTGTTCATAGTCGGGCCATTTTCGCACCTGCGGGGGCCTGGAGGGAAAGCCGATTACCAGGGACGTGGCCGGACGCTCACGAGGCGTCCCCGAGCCCGCTCAGCACGGTCCCGGCCCGCTCCAGCGCCTCCTCGTCCGCCTCCAGATCCGGGGTGACGCCGGTGCCGTCGACGGTCCGTCCCGACGGGGTGCGGTAGTGGCCGACGGTCAGCTCGGCGACCGAGCCGTCGGGCAGCCGGCTCGGCATCTGGACCGAGCCCTTGCCGAAGGTGCGGGAGCCGACGACGACCGCCCGGCCGCGGTCCCGCAG
The DNA here is from genome assembly GCF_055577115.1 of Streptomyces sp. NPDC033216. Classification (NCBI taxonomy): domain Bacteria; kingdom Bacillati; phylum Actinomycetota; class Actinomycetes; order Kitasatosporales; family Streptomycetaceae; genus Streptomyces; species Streptomyces sp. NPDC033216. The sequence continues at coordinate 60,767 of NZ_JBVIQK010000010.1, read as the reverse complement.
GGCACCGGTGAGCAGTTCGGCCGCGCTCATGGTGCCGCCGTCGACGAGGGCCACCAGGGGGCGCGTGGTGTCGCCGCCGGAGTCGGCGTGCAGGGCGCGCTGCTCGCCGTCGACGTCGTAGGTGGCGACGAGGCCGCCGTCGAGGAAGGCGGAGGCGGTGGCGACGGCCTCGGTGACCAGGCCCCCGGAGTTGCCGCGCAGGTCCAGGACGATCCCGGTGCCGTCCGGGGTGGAGTCGACGGCGGTGCGGACGGCGTCGCCGACGCCCTTGGTGAACGCGGTGATCCTGATGACGGTGACGCCCCCGGCGAGGGTGCGCACGGTGACAGAGTCGGTGGACAGGCGGGCCCGGCGCAGCGTCTCGGTCCACGCGCGTGTGCCGCGCTCCAGGCCGAGACGGACGGTGGTGCCGGCGGGCGCGTCCGTCGCGTCACCGCGCAGTAAGGAGACGACGTCGGTGACCGGACGTCCGTCGACGGCGCGTCCGTCGACGGCGCGCAGCCGGTCGCCCGCGCGGATCCCGGCGGCGGCCGCCGGCGACCCGGCCTGCACCTTGGTGACCTCGATCCGGCCGTTCCGCTCACGCCGCGCCTCCAGGCCCACGCCGGTGTACTGGCCGTCGAGGGACTCCGCGAACTCCTCGTACTCGCGCTCGGAGTACACCGCCGCCCAGCGGTCCCCGCTGCGGCTGACGGCGCGCTCGGCGGCCTCCAGGGGCGATTTTCCGTCGGCCATCGCCTCCTCGGCGGCCCTGGTCACGGCCTCGGGAGAGTTGGTGGGGCCGGTGGCGCGGGCCGTGCCGGACGCGGCCCCGCCGCCGTCGTCGGGCAGCGAGCCGGTCGCCGCGCCCGCGACGAGCACGCTCGCGAACACCAAGGTCAGGGCGGCCCCGCGGCCGAAGCGGCGGGACGAACTGAACGGGACGCGGCCTGACATGGCGGTGAGTCTAGGGGAACGCGTTGGGGCCGTACGGTCGCTTGACCGTACGACCCCCTTGGCATGCGTCACACCTTCAGGTACTTGCGCAGGGCGAAGAACGCAGCCAGCGCGGGCATCAGCAGGCTGGTGGCGAGGATGAGCGGAAGCTTGGTCAGCACCGCGTCCCAGCCGATGAAGTTGATCAGGTTCAGCTTCTCGGACAGGGCCAGGCCGTGGTCGATGATGAAGTACCGGGCGAGCACGAGGAATCCGCACGCGACTCCGCCACCGATGAGACCGGCGACCGCGGCCTCGGCGATGAACGGCGCCTGGATGTAGAAGCCCGAGGCGCCGACCAGGCGCATGATCCCGGTTTCACGCCGTCGGCTGAACGCCGAGACGCGCACGGTGTTGACGATCAGCATCAGCGCCACCACGAGCATCAGCGCCATCACCGCCCGCGCCGCCCAGTTCATGCCGTTGAGCAGCCCGAAGAGGTTGTCGAGGATGCCCTTCTGGTCCTGCACCGACTGCACGCCGTCCCGCCCGTCGAAGGCGGTCGCGATGACCTCGTACTTCTGCGGGTCCTTCAGCTTGATCCGGTACGACTCCTGCATCTGGTCCGGCGTGAGCGAACTGGCCAGCGGGGAGTCGCCGAACTGCTCCTTGTAGTGCTTGTAGGCGTCGTCCTGCGACTCGTACGTCACCGAGTCGACGACCGCCATCTTGCCGAGGTCGGACTTGATCTGCTTCTTCTGGTCCTCGGTCACCGCGCCCTTGGCGCAGTTGGGGTCCGACTCGGCATCACTCTTGTTGCAGAGGAAGATCGAGACGTTGACCTTGTCGTACCAGTAGCCCTTCATCGTGTTGACCTGGTCGCTCATCAGGAGCGACCCGCCGAACAGGGCGAGGGACAGGGCGACGGAGACGATGACGGCGAAGGTCATCGTCAGGTTGCGACGGAGACCGACACCGATCTCGGACAGTACGAACTGGGCGCGCATGGCGGGTTGTTCAAGCCTTTCCGTGGACGGTCGCGGTCAGTGCTGGTAGCCGTAGACGCCGCGGGCCTGGTCGCGGACGAGGCGGCCCTTCTCCAGCTCGATGACGCGCTTGCGCATCTGGTCCACGATGTTCTGGTCGTGCGTCGCCATCACCACGGTGGTACCCGTCCGGTTGATCCGGTCGAGCAGTTTCATGATGCCGACGGAGGTCTGCGGGTCGAGGTTGCCGGTGGGCTCGTCGGCGATCAGCAGCTTGGGCCGGTTCACGAAGGCCCTGGCGATGGCCACCCGTTGCTGCTCACCACCGGACAGCTCGCCGGGCATCCGGTCCTCCTTGCCACCGAGCCCGACGAGGTCGAGCACCTGCGGCACGGACTTGCGGATCTCCCCGCGGGACTTGCCGATCACCTCCTGCGCGAAGGCGACGTTCTCGGCGACCGTCTTGTTGGGCAGCAGCCGGAAGTCCTGGAAGACCGTCCCCAACTGGCGGCGCATCTGCGGCACCTTCCAGTTGGACAGGCGCGCGAGGTCCTTGCCGAGGACGTGCACCTGACCGTGACTGCACCGCTCCTCACGGAGGACCAGCCGCAGGAAGGTGGACTTCCCGGAGCCGGAGGACCCCACGAGGAACACGAACTCGCCCTTCTCCACTTCCAGGGACACATCCCTGAGTGCGGGGCGGGTCTGCTTGGGGTAGACCTTGGAGACATTGTCGAATCGGATCACGGATGCACCACGGGTCGCCGGGGGTAGATGAGCGTGACCATACGCGAACCGGGGAGGCGTGCGCAGGCACCGGTCACGGTTGCGTGCGGCTTGTGCGTTTTTGTACGGCCACCGCCCTGTGAGGCAGCTCCTGCCGGGACCCCGCGCTGAATCCCGCGGAACCTGGCAGAGTGGAGGGGAACGTTTGCGTCAGGGCGGGCGTTCTCTACGTGGAACCGGTGCAAGGAGGGCGAGCGCATGACGTACGACCGGCTGGTGTGCGCTAACTGCGCCGCGCCCGTGAGCGAGGGCCGGTGCTCGGTGTGCCGCGCGAACCGCGAGCGGCTGCAACAGGACAACTTCTTCGCGGGACTGAACCCGATGGCACTGATCGCGCTGCTGGCGGTGCTGGTGGCCGCGGTGGCGCTGCTCGCCCACCAGACCGCGTAGCCCCGTACGACACCGACCCGTACGACACCGAAGGGCCCGGAGCTTCTCAGCTCCGGGCCCTTCGCGCGTACGTCACCTACCGGTGCGGCCGGCTACCGTCAGGCAGCGGCCCCGCCGCGGCCCTCCGCGAGACGCGGGAGAACACGGAAGCCGACGCCGCCGACGATCATCGTGGCGGCACCGATGATCAGGAACGTGGTCTGCCCGGCACCGGTCTCGGCCAGCTCCTTGCCACCGCCCTGGGCGGCGTTGTCGGAGGTCGTGTCCGAGGTGTCGGTCAGCGCGGAGCTGCCGACCTCCTGAGCGGCGGTGCCGTCGGGGGTGGTGCCGGAACCGCCGGTGGTGGAGCCACCGGAGGTCGAACCACCGGAGGTGGAGCCGCCACCCGTGGTGGAACCGCCGTCGGTGGAACCACCGGTGCTGCTGGACCCGCCGGTGGTGGAGGTGCCGCCGTTGCTGGCGCCACCGTTGTTGCCGCCACCGTTGTTGCCGCCACCGTTGCTCTGGTCACCCGAAGCAGCAGCGCCACCGTTGTTGCCGCCACCGTTGTTGCCGGCACCGCCGTTGTTGCCGCCACCGTTGTTGCCGGCGCCGCCGTTGCTCTGGTCACCCGAAGCAGCAGCGCCACCGTTGCTCTGGTCGCCCGAAGCAGCAGCGCCGCCGTTGCTCTGGTCGCCCGAAGCAGCAGCGCCGCCGTTGCTCTGGTCGCCCGAAGCAGCAGCGCCGCCGTTGCTCTGGTCGCCCGAAGCAGTAGCGCCACCGATCGAGGCGGCGCCGCCGACGGAGGCGGTCCCGGGCTCCTCGTCATCGCAGTCGGGGTCGGCGACGATGTCGCAGATCGGGTCGTCGCCCGTCTGCACCGTGACGTCACCGGACGTCTCCACAAGGCCGCTGAGGCCACCCTCGTCACCGGTGGCCGAAGCCACACCCGCCACGGTCAGCGAGGCGCCCGCGGCGATCACTGCGCCCGCGGCGATGCGCGCGATGCGGACGCGCGTCTTCTTGGTCATATGGTTGCTACCCCCAGTAGCCGAAATCGTCGATGAGGCCGCGCCGGGGCGGTGATCGACGGGGGTGGCCGGAACTGGCAGGGCCCCCCGGTTCACATGCGCCCCAGAGATACGCATGCCAAAGTGCACCCTTCCCATTTTTCAAAGCAACGTCAAGGCCGTTGCGCACGCAATGTCCAACTCAGCACGCTTTGCCGCACGTTGAAGGTGTGAGTGTGACGTAAAACCCAGACATGCCGGAAAGCGCAGGCAAGCGAAAAGGCAACCACCCCCACCCCGGGGGCAGTTGCCTTGTCGACAAAGTTACTTCTCCTGCTGCTTGCGCCAGCGAATGCCGGCCTCCAGGAACCCGTCGATCTCACCGTTGAAAACGGCCTCCGGGTTGCCGACCTCGAAGTCGGTGCGCAAGTCCTTCACCATCTGGTACGGGTGCAGGACGTAGGAACGCATCTGGTTGCCCCAGGAGTTGCCGCCGTCGCCCTTGAGGGCGTTCATCTTCTCCTGCTCCTCCTGGCGGCGCCGCTCGAGGAGCTTGGCCTGGAGGACGTTCATCGCGGTCGCCTTGTTCTGGATCTGCGACCGCTCGTTCTGACAGGAGACGACGATGCCGGTGGGGAGGTGGGTGAGGCGCACCGCGGAGTCGGTGGTGTTCACGCCCTGGCCGCCGGGGCCGGAGGAGCGGTAGACGTCCACGCGCAGTTCGGACTCGTCGATCTCGATGTGGTCGGTCTGCTCGACCACCGGGAGGACCTCGACGCCCGCGAAGGAGGTCTGGCGGCGCCCCTGGTTGTCGAAGGGCGAGATGCGCACCAGCCGGTGCGTGCCCTGCTCGACGGAGAGGGTGCCGTAGGCGTACGGGATCTGCACGGCGAAGGTGGTCGACTTGATGCCGGCCTCCTCGGCGTAGGAGGTCTCGTAGATCTCGGTCTTGTAGCCCTTCTGCTCGGCCCACCGCAGGTACATCCGCTGGAGCTTCTCGGCGAAGTCGGCGGCGTCGACGCCACCGGCCTCGGCGCGGATGTTGACGAGCGCCTCGCGGGAGTCGTACTCCCCGCTGAGCAGCGTCCGCACCTCCATCTCGTCCAGCGCCTTCTTGACGGCGACCAGCTCGGACTCGGCCTCGGCACGGGTGTCCGGGTCGTCCTCCTCCTCGGCCATCTCGAACAGCACGGAGAGATCGTCGATCCGGCCGCGCAGCGTGTCGGCCTTCCTGACCTCGGCCTGGAGGTGGGACAGCTTGCTGGTGATCTTCTGCGCCTCGTCCGGGTTGTCCCACAGGGACGGCGCGGCCGCCTGCTCCTCGAGCACGGCGATGTCTGCCCTCAGCTTGTCGAGGTCCAGAACGGCCTCGATCGACTCCATGGTCGAGGAGAGGGATTTGAGCTCTTCGGATACATCGACGACTGCCACCCCTCCAGCGTAACGGCTCCGCCAAGCGTGAGGCGCCGATGGCGGCACCAGCCGGGCCCGCCCGACATCACCCACCCGGCATCACCCACCCGGCATCACCCGGCCGGCATCACCCGGCCGACGGCGGACCTGTCGGCGCCGGTCGGGGGCGACCCGGTCCTTCTGGGGTGTTCCCGCCGGGGGAGTTCGAGGACGAGGCCGTCATGGGGCCGGAGCGCGGGCCCGGGGCGGCAGCCCTCAGGGGCAAGCCGGCAAGGTAGGGGCGGCGGGGCGGAACTCCTCGCTCAGGGCGACGCCGGCGCCGAGTTCCCCGACTCCCCGGGAACGGGTCCGGCCCCGTCGCCGTCCCCCGCCGTGGCCACCCACGTCCCCACCCCCGCCGCGGCCACCAGCACCGCGGCGGCCACCCCCACCACGAGCCGCCGCCGCCGAGTGGCCGCACGGTTGCGCGCCGACCCCGGCCGCGGCGCCCCCGCCGCCCGAGGCACCCGCGCGGTCCCGTGCGCCCCGCCCGCCAGCTCGTCCGGCGCGGGCACCCGCATCGAGGTGTGCGTGTCCCGGTTGGAGTCCGGCTTGGCGCCGGGCACCAGGGAGACCGACCCCCGCCGGGTCCGCCGGTCGGTGTCCGAGGGGACCGGCGCCTGCACGGTCTCGGCACGGCCCGCCCCCGGCTCGCCGTCCTCCGGCGCCTCCACGTCCGGCTCGTCCACGTCCAGTGGCGGCATCCCCGCCAGGATCGGCAGCTGCTCGCGCAGCCGGGCGGCCAGTTCGGAGGCCCGCAGCCGGGAGGCCGGCGCCTTGGCCAGGCACTGCACGATCAGCTGCCACAGCTCGTCGGGGATGCCGGGCAGCGGGGCGACGGACTCGGTGACGTGCCGGCGCAGCACCGCGCCCGGATGCCCGCCACCGAACGGCGTGAAGCCCGCGAGCAGCTCGTACAGCACGGTGGCCAGCGCGTAGATGTCCACCGAGGCCCGCGGCGGGAGGCCTTCGACGATCTCGGGGGCGAGGTAGTCCGGCGTGCCGATGATCTTCGTGGCGCGGGTCCGCTTGGGCGTGTCGATCAGCTTCGCGACGCCGAAGTCGGTCAGCAGGGCCCGGTGCGAGCCGCCGGGGCCGAGCGGGCCCCGCATGTCGAGGAGGATGTTCTCCGGTTTGACGTCCCGGTGGACGATCCCGGCGGCATGCGCGGCGGCGAGCCCCTCGGCGACGTCCGCGACGATCGCCACCGCGGCCTCGGGCGCGAGCCGGCGGTCCCGGTCGAGGCGGGTCCGCAGATCCGTGCCGCGGACCAGGTCCATGACGAGCGCGAGGTCGTTGCCGTCGACCACCAGGTCCCGTACGGAGACCACGTGGGGGTGTTCCAGACCGAGCAGGGCGGTGCGCTCCTGCACGAAGCGGCCCACCAGTTCCTCGTCGGAGGCGAGGTCCTCGCGCAGCAGCTTGACGGCGACGGGACCGTCCGGCCCCTCGCCCAGCCACACCGTGCCGGCGCTGCCGCGTCCCAGGATCTGGTGGGCGGTGTACCGGCTGCCGATCTTCCGTGCCAAGGCTGCTCCTACAGACGCGTGTTGCCGACGCTGCGCCATCCGGGGGCACTGGCGTCGGCTGCCAGGCCGCAGGCCCCCAGACCCCCGGCCGACAAAACTACGCGCCTCGCGACGCGATCCTCGCCTCGGGGACGGAAATCACCCGCCAGGAGTCGACAAATATCCAAAGTCGCGGGCGGATTCCCTCGGGCGGACCCGCCCGTCACGCTCAGCCGCCGGAGTTCTTCCCGAGATCGCCGATCCAGCCGCTCACGGTCTCGAACCAGTCGCCGAGCTGCTCCCAGTAGCCCTTGCCGGTGCCGATCCAGTCCTGAAGCGGACTCAGTTCCCAGACCAGCCAGCCGGCCACGACGAGGATGACGACCGTGAACAGGCAGCCCTTCAGGCAGCCGAGTCCGGGGATCTTCATCGGGTTGGCGCTTCGCTGCCTCGGCTCGCGCGGCTGCCGGGGCTGCCGGGGCTCCGGCGCGGGCCGCTGCTGGGGTTGCTGGGGCTGCGGGGTGTGCCGCTGGGGCCGGGGCTGCTGCTGCGGGGCGTACTGCTGCGGCTGCTGCTGGGGATGGCCGTAGCCCTGCTGGGGCCGCTGCTGCGGGCGCTGCTGGGGCCTCGGCTGCTGCGGGCGGGGCTGCTGCTGCGGGCGGGCCACCTGCCGCTGGGGGCGGCGGCGCAGCGGGTCGTCGTCGGGGTCGAGGTACTGGATCTGGGTCTGTTCGTTGCGGTCGCGGGCGGCACGCAGCTGGTTCTGCCAGGGGTGCGGTTCCTCCGGCTGCTGTCCCTGCGGTCCGTGTCCGCCGGGCTGGTGCGGCGGCACCGGCGGCATGACGGCCGTCGGGTCGGCGGCTCCCGCCGGGCCGCCGGTCTGCGGCAGGACGGCGGTGGGGTCCGCGGCGCCCGGCGGGTTGCCGGGCCCGGCGGTGTGCGGCAGCACGCTGGTCGCGGCGCTGGGGTCGTAGGCGCCTGTGGGCGCGCCGGGCACGGTCGCGGGCGCCGGGTCGGGCGCGAGCAGGTGGCTCACGCCCTCGGCCGCGGCGATCTGCATCGAGTTGGCGTGCACACCGACGCCCTCGGCGACGACGCGAAGCCCGCGCGCGAGGTTCTCGGCGCTGGGGCGTTCGTCGGGGTTCTTGCGCAGGCAGCGCTCTATGACCGTCCACAGCGGCTCGGGCACGGTGGAGGGGCGGCGCGGTTCGGCGCTCAGGTGCTGGTGGAGGACCTCCAGGGCCGAGCTGCCGGAGAACGGCGGGCGTCCGGTGACCAGCTCGTACAGCAGGATGCCGGCGCCGTAGATGTCGACGGCGGAGGTCTGCGGGCGGCCCTCGGCGGATTCCGGCGCGACGTACGCGGGCGTGCCGACGAACTCGCTGGTGCGGGTGAGGCCCGGGGAGTCGGCGAGGCGCGCGATGCCGAAGTCGGTGAGCAGCGGGTGCATCTGCCCGCCGTCCTGGAGAAGCAGGACGTTGGCCGGCTTCAGGTCGCGGTGGACTACGCCGTCGGCGTGACTCGCGGCGAGGGCGTCGGCGATCTGCGCGGTGAGCAGCGCGGCCGCGACGGGCGTGAAGGGGCCGTTCTCGCGGAGGTAGCGGTGCAGGTCGGGGCCTTCGACGAGGTCCATGACCAAGGCCAGCAGATCGCCCTCGACGACCAGGTCGCGGACCCGGACGATGTTGGGGTGGGTCAGCCGGAGCAGCACGGAGCGCTCCCGCAGGAAGCGCATCACGATGTCGGGGTCGCTCGCGAGTTCTTCTTTGAGGACCTTGATCGCCACGGTCTCGCCGGGCTGACCGGCCACGGCCGCCTCGGCGCCCGCGGTCTCGCGCTGGCGGGCTCGCCAGACGGTGCCCGTGGCGCCGCGTCCGAGCGGCTCCTCGAGCAGGTACTTGCTGCCGACTGGCCGCACGTCACGCGCTCCCTGCTGCTTGCTTGCCTGTGTTCCGACCCACTGTAGTGCCGTGCCCCCGGCACCGGGCTGTCGTCTTCCTATGGTCCTTTCGTACGCCCTTGCGTACGGCTACGCGCCCCGCCCGTACAAGTTCGAAGGAAAGACGCTCACCTCGGTCCGTTGGTTGCCGAGGGCGGACGTGACCGATCTCAAGCGGTCATCCGTACGTCATGGGTCAGGCACTTTTACGGGCAGAGCCGACCAATCAAGATCACTTGTCCCCCGGTTGCGGGCGCATTGTCAGTGACAGGTGCGAGGATGCCTGGAGTACTGGCCGACGTGCTCGTGTGGGGTGGGGGAAAGTCCGCGCCCGGGCAGAAGGGACCGCTGACGGCGATGCAGATCCGGCTGACCGTCGTAGACCCGCAGGGCCCGCCCGGGGACACGCGGGGCCGAGCCGCGAGCTGCGACGTGCTGGTCACGGCGCCGGCCGGCGCGGCTCTGGCGGCGGTGGCGTCCGCCCTGGCCGCGGCGGTCTCCGGGGAGGGGGGCACTGCTCCGTCCGGGGGAGCCCAGCCCGTGCTGTACGCGGGCGCGCTGCGGCTGGACGCCCAGCGCTGCACCCTCGGCGAACCACCCCTGATCGACGGCGCCGTGCTGTGCCTGGGCGCCCCGGCTGACCCCGAACCGCATCCGGAGGTCGACGACGCCCCGGCCCGGCTGCACGTGGTGGCGGGGCCGGACGCGGGCGGGGTCCATCTGCTGCACGGCGGCCAGATCCGCGTCGGCCGCTCCGCCGACGCCGACGTCCCGCTCGACGACCCGGACGTCTCCCGCCTGCACTGCGCGGTGACGCTCGCCGCCGACGGCCGGGTCACGGTCGCCGACCTCGGCTCCACCAACGGCACCACCCTGGACGGCACGCGCGTGCAGGGCCGCCCGCTCCGGTTCACCCCGGGCGCCCTGCTGCGCGTCGGCGAGTCGGCCCTGCGGCTGGCGCCGCCCGGCCGTCCCGCCGCCCGGACGGCCACGACACCCGACGGGGAGGGCCACATCCGGGTGCCGTGCGCGGGCCCGGAGCCCGAGACCGCCCCCGCACGCGGGTTCCCCACCGCCGAGGACACCCGCCCCGCGCATGCGAGCGGCGGCCCGCCCTCCGCCCCCACCGGCCACGCCCACGGCACGGTCGACTGGCACGGCTCGGCACCCACCCGCGGCGAGCGCGCGCCCACGGCGCTGGTGCCGGGCCAGGGCGGCGCACCGCCCCTCGAGAGCGACGGCGCCACCCACGGCGGCCGCTCGGGCCTCGGCTCCTTCACCGACCCCTCGGAGGCCGGCGGCCCGCACCGGCCCGTCCTGGGGGAGGAGGACGGCGGCACCTCCCGCAAGGGCACGCCCCTGCGCGGCACCGAGGTGCCGCAGGGCCTGCGTAGGCGGGGCGGTCTGTCCGCCTGGGCCCGCCGGCTGACCGGCGGACGCGGCGGCCCGCAGGAGACGGACGATCCGGCGGCGTACGGCGAATACGACGAACAGGCGCCCGCGGCGGCGGAGGAACCGCCCGTCGGCGTGCCGTCCGCCCCGGACACCTGGCCGGACCCGGCCGCCCTGCTGCTGACCGCGCTCGGTCCCGGCCCGCGCCTGTGGGAGCGCGGACCGGGCCACCCCGAGACGCTCGCGGTCCGGCTGGGCACGGCCGACCGGGTGGCGCCCGACGGATCGCTGCTGCCGGCCGTGCCGGTGACGGCGGGTCTGCGCGAGGTCGGCGCCCTGGGTCTGGCCGGGCCGCGCCCGAGGCTGGCCGGGCTGGCGCGCGCGGTGCTGGCGCAGCTCGCCGCGCTGCACTCCCCGGACCTGCTGGAGATCGTGCTGATCAGCACGGACCGCGCGCGTTCCGAGGAGGAGCGCGTCGCCGAGTGGTCCTGGCTCGGCTGGCTGCCGCAACTGCGACCGGGACACGGTCAGGACTGCCGTCTCCTCCTCGCCCACGACCGCGACCAGGCCGCCGCCCGCACCGACGAACTGCTGCGCCGCCTGGAGGACCGTCTGACGGACGGCGTGGCGGCGCCCGCGCCCCTCCCCGCCCCGCGCGGCACGCCCCGCCGCCCCTCGTGGGCGGTGGCGGACGACGCCGGGGACGGCTTCCCCGGCCCGTACACCGTCCTCGTCGTGGACGGCGACCCCGGCGGCGCGGACCTGCGCGAGGCGACGGCACGGCTGGCCACGGCCGGCCCACGGGCCGGGATCCACGTTCTCTGCCTGGCCGAGACGGCCGCCGCCTCCCCCGCCGCGCCGGTGACCGACGTGTACGAGGCGGCCTGCGCGGCGGCACCCACGTTCCGCGCGTGCGGGGCGGTCGCCCTGCTCAGCGGGGATGTGGCGACCGCCCTGCGGCTGCTGCGGGTCGCCCCGGCCGGATCGGAGTCCGAGCGGGCGGGCCCGGTGGGCCATGGCACGGTCGGTGCCGTCGACGCGGTCTCCGCCGCCTGGGCTGAGCGGTTCGCGCGCGCCCTGGCGCCGCTGCGCCCCGAGGCCGTCTCCGGCGGCGACCGCCCCGCGCGCGTGTCCGCCCCGCTGCCCCAGTCGGCGCGCCTCCTGGACGAGTTGGGCCTGGCCCGCGCGACCCCGGCCTCCCTGATGGCCCGCTGGGCCGACGCGGCCGACGACACCGAGGCGCTCGGCGGCCGGGCCTCGGCCGTACTCGGCGCGGGCCCGCGCGGCCCCGTCTCCGTGGACCTGTCCGCCGAGGGCCCCCATCTGCTGATCGAGGGCCCGCCCGGCAGCGGGCGTACGGAACTGCTGCGGGCGGTCGTCGCCTCACTGGCCGCCGCCGAGCGCCCCGACCGGCTCGGCATCGTCCTGCTGGACGGCCGGGACACCGTCGGCAAGGCGGGCGCCGGCCACGGTGAGGGCCTGCGGGTCTGCACCGACGTACCGCACGTCACCACGCATCTCACCGCCAACGATTCGGTCCGCATGCGGGAGTTCGCGCAGTCGCTGAGCGCCGAACTGAAGCGGCGGGCGGAGTTGCTCGGGCGGTCCGACTTCGCCGAGTGGCACACGCACCGCGCGGTGTCCGGCCGTATCGTGCCGCAGCGCCAGCCGGCCGGCGGCGGGACCGGTGCCGCCGACCTCGACACACCGCCCAGTTCGACCCTGCGGCTGCGTCCCGGCGCGGCGGCCCGCCGGCAGACGGAGGCGGCCCCGCCGCTGCCCCGCCTGGTCGTCGTGGTGGACGATCTGGACGCCCTGGTCTCGCCCGCGCTCGGCTCCCCCGGCCGCCCCGCCGCCGGTTCGGTGATGCGCGCGCTGGAGTCGGTGGCCCGCGAGGGCGAGCGGCTCGGCGTGCACCTGGTGGCCGCCACCGGTCCGGGCGGCCGTACCGCCGAGTCCGAGCCCGCCCGGCGGGCCACGCTGCGGATCGCCCTCGAAGCACCCGGCTCGGGCGCCGACGAACCGGCTCCCGGCCGTGGCCGCCTCAGGGGCGCGGACGGACGGCTCATCCCCTTCCAGGGCGGCCGGGTCACCGGCCGCATCCCCCGCACCGCGACCCTGCGCCCCACGGTCGTCCCCCTGGAGTGGCAGCGCATGGGCGATCCCCCGACCCGCAGACCCGTCCGCGAACTGGGCAACGGCCCCACCGACCTCGCCCTCCTGGCCAGCGCCCTGGAACGGGCGGCCCGCGAGGTGTCGGCGGCGGAGGTGCCGTCGCTGCTCTGAGCGGGGGCACCTCGACTCAGCCCCTCCGGGGGCGCCCCTCCGGGGGACTTGGGGACCATGCCCGTTCAGGGCCGAAGCGGACGTCCGGGGGCGGCAGCCCCCCGGACGGCGCCCGCACGGGCGAACACGCACCCTCCCGTCACGACGCGGTCACGATCTCCCGCTTGACACGGCACGCGCACTTGCCGACCTCACGCACCCGGCGTAGACCAGTGCCACGGAACAGCGCTCGACGTTCGACGAGGAACGAAGAACGGGGCAGTGATGCGCAGCACGAGCAACACCATCCGGACACGCACGACCGTGAAGACGGCCGCCACGATCCTCGCGGGAGCACTCGCGCTCTCGCTCACCGCGTGCGGCGGCGACGACGACAAGAGCGGCGGAAACGAGAGCACCGGCCCGAAGGCGTCCGGCGACGCCCTCGCCCTCCCTGACCTGGACGGCACGACGCTGGAGGTCGCGGCCGTCTGGACGGGCCCGGAGCAGGCCAACTTCAAGAAGGTGCTGGCCGAGTTCGAGAAACGCACGGGCGCGAAGGTCACCTTCGTACCGGCGCAGGACCCGATCATCAACTTCCTCGGGTCGAAGGTCGCGGGCGGTCAGCCACCGGACGTGGCGATGCTGCCGCAGCCGGGCGCCATCAAGCAGGCCGTGGACAAGAAGTGGGCCAAGCCGCTCGGTCCGGAGGCGCTCGAGGAGTTGCAGAAGAACTACTCGCAGGGCTGGCAGGACATCGGCAAGGTCGGCGGGGAGCAGTACGGCGTCTACTACAAGGCCGCCAACAAGTCGCTGATCTGGTACAACGCCAAGGTCTTCGAGAACGCGGGCGCGTCCGAACCCAAGACGTGGGACGAGCTGCTGACGACCGCGCAGACCGTCTACGACTCCGGTGTCACCCCCTTCTCGATCCCCGGCGCGGACGGCTGGCCGCTGACCGACTGGTTCGAGAACGTGTATCTCTCCCAGGCCGGCCCCGAGAAGTACGACCAGTTGGCCAAGCACGAGATCAAGTGGACGGACCCCTCCGTGAAGGAGGCGCTGACCACGCTCGCGCAGATCTGGGGCAAGAAGGACTACGTGGCGGGCGGCGCCGACGGCGCCCTCCAGACGCAGTTCCCGAACTCCGTCACCCAGACCTTCACCGGCGGTGACCAGCCGAAGGCCGCGATGGTCTACGAGGGCGACTTCGTGCAGGTCAACATCGCACAGACGGACGCCAAGGTGGGCACGGACGCGAAGGTGTTCCCGTTCCCGAAGGTCGGCGACACCGCGCCGGTGGTCTCCGGCGGTGACGCGGCGGTCATCCTGAAGGACTCCAAGGGCGCGCAGGCGCTGGCGACCTTCCTGGCCTCACCGGAGGCGGCGGAGATCCAGGCGAAGCTGGGCGGATACCTCTCGCCGAACAAGAACGTCGACCTGGCGGCGTACCCGAACGACGTGCAGCGCAAGATCGCCGAGGCGCTGGTCGCGGCGGGCGACGACTTCCGCTTCGACATGTCCGACCAGGCCCCGCAGGCGTTCGGCGGTACGCCCGGCAAGGGCGAGTGGAAGGACCTCCAGGACTTCCTGAAGAACCCGACGGACGTGGCCGGTATCCAGGCGAAGCTGGAGTCGGACGCGGCAGCGGCGTACGGGAACTGAGCCGGTGGCATCGGCCGGTGCGGCGGGGGCTCCCGGAGCCCCCGCCCCTCCTCGCTCGCGCCGAAGCGTGACCGGCACCCGCAGGGCGGTGGCGGCGCTGTTCCTGCTGCCCGCCCTGGTGCTGCTGGGCGCGCTCGTGGTCTACCCGATCGGGTACTCGGTCGTGCGCAGTTTCTACGACCAGTCCGGCGACGGCTTCGCCGGCATCGACAACTACAAGGCCCTCTTCACCGACGACGGCATCCGCACGGCGCTGAAGAACAACGTCCTGTGGGTGGTGTTCGCGCCGACCGTGGCGACCGCCCTCGGACTGATCTTCGCGGTGCTGACGGAACGCATCCGCTGGGGTACCGCGTTCAAGCTGGTCGTCTTCATGCCGATGGCGATCTCGATGCTCGCCGCCGGCATCATCTTCCGGCTGGTGTACGACCAGGACCCGGACAAGGGCGTGGCGAACGCGGTCTGGGTCGGCGTGCACGACACGTTCGCGCAGTCGTCGGCGTTCCCCAAGGCCCACCCCGGCCGCCAGTCGCCGCTGGAGTCCGCGAAGGGCGGCGCGTTCCTCACCAAGGAGCCGGTCCGCGCGGGCGACCCGGTCTCCCTGCCGCTGGTCGGGGTGCCCCCGGAGCAGATGCCCGACAGCGCGGAGAAGGCCGAGCCGGCCCAGCCCGAGACGGGCAAGGTCACCGGCACGGCCTGGCAGGACTTCACCCGCGGCAAGGGCGTCGGGACACTCGGCTCCCCGGACCCGACCGAGCTGGGCTACGCCGGGATGCGGATCGAGGCGGTCAGGGACGGCCAGGTCGTGGCGTCGACCACCGCGGCCGACGACGGCACCTTCACCCTGCCCGAGGAGGCCGACGGGGCCCGACTGCGTCTGCCCGCGAGCAACTTCAAGGAGGCCTACAACGGCCTGGACTGGCTCGGCCCGTCGCTGGTCACGCCGGCCATCATCGGGTCGTACATCTGGATGTGGGCGGGCTTCGCGATGGTGCTGATCGCAGCCGGGCTGGCCAGTGTGCCGCGCGAGCTGATGGAAGCGGCGCGGGTGGACGGGGCGAACGAGTGGCAGGTGTTCCGCAGGGTCACCGTGCCGCTGCTCGCCCCGGTCCTCGCGGTGGTCACCGTCACCCTCATGATCAACGTCCTGAAGGTGTTCGACCTGGTCTTCATCATCGCGCCCGGCTCCTCCCAGGACGACGCGAACGTGCTCGCCCTGGAGCTGTACCGCAAGGGCTTCTCCGAGGACCAACCGGGCATCGCCAGCGCCATCGCGGTGTTCCTGCTGCTGCTGGTGATCCCTGTGATGTGGTTCAACGTGCGTCGGCTGCGACGGGAGGTACGGCGATGAAGGCCCCCGTCGAGACCGTGAGGCCCGAGCGTTCGCTGGGCGGGCGGATCGTGGAGAAGCTGGGCGGCGGGGCGGTCCGGGTGTTCCTGATCCTGATCGGCCTGTTCTGGCTGGTGCCGACGATCGGTCTGCTGATCTCCTCGCTGCGCTCCCCGGAGGACATGAGCGCGAGCGGCTGGTGGAAGGTGTTCGCCGAGCCGTCCCAGCTCACCGTGGACAGTTACCGGAAACTGCTGGAGAACGGCGACATCACCAGCTCCCTCCTCAACACGGTGCTGATCACCGTCCCGGCGACCGTCCTGGTCGTCGTCATCGGCTCGCTCGCCGGATACGCGTTCGCCTGGATGGAGTTCCCCGGCCGGGACTGGTGGTTCCTGGGCGTGGTGGGCCTGCTGGTGGTGCCCGTGCAGGTGGCGCTGATCCCGATCGCCGAACTGTTCGGCAAGCTCGGCCTGTTCGGGTCCGTTCTCGGCGTGATCCTCTTCCATGTGGGCTTCGGCCTGCCGTTCGCGGTGTTCCTGCTGCGGAACTTCTTCGCGGAGATCCCCCGCGAGCTGCTGGAGGCGGCCCGGCTGGACGGCGCCGGTGAACTGCGCCTGTTCACGACGGTCGTGATGCCGCTGGGCGGGCCGGCGATCGCGAGCCTGGGCATCTTCCAGTTCCTGTGGGTGTGGAACGACATGCTGGTGGCACTGGTGTTCACCGACGCCGACAGCCAGCCGATCACGGTGGCGCTCCAGACCCAGGTACGGCAGTTCGGCAACAACATCGACGTGCTGGCACCCGGCGCGTTCATCTCGATGGTGATCCCGCTGGCCGTGTTCTTCGCCTTCCAGCGGCAGTTCGTGTCCGGCGTGATGGCCGGCGCGGTCAAGTAGGCGGTCCGGCAAGGGGGGTGGGCGTCACCGGCCCACCCCCCTCCGTTCACCGGGTGTCCCCCGGATGCCGTAGGCGAACGTAACCAAGTCACTCCATCGGCCGTTGCCCGGACCAGGCCCTGTCATCCGCGCCGACCCATGGATGTCCCTTGCCCAGGTTCAGTGTCATCGTCCCCGCGTACCAGGTTCAGGCGTACCTGCACGAGTGCCTCGACTCCGTGCTCTCCCAGTCGTACCCCGATTTCGAACTGATCGCCGTCGACGACGGTTCGCCGGACGCGTGCGGCGAGATCATCGACGAGTTCGCGGCCCGCGACACCCGCGTGCGCGCCCTGCACCTGCCGGAGAACGCCGGCCTGGGCCACGCGCGCAACGCGGGCCTCGCCCAGGCCACCGGCGACTACCTGCTGTTCCTCGACTCCGACGACACGCTCACCCCGGACGCGCTGCGCGCCATCGCCGACCGGCTGAAGGACACCGGCGAGCCCGACGTCCTGGTGTACGACTACGCGACGGCGTTCTGGACGGGTGAGACCGAGCGCAACCGGTTCGCCGAGCAGCTCACCGAGCGGGGTCCGGCGCCCTTCCGGCTGGAGGACCGGCCGGGGCTGCTCAGGGTGCTGATGGTCGCCTGGAACAAGGCGTACCGGCGGGAATTCGTCGAGCGGACCGGCCTGGCCTTCCCGCCCGGCTACTACGAGGACACCCCGTGGACCTACCCGGCGCTGATGGCCGCCGAATCGATCGCGACCCTGGACCGGGTCTGCGTCCACTACCGGCGGCGCCGCGGCGGGAACATCCTGTCCACCACCAGCCGCCGGCACTTCGACGTCCTCGACCAGTACGACCGCGTGTTCGCGTTCATCGACCAGCGGCCCGAACTCGCGCGCTGGCGACCTGTGTTGTTCCGCCGCATGATCGACCACCTGACGACGGTGTTCACCAGGCCGGACCGGCTGCCACCCGGTTCCCGCGGCGAGTTCCTGCGCCGGGCCCGCGCCCACTACCGCCGCTACCGCACGCCCGGCGCGCCCGTCCCGCTGCGCGCCCGGGTGCGCCACGGCCTCGTCCGCTTCGGCCTGCACCGCACCTACCGGATGCTCCAGGCCGCCGCGGTCCTGCGCCGCCGTACCGGTGGGCTCGCCGCGAGACTCGGCCGCGCCCTCAAGGCCGTCTGTCTCCACCTCCACTACCGGATCCAGCTGCGGCTCCCGTTGCGCGACGACCGGGCGGTCTTCGCCGCCTACTGGGGCCGCGGCCACGGCTGCAACCCGGGCGCGCTGGAGAGCGCGTTCCGCGCCTTTGCCCCGCAGGTGCGCACGGCATGGGTCGCCCGTCCCGAGCACCAGCACACCATCCCGCCGGGCCCGCGCCCGCTGCGTCCCGGCACCGCGGCCTACTGGACGGCGCTGGCCCGCTCCAAGTACCTGGTGAACAACGTCAACTTCGACCGCCGACTGGTCAAGCGCCCCGGACAGATCTTCGTGCAGACCCAACACGGCACCCCGCTCAAGCACATGGGCCTCGACCTCCAGGAGCGCCCCGCGGCCGCCCGCGACATGGACTTCGCGGAGCTGCTGAGGGGCGTCGACAAGTGGGACTACGTCCTGTCCGCCAACCGGCACACCACCCTCACCTGGGAACGCGTCTATCCAGGCGGCTACACCACGCTGGAGTACGGCTATCCCCGCAACGACGTCTTCCAGCGCGCCACCGCCGAGGACGTGGCCCGGCTGCGCGAGGAGTTGGGCATCCCCCGCGACACGGTGGCCATCCTGTACGCCCCCACCCACCGCGACTACCGCCGCACCCAGCGGTCGGCCCTCGACCTGGAGCGGCTCCTGGACCGGCTGGGCCCGCGTTTCGTGATCCTGGCCCGCGCCCACTACTGGCAGCCCACCGCCCCGCCCGCCGACGGCCGGGTCATCGACGTCAGCGGCCATCCGAGCGTGGAGTCCCTCTGCCTGGCGTCGGACGCCCTGGTCACCGACTACTCGTCGATCATGTTCGACTACGCCGACCTGGACCGCCCGATCGTCATCCACGCCGCTGACTGGGAGGCCTACGAGGCGGCCCGCGGCACGTATTTCGACGTGCGCGCGTTCCCGCCGGGCGCGGTCGCCCGCAGCGAGGACGAACTGGTCGACATCTTCGCGACCGGCCACTGGCGCGGCTCCCGCTCGGCCCAGCTGCGCGCCGCGTTCCGCGAGCGGTTCTGCCCGTACGGCGACGGACGCGCCGCCGAGCGCGTCGTACGACGGGTCGTGCTGGGCGAGACGGAGCTGCCGCCCGTCGTGCCGCTCGCCGAGCGCCGTCCCGTGCCGTCGGCGGCGTCGACGCACACGCGGCCGGCGCTGACCACCGTGCCGCAGCCTTCGGGCCCTCGCGTCACCCGTCCCTAGGGCGCCTCACCGAACGTGCCGGAACCCGCCGGGCCCGACCGCGCCAGACACAGAAAGAGCAGAATGCCCCGCTTCAGCATCATCGTTCCGTCCCATGGGGTCGCCGGCCGGCTGCCCCTGGCGCTGGACTCCGTCCTCGGCCAGTCCTTCGGCGACTTCGAGCTGATCCCGGTCTGTGACGCGCCCGGCACCGCGGCCGCGGCCGTCGCCGCCGGGTACGCCGAGCGGGACAGCCGGGTGACGCCGGTGTTCTCGCCGCCGTCGGCGGGGCTCGCGGGAGCCCGCAACACCGGGGCGCGGGCGGCGACCGGCGCGTATCTGCTGTTCCTCGACGGTGACGACACCCTCGTGCCCGGCGCGCTGACCGCGCTGGACGCCCGGCTGACGGAGACGGGTGAGGTGGACGTCCTGTACGCCGAGCACGAGCGCGTCCCGTGGTGGGAGGGCGAGCCGGCCAACCCGGCGGCCCCGTTGTTCGCGAAGGCTCCCAAGGGCGCCTTCGCCCCCGCCGAGGCCCCCGAGGTGACCGGCGTGCAGCTGCCCGTGTGGAGCGCCGCCTACCGGCACGACTTCCTCACCGCGCAGGACCTCGCCTTCCCGGCCGGTCACTTCACGGACATCGGCTTCGGCGGCCTGGTCACCGTGCACGCCGAGCGGATCGCGGTGCTGCGCTCCGTCGTCGTACGGCATCTGCTGCGGCGGCAGGGAAGCCGGCTGAACCTGCCGGGCGAGCACCACGCCGACCTGCTGGAGCAGACGGACCTGGTCCTCACCAGGGCCGCCGAACGCGACTCCACCGGCGCCCTGTTCGCCCAGTTGTTCGCCGCCGTCCTGAAGACGGCCGCGCACCCGGCCCGGCTGCCCGCGTCCGGCCGCCGGGCCTTCTTCCGCCGGGCGACCGCGCTGTACCGGCGGCACCGGCCGGCCGGGTTCCGGCGGCCGGGCGGCAGTCTGGGGGTGCAGCACCGGCTGCTGGCGGCGGGGGCGTACACGGCGTTCCGTGCGCTGCGGGGCGCCAACCGGGCGGCGACGGCCGCCGTCCAGCGGGTCCCGCGCCCCCGCGGACTGCGCACCCGCCTGTACTACCGGCTCCAGCTGCGCCGCCGTATGGATCCCGACCTGGCGGTGTACTGCGCGTACTGGGGCCGTGGTTACGCGTGCAGCCCCGCCGCCATCCATGCCAAGGCCGCCGAACTCGCCCCGCACATCCGTTCGGTGTTCCTCGTCGAGCCCGACCAGGCGCACGCCATGCCACCGGGGGTCGAGCACGCCCTCATCGGCAGCCGCCGCGCCTGGCGGCTCCTCGCGCGAGCCAAGTACCTGGTCAACAACGCCAACTTCGCGGAGGGTGTGGTCAAGCGCGCCGGCAGCGTTCACGTGCAGACACAGCACGGCACCCCGCTGAAGAAGATGGGCGTGGACCAGGCGACGTACCCGGTGGTGGCGGCGGCGACCGGCAGCTTCACCAAGCTGCTGGGCCGCGTCGACCGCTGGGACTACAACCTGTCCTCCAACACCCACTCCACCCAGATGTGGGAACGCGCCTTCCCCGGCTCGTACGAACATCTGGAGTACGGCTATCCGCGCAACGACGTCTTCTGCACAGCGACCGCCGAGGACGTCGCCCGCGTCCGGCTCGAGCTGGGCGTCCCGGAGGGGAAGACGGCCGTGCTGTACGCGCCCACCCACCGCGACTACCGGACGGGCTTCGACCCGGGCCTGGACCTGGAGGCGTTCTGCGAGGCGGCGGGCGAGGACGTCGTCGTGCTGCTGCGGGCGCACTACTTCTACGACCGGGGCGCGCGGCAGGGCTCCGGCCGGATCATCGACGTGACCGGGCACCGCTCCTCCGAGGACGTGTGCCTGGCCGCCGACGCGCTGGTCACCGACTACTCGTCGATCATGTTCGACTACGCCAACCTGGACCGCCCGATCGTCGTGTACGCCGACGACTGGGACGTCTACACCGAGACGCGGGGCGTGTACTTCGACCTGATGGCGGCCCCGCCGGGCCCGGTCGCCCGCACGCCCGAGGAGCTGGCCCGCGTCTTCGCCGACGGCTCGTACGCCTCGGCGGCGTCCCGGTCGCTCAGAAGCGCCTTCCGGGCCCGTTTCTGCCAGTTCGACGACGGCCGGGCCGCCGAGCGCGTGGTGCGCCGGGTGCTGCTCGGCGAGCCGGCGGAGGCGATCCCGCCCGTGCGGCCGCTCGCCGAACGCGTCCCGGCTCCCGCCGCCTCCACCCTCGTAAGGAGCTGACCCCCGCAGTGCCCCGCTTCAGCATCATCGTCCCCTGCTTCAAGGTGCAGGGTTTCCTGCGCGAGTGCCTCGACTCGGTCCTGGAGCAGTCGTACCGGGATCTCGAGGTGATCGCCGTCGACGACCGCTCACCCGACGGCTGCGGCGCGATCCTCGACGAGTACGCGGCCCGCGACGACCGGGTGCGGGTCCTGCACCTGCCGGAGAACGCCGGCCTCGGCCGCGCCCGCAACGCGGGGCTGCCGCACGCGAGCGGCGACTACCTCCTCTTCCTCGACAGCGACGACACCCTCACGCCGGGCGCCCTGCGGGCCATGGCCGACCGCCTCGACGAGGCCGCCGACCCGGACGTGCTGGTCTTCGACTACGCCCGCACCTACTGGTGGGGCGGCACCCGCCGCAACGCCCTCGCGCACGTCCTCACCGACTGCGGGGACGCGACCTTCACGGCCGCCGAGCACCCGGAGATCCTCGATCTGCTGATGGTCGTGTGGAACAAGGTGTACCGGCGGGACTTCGTCGAGGGCAACGGCTTCCGATTCCCGCCCGGCTACTACGAGGACACTCCCTGGACCTTCCCGGTCATGCTCAGCGCACGGCGGATCGCCACGCTGGACCGGATCTGTCTGAACTACCGCCAGCGCCGCCAGGGCAACATCCTGTCCACCACCAGCCGCAAGCACTTCGACATCCACGACCAGTACGAACGGGTCTTCGCCTTCGTCGACTCCCGCCCCGAGCTGGAGAACTGGCGGCCCTATCTGCACCGCAAGATGGGCGAGCACTGCCTGGACATCCTCGCCAAGCCGGACCGGCTGCCCCCGTCCGACAGGAGCGAGTTCTTCCGCCGTACGGCCGCGCTGTTCGCCCGGCACCGTCCGGCGGGCCAGCCGGTGCCCGCCGAACTGCGCGTGCTGCGAGGACCGTACGCCGTCTACGTGGCCCGGCGGCAGGGCGCGCGGGCCGGGCGGGAGCTCGCCCGGCGTGCGGCGCAGGCACGGGGGGCGGCCGCGGGGCGCGTACGCCGGGGCGCGGGCGCCTTGCAGGCCAGGCGCCCGCTGGATCCGCGGCTGGTGGTCTACTCGGCGTTCTCGCACCGGGGCGTGCTCGGCGACCCGGGCGCCGTGTACCGCAAGGCACGCGAGATCGCCCCGCAGTTGCGCGGGGTGTGGGTCGTGCGGGACGAGGAGACGGCGGCCCGACTCCCCGAGGGGGTGGAGCACGTGCTGCTGGACTCCCCCGCGTACCGCCGGGTGACCGCGCGGGCCGGCTTCTTCGTCAACAACGTCAACTGGCCCGGCACGCTCGCCAAGCGCCCCGGCAGCGTCCATATCCACACCCATCAGGGGACCCCGCTCAAGTACATGGCGGCCGACCTGCTGGACCGGCCCGGCGCCCGGTACGGGGTGGACGTGCCGCAGATGCTGCGCCGCGCCGACCGCTGGGACCACAGCCTGGTCGCCAACCCGTACTCCGAGTTGGTGTGGGAGCGGGCCTACCCCTGCCACTTCATCTCGGCGCGCACCGGCAGTCCGCGCAACGACGTGCTGGTGACCGCCGACGCGCGGGCCGGGGCGCGGGCCCGCGCGCGCCTCGGGATCCCCGCGGACCACACGGTCGTGCTGTACGCGCCGACCCGCCGGGAGTACGTCCGCGGCGGTCACGTCGACCGGATCGACCTGGCCCGGTTCGCCGCCGACCTCGGCGACGGGCACACCCTGGTGGTGCGGCTGCACCCGTCCCTGGCGACCGGGCCCGCGCGCGGGATGGGCCTGTCCGAACTGCACCGGCGCGGGATCGTCGTCGACGCGACGGACGTCCCGGACGTCGAGGACGTGATGCTGGCGTCCGACGTCCTGGTCACCGACTATTCGGCCCTGATGTTCGACTACGCCAACCTGGACCGGCCGATCGTGGTGCACGCCGACGACTGGGCCGCCTACACGGCGAGCCGGGGCACCTACTTCGACATCACCGCCGAGGCGCCGGGCCATGTCTCCCGCAGCTACGGGGAGCTGGCCCGGCTGATGAGGTCGGGGAGCTGGCGCGACGAGGAGTCGGCGCGGCTGCGGGCCGGTTTCCGGGCGCGGTTCTGCGTGTTCGACGACGGGCGGGCCGCCGAACGGGTCGTCCGGACGCTGCTGCTCGGCGAGGAGATGACCGGCCCGGCCTCGCCGCGGGTGCCCGCCCCGGCCGTCGCGGGTGACGTGCTGGCGTCCAGGTGAGGCTGCGCCCTCGCGTCTGGGTCCTCGTCCTGGCCGTGGTGTACGCGCTGCTCCAGCTCGCGAACGTCACCGGCCGGGGCACCCCGGACAGCAAGAACTACTTGTCGTACGCGCTGAGTCTGCGCGGGGAGGGCAAGCACGAGGCGGCGGTCGCGACGATCGACTGGGCGTGCGAGGGGGAGGCGTCGATCGCGGCCCGCCGGCAGAGCGTGGACGTGGTGCGGTTCCACCGCGCCGACCCGACCGCCGCGGTCCTCGCCGAGTGCCGGGAGCGGGAGTGGCGCAACGTCGGGGCACGGCTGGCCGCGGGACAGACCGGCGGGCACACGGTGCCGTTCATGCCGGACCGCTTCATGCGGATCTTCGAGGCACGGCCGGGCTACCCGGTGTTCCTCGTGCCGTTCCTCACCCTGTTCGGCGTGACCTGGGGCATGTGGGCGGCGGGTGTCGCGGTGGCGGTGACCGGCGGGGTGCTGGTCTTCCTCGTTCTGCGCAGCCTGCGCGCACCGGCCGGCGTCTGTCTGACCGGGCAGACCCTGTACTACGTCCTGCCGTGTGGCACGACCGCCATGCGCCCGATGACCGAGGGCCTGCTGCTGGCGCTGACCCTGACGGCCGTGTGGGGCTGTGCGCTGGCGCTGGACGGGCGGGTGCGGGCCGGGGTCTGGCTGGTGGGCGGCGCGCTGGCCGCCCTGTTCACGGTGAAGCACTCGCAGGCCCTCTTCCTCGGGTTCGCCCTGGCGGGCGCGGGCGCGCTGTCGGCCGTGCGGGGTCGGCGGCGCGGACGGCCGGTGGGGCGCGGGGTGGTGGCGGTGGCCGTGACGGGGGCCGGCGGGGCGGTGGGGACGCTGCTGCTCGCGGGGCTGCTGCACCATCCGTCCGAGTCGGAGAGCCTTCAGGATCTGCTGACCCATCATTTCGCGCGGCCGGACCGGGAGCGGCCCTGGCCGGAGTTCTGGCAGCTCCAACAGCGGTTCTGGCCGGAGTGGCTGCGGCGGCAGTTGTGGGAGCCGCTGTTCCTGGCGGCGCTGGCGGCCGGGGCGTGGGGGGCGCTGCGCGGGCCGCGGCGGGCGTTCGGGGTGCTGCTGGTCGCCGCCGCGTCCACCGGGGTCCTGACCCAGGCCGGGCACCCCGACATCGCGATCTGGGGTGGGAGGCTGATCGTGCTGGTGTGGCTGCTGCCGGTGCTGGGGCTGCCGCTGCTGCTGGAGCCGCTGGTACGGGGCCGGGTGGCCCTGCCGGTGCAGGAACGGCCCGATCGGACTCACTCGATGAGGTGACGGACGCAAAGCTGTTGACGCGGGCGGGAACATACCGCCAATGCCCCTCTTTGTTCTGGTTCGATGAGCGTCGCCGTCCTGACCCGGCGTCCCGTGCGCGGCGCGACGGCGCTGTACGGCGGGCGCGGCCTGCGTCCGACCCCGTACCAGGTCTTCGGGTTCCTGTTCTGGCTGGTGATGTCGCTGGCGTACTGGCGGGTGCCGCTGTGCTGCGACGCCGGGCAGCACGCGGCGGTCGTCGAACGGCTGCGGGCCGACCTGCTCGACCCGCGCCACCCGACGGGCGACCTGCCGGGCGCGGGCAGCCCGTACTACTCGCCGTACGCGGTGGCACAGGGCGTGTTCGCGCGGCTGACCGGGCTGTCGGGCTGGGACGTGCTGCGGGTCGCCGGGCCGGTGAACCTGGCGGTGCTGCTGACCGGGATCGGCCGCTTCACGCGCGCGCTGACACCGCGGCCGTGGGCGCCGGTGCTGGCGGTGGCGGCCATGACCCTGCTGTGGGGCACCGAACGGGCCTGGTGGAGCGGCTATCTCGGCCTGATGTCGATGACGGGCAACCTCGGCTATCCGTCGACGTTCGCCATCGGGCTGGCGTTCTGGGCGTGGGCGTGGACGGCCACGCGCGCGCGTGACGCGCGAGCGGTGCGGTTCGTCGGTCCGAGCGGGCTGCGTGGTTACGCCGGGTACGCGGCGCTGGGCGCGCTGTACGGAGCGATCCTGCTGGTGCACCCGATCACGGCGGTCGCGGCGGTGACCGGTGGCCTGGCCTTCGTGGCGGGCCCCCAGCGCGGACGGCGCCCGGCGCTGGTGCTGCGCTGGGCCCTCACGGGCACGACGGCCCTGCTGGCCGCCGTCGCATGGCCGTACTTCGACGTGTTCTCGCTGGTCGGCGACGGCAGTGTCCACGCGATGCACCGGCGGCTGTACGAGGGGCTCGCCGGGCATTTCTGGCTGGCGCTGCTGGGCGTACCGGCGCTGTGTCTGCGGGGCCGCGGGAACGGCGTCCGAGATCCGCTCGTGGTGATGTTCGCCCTGGACTGTCTGGTGGTGGCGTACGGCTGGGTCAGCGGCCATTACACCTATGGGCGGATCCTCGGGCTCACGCTCGTGCCGCTCCAGTTCGCGCTCGCGGTGGAACTGGCGGCGCCCCGGCCGTGGGGCGCGGGGCGGCGGGTGCTGGGGGCGTTCGCGGCGGTCGCGGCCTGCGTCGGGTTCCTCACGGTGCACGCGGGGGCGGTGGTTCCGCGCACGGTGGACCCGGTCGGTTTCGCGCAGCCGCCGCGCTGGCCGGCGTACGACTGGGCCGCCCGGTACATGACGCCCGGCGAGGTGGTGATCGCCGACGGGTACTACGCCGTCCACATGATCGCCGGGTACGGTCCGAACCTCGCCGCCCCCGCCTGGCCGGACGCGGCCCTGGAGGAGCGGGAGCGGCTACGGCGGCTCGCGGACGTGCGCGCCTATCTGTCCCCGGAGTCGACCCGCGCCGAGCGGTCGGCGATCGTCCGCCGTCACCGCGTCCGCTGGCTGCTGCTCACGCGCTGGCACCGGGTGCCCGAGGAGGCCGTGGTGGTGGCGTGGAGCCGGGAGACGGGTGAGGTGCTGGCGCGGGTCGCTCCGTGACGGCGGTCACTCGATGACGAGGTCGACCTCGATGTTGCCGCGGGTGGCGTTGGAGTACGGGCAGACCTGGTGGGCCTGCTCGACCAGCTTGCGGCCGGTCGCCTCGTCCACGCTGTCCGGCAGCTCGACGCGCAGGGCGACCTTGAGGCCGAAGCCCTCGCCCTGCTTGCCTATGCCGACCTCGGCGGTGACGGCGGCGTCGGACAGGTCGACCTTCGCCTGCCGGCCGACCAGGCCGAGGGCGCTGCCGAAACACGCCGCGTATCCGGCGGCGAACAGCTGCTCGGGGTTGGTGCCCTGACCGTCGCCGCCCAGCTCCACCGGCATGGCCAGGCCGAGGTCGATCTTGCCGTCGGAGGAGACGGTGCGGCCCTCGCGGCCGTGGGTGGCGGTGGCGACTGCGGTGTAGAGCGCGTCCATGGATGAACCATCCCTCTGTGAAGTCTGTGGTCGGGGTGAGCAGCCCTCGCGCCGTTCACGTCCGGGCGGCCTCACGGCGATAAGTAGAGCACACGATTTAATTGCACACAACTGAATGGTTGACGAGAGTTACCCTGGAGGCATGACTCCGATGTCGTCCCCCGCAGCCGCTGCCGCCGCTGCCGGCTCCGAGGAGCAGGACTGGCTGCGCCTGGACAGCCAGATCTGCTTCTCCCTCCAGGCCGCCTCGCGCGCCTTCAACGGCGTCTACCGCGTGATCCTGAAGGACCTCGGGCTCACCTACCCGCAGTACCTGGTGATGCTCGTCCTCTGGGAGCGCGGCGAGCTGCCCGTCAAGACGCTGGGCGAGCACCTGCGCCTGGACTCCGGCACACTCTCCCCGCTGCTCAAGCGGCTGGAGTCGGCGGGCCTGGTGCGACGCGAGCGCAGCGCCGTCGACGAGCGCTCGGTGGAGGTCCGGCTCACCGAGGAGGGCGCGGCGCTGCGCGGGCGAGCGCTGCGGGTGCCGCGCCGGATCGTCGCCGCGACCGGTCTGGGCCTGGAGGAGATCGGCGATCTGCGCGAACGCCTCGATCGGCTCACCACCGCGCTGGACGGGGCCGCCCGGCAGGAGGACCTGGGCGAGGAGGGGTGAGCCGGGCCGGGCGGCGACCGGGGGCGACCGGTGACGAGGACGTCCGGAGACCAGGAGCGTCCGGGAGTGGGAGTGCCGGCCGGGGAGCGAGGGTCCACCGGGGAGCGAGGGTTGTCCACAGGCTCTGCGGGAGCGCGCGGCGCCTGCTTCACTGTGAGGCGACCCCCTTGCGGGGCTATTGGCGGGTTTCTCCCATGAAAACCCACCACCACTCACGAGGCAGACGAACCACTCATCGACGAGGGGGAGACCGGGACATGACCTGGCTGATCACGGGCGGCGCCGGCTACATCGGGGCGCACGTCGTACGGGCGATGACCGAGGCGGGCGAGCGTGCGGTGGTGTACGACGACCTGTCCACCGGCGTCGCCGAGCGCGTGCCGGCCGGGGTGCCGCTCGTGGTGGGCTCGACGCTGGACGGTCCGCTGGTCTCCCGCACCCTCGCCGAACACGCCGTCACCGGGGTCGTCCATCTGGCGGGGAAGAAGCAGGTGGGCGAGTCGGTGCACCGGCCCCTGCACTACTACCGGGAGAACGTGGAAGGGCTGCGCGTCCTGCTCGAAGCGGTCACCGCGGCCGAGGTTCCGTCGTTCGTGTTCTCCTCCTCGGCCGCCGTCTACGGCACGCCGGACGGCGACCTGGTCACGGAGGAGACCCCGTGCGTACCGATCTCCCCCTACGGCGAGACGAAGCTGGTCGGGGAGTGGCTGGTCCGCGCGGCCGGCCGGGCCGGCGGCCTGTCCACGGCCTCGCTGCGGTACTTCAACGTGGCCGGCGCGGCCGGCCCCGAGCTGGCCGACACCGGCGTGTCCAACCTGGTTCCCATGGTCTTCGAGCGCCTCACCCAGGACGCGGCGCCCCGCATCTTCGGCGACGACTACCCCACGCCCGACGGCACCTGCGTGCGGGACTACATCCACGTGGTGGACCTGGCGGAGGCCCACGTCGCCGCGGCGCACGCCCTCCGGGCCTCCTCCGGGCAGGACCTCACCCTCAACATCGGCCGCGGGGAGGGCGTCTCCGTCCGCGAGATGATCGACCGCGTCAACGCCGTCACGGGCTACGGCCGCCCCCCGACGGTCACCCCGCGCCGTCCCGGCGACCCGGCCCGCGTCGTCGCCGCCGCCGACCGCATCGCAGCGGTCCTGGGCTGGAAGGCCAGGCTCGACGTCCAGGACATGATCACCTCGGCCTGGGAGGGCTGGGTACGGCTGCACCCCGAGGCGGCTCGGGTGTGACGACGGCGCAGCGGCCCCGACGCGCCTGCGCGTTGGTCGAGCCCGCCGGCCCCGGTTCCCCGCGGTGGCCGCTGTGCTCCGCGGGAGGTCCGGGTTCAGGCACGACGTTGCCGACGCGCTTGCTCACCTCCGTGATGACGTCGGCGGCAGGCCCGGCCCTCCCCAGCAGGGCGTTGTCCTCGCCATCACGACTCCCGTGCGGCTCCGGTCACGGCGCGCCGAGCCCTTCCCTCAGAGCGCCTTGATCGCCTCGGCGGTGGCCCGCGACAGCGCGCCCAGATACCCCTTGGGCAGCTTCGGGCTGCGGATCACCACCGACCGCCAGTAGAGCGGACCGGAGATCAGGTCGAGCGCCAACTCGTCATCCAGTTCTGCGCGCACCTCACCGCGCTGCGTCGCCGCCGCCACGATCTTCAGGGCGACGCCCTCCTGCCCGTCCCGCAGCGCCTTCTGCATGGCCTCGGCGATCTCCGGGTTGCGGGCCGCCTCGGCCTGGAGGTCCGGGATGATCTGCGAGGCCACCGGATGCCGCAGCGCCCGCGACGTCACCTCGTACAGGACCCGCAGATCGCCTTCGAGGCTGCCCGTCTCCGGGGCCGGCAGGCCCTGTACGGCGATCGCCGAGACGATGTCGAGGACCAGGTGCAGCTTGGAGCGCCACCGCCGGTACACGGCGGTCTTGCCCACGCCGGCACGGCGGGCGATGCCCTCGATGGACATCCGCGCGTAGCCGACGGTCGCCAATTCCTCGAACACGGCCGCCCGGATGGCCTCCGTCACGTCCTCCCGGAGCACGGCCGCCCCCGCGGGGGCCCGGCGGCGAGGACGCGTCTGGGGCCCGTCGGCGTTCGTCGTCATGCGGACCAGCATAGGGCGTGACGACGATACGGGCCCGTCCCTACGCAATGCGGCTGGGCGTCACGACGGCACGGTGGCGCCGCCGCGCGGTCCGCGGCGCGCCGTCGCTGCCGGACCGTGGTGCCGTCGCCGCCGGACCCTGACGCCCTCACCGCCGGAACTCGGCACGCCGCCCCCGCCGGACCCTGGCGCCGTCACGCCGCGCCCTGGCGCCGCCCCCGCCGGACCCTGGCACGCCGCCACCGCCGGCCCGTAGTGCGGCTTCGCCGCCCGGTCGCGGTGCGCCGTCGTGGCGACGGGTTCGTGCCGGGCGTCGGACCCATCGTCGCGACGTGACGGTCTCGTCGCGACGACGATTCCGTCTCGTCCCGGCGTCGGCTCGGTCTCGTTGCCGCCTCGGAACGGTCTCGCCGCCGCAACGCACCCGCACCGCCGTGACGACGGAACGGTTGCGTTCCGACGCCGACTCGGCCTACGCTCACGTTGCGACGATACGGTGCCGTCCCGACGTAAGAAAACGTGAAGAGAAGCGTAAGGAAACGCCGGCCGCCCGCGGGACGGCGGACGCGCGCACCCCACCCCCGAGTGAAAGCAGCGGATGTGAGTCAGGTCCTCCACACACCGCCCCAGGCGCGGGCCGAGGCCCATGAAGACCTCGCGGCCCTCGCGGCCCGGCACGGCCTCTCGGTCAGCGGTGCCCGCCCCTCCCTGCCCGAGTACATCCGGCAGCTGTGGGCGCGCCGCCACTTCATCACCGCGTTCGCCACGGCCAAGCTCACCGCGCAGTACAGCCAGGCGAAGCTGGGCCAGGTCTGGCAGGTGATGACCCCGCTGCTGAACGCGGCCGTGTACTACTTCATCTTCGGCGTCCTGCTCCAGACCAAGAAGAACGTCCCGGACTACATCCCGTTCCTGGTGACAGGGGTGTTCATCTGGACGTTCACGCAGAGTTCGATCATGGCGGGCACCAAGGCGATCTCGGGCAACATCGGCCTGGTGCGGGCGCTGCACTTCCCCCGCGCCGCGCTGCCGATCTCGTTCTGCCTCCAGCAGCTGCAACAACTGCTGTTCTCGATGGCCGCCCTCGTGTTGATCCTCCTCGTCGTGGGGGTGCCGCCGGCCGTCTCCTGGCTGCTCGCGATCCCGGCGCTGCTGCTCCAGTTCACCTTCAACGCGGGCGTCTCGATGATCCTGGCGCGCCTCGGCGCGAAGACGCCGGACATCGCTCAGCTGATGCCGTTCGTCCTGCGCACGTGGATGTACGTCTCGGGCGTGATGTGGAGCATCGACATCCTGCTCAGCAAGCACAGCGACCTGCCGTCCTGGGTCGCCGACGTGCTGCGGGCCAACCCGACGGCCATCTACATCGACCTGATGCGGTTCGCGCTGATCGACAGCTTCCACGCCGACAACCTGCCGCCGCACGTGTGGGCGACCGCGGTCGGGTGGGCCCTGCTGGCGGGCGTCGGCGGTTTCATCTACTTCTGGAAGGCTGAGGAGACGTACGGCCGTGGCTGACAACGCAACGCTCACCGACACGACCGGCACCGGCGGCGCCGCCGAGCCCGTCCCCACCGTCGTCGCCGACCGCGTCGACATCGTCTACCGCGTCAACGGCACCACCGGAGGGCGCGGTTCCGCCACCGCCGCCCTGAACCGCATCGTGCGCCGCAAGAAGACCGAGAAGGCGGCGGGTGTCCGCACGGTGCACGCCGTCAGGAACGTCTCCTTCGTGGCGTACAAGGGCGAGGCGATCGGCCTGATCGGCACCAACGGCTCGGGCAAGTCGACACTGCTCAAGGCCGTCGCGGGCCTGCTGCCGGTGGAGAACGGCAGGATCTACACCGACGGCCAGCCGTCCCTCCTCGGCGTGAACGCTGCCCTGATGAGCGACCTGACCGGCGAGCGCAACGTCTACCTCGGCGGCCTGGCCATGGGCATGACCCGAGAGCAGATCAAGGAGCGCTACCAGGACATCGTCGATTTCTCGGGCATCAACGAGAAGGGCGACTTCATCTCCCTGCCCATGCGCACCTACTCCTCCGGCATGGGTTCCCGGCTGCGGTTCTCCATCGCCGCCGCCAAGGACCACGACGTCCTCCTCATCGACGAGGCGCTGGCCACGGGTGACGCGAAGTTCCGGCAGCGGTCGGCGGACCGCATCCGGGCCATGCGCGAGCACGCCGGCACGGTCTTCCTGGTCAGCCACAGCAACAGTTCGATCCGCGAGACCTGCGAGCGGGTGCTCTGGCTGGAACGCGGCGAGCTGCGTATGGACGGCCCGACCGAGGAGGTCCTCAAGGAGTACGAGGCGTTCACGGAGCCGAAGAAGAAGCCGCGCCCGGCGGCGGCGAAGGCCTGACGGCCCGCACAGCGGCCAGGCAGCAGGAAGGGGGGTGCCCCCGAGCCGCACGGCTCGGGGGCACCCCCCTTCCACGGCTCTACGAGTGCGTACGCAGCAGCGTCCGCATGGTCCGCATCGCCACCGACAGGTTGGCGAGGTCGAAGGTCTCCGAGCTCTGGATCTCCTCCAGCGTGGTGCGTGCCCGGCTCAGGATCGCCGCGTTGTTCTGCTCCCACGCCTTGAAGCGCTGCTCGGGCGTCGAGGTGCCGTTGCCGGCGGCCAGGACGTCCGCGGTGAGCGCCGCGTGGGCCGCGTACAGGTCCTCCCGGATGGAGGCGCGGGCCATGGACTGCCAGCGGTCGGCGCGCGGCAGCTCGATGATGCGGTCCATGAGCTGGGTGATGTGCAGCCGGTCGGCGAGGTCGTAGTACACCTCGGCGACGTCCAGCGGGTCCCGGCCCATGCGGTCGGCCACCGACACGATGTCGAGCGCCGGGAACACCGACGAGAACCCGGCGACCCGGTTGGCGACCTCGTCGGGCACTCCGGCGCCGGTCAGCTCGTCGGAGATCTGCTGCCACCACTCCAGGTCCGCGCCGCGCAGCAGCTTCGTCAGCTGCCCCCAGACCTGCTCGACCCGGTCGGCGAAGAAGTCGACGGTCTCGGCGAGTGCCACCGGCTGCGGCCGGTTGTTGAGCAGCCAGCGCGTGCCGCGTTCGACCAGGCGGCGCGAGTGCAGCCGGATGCGGGTCTGGACGTCGGCCTCGACCTGGTTGTCGAGGGCCTCGACCGCGTCCCACACGGGCGCCGAGCGGAAGATCGCCCGAGCCGCGGTCTGCGCCCGCACGATCTCCTCCAGCGAGGCGCCGGTCTCCTCCCGCAGACGGTGCAGGTAGGTCGTACCGCCGGTGTTGACGGTGTCGTTGACCAGGACCGTCGTGGTGATCTCGCGGCGCAGCGGGTGGTTCTCGATCTGCTCGGCGAACCGCTCACGCAGCGCGGTCGGGAAGTAGGCGTGCAGCAGTCCGCGCAGGTAGGGGTCCTCGGGCAGCGAGGTGCGCAGCAGCTCGTCCGACACCGTGATCTTGGTGTATGCCATGAGGACGGCCGTCTCCGGCCCGGTCAGGCCGTGGCCGGAGCTGAGGCGCTCGCGGATCTGCCGGTCGGTGGGCAGGAACTCCAGTGCCCGGTCGAGGTGGCCCTCACGGACCAGGTGGCGCATGAAGCGCTGCTGGGCGTGGAGCATGTCCTTGGACTGGGCGAGGGCGTTCGCGATGGCGGTGTTCTGCGCGTAGTTGTTGCGCAGGACGAGCCCGCCCACCTCGTCGGTCATCTCGGCGAGCAGCTTGTTGCGCTGCTTGACCGTCATGTCGCCGTCCGTGACCAGACCGTTGAGCAGGATCTTGATGTTCACCTCGTGGTCGGAGGTGTCCACGCCGGCGCTGTTGTCGATGGCATCGGTGTTGATCTTGCCGCCGCCGCGCGCGTACTCGATCCGGCCGAGCTGGGTCAGGCCCAGGTTGCCGCCCTCGCCGACGACCCTGGCGCGCAGGTCGGCGCCGTCGACGCGGATGGCGTCGTTCGCCTTGTCGCCGACGTCGGCGTTCGACTCCGCCGACGACTTCACGTACGTGCCGATGCCGCCGTTCCACAGCAGGTCCACCGGCGCCTTGAGGATGGCCTTCATCAGGTCGGCCGGGGTCACCTTGGTGACCTTGTCGTCGATGCCGAGGGCCGCCCGGATGTGCGCGTTGACGGGAATCGCCTTCGCCGTGCGCGGAAAGACGCCGCCGCCCGCCGACAGCAGCGCCGTGTCGTAGTCGGCCCAGCTGGAGCGGGGCAGCTCGAACAGGCGGCGGCGCTCGGCGTAGGAGGTCGCCGCGTCGGGCTCGGGGTCGATGAAGATGTGCCGGTGGTCGAAGGCGGCGACGAGCCGGATGTGCTCGGAGAGCAGCATGCCGTTGCCGAACACGTCACCGGACATGTCACCGATGCCGACGACCGTGAAGTCCTCGACCTGCGTGTTCACGCCCAGCTCGCGGAAGTGGCGCTTCACGGACTCCCAGGCGCCGCGCGCGGTGATGCCCATCGCCTTGTGGTCGTAACCCGCGGAGCCACCGGAGGCGAAGGCGTCGCCGAGCCAGAAGTCGTAGGACTGCGCGACCTCGTTGGCGATGTCGGAGAACGTCGCCGTGCCCTTGTCGGCGGCGACCACGAGATAGGTGTCGTCCTCGTCGTGCCGGACGACGTCGGCCGGCGGCACGACCACCCCGGCGACCATGTTGTCGGTGATGTCGAGCAGCGCCGAGATGAACGTCCGGTAGCTGGCGATGCCCTCGGCGAGCCACGCGTCGCGGTCGACGGCCGGGTCCGGCAGCTGCTTGGCGACGAAACCGCCCTTCGCGCCGACCGGCACGATGACGGTGTTCTTCACCATCTGCGCCTTGACCAGACCGAGGACCTCGGTGCGGAAGTCCTCACGCCGGTCCGACCAGCGAAGACCGCCGCGCGCGACCTTCCCGAACCGCAGGTGCACGCCCTCCACCTGCGGCGAGTACACCCAGATCTCGAACGCGGGGCGCGGCGCCGGCAGGTCGGGAATGGCCTGCGGGTCGAACTTCATCGACACGTAGTCGTGCGGGGTGCCGTCCGCGGTGTGCTGGAAGAAGTTCGTGCGCAGCGTCGCCTTGATGACGGTGAGGAAGGACCGCAGGATCCGGTCCTCGTCGAGGGAGGCCACCTGGTCGAGGGCGGCCTCCAGCTCCTCCAGCAGCGCGTCGACGATCTCGAGTCCGGCGCGCTGCCGGTCGGGCGACATCCGCGCCTCGAACAGCGAGACGAGCAGCCGGGTGGTGTGGACGTTCGTCCGGAGGGTGTCCTCCATGTAGTCCTGGCTGAAGGTGGAACCGGCCTGGCGCAGGTACTTCGCGTACGCCCGCAGGACCATCGCCTGCCGCCAGGTGAGCCCGGCGCTGAGCACGAGGGCGTTGAAGCTGTCGTTCTCCGCCTTGCCGGTCCAGGTCGCGGCGAACGCCTCCTGGAACCGCTCGCGTCCGTCGTCACCGAGCTGGTCGCCGGCGCCGCCGCCCAGCGACTTCGGCAGCCGCAGGCCGAAGTCGTAGATCCAGGCGACACTGCGGTCGGAGCAGCGCAGCTCGTACGGCCGCTCGTCGATGACCTCGACGCCGAGGCGGTTGAGCACCGGCAGCACCGCCGACAGGGAGATCGAGTCCCCCTTGCGGTAGATCTTGAAGCGGCGCTCGTCGGGAGCGGCGCCCACCGGCTCGTACAGGCTGAGGGAGAAGTTCTGCTCCTCGGTGAGCCGCTCGATGTGGACCAGGTCGGCGACCGCGGAGCGCGGGGTGTGGTCGGCCTTGTAGCCCTCCGTGAAGGCGTGGTTGTAGCGGCGCAGCAGCTCCGCCGTCCGCTCCTCGCCGAGTTCGGCGTTGAGCGCGTCCTGGAAGGCGTCGGCCCAGGAGCGGGCCGCCTCGACGAGCCGCGCCTCGATGCGCTCCTTGTCACCGTCGGACAGCTCCGGCAGCTCGGTGCCCTGCGGGACCCGGACGACGAAGTGCAGACGGGAGAGGATCGACTCGGTGTTCCAGGCGGTGAAGTCGACGCTGGTGCCGCCCAGTTCCTCCTTGAGGATGTCGATGATCCGCAGCCTCACCCCGGTGGTGTAGCGGTCGCGCGGCAGGTAGACGAGAGCCGAGTAGTAGCGGCCGTACTCGTCCTGGCGCAGGTAGAGCCGCAGCCGGCGCCGCTCCTGGAGGTAGAGCACGGACGTGACGATGGAGCGCAGTTCGTCGACCGGCGTCTGGAACAGCTCGTCTCGCGGGTAGGTCTCCATGATCTGGAGCAGGTCGCGCCCGTCGTGGCTGTTGGGCGAGAAGCCGGCGCCCTTCAGCACGCTGTCGACCTTGCGCCGCACGACCGGCACGCGCAGCACGGACTCCGTGTAGGCGGCGGAGGAGAACAGCCCGAGGAACCGGCGTTCACCGACGACGTTCCCCTCGGCGTCGAACTTCTTGACGCCGATGTAGTCCAGGTACGACGGCCGGTGCACGGTCGCCCGGCTGTTGGCCTTGGTCAGGATGAGCAGCTTGTGCTCGCGCGCCTTGGCGCGGGCGTCGGCCGGGAGCCGCTCGAAGGAGGGGCTGACGGGGTGGGTGTCACCTTCGGCGTGATGCGGGTCGGCGCGCAGGATGCCGAGCCCGGTGCCGGGGACGGCCGCGAGGGAGTCGTCCTCGCGCAGCTGGTACTCCCGGTAGCCGAGGAAGGTGAAGTGGTTGTCGGCCAGCCAGCGCAGCAGCTCGCGGGCCTCTTCCGCGTCGGGCGCGGTCAGGTCGCCGGGCACGGGCTCGCCCGGCAGGTCGTCGGCGATCCGCAGGGCGGCGTCGCGCATCTTCTCCCAGTCCTCGACGGCCTCACGGACGTCGGACAGGACGCGCAGCAGGTCGGCGGTGATCTGCTTGAGGTCGGCGCGGTCGGTCTCGCGGTCCGTCTCGACGTGGATCCAGGACTCGATGTGCCCGTCGTGCGGCAGGTCGGCGGCGGCCGGGGGTGTCTCGAGCACCTCGATGAGCCGGCCGGTGACGTCGCGGCGGACGACGACCTGCGGGTGGATGACGAGGTGGATCCCGCGGCCCTGACGGGTCAGCTCGTTCGTCACGGAGTCCACGAGGAAGGGCATGTCGTCGGTGACGACCTCGACGACGGAGTGGCTGCACGTCCAGCCGTTCTCCTCGACGGTCGGCGTGTGGACGCGTACGTTCGCGGTGCCCTGGGGCCGGTTCTCGGCCAGCCGGTAGTGCGAGAAAGCGGCTCCGAAGACGTCGACCGGGTCGCGGTCGACGAGGTCCTCCGGAGCGGTGTGCAGGTAGTAGCGCTGGAGGAACGACAGCACGGACGCGTGG
Source organism: Streptomyces sp. NPDC033216 (assembly GCF_055577115.1). Lineage (NCBI taxonomy): Bacteria > Bacillati > Actinomycetota > Actinomycetes > Kitasatosporales > Streptomycetaceae > Streptomyces > Streptomyces sp. NPDC033216. The sequence goes on along the minus strand of NZ_JBVIQK010000010.1, from coordinate 24,034 downwards.
TCCGGTGTGCCCGGGATCCCCGGACCGCCCTCGCCCGTCGTCCCGGTCGGTAGGTGCCCCCCGACCGGACTGTTCTCAGCGACCCGGGCCGCCCGTTCGAGCAGCTCGGCCTTGGCTTCGTCCAGCTTGGTCTGCATTGTCCTCTGGCTCCTGTCGCGCGCCGTTGCGTGACGTAGAAGGAAGTACGGTCTCTTCCCCTGCGGCTCGACGCCACGGCCCGGGGTCTCCGGGCTGCTTTGACGCTATGCCGCAGGACGAGAGCGGCGGGGGGTGATCGGCCATTCCCGACATGCCCCACGGGTGTGACGCTGCTCTCCGCGCCGCCTGCTCAGGGGATGGGTACGGCGTCCTGGGGGCCCCGGTGGCCCCGTCCCGCCCGCGAGGACCAGCGACTGACGCCCGGCTGCGGATGTCGTCCGCACGCACCGGGCGCGGGGCAGGGGCCACCGCACCCCCGCGAGCTATCGCGCTGATCACGCCACCAGGCTATCGCTCCTCACGGGGGGCCCGTCATGAGCCGTATGTGTACAAAACCGGGGGTGGAAGTTTGACGTTCTGCACAGGAGTGCGGTGGGGGTGGTGTGTGAAGGGGCCGGGGCGCGGGGGCGCACGGAAGCTCCCGAGGGGCGCGAAGCGCGCAGAAGCTCGGCTAAAGGCGCGGGCGCGCACGGAAGCCCGGAGAAAGGGCCGGGCGCGCACGGAAGCCCGGAGAAGGACAAGAAGTCGACGCCCGCCACGGCTCCGGGCACTCTTGAAGCGACCCACCTCTTGGCAGGGCCTCCCGCAAGAGGCAGGTTGCCATGGAGAGCACCCGGCCGAGAGGAGCCGCCCGGCATGACCACGAAGATCCTCATCGTCACCGGCGACGCAGCGGAGTCCCTGGAAGTCCTCTACCCCTACCAACGTCTGCGCGAGGAGGGCTACGAGGTCCACATCGCCGCTCCCGCCCGCAAACAGCTCCGCTTCGTCGTCCACGACTTCGAACCCGGCTTCGACACCTACACCGAGAAGCCCGGCTACACCTGGCCCGCCGACCTCGCGTTCTCCGAGGTCGACCCCGGCGAGTACGCCGCCGTCGTGATCCCCGGCGGCCGCGCGCCCGAGTACCTGCGCAACGACCCCGAGCTGCGGAAGATCCTCAAGTCGTTCTTCGACACGGACAAGCCCGTCGCCCAGATCTGCCACGGCCCGCTGCTGACCGCCGCGGTGGACGGCCTGACGGGCCGCCGCGTCACGGCGTACCCGGCGCTGGAACTCGACATGCAGAGCGCCGGCGCGACCTTCCAGGACATCGAGGCGGTCGTCGACGGCACGCTGGTCTCCTCCCGCGCCTGGCCGGACCACCCGGCGTGGATGCGCGCCTTCCTGAAGGTGCTGCGCGCGAAGGCACCGGTGACCTGACCCGGCCGCCACGATCCGCCTCCGCCCGGCGTCGCGGGGCCGCGAGGCGGGCCGGAGGCCGGTAGGGCCGTGCCGGGGCTCGAGGCCCGCACGGCGGGGATGGGGTGGTGGGGCAGGCATGAGCCGTCGGGGGGCGCAGGGGCGCCCACAGCCGGCTTACGGCCATGGTGCGGGGCCCGCGGGGCCGGGCTCCGCGCCTGCGGGACCCACAGGGGCGGGCAGGGCAGGGGCGGGGTTCCCCGCCGGACCCACAGGGCGGGTCCGTGCCGTACCCGTCGTGAGCAACGCCGGGTCAGGAAGCGATCCGCTCCGCCGTCTCGACGGCCTCCTGGAGAGTGTCCACCACGGGCACGCCGACCCCCTCCAGGCTGGCCCGGCTGTGCGATCCCCCGCTGTAGAGCACGGCCCGCGCCCCCACGTGCAGCGCCGCCACCGCGTCGTCGGCGGCGTCCCCGATCACCACGGTGCGTCGCGCGTCGATCTCGGTCAGGGTCTCCAGATGGCGCACCATGTGCTCGGCCTTGCTGCCCCCGGACGGACCGGTCCGCCCGTCGACCCGCAGGAAATAGGGCTCGATCCCGAAGCCTCGGACCAGCGGAACCAGTTCGTCGTGCACGTACATGCTCAGCAGGGACTGGCTGCGGCCTGCCGACCGCCACCCGGCGAGCAGCTCCGCCGCCCCGGCGGTGAGCCCGCACCGCACCCGGTGCTCGGCGTAGTACCGGTGGAAGACCTCGTCCATGACCTCCCATTCGGCCTGGGTGGGCAGTCTTCCCAACAGCCGCTCGTAGAACCTGGGCACCGGCACGCAGTACAGCGCCCGGTACCGCTCGAGCGTGATCGGCTCCAGCCCCAACTCGACGAACGCCGCGTTCGTCGCTCCGATGATGGCGTCGTTGTCGTGGAACAGCGTCCCGTTCCAGTCCCACACGATGTGCGCCCCGGCCTGCTTCCCCATACCCGCAAACGTACCCGCCCCCACCGACAACCGGGAGAACGGGAACGCGGGACGCAGGGGCTCACAGACTCCGGGGACGGGGCCGCGGACCGGCGCGCCGCCACGAGGGCGGGTCACGAAACCACCTCCGGGCCCTTCCCCTTCGGTGCCGTCGTCAGCCGCCGTCAGCCGCCCGATCCCACCAGGTTGGCGATCTCCTGCGGGGCGAACCACAGCAGCTCGTGGTCCTCGGCCCCGTCGACCACGAACTGGGCGTCGTCGTCCCCCGCGTCCGCCGCCGGCAGCGCGTCGGCCGCGGCGGTCACGTCCGACACCGCGTCGACGGCGTCGACGTGCACGGCGGCCGCCTTGGCCAGCGGCACCGCCCCGGCCACCCGGACCTCGCCGAGCGCCGCCGGCTCCAGGGCGCGGTCGGGGTCGGACGTGGCCGCGCCGTCGGCTACGTCGACGGCGATCACCACGCGCCGCCGCGGCGCCGCGGGGTCCACCGCCAGCAGCCGCAGCGAGGCGAGCGCGGCCCGGCCGAGGGCCGCGTACTCCAGTTCCTCGATGTCGTCCGACAGGTACCACTCGCGCAGTCCGGGCGTGACCGCGTACGCGACGATCGGCCCGGACGACCCCAGCTCCCCCGTTGTGTGCGCCTCGGCGAGACCGGGGAGGGTCAGGGGGACGTAGACGCGCATGGTGGGCCGCTCTTTCGTGGTCGAAGGCTCAGCTCGGTGTCCCCCGCATCTCCGGAGGGCCTCCAGGATACGACCCCGGGCGTCCCCTTTCGGGTCCCATCCCGCCCCCTCGCAGCCGTCCACCTCAGGCCTCGAAAATCACCCCCCACACCGCCACCACCTGCACTTTCCATGTCTCAGGCCACCCTGATAGGTGAAGTGCCCTCCCACACCGAAGTCACCCGGCGCTCACTTGCCGTCACGTTCCGCGACCGCGTACAAGATCCACGACGCAAGTTACCGCCCGGTAGAAGATCTCGGCCGGGCCAGCGAACGGGGACACCCATGAACAAGGTCATGACGAGGACACAGCGCACCCCCGGCAGCCGCCCTCCGGGCCGCGGCGACACGCGCCGCCCCGCCGGCACCCCGCCCCGTGTCCCGACCGGCGGGACCCGCCCCGCGCCCGCCGGCGGCCGCCCGCCCGGCTCGCCGGTCACCCCCGCCCCCGCCCGCACCCGCCCCGCCGACAACCGCCCCCCGACAGCCGTCGGCACGTCCCACGCCGCGCCTCCCACCGCGTCCCTCACCACGCCGCCCACCGCCGGCGCCCAGAACCGTCGCGGGCCCCTCATCCAGCCCGGACAGCCCAGCACCACCGACCTCTTCGCCGAACGCCTCCTCGCCGTCCTCAGCGGCCGCCGCCCCGTCCACTCCATGCTCCGCCACACCGTCGGCCGCGCCTACGACGACCTGGCGCACCTCGCCGAGAGCGGCGCCCTGCGCACCACCCACGGCAGCAACCCCGTCGTCCGCGACATCGGCTACTACGTCGCCCGCCCCGGCGCCCTGGAGGTCTTCGCCCGCATCGGCGCCGGCGACCGCCTGCGCGCGATGGCCTTCCGCCTGGAACGCGGCACGGACCGCCGCTGGCGCTGTACCGCGGTGGAACTCGGCGGCCCCCGCAGGCCCCACACCGACGACGACTGAGCATCCCCGCCCCCACCCCGTGGGCGACCTGCCCGCACCACTGCACGAACGCCGGAGGGCCGGACCACCCTCAGGTGATCCGGCCCTCGAAGCCCCGCCCCTCACACGGCCACGCCTACTCCACGTGGCTCCCTCTCGCGACCAGGGCTCGCGGCCGCCTCGCCCGGCTGCTTCCCGCGACTACCGTGACGCCTACTTCTTGCGACGACGGCCGGCCTTGGCCTGCTTGCGCCGCTCCGCGCGCGTCAGACCGTCGGCCTCCGACCGCACGGGCTCCTCGTCGCTGTCGAAGTCGCCCTCGACGGTGCCCCCCTCGCCGTCCACGGTCGGCGCCGAGAAGTGCAGGTTCCGCCGCTGCGGGGCGTCCAGACCCTTGGCGCGGATCTCCGGACGGACCTGCGCCGGCACCACGTCCTGCTTCTCCATGTCGACCGGCGCCGCGTCCTCGACCGGCACCTCCTCGACCTGCTGCTCCACCTGGACCTCCAGGTTGAACAGATAGCCGACGGACTCCTCCTTGATGCCGTCCATCATCGCGGAGAACATGTCGAAGCCCTCACGCTGGTACTCGACCAGCGGGTCCTTCTGCGCCATCGCGCGCAGGCCGATGCCCTCCTGGAGATAGTCCATCTCGTAGAGGTGCTCACGCCACTTGCGGTCCAGGACCGACAGCACGACCCGCCGCTCCAGCTCACGCATGATCTCGGAACCGAGCTGCTTCTCCCGCGACTCGTACTGCTCGCGGATGTCGTCCTTGATGGATTCGGCGATGAACTCGGCGGTCAGCCCCGCACGGTCGCCGGCCGCCTCCTCCAGCTCCTCCACGGTGATCTTCACCGGGTACAGCTGCCTGAAGGCGCCCCAGAGCCGGTCCAGGTCCCAGTCCTCGGCGAAGCCCTCCGCCGTCTCCGCCGACACGTACGCGTCGATCGTGTCGTCCATGAAGTGGTGGATCTGCTCCTGAAGGTCCTCGCCCTCCAGGACACGACGCCGCTCGCCGTAGATGACCTCACGCTGCCGGTTGAGGACCTCGTCGTACTTCAGGACGTTCTTACGCGTCTCGAAGTTCTGCTGCTCGACCTGCGACTGCGCGGACGCGATGGCTCGCGTGACCATCTTGTTCTCGATCGGCACGTCGTCCGGCACGTTCGCCATCGACATCACCCGCTCCACCATCTGCGCCTTGAACAGACGCATCAGGTCGTCACCCAGCGACAGGTAGAAGCGGGACTCGCCCGGGTCGCCCTGACGGCCGGACCGACCCCGCAGCTGGTTGTCGATACGCCGCGACTCGTGCCGCTCGGTGCCCAGCACATACAGCCCACCGAGCTCCTCGACCTGCTCCTTCTCCGCCCTGACGGCCTGCTCGGCCCTCTCCAGGGCGGCCGGCAGCGCCGCGGCCCACTCCTCGATGTGCTCCTCCGGGTCGAGACCGCGCTGACGCAGCTCCGCCTCGGCGAGGTCCTCCGGGTTGCCGCCCAGCTTGATGTCCGTACCACGACCGGCCATGTTCGTGGCCACCGTCACGGCGCCCTTGCGGCCCGCCTGGGCGACGATCTGCGCCTCACGGTCGTGCTGCTTGGCGTTCAGCACCTCGTGCTGGATACCCCGCTTGCTGAGCTGCTGCGACAGGTACTCGGACTTCTCGACCGACGTCGTACCGACGAGGATCGGCTGGCCCTTCTCGTGCTTCTCGGCGATGTCGTCGACGACCGCGTCGAACTTGGCGACCTCGGTCCGGTAGATCAGGTCCGACTGGTCCTTGCGGACCATGGGCTTGTTCGTCGGGATCGGCACCACACCGAGCTTGTAGATCTGGTGGAACTCGGCGGCCTCGGTCATCGCCGTACCGGTCATGCCGGACAGCTTGTCGTAGAGGCGGAAGAAGTTCTGCAGGGTGATCGTCGCGAGCGTCTGGTTCTCGTCCTTGATGTCCACCCCTTCCTTCGCCTCGATCGCCTGGTGCATGCCCTCGTTGTAGCGGCGGCCCGCGAGGATACGGCCGGTGTGCTCGTCGACGATCATGACCTCGCCGTCGATGACGACGTAGTCCTTGTCCTTCTTGAAGAGCTCCTTCGCCTTGATGGCGTTGTTCAGGTAGCCCACCAGAGGCGTGTTCACCGACTCGTAGAGGTTGTCGATGCCCAGCCAGTCCTCGACCTTGGCGACACCCGCCTCGTGGATGGCGACCGTGCGCTTCTTCTCGTCGACCTCGTAGTCACCGGTCTCCTCCAGGCCCTTCAGCGGGTTGCCCGCCTCGCCGCGCTTGAGACGCTGGACCAGCTTGGCGAAGTCGCCGTACCACTTGGTCGCCTGGTCCGCCGGACCCGAGATGATCAACGGCGTACGCGCCTCGTCGACCAGGATGGAGTCGACCTCGTCGACGATCGCGAAGTTGTGGCCGCGCTGAACCAGCTCGTCCTGGGACCACGCCATGTTGTCGCGCAGGTAGTCGAAGCCGAACTCGTTGTTCGTGCCGTACGTGATGTCACAGTTGTACTGCTCGCGGCGCTGGGCCGGCGTCATGTTGGCAAGGATGCAACCGACGGACAGACCCAGGAACTTGTGGACGCGACCCATCATCTCGGAGTCACGCTCGGCCAGGTAGTCGTTGACCGTGATCAGATGAACGCCGTCACCCGACAGAGCGTTCAGATACGCGGGCAGGGTACCCACCAGGGTCTTGCCCTCACCGGTCTTCATCTCGGCGACATAGCCGAGGTGCAGGGCCGCACCACCCATGATCTGCACGTCGTAATGACGCTGGCCCAGAGCGCGCTTGGCGGCCTCACGAACCGTGGCGAAGGCCTCCGGAAGCAGGTCGTCCAGCGTCTCACCATCGGCGTACCGCTGCTTGTACTCATCGGTGAGGGCCCGCAGCTCGGCGTCGGAGAGGTCGACGAAGTCCTCTTCGATGGAGTTGACCTGGTCCGCGATGCGGTGCAGCTTGCGCAGGATCTTGCCTTCGCCTGCACGCATGATCTTCGAGAGGACGGACACGGGGGTTGGTCTCCTTGCCGGTCGGGCCTGGGACGGTCGGTTTCACTTGACTTACTGAGCAACGGCCATCGTATGCGAGGACCCCGCCACGCCGGGAGGCCTGCCGCGACGCGGACCGCACACCGCCTCACGGCAGCGCCCGATCCCTCCTCCACAGACACAACGGCCGGGCCCCACCGATGGTGCCACGCAGGGAAGACGAATTGCGCGAACGGTGATCACCCGATCACACACCGCTGAAACGTGGCGCCCGGTCCGCCCGACGCGCAGAATCGGCCGATGGAGCCCGTCACCCTCACCACCGACCGCCTCGTCCTGCGCCCGGTCGGCCCCCAGGACACGGACGCGGTCCACGCCGCCGCCCAGGACCCCGACATCCAGCGCTGGACCACCATCCCCTCCCCCTACCTCCTCGAACACGCCCGCAGCTTCACCGAACAACTCGCCCCCGAAGGCTGGGCGAACCACTCGATGTTCACGTTCGGCGTCTTCCTCCACGACACCAGCCTCACCGGCCTCCTCAGCCTCACCATGCGCTCCCTCGGCACCGCCGAGGTCGGCTTCTGGGCCGCCAAGGAACACCGTGGCCGCGGATACACCACCGAGGCCACCCTCACCGCCTCCCGCTGGGCCTTCACGCACCTCGCCGTCGACCGCGTCGAATGGCGCGCCGAGGTCGGCAACACCGCCTCCCGGACGGTCGCCGAACACGCCGGCTTCACCCTGGAGGGCACCCTGCGCTCCGCCCTCAACAACAAGGGCGTACGACGCGACTGCTGGGTGGCCTCCCTGCTCCCGTCGGATGTGGGCCTGCCCTCGGCGGCGCCCTACCTCCCGGCACCACCGCACCCCGGCCCCGCCCACGACTGAGCACCGGCGAACCCACAGCTCCCCCGCTCACTGTCAGACCCACCCCCTATCGTGCGCACCATGACGACCCCGCCCCCCGCCACCGAAATCTCCGCGGCCGAGGCCCGCCGCATCGCCCTGCGCGCCCAGGGCTTCCTCGGCACCCCCGACCGCAGAGCCGGCGTCCGCGGCGTCCTGCGCCACCTCGGCGCGGTCCAGCTCGACACCATCTCCGTCCTCGCCCGCAGCCACGAACTCATTCCCTACGCCCGCCTGGGAGCCGTAGGGCGCACCACCGTCGAGGACGCCTACTGGAAGCCCACCCCCGGCACCGAGGCCCGGCCCCACGCCTTCGAGTACTGGTCCCACGCCGCCTGCGTCCTCCCCATCGAGGAGTGGCCCCACTTCGCCTTCCGCCGCCGCGCCTACCGCAACCGCCCGCACTGGAACCACAGCCTCCCCGAGGGCACCTACGACCAGGTCATCAAGCAACTCCGCACCGAGGGCCCCCTCACCGCCACCGAACTGGGCGGCGCGAAGAGGACCAGCGAATGGTGGGACTGGTCCGGCACCAAGGTGGCCGTGGAACGCGCCCTGATGTACGGCGAAGTGGTCTGCGTCGAACGCCGCGGCTGGAAGCGCGTGTACGACCTCGCCGAACGCGCCGTCCCCGCCGACCTGCTGCACGACGAACTCGACGACACCGAATGCCTGCGCCGCCTGGTCGGCCTCGCCGGCCGCTCCCTCGGCGTCGGCACACGCGCGGACATCGCCGACTACCACCGCCTCAAGGGCGAACAGGTCGACGCGGTGATCGCCGACTCCGGCCTGGTCCCGGTCACCGTCGAAGGCTGGGGCAGACCGGCCTGGGCCGACCCGGCGGCCCTGGAGACCCCGCCGCGCGGCCGCCACCGCACCACCCTGCTGTCCCCGTTCGACTCCCTCATCTGGGAGCGGGCCCGCACCGAGCGGATCTTCGGCTTCACCCACCGCCTGGAGGCCTACGTGCCCAAGCCCAAGCGCGTCCACGGCTACTTCGCCATGCCGGTACTCGCCGGCGGCCGGCTCGTCGGCCGCGTCGACCCCGCCCGCGAGGGCCGCACCCTCGTCGCCCGGCAGATCACCCTGGACGGCCCCAAGGCCGTCCCCGCCGTCGCCCAGGCCCTGATCGAGGCAGCGAGCTGGGTGGACTGCACGGACGTACGAGTGGAACGGGTCGACGCCCCCGAACTACGCGCCCCCCTCACCCGGGAACTCGCCCGCGCCCTCGCCTGACCGTCGCCCTACCGGATCTCGAGGATCTTCTCCCGCATCGCGTACACCACCGCTTCCATCCTGGAGTGCAGCTGCAACTTCTCCAGAATGTTCCGCACATGGTTCTTCACGGTGTTCTCCGAGATGAACAACTCCTTGGCGATGTCCCGGTTGTTCATTCCCGTGGCGACAAGCTTCAGCACTTCCAGCTCACGGTCCGTCAACCGTGGCGCGGGCACCAGCCTGCGCTCGTCGGTCCGCTGGATCATCGACTTGAACTCGGTGAGCAGTTTCGACGCCATCGAAGGGCTGATCTGCGACTGCCCGTCCGCCACCGCGCGAATGGCCGTGGCCACCTCGTCCGTGGAGATCTCCTTCAGGAGATAACCCGTCGCACCCGCCTTGATCGCCTCATAGAGATCGGCCTCCTCATCGCTGATCGTCAACATGATGATCTTCGCGCTGGGAGCCACCTCCTTGATCGAGGTGCACGCCTCGATACCCCCGCGTCTCGGCATCCGCACGTCCATCAGCACGATGTCCGGCAGCAGATCGGCCGCCTTGTCCACGGCCTCGGCGCCGTCACCCGCCTCACCGACGACCTGGATGTCCTCCTCCGCGGCAAGCACGATCTCCAGCCCACGGCGGAACAGAGCGTGGTCGTCCACCACCAGAACCCTGATCGGCTCCTTGCGGGGAGCGCCCCCGTCCGGGCCCGTGCCGACGACGCCGTCGACGGCATCCCCGTCATGCATCGGTCCGAAGCTGTCCGCCATCGTTCCTCCCCCTGAAGGCTGTGGCCGTGGTCGAGTGCCATCGCCAACGCAAGGCAACGACCCACCGGTTGAGCCGTTGCCGCCATGATTCCATGCCCGGACGGCAACGCGGTGACGAAGCGATGCCCGAGGGGGCTCACACGGATGCCCCTGGGGGCGCACACGCGCTCCAGGGGCACCTGCTCAGTTGTCACCGGGGCGGGTCAGCCGCCCAGCGTGCCGCCCGCCTCGGGGGAATGCGCCTGAGCGACCATCGGGTCCGTGTTGAGGTGGATGACACCGTAGTCGTAGGCGTGCCGCCGGTAGACGACGCTCGGCTCCTTCGTCTCGGAGTCGACGAACAGGTAGAAGTCGTGCCCGACCAGTTCCATCTCGTAGAGAGCCTGGTCAAGGGTCATCGGGGCGGCCACGTGGGTCTTCTCGCGCACCACGAGGGGGCCGTCGCCCTGCACCTCCAGCGATCCGATCTTCTTCGTCGGCACACTGTCGGACTCGTCGGACGGGACGGGGTGGCCGTTGCTGCCGAGGGTCGCGACACCCGGGACGTGGTCGGCGACCTCCGCCGCCGAGATCCGCCGCGCGCCACGCCGGGTGTAGCGCTTGTCGTGCTGCTTGCGCAGCTGGGCGTCCAGCTTCTCCGCCGCCAGGTCCAGTGCCGCGTACGGGTCACTGGCCGCCGCCTCCGCCCGGATCACCGGACCGCGCGAGCGGAGCGTGATCTCCACCCGGTCGCACCGGTCGGCCTGTCGGGGGTTGGGCTCCTTGGACACCTCGACGTCCAGGCTCATCACCTTGCCGTCGAGCTTCTGGATCTTCTCCAGCTTCAGCTTCTCGGCCACGTGCTTGCGGAACCGCTCGGGCACCTCGGTCTTGCGGCCCTTGACGACGATGTCCACGCAGAACTCCGTTCCCGGATCGCTCCGCATCTGCGGCGGAGCATTTCCCTTTTGCACCAGGTTCCGGTGGCACCGGAACCGCGGACTCGGTGACTTCCACCTCCTCCTCCCCCATGGGCGACATCTCCACCCCGGGTGCTGCGGGTGATTACCGAAAACCCACAGCAGGGCATTCGGATCGAGAGGTGTGGCCTGCGGCTTTCCCTCACAACCGAACATATCTCGCCCGGACGGATGTCGTCACCCTCTACTGCGGCGTACCTCCGTTCAGATGAATTAGTCCTCTCATTACGAGCAACGACCCAAGTCGTCGGTCAGTTCCGGTTCATTGCGAAGGCGTCCGGCGGTGCCGCGACGACGGCCGCGCACAGCAGGCCGCCCGCCCCTACCGCACCCACCGGCCCTACCCAACCCGTCCCTTCCTTCCGCGCCCCGTACGGTCGTACCCCTCCGCCTTCCCGACCAGCGTCCCCGTACACGGCCACCACACCTTCTTCACCCCCCGCCCACCGGGCCGCCTCCACCACCCGCTTCGCGGCCGTCGCCGCCCGCACGGCACGCGCCGCCTCCGCGAGAGAGGCCCCCGTCGTCACCAGATCGTCGACGAGCACCACCGCACCGGCGCCGCACAGCAGCCGCGCGCCACCGGCCACCACCGCCAGCGCGCCGGCCAGATTGTGCAGCCGCTGCCGCGAGTCGAGTCCCGACTGATCGGCCACCACCCGCCGCTGCCGCAACACCGCGGCCACCCGCACCGGCAGCCCGGCAGCCCGCAGCTCCGCGGCCGCGGCCAACGCGATGCGCCGGACCGGATCATGACCACGGGAACGGGTGGCGCGGGGCGCGGAGGGGACGGGGACGAGGAGGACGGCTCGGGCTGGTGGGGGTGGGGGCCCCTCCCCCACCCCCACCTCCCCCAACCCCACCCGCACCGCCCCCGCCAACGCCGTCCCCAGCGGTCGCGTCAGCGTCAGCGCGCCGCGCTCTTTGTGGGCCAGCAGCACGGCTCGTACCTCGTCCGCGTACCGGGCGGCCGCGTGCACGGCGGGCAGCCCGGGCGGCTCGGGATGCGGCCGTACCCGGCGGGGCATGCTGCCGAGGAGGGCGACGCGGCACTCGGGGCAGAGCACCGTGCGCGCCGTGCCGCAGCCGCCGCACTCCGCCGGGAGCACCAGGCCGGAGAGGTCCTGCCACCACCGCCGAACGCTTTCCACGCGGATCACTGTGCCAAGGACGGCGAGGGTCTGCCACGCCTGTGGAAAACCCTCGGTATGGCGTTGTGGAAAACTCCGGTGGGCCGGAAGGACCGGAAGGACCGGTAGGACCGGAAGGACCGGTCCGGCGGGGCGCCCCCTGGGGGCAGAGGCCCGTCAGAGGGCGACCGGTGTCAGCCCGGATAGAACACGACCGGCCCGGTCTCCTTCAGCGTCCGCCAGCCGCTCCCGCCGGGCAGCCAGAGCAGGCCCTCCTTGGAGGTGGCGAAAAGCGGTGCTTCGCTGTCCTCGGAGGCGGCGATGCTCGTGACCTCGGTGAGGCCGGGAAGCGTCCCGGTCTCGGGGATCGAGCCGTCGCACTGGACGTACTGGACCTGTTCGACTCCGCCGGCTTCGCGGCCGACCACGACGAGCCTGTTGTCCCCGGCCCATGACATGGCCGTGACCTGTTCCAGGTCGGGGGTCGCGGAGCGCAGTTCCTGGACGGCGACGGTGGGCCGCTCGCCGCTCTTGTCGCGTTCGATCCGCCCGATGAGCAGTTGCTGCTTGCCGCCCTGGTCGACGACGAGCGCGATCCGCACACCGTCGGCGGCGACCCGTACGGTGGTGATCCGTCCGTCCAGGCCGGGGGTGAGGACCTCCAGCGGCTGGCCGCCGCCCTTCTCCAGGAGGAGCAGGCGCGGGTCGGCGGGGTCGCGGTCGGCCACCCACAGGTCGCCCTGACCGTCCCAGCTGGGTGTGGTCAGCCGGTCGGCCTCGGTCTTGCCCTTGCTCTGGAGGACGGGTTCGCCGAGGGTGTTGCCGGCGTCGGTGGAGGTGACGCTGAGCGTCCTGCCGTCGAGGGCGACGCCGGCGGCGCTGCGTTCGTCACGGGACACGGCGACCGAGCGCAGGGCCTTGGTGCCGTCGCCGAATACGCCGGGTACCGCTTCGGACCTGGCGCTGTCTCCGATGTTCGTCATGCGTGTCAGCCGGTGACGGGCGTCGATGAAGTACAGGTGGTCGGGTCGGTCCTCCGCTCCGCGTTCGGCGACGGCGGTGGCCCGGTCCTCGCTGAGGGAGCATAGCTGGTTTCCGCCGGCGCGGACTTCGACCTCGTCGACGGTGGGGTTGAGGCTTCGGAGGGTGAACAGGAGTTGGGCGGCCATTTCGTCGCACGTGCCGTGTCCGATGCCGGCCGCCTTGTCGTTGAGCGGCACCGTGAGCTTGTTCTGGTCGTCGAGCGCCAGTGAGGTGACGCCCTTGCTGAGTGCGGTGCCGGTGGGGAAGCTGGAGCGGACCACGGGTCGCAGCCAGCTGGTGGGCCCGTTGAGCAGGGAGCGCACCATCTCGGTCATGGGGTCGACGCGTTCGCGGACGTAGACCGGGTCGGCGACGGCCATGGGCTGTCCGGAACCGGCGGACGTGGTGTGTGAGGCGAAGTAGTACTTGTTGAGCGACATGTAGTTGCGCTGGAAGTCCGACTTGCCCATGACGACGCCTTCGGGCAGCGTGTCGATGCGCCAGTGTCCGGTCTTCTTGTCGCGGGTGAGGTGCACCGTCTGGTCGTAGTCGCCGGAGGCGGGTGTGTACGACTGCTGCGCGTCGATGGTGGCGACGCGGGTGCCGGTGAGCCTGAACGCGAACCCGTCGCTGTCCTCCCTGCCGCCCGAGCGGTCGGCCTGGGTGCCCGGTCCGTCCGCGAGGACCGTGGTGGAACGTTCGGGTTCCCACTGTCGCGCGGCGCTGGTGGTGAGGTACTGGCGTGCGGTCGCGTAGCTGGGGTCGTCGCTGGTCAGGGCTTCGAGGAATCCCTGGACGATCTCGGCGGGCGGTGCGTCGTCACGGGGTGGCAGGGCGAAGACGCGGACCTGTGTCTCCTGGCGGGGGGTGGATTCCACGCCGCGCAGGTCGCCGCTGTCGGGCATCGAGGCGCATCCCGCCAGCAGTACGACGCCACACGCGGCGTACGCCGTCCCGCGCACCGGCGTGCGCCGGCGGCCCCCCTCGCGGTCAGCGCCCACGAAATGCCTCCCCTTGCTCGTTCGCCGCGTCGGTGTCCCTGTCGGTCCGGCCGGGTGCCTCACCGTGTGTCCTGTCCCTGGTGGGCGGGTCCGGCGGACGTGTGCCGGAGGCGGGCCGGGGAACGACGCGCGCGCCGTTCCCGGGCAGTGCCGTCGGGTCGGCGGTGGGGGCGACCGTGCCCTGCCGGGGTGCCAGGGGTGCCCGCCCGGGCGATCGCCGCTCGCCGGCGGGCTGGACCGGCACGGTGGCGCTCTTCTCGCTTCCGCCGCGCGGCAGGCCGGCTTCGTCGAGTCCGCGGTTTCGGCGGGAGTCCTTGGGTTCCAGGGGTATCGGTGAGCCCCTGAGGGGTTCGTCCGCGGTCCTGGGCAGGGTGAGCCGGAACTGTGAGCCGCCGCCCGGTTCGCCCCAGGCCTGGAGCCAGCCGCCGTGCAGGCGGGCGTCCTCCAGGGCGATGGACAGGCCGAGTCCGGTGCCCCCGGTGGTACGCGCGCGTGCCGGGTCGGCGCGCCAGAAGCGGCTGAACACGCGCGTGGCTTCGCCGGGCTTGAGTCCGACTCCGTAGTCGCGGACCGCGATGGCGACGGCTCCCCCGGCGCTGGCGAGTTTGACGACGACGTCCTTGCCGTCGCCGTGTTCGACGGCGTTGACGACGAGGTTGCGCAGGACGCGTTCCACACGGCGGGCGTCGGCCTCGGCGACGACGGGCTGCTGGTCGCCGCGGACGCGTATGGACGTGCCCTTGCGTTCGGCGAGCGGTGCGGCTCCGCTGACGACCCGGCGTACGACGTCACGCAGGTCGACGGGTTCGGCCTCGAGGGCGGCGGCGCCGGCGTCGAAGCGGCTGATCTCCAGCAGGTCGGCGAGGAGGGATTCGAAGCGGTCGAGCTGGTCGGCGAGGAGTTCCGCCGAGCGGGCGGTGACGGGGTCGAAGTCCTCGCGGGCCTCGTGGATGACGTCGGCCGCCATCCGTACGGTCGTCAGGGGTGTGCGCAGCTCGTGCGACACGTCGGACACGAACCGGCGCTGCATCCGTGACAGGTCCTCCAGCTGCTGGATCTTCAGCTGGAGGTTCTGCGCCATCTTGTTGAAGGCTTCGCCGAGCCGTGCGATGTCGTCCTCGCCGGTGACCTTCATCCGTTCCTGGAGGCGGCCGGCGGAGAGTCGTTCGGCGATGCCGGCGGCCATCCGCACGGGTGTGACGACCTGCCGCACGACGAGCCACGCGATGGCGCCGAGGAGTACGACGACGAAGAGTCCGGCGGTGGCGAGGGTGCCCCTGACGAGGCTGAGGGACTTCTCCTCCTGGGTGAGCGGGAAGAGGTAGTACAGCTCGTAGGGGTCGCCGTTGGGGTCGTTGACCCGCTTGCCGATGACGAGGGCCGGCTGGGACTCCTTGTCGCTGAGGTAGACGATGCGGGAGTACCTCTGGACGGCGCCGGTGCTGCTGTTGACGCGCTCGCGCAGGACCTCGGGGACGCTCTTGTTGGGGTCGACGGAGCCGGAGGCTCGTGGCCCGCGTCCGCCACCGCTGTCGTCGCCGGGGGGCAGGGTGACCACGTCGAAGGCGCCCTGACCGCCGCTGGACAGCGACAGCACGAGTTCGCTCATCCATTCGATGACGTTCTGGGAGGTGCGGCCGTCCGGGTCGTTGCCGTCGTCGGCGGCGGCTCCGGCCGCTTCGTCGGCCTTCTGTTTGGCCACGGCGAAGCCGCCGGTGGCCTGGCTCTGGGAGGCGTTGACCTTGGCGTCGAGCAGCCCGTTGCGGACCTGCCCGATGACGACGAAGCCCAGCAGCACGACGACGCCCAGTGACATCAGCAGCGTGGTGACGACGACCTTGAGCTGGATGTTGCGCCGCCACAGCCGCATGACGGGCAGCAGCGGCCGGCGCACCCAGCGCAGCAGCAGGCGCAGGACGGGGCTGTTGTGCACGCCGCCCTGGAGGAGGCCGCCGGCGAGGAGGCGCGCGAAGCGTGATCTCGTCCGCCGCGGTCCGACAGGCCGCTCCGGACGGGTCCCGGAACGACCGGGGGTCGAAGCGGCGCTGTCCCCGGACATGTCAGCTCGGTCCGGCCTTGTAGCCGACGCCACGCACGGTCACCACGATCTCCGGCCGCTCCGGGTCCTTCTCGACCTTGGAGCGCAGCCGCTGTACGTGCACGTTGACCAGGCGGGTGTCGGCGGCGTGCCGGTAGCCCCAGACCTGCTCGAGCAGCACTTCCCGGGTGAACACCTGCCACGGCTTGCGGGCCAGCGCGACCAGCAGGTCGAACTCCAGCGGGGTGAGCGCTATCGACTGCCCGTCCCGCTTCACGGAGTGACCGGCCACGTCGATGACGAGGTCGCCGATGGTGAGCTGTTCCGGAGCGGGCTCCTCGGACCTCCGCAGCCGTGCCCGGATCCGGGCGACCAGTTCCTTCGGCTTGAACGGTTTCACGATGTAGTCGTCGGCGCCCGATTCGAGGCCCACGACGACGTCGACGGTGTCGCTCTTGGCCGTGAGCATGACGATCGGTACCCCGGACTCCGCCCTGATCAGGCGGCACACCTCGATGCCGTCCCGTCCGGGCAGCATCAGGTCCAGCAGCACCAGGTCGGGCTTCGCCTCACGGAAAGCGGCCAGCGCCTTGTCGCCGTCGGCTACGAAAGACGGCTCAAAACCTTCACCACGCAGCACAATGCCGAGCATCTCGGCCAGTGCGGTGTCGTCGTCGACGACAAGGACTCGTCCCTTCATAAACGACATCATCCCATTCTCATAACAGTGACAGTGGCGCTGGTGAGCAGGGTCACTGGCCCGTGACGATAGTCGTAGGGAACGGTCACTGTCTGCCCCGGCCCCCGGCAGCGGGGATCAGCGCCCGCGCGGAGGCCGTCGGCGGACCCTTCCGCACCGCGGGGGACCGAAGCCCCCCGCGGTGCGGCCGGCGCCTCAGTCGGTGGTCACGCGCCGTGCCCTGGCGCACAGCTCCGCCAGCCCCTCGGCCGTCACCGGCGAGACGACGCCCTCCTCCGTGACGATCGCCGTGACCAGCTCGGGCGGCGTCACGTCGAAGGCCGGGTTGTACGCCTGTGTCCCCAGGGGCGCCACCGGGATCCCGGCCCCCGCTCCCGACATGGGCGCCTGCGGCGCGGCCATCTCCGTCACCTCGAACCCGGGCCGCTGCTCCACCTCGATGGACGCCCCGTCGGGGGTGTCCGGGTCGACCGTCGTCAGCGGTGCCACCACGATGAACGGCACGTGGTGATACCGGGCGAGCACGGCGAGCGGATAGCTCCCCACCTTGTTCGCCACCGAGCCGTCGGCCGTGATGCGGTCGGCTCCGATCAGCACCGCGTCGACCTCCCCGGCCGCGAACAGCGACCCCGCCGCGTTGTCGGTGAGCAGCGTGTACGCCATGCCCCTGCGCGCCGCCTCGTACGCCGTCAGCCGGGCGCCCTGGAGCAGCGGACGCGTCTCGTCCACCCACAGCCGCCGCAGCTTTCCCGCCCGGTGGGCCGCGAGAGCCACCGCGAACGCGGTCCCCTCGCCGCCCGACACCAGCGCGCCGGTGTTGCAGTGGGTGAGGACCCGGTGCCCGCCGCCGGGCAGCAGCTCGTCGAGAAGCGCCAGCCCGTGCTCGGCCATCCGGGCGCTGGCCTCGGCGTCCTCCCGGTGCAGCTGCCGGGCCGCGGCCAGCGCGGCCCGGGCGCCCTGTTCGGGGCCGCCGCCCTTGGCGATCTCCGCCTGATAGGCGTCGCGGGCCCGGCGCACACCGACGGACAGGTTCACCGCGGTGGGCCGGGCGCTCGCGAGTGCGTCCGCCGCCTCGTCCACGGCGAAGCCGCGCGCGGCGGCGAGCGCGACCCCGTACGCCCCGGCGATGCCGAGCAGCGGCGCCCCGCGCACTGCGAGCGAACCGATCGCCTCCACCAGCGACGACGCATCCGTACAGACCAGCTCCACCTCCTCGGCCGGCAGCCTCGTCTGGTCGAGAAGCACCAGCACGGGACCTTCGGGTGGTTCCTCCCAGCGAATCGTCGGTACCTCGGTGGGCCGCTTGTCATCGCCGGATTGCGCGTACTCATCAGCCATGCCGTCAGTGTGCCCGTTATCCGCCCGACAATCGAAGCGGTGCGGCCCGGACCGCGGCCGATCCGCCGTCGACCACCCCATGGCACGATGGCTCCCAACCTGCCGCCGCGACCGCGGACGGGCACCGTGAAGGAGCGACGATGAACGACACTCCGGGCTGGGCCTCGCCCGGATCCGCCCCGTCCGACGGACAGGAGCCCGGGACGTCCACGCCTCCCGAGCCCGCCGACCGACCCGGCGGCACGCGGCCCGCGGACCAGCCGGCCACGAAGCCGCAGGGTCCCGGCACACCGTGGTCCTCCCAGCAGCCGCCGCCCGGCCAGTGGTCCGCGCCGACAGGCCCTCAGAACCCGGCCCAGGCGCCTCCGCCACCGCCTCCCGGCCCCGGCTGGGGCACCCGCCCGCCCGCCGGCTACGGCGCACCAGGCGGCTGGGGCGGTGGGTGGGGTGGCCCCCCGCCCGCGGCCAAGCCTGGTGTCGTTCCCCTGCGCCCGCTCGGCGTGGGCGAGATCCTCGACGGCGCCGTCTCCACCATGCGCGCCTACTGGCGCACGGTCCTCGGCATCTCCCTGACCGTCGCCCTCGTCGTCGAGACCGTCGTCGTCCTCCTCCAGGGCCTGGTCCTGGACGAATCCACGAGCACGACCGCCCTCGGCGACGCGAGTGCCACGGTCGACGAACAGCTCGACGCCATGGGCGCCGTCCTGCTGAACTCCGGTGTCATCTTCCTGGTCAGCCTGGTCGGCACCATCACGGCGACCGCGCTCCTCACCGCCGTCACCAGCCGTGCCGTCCTCGGCAAGCCGGTCACCAGCGGTGAGGCCTGGCGCGACGCCCGCCCCCAGCTGCTCAGACTGTTCGGTCTGATCCTCCTGCTGCTGCTGATGGTGACGGCTGTCGCCGTCGTCTGCGTCCTGCCGGGCGCCCTTCTGGGCGGCGCCGCCGGCGACGCCCTCGCGGCCATGGGCAGCATCGCATCGGTCGTCGTCGCGGTGTCGCTGCTGGTCCGCTTCTCCCTCGCCTCGCCCACCCTGATGCTGGAGAAGCAGGGCATCAAGAAGGCCATGACCCGCTCCGCGAAGCTCGTCCGCGGCTCCTGGTGGCGGGTCTTCGGGATCCAGGTGCTCTCCCTGATCATCGCGAACATCGTCGCCATGATCATCGCGGTGCCCTTCGCCCTCCTCGGTGCCGCCCTCGGCCCCGGCGGTCTCAGCGCCTTCACGGACACCGACACCGAACTCGGCTGGACATACCTCGTCATCAGCGGAGTCGGCTCGGTCATCGGCTCCCTGATCACGTTCCCGATCACGGCGGGCGTCGCCGTGCTCCTCTACGTCGATCAGCGCATCCGCCGCGAAGCCCTCGACCTCGAACTCGCCCGTGCCGCCGGCGTCCAGGGCTACGGAACCCCCACCCCCGGCACCACCGCGGGGAGCTGATGCGGTGAGGTCCGCGGGGGGATTTCTCACGGCGACACCCGCCGGTCCACCCACGGCGGCACCGCCCGGCACGGCCGGTCCGGCCCCGACGGCCCTGTCGGGCGCCGCCGACCGTGCCGGGCAAGCCCTGCTGCGAGCGGCCGACGGCTCACCCCCGTCGTGGGCGCGCTCGGGCGGCGAACCACCGGTGACCGTCCCGCGCGATCCCGCACGCGAGGCGGCCCGCCGTGAGCTGTCCAAACGGCTGTACCACGAGAACGATCCCGGCCTCTTCGAGCGCGCCCTGAACACCTTCTGGGACTGGCTCGACCGCCTGTTCGGCGCCGCCTCGACCGCCGTCCCGGGCGGAGCGCTCGGCCTGCTCGTCATCGTCCTGGCCGTCGCCGCCGTCGTGGCCGCCCTCTGGTGGCGCCTCGGCACTCCACGCCGCCAACCCGCCTCCGCGGCCGCCCTGTTCGACGACCGCCCCCGCAGCGCCGCCGACCACCGCGCGGCCGCCGAGGCGCACGCCGCCCAGGGTTACTGGAACCAGGCCGTCCAGGAACGCATGCGCGCCATCGTCCGCTCCCTGGAGGAACGCGCCCTCCTCGACGCCCGCCCCGGCCGCACCGCCGACGAGGCCGCCGCGGAAGCCGGCCGCACCCTCCCCGCCCACACCGGCCGGCTCCGCTCCGCCGCACGCGACTTCGACGACGTCACCTACGGCGGCCGCACCGCGACCGAGCAGGCGTACCACCGCATCGCCGGCCTCGACCGCGACCTGGACGACACCAGGCCCCGACTCACCCACAACAGCGACCCCGACGCGGCACCGCACACCCGCCAGGGGACCGGATGACGACCGAGGCCACGCCCCCGGCCACCTCGGCGTCGCCCACCGCCCGCCAGGTGTGGACCCGCTCGCGCGGCGTCGCCCTCGCCCTCGTGCTCCTCCTGGCCGGCGCGGCAGTTCTCGCCGCCCTCCGCTCCGACGCCCACCGCGGCGCCCTCGATCCCCGGTCCGCGGACCCCTACGGCAGCCGCGCCGTCGCCGAACTGCTCGCCGAACACGGCGTCTCGACCCGCGTCGTCACCACGCTGGCCGAGGCCCGCGCCGCGACCGGCCCCGACACCACCCTCCTGGTCGCCGCACCCGACCTGCTGACGGAACGCCGGCAAAGGGAACTGCACGCGTCGACAGCCGACTCCGGCGGCCGCACCGTCCTCGTCGCCCCCGGCGCCTGGTCCGTCGAGACCCTCGCCCCCGGTGTCACCGCGGACCCCGCCACCAGCCGCGGCTCCACTCTCGACCCCGACTGCACGCTGCCCGCCGCACAGAGCGCCGGCAGCGCCGACACCGGCGGCATCCGCTACACCACCACCCGATCCGACGCCGACGAGTGCTACCCCAGCAACCGCCTGGCCACCCTCGTACGCGTCCCGGCCACCACCGGCGACGGCGACACAGTCGTCCTCGGCGCACCCGACATCTTCCACAACGACCGCCTCGACGAGCAGGGCAACGCCTCCCTCGCCCTCCAGCTCCTCGGCTCGCGCCCTCATCTCGTTTGGTACCTCCCCTCCTTGTCCGACACCTCCGCCGCGGACCAGGACGAGGAGAGGAGCTTCTTCGACCTGATCCCCTCCGGCTGGCTCTGGGGCACACTGCAACTCTTCGCCGCGGCAGCCCTCGCCGCCCTCTGGCGGGCACGCCGACTCGGCCCCCTCGTGCCCGAAAGACTCCCCGTCGCGATCCGCGCCTCCGAAACCGTCGAAGGCCGTGCCCGGCTCTACCGCAAGGCCGACGCGCGCGACCGCGCGGCCACCGCTCTTCGCTCCACCACTCGCACCCGCCTCGCCCCTCTCGTAGGCGTCCCCGGCACCCAGGCACACGCGCCCGAGGCCCTCGTCCCCGCGCTGACCGCCCATCTCCACCGAGACGGACAGTCCCTGCACCCCCTCCTCTTCGGCCCGCCACCCGCCGACGACACGGGCCTGATCGACCTCGCCGACCAACTCGACGCCCTCGAAAGAGAGGTACGCCGTCCATGATGGACCCGACCACTGACAACGCCGGGAGCACCGGGGACCCGGGCAGCGCCCGCGCCTCCCTCGAAGCCCTGCGCGCCGAGATCGCCAAGGCCGTGGTCGGCCAGGACCCCGCCGTGACCGGCCTCGTCGTCGCCCTCCTCTGCCGCGGACACGTTCTCCTCGAAGGAGTCCCCGGAGTGGCCAAAACGTTGCTCGTCCGCGCCCTCGCTTCCGCACTGGAACTCGACACCAAGCGCGTCCAGTTCACCCCCGACCTCATGCCGAGCGACGTCACCGGCTCCCTCGTCTACGACAGCCGCAGCGCCGAGTTCTCCTTCCAGCCCGGCCCGGTCTTCACCAACCTCCTCCTCGCCGACGAGATCAACCGCACCCCGCCGAAGACCCAGTCCTCCCTCCTCGAGGCCATGGAGGAACGCCAGGTCACCGTCGACGGCACGCCCCGCCCCCTCCCCGAACCGTTCCTGGTCGCCGCGACCCAGAACCCGGTCGAGTACGAAGGCACCTACCCCCTTCCCGAGGCCCAGCTGGACCGTTTCCTCCTCAAGCTCACGGTGCCCCTCCCCTCTCGCCAGGACGAGATCGACGTCCTGACCCGCCACGCCGAGGGCTTCGACCCACGCGACCTGCGCGCCGCCGGCGTACGCCCGGTGGCCGGCCCCACCGACCTGGAAGCCGCTCGCGCCGCGGTCGCCAAGACCACCGTCTCCCCCGAGATCACGGCCTACGTCGTCGACATCTGCCGAGCCACCCGCGAATCCCCCTCCCTCACCCTCGGAGTGTCCCCGCGGGGCGCAACGGCTCTCCTGTCCACCGCCCGCGCCTGGGCCTGGCTGACCGGCCGCGACTACGTCATCCCCGACGACGTCAAAGCCCTCGCCCTCCCGACTCTCCGCCACCGCGTCCAACTCCGCCCGGAGGCCGAGATGGAAGGCGTCACCCCCGACTCGGTCGTCACCGCGATCCTCACCCACGTCCCCGTCCCCCGCTGATGGCACTCACCGGACGCACCGCCCTCCTCGCGGCCCTGGGCTCCCTCCCCGTCGGCATCTGGGAGCCCAGCTGGACAGGCATCCTCGCGGTCAACGCCCCCCTGGCCGTCGCGTGCGCCTGCGACTTCGCCCTCGCAGCCCCCGTACGCCGCCTGCGTCTGACCCGCTCCGGCGACACCTCCGTACGCCTCGGCGACACAGCGGACGTCACCCTCACCATCACCAATCCCTCCCGACGCCCCCTGCGCGCCGACGTGCGCGACGCCTGGCCTCCCAGCAGCTGGCAGCCCGGCACGGAGATCACCGCCTCCCGCCACAAGGTCACCGTCCCCGCCGGCGAACGCCGCCGTATCACCACCCGCCTGCGACCCACCCGACGCGGCGACCGTCACGCCGACCGCGTCACCATCCGCTCCTACGGCCCTCTGCGCCTCTTCGCCCGCCAGGGCGCCCACAGGATCCCCTGGTCCGTACGGGTCCTTCCTCCGTTCACCAGCCGCAAGCACCTGCCCTCGAAACTCGCTCGTCTCCGTGAACTCGACGGCCGCACCAGCATCCTGACCCGCGGCGAAGGCACAGAATTCGACAGCCTGCGCGACTACGTGCCCGGCGACGACACCCGGTCCATCGACTGGCGCGCCACAGCCCGCCGGACCACGGCCACCGTCCGCACCTGGCGCCCCGAACGGGACCGCCACATCCTCCTGGTCCTCGACACCGGGCGCACCTCCGCGGGACGGGTCGGTGACGTTCCCCGGCTGGACGCCTCCATGGACGCGGCCCTGCTCCTGGCCGCCCTCGCAGCCCGTGCCGGCGACCGCGTCGACCTCCTGGCCTACGACCGCCGGGTGCGCGCGCTCGCCCAGGGCCGCACAGCGCGAGATGTGCTCCCCTCCCTGGTGAACACCCTGGCGTCCCTCGAGCCGGAGCTGGTCGAGACGGACGCCCGCGGTCTCACGACCACGGCCTTGCGCACTGCCCACCGCGGCTCACTGATCGTCCTGCTGACCGCTCTCGATGCCGCTCCGGTGGAGGAGGGCCTCCTCCCGGTGCTGCCGCAACTCACCCGCCGGCACACAGTCCTGGTTGCCGCGGTGGCCGACCCGCACATGGCCCGCATGGCCGCCTCACGAGGCACCGTCGATGCGGTGTACGAAGCAGCGGCCGCAGCGCAGGCGCGATCGGAACGTCTCCGCACCGCGGAAAGACTCCGCCGCCACGGAGTCACCGTCGTCGACGCCCCTCCGGACGAACTGGCGCCGGCACTGACCGATGCCTACCTCGCGCTGAAAGCGGCAGGCCGCCTGTAATGCAAAAAGGGCTTCTCTCTGGAAGCCCTTACGCCTGATACCACCCATAACGCGGAAAACCCCCGTGCCGAATGGCACGGGGGTTTCCCTCAAAAATTGTTCGGCGGCGTCCTACTCTCCCACAGGGTCCCCCCTGCAGTACCATCGGCGCTGTAAGGCTTAGCTTCCGGGTTCGGAATGTAACCG
>NZ_JBVIQK010000009.1:72234-303967 GCF_055577115.1 Streptomyces sp. NPDC033216 | reverse complement strand
CGTGCCGTGCGGACGCTCCGGCGTCCCCTCCGAGCGCGGGAAGAACTCGTACCAGGAGCCGTACAGCGCCCGCTCCCGCTCCACCAGCAGGGGCATGGCGGCACTGGCGGAGACGAACTCCCGGAGCGGATGCCGGGCCAGGACCTCGTCCACCTCGGGCGCCAGCGCCGCCGCGTACCGCTCGGCCACCGGCAGCGAGTCGTCCAGCAGCCGCCGCGCCGCCTCCCGCACCACGGCCCGTGCCGGACCACGCGGCACGCGGGCCGCCGCCCGCTCGTAGAGGTGCCCGCCCTCCTCCAGGACCAGGCCGGTGTCGATGTCCGCGGGGATCTTGATCTCCGCGTGCCGGCGCCAGGTCGTGACGGGATCGCTCCAGGCCTCCACGGTGTACGTCCATCGGCCCACCTCGTGGAGCGTCACCTCGGCACCCCAGCGATCGGTGCCCGGCGCGAGTTCCCGCATCGGCGTCCAAGGCCCACGTCGGCCGTCCGGGTTCTTGAGGACCACGTTGGCGCCGACGGCGTCGTGGCCCTCGCGAAACACCGTCGCGGTGATCTCGAACGTCTCACCGCTCACGGACTTGGCCGGCCGCCGACCGCACTCCACGCGCGGATGGACGTCCCGCACCGGGATACGGCCGATCGCTCTGGTGGACCTCACGCTGCACCTCCGCAGTACCGAAAAAGGTTGGATGCCCCGGCCGAAGCGGCCGGGGCGCTACCGCTCCGCCGCCAGACGCAGCGTCGGCCGGCTCGCCGCGAGCCGCGCGACGCCGTGCCTGCGAGTCGCCCCGCCCCGCAGCAGACGGGTGTCCGCGCCCGCGCGCAGGTACTGCTCGGCGGCGTCCGCGGCCTCCCGCGCGCAACGCTTGCCCATCAGCACGCACAAGGTGTATCCGCAGTCCTCGAAGGTGGCCCGCACCGCGCGGTCGCCCGGACGCGCGAGCATGACCCGTTCCCAGGCGCGGTAACTGCGCAGACGTCTGGCGACTTCGGTCTTCGCTGGTAGCAGCATGGCGCTGTTCACCTTCCGGGAGTGCGAGAGGTACGTCGCCCCGCGGCGAGCGGGTCGGCCATGTAAGCAGAGGTGCGAAACCGTCAAACCTCCCGAGGCCTTCACTTATGGTGCACGGCCCGCCACCCAACGTCCTGTTGGATCTTGATTGTGGTGCGCTCGTGTTGCACGAATGGCGTAGCAGCCCCACTGTGGTTGTGACTCAGGAGCGAACAACGCTCACGCTTCGTGTTCGGGGCTCGGTCCGTCGGACCGAGAAGGGGCGGAGCCTCGCCGGTGAGGAGACGAACGAGATGAAGACCGCAGTGCCCTGCTACTACCACCTCGACGTGGACGTGAGCCCGGACCGGGTCGGACAGGTGAGACGCATCCTGGCCGCCCACCTGAAGTACTGGGACCTCGAGACGCTCGTCGAGCCCGTCTGCGGCGGAACCGAGATGCTGCTCATGGCCATCGACGAGCACGCCACGGACAAGCACATCTCCATCGAGCTGTGGTGGAACGGCCAGCACCTGATCACCGCAGTCGGCGGCGACGACCGGGACCTGCGCCCGGACCAGGACCTGCGCGGCTGCCTGGAGCGCATCGCCGCCATGAGCGACGGCTGGGGCTGCTGCGCCACCGACACCGGCAGCAAGGTCATCTGGTTCTCGCAGCGCGCCCGCGCCGGCGAGCGCGTCCCGCTCGTGCAGACCCTCCCGGAGGGGGACCTGCGCGAGATGCTCCAGGTGCCGCGCGCACTGCCGGTCGCGGCCCTCGCCGCCGCCGCGGAACAGACGCACGGCGTCCTGGAGGGCGCCCGGTGACCTCCCGGCCGAACCGGAACGCTGGGGTGCCCGCCTGGAGCGGGCGCCCCTACCCGTTGGGCGCCGACTTCGACGGGAACGGCACCAACTTCGCCCTCTTCAGCGAGGTCGCGCACCGCGTCGACCTCATCCTCGTCGACGACGACGGCGGCAGCCGGGGCGTGCCCCTGACCGAGGTCGACGGCTTCGTGTGGCACGCCTACCTGCCGGGCGTGGGCCCCGGCCAGCGCTACGGCTACCGGGTGCACGGCCCCTGGGACCCGTCCGCCGGCCACCGCTGCAACCCCGCCAAGCTCCTCCTCGACCCCTACGCCCGCGCCGTCGACGGGCAGGTCGACAACCACGCCTCGCTGTTCGAACGGGCCGGGGCGTGCCCCGATCCCAAGGACAGCGCGGGACACACCCTGCTCGGCGTGGTCACCGACCCGGCCTTCGACTGGGGCGAGGACCGGCCGCCGCAGCGCTCCTACGCCGACACCGTGATCTACGAGGCCCACGTGCGCGGCCTGACCCGCACCCACCCCGATGTCCCGCCCGAACTGCGCGGCACCTACGCCGGCCTCGCGCATCCCGCGGTGACCGGACACCTGACCTCGCTGGGCGTGACCGCCATCGAGCTGATGCCCGTCCACCAGTTCGTGCAGGACGGGGTCCTGACGGACCAGGGTCTGTCCAACTACTGGGGCTACAACACCATCGGCTTCTTCGCCCCGCACAACGCCTACGCCGCCCACGGTACCCGCGGCCCGCAGGTCAGCGAATTCAAGGCCATGGTGAAGGAGCTGCACGCGGCCGGCCTCGAAGTGATCCTCGACGTCGTCTACAACCACACCGCCGAGGGCAACGAGAAGGGCCCCACCCTCTCCTTCCGCGGCATCGACAACTCCTCGTACTACCGTCTGGTCGACGGGGACTGGTCGCACTACTACGACACCACGGGCACCGGCAACAGCCTGCTGATGCGGCACCCCTACGTCCTCCAGCTGATCATGGACTCGCTGCGGTACTGGGTGACCGAGATGCACGTCGACGGCTTCCGCTTCGACCTCGCGGCCACCCTGGCGCGTCAGTTCCACGAGGTGTCCCGGCTGTCGGCGTTCTTCGACCTGATCCAGCAGGACCCGGTGATCAGCCGGGTGAAGCTGATCGCCGAGCCGTGGGACGTCGGCGAGGGCGGCTACCAGGTGGGCAACTTCCCGCCCCTGTGGTCGGAGTGGAACGGCCGCTACCGCGACACCGTACGGGACTTCTGGCGGACGGAACCGGGCTCGCTCGCCGAGTTCGCCTCCCGTCTGACCGGCTCCTCCGACCTGTACGCCCACAGCCGGCGCCGCCCTCGCGCCAGCGTCAACTTCGTCACCGCGCACGACGGTTTCACCCTGCGCGACCTCGTCTCGTACAACGACAAGCACAACGAGGCCAACGGCGAGGGCAACCAGGACGGCGAGAGCTGCAACCGGTCCTGGAACTGCGGGACCGAGGGCGACACCGACGACCCGGCCGTGCTGGAACTGCGCGCCCGCCAGCAGCGCAACCTCCTCGCCACCCTGCTGCTGTCGCAGGGCATCCCGATGATCTGCCACGGCGACGAACTCGGCCGCACCCAGCGCGGCAACAACAACGCCTACTGCCAGGACAACGAGGTCTCCTGGATCGACTGGCGCCTGACCCGGGAGCACAGCGACCTCGTCGACTTCACCCGGCGGCTCATCGCGCTGCGCTCGGCCCACCCCGTGCTGCGGCGGCGCCGCTTCTTCCGCGGCGAGACCG
Source organism: Streptomyces sp. NPDC033216 (assembly GCF_055577115.1). Taxonomy (NCBI): domain Bacteria; kingdom Bacillati; phylum Actinomycetota; class Actinomycetes; order Kitasatosporales; family Streptomycetaceae; genus Streptomyces; species Streptomyces sp. NPDC033216. The sequence goes on along the minus strand of NZ_JBVIQK010000009.1, from coordinate 300,377 downwards.
TCACCCACGCCGGCCAGCCGCTGCCCGACCTGGTGTGGCTGCTGCCGGACGCCTGTGAGATGACCGACGGCGACTGGCAGCGCTCCGACGCGCACTGCGTGGGCGTGTTCCTCAACGGCGACGCCATCGCGGAACCCGACCCGCGTGGCCGGCCGGTCGTCGACGACTCGTTCCTGCTGCTGCTCAACAGCTACTGGGAGCCCGTCGTGTTCCGACTGCCGGGCGCCGAGTACGGGGAGCGCTGGGCGGTCCGCGTCGACACCGTGGAGCCGGACGGCGGTCCGGACGAGACGGAGCACAAGGCGGGGGCCGCGGTCACGGTGGAGGCCCGCAGCCTGGTCGTGCTCTCGCGCCCGCCCCGGCGGTCCGAATAGCGCCGCGGACAGGGGCTCAGCGGCCGCGGTGCGAGGTCACCGTGAACTGGGCGCCGTCGGGGTCGCGCAGCACGGCCTCGTCGGCGCCCTTGACCAGCACACTGCCGCCGTGCAGCTCGGCGTCCCGGGCGCAGGCCGCCACGTCCGTCACCGCGAAGTGGACCTGCCAGTGCGGTCGGATCGTCGGATCGGGGGCCGCCTCCAGCGCGCCCGACTCGATCCGGGCCACGGCATCGCCCCGACTGCGCAGCACGACCTCGTCGCCCTCGTAGTGGACCTCGCAGCAGCCCGGCTGGTCGGTCGCCCAGTCCAGCAGCTCGCCGTAGAAGATGGCGGAGTCGAAGGCGTCGCGGGTGTGCAGACGGATGAAGGCGGGTGCGGCCTGTCGCCAGGCTTCCCAGTTGCCGATCAGCGGGCCCTCCCAGACGCCGAAGGTCGCGCCGTCCCGGTCGGCCAGCAGCGCCGCCCGGCCGGGCGGCAGCGAGATCGGCCCGACGGCGACCGTGCCGCCGCGCTCCCTCGCGCGTGAGGCCGCCACGTCGGCGCTCGGCACGGCGAAGTACGGCGTCCAGGCGACCGCCATCTGCCACACCGAGGCGACGGCGGCGATGCCGGCCACGGGGACGTCGTTCACCAGAGCCGTGCGGAAGTGGTCGCCCAGGCTGCCCCGGCGCCAGTGCCAGCCGAGGACGGCCCCGTAGAACCTCTGTGTGGCCTCCAGGTCCCGGCTGGTGAGGCTGACCCAGCAGGGCGCCCCGAGCACGCAGTGCGTGGAGACGACCTCCTTCGCACCGGAGGCGGCATGGGAGCGGTGATCGTTCATGGCACTCGCGTTCCTGGTCGATCGGCGGCCGTCGCGGCTCTGGCACCAGTGTCCGGCCGAACCGTGCCACGGCGCCTGCCGAGTAATCGCCGGAGCGATGGAGGTGCGTCACGAGTACCGCGCGGATCGCACGACGAAACGGACCGGAGCGTGGAACCCGGCCGGAAGTCGCTCAGACCGGACCGGACCGTGGAATCCGACCGGTAGGTCGCTCAGTCGTGGGACGCCGTGGGCTCGCATGCCGTGGTGAGGTGATCGTCGCTCTGGGCGGATGACGCCGGCCGGGCGTGGACGGTGCTGAGGGAGGTCACCCGGCACGCGGAGGTCGGGCCGCGCAACGGTCCTGGCCGACGCTGCTCCGGTTGGCGGCGGCCCGCCTACGGTGGGGGAGCGGCCCGGCTCCCCAGAGGATCACGGTCGCTCCCGGCCGGTGCCGAGGACCCCCTGGGAGGAGCCACGCCGAACCGAAGGACGCGGGAGCCGCCGCAGTCCGCCCCGCTGATACCCGGCATACCTCCGTCGGGGTGACCGGCGCGGTGACGTCGGCCGCTTTCGTGCCGCGTCAGGGCGTTCCGGCGGAGACCTCCTCGCGCAGCCGCTCGAAGCAGGCGCTCAGCAGCCGGGAGACGTGCATCTGCGAGATGCCGAGCTGCTCGGCTATGCCGCTCTGCGTCATACCGCCGAAGAAGCGCAGGTACAGGATGGTCCGCTCGCGCTCCGGCAGGGCCCGCAGGCACGGCGCGACGGCCACCCGGTCGACGACCGTGTCGTATCCGGGATCGGGGTCACCGAGGGCGTCCTCCAGCGCGTAGCCGTCGGTGCCGGGCATCTCGGCTTCCAGCGACAGTGCCGAGAAGCACTCCAGCGCTTCCATGCCGGTGCGGACCTCGTCCTCGGTCAGCTGCGCGTGCTCGGCGATCTCGGCGAGGGTCGGGGCGCGCCCGGATGTCGTCTGGGAGAGTTCCTTCGCGGCGTGGCGTACCCGGTTGCGCAGGTCCTGGACCCGGCGCGGGACGTGCAGCGTCCACATGTGGTCGCGGAAGTGGCGCTTGATCTCGCCCGTGATCGTCGGTACCGCGTACGCCTCGAAGGCGCGACCGCGGTCCGGGTCGTAGTGGTCGACGGCCTTCACGAGCCCGAGGGCCGCCACCTGGTAGAGATCTTCGAGGGACTCGCCACGCCCGCGGAAGCGGACGGCTATCCGTTCCGCCATGGGCAGCCAGAGCCGGACCAGTTCGTCGCGCAGGGCCTGGCGCTCGGGGCCGTCGGGCAGCTGGGCGAGCCGGGCGAAGGATTCGGCCGTGTCGGGGGCGTCGTCGTGGGAGTGCTGCTTCGTTCTGACGGTGGTACGCATCGCGCGCGCCTCCCTCAGGAAGGTGCCGGTGGATGGACGGACACCGTGGCAAGGCCCTCGGACCCCTCGGTGAGATCACCCGGGGCCGGCCCGTCGCGGGCTCCCACGGAGGTGCCTCCTGTCCGAAGCACTTCCCAGCTGATGCCCGTTCTGCGCTGTTTTAAAACAGTTAATCCTATTTAAGCTGTCCGGATGTGGCCGCTCCGTGACGGGTGGTCCGACGGCGGTCCGCCCTCGCCCGTCTCCGCGCCCGCGCCTCCGACGGGCCGGCGCCGCCGATCGCGCCGGCGACGTGATGTGCGGCACGCCCGCCGCGCCGGCCGCGCGGCACGGGACGGGGATTCGTGCTGCGCACGGCTTGATCACCGATCGAACGGCAGCGAAGCCCCTGACCACGGCGCATTCCGCTCATTTGACAGTGCGCTGAGCCCGCGGATAGGAAGCAGCCCGTAGAAGTCGAGAGGTGGACTGTGTACGAGCCGAACGTGGTCGGGGACTGGCACGAGTACGACGAGCATGCCGGCCTGCGCGTCCGCGTCCACCGTCTGGAGCAGGCGGAGCCGCCCCGGGGACGCGACGACGCCGCCGAGGGGCTGACGTATTTCACCCTGCGGGTGACCGTCGAGAACCGTGGCGAGCGGAACTGCGGCGTCCACCTGGAGGACGGGCAGATCGACGTGCGGATCGGGCCCGACGGTGAGAGTGCCTTCATCGACTGGCGCAACTCGCAGTTCATCGAGGGCTTCGACGTCTACCCGCTGCGCCGCGCCACCGCCGTGCTGTACGCCGCGGGGCCCGAGACCGCGCTGGGACAGGTCGACGTGCAGATCCAGTTGCGCGTCGACGAGGAGTGGGCCGGGCGGCGGATGTGGGTGGGCGGCGTCGGCCTGCACGAGGGGCCCGCCGGAGCCCCCGCCGCGGTCCGCGACAGCCTGGCCTGTCAGGTGAGCAAGTTCCTGCGCGACCAGGCCGAAGAGGGCACCGCCTGACGTCCTGTCCGAGGCCCCGCCCCGCTCAGTGCGGGATGCCGTCGATGATCTCGCGGGCGCCCTGACGCAGCAGCGCGACGGCCACCGAGGTGCCGAGCGTGGCCGGGTCGAGGCGGCCCGCCCACTCGTGGGCGTTCAGCCGGGTCTTGCCGTCCGGGGTGAACACGCAGGCCCGCAGCGAGAGTTCGCCGCCGCGGTCCACCCGGGCGAAGCCGGCGATGGGGCTGTTGCAGTGGCCCTGGAGGACGTGCAGGAACATCCGCTCGGCGGTGGCCTCCCGATGGGTGGCCGGGTCGCCGAGCCCGCTGACCGCGTCGATCAGGTCGCTGTCGCCCTCACGGCACTGGAGGGCGAGGATGCCCGCGCCGATCGGCGGCATCATCGTCTCCGGTGAGAGCACCTCGCTGATCACGTCCGGCCGGCCGATGCGCTCCAGGCCCGACACCGCGAGCAGCAGCGCGTCCGCCTCGCCCGCCGCCAGCTTCGCCAGCCGCCGGTTGGCGTTCCCGCGGAACGGCACGCACTCCAGGTGCGGGTGAGTCGCGGCCAGTTGGGCGACCCGGCGCACCGAGGAGGTGCCGATCCGGGTCCCCGCCGGGAGTTCGTCGAGGGTGAGCCCGCCCGGGTGTACGAGGGCGTCGCGGATGTCGTCCCGCTTCAGGAACGCCGCGAACACCGTGCCCGCCGGGAGGGGCCGGTCCGCCGGGACGTCCTTGACGCAGTGCACCGCCAGATCGGCCTCACCGGCCAGCAGCGCCGCGTCGACCTCCTTGGTGAACGCGCCCTTCCCCTCGACCTGGGACAGATCCCCCATCCACTTGTCGCCGGTCGTCTTCACGGGGACGACCTCGGTGCGCACACCGGGATGCAGGGCGGCCAACTCCGCGCGGACGCGCTCCACCTGGGCCAGGGCCATGGGCGAGTCACGGGAGACGATGCGGATCAGTTCCGGAACGGACATGCGCGACACGATAGACCCTCGGGCGGGTCACCGTTCGACGGTCGGGGGGAAGCGCGTCCTGTGCTGGGCGCGGGCGCCGAGACGGCCGTGGAAGCGGATGGCGCCTTCGCTCCGCCTGGGTCGTCCGCCACGGGCCGCGGTGGCGCCGAGGGTGCGGGCTCGGCGGTCACGGCCGACATCGGCGGCGCGCCGAGCCCTGGACGCCGGTGCCCGATCACCCCGGGGGCCGGCCGCGGGACCGGCCGCTGGGGTGATCGGGTCCCACGTCCCGGGGCCGGCCCCGGTCACCGGTTCACGCGTACGCGTCGAAGGTGATCCCGGACGGCTTCGCCGAGTTGAGGTGGTTGCCGAAGTTGGCGTCCTTCAGACCGAAGTTGGCGCTGCCGAAGTTGTAGGAGCTCAACTTGTCGCGCAGGCCGGCCGGGTAGCCGTTCCAGCCGACCAGCGGCGGGTACTGCCAGGTGCCCTTGTGGTTCTCCGGCGGCTCGTCGTTCGAGTTCGCCAGCCGGAAGCAGTGCGTGCTGATCCCGTCCTTGTGGTAGACGACCTTCGCGTGGGTGCCGTCGAACCGGACGCCGGAGGCGGCGGTGACGGTGAACGAGCCGTGGTTGGACGTCGACACGTACTTCACCGCGTTGTTCTGGACCCACACCACGACGTGCTCCCAGTCGTTGCGGTGCCCGCCGATGCTGCTGCCCGCTATCGCCTGGTCCTTCTCGAAGTACAGGCCGTACAGATAGGCGCACCAGCCGTTGTTGCACTTGTAGCGGGAGTAGCTGTTGGTGTTGTCGAGGTCCGAGGCGTCACGGCAGTTGCCGTTGAGGGCACCGGTCGGGTTGAGGCCGCCGTTGATCGTGCCGTCGGGGCCGATCGCGGGGGTGGAATAGCAGCCGTCCGTGTCGTAGTCGAACGCCGGGAGGTACGCGCGCTCGCCGGCTTCGGCGTTGGCGGGCAGGGCCGTGGGCGGGGCGGCGAACGCGACCGTGGGGACGGCGACGACGAGCGCGGCGGCACCGGCGAGTCCGGTGAGCCATCTCCTGCGGTGCTTCTTGAACGTGGGTGACGACACTGCGTCCTCCTCAGGACCGGGCGCAGCCGAACGGCTGTGGGGGAAAGGGGAGTTCAGCTTCCCCGATCTTCGGTTCCGCGCCAAGGGGTCGCAGGCGTCTCTGTGGTGAAGCACAGCCCAACAACGGGCGTGTGACGCTGTGTCAGGGGGCCGCGGGACCGTCGGGGAGGTCGGCCGCCGACTCCTCGGGCGTCAGATCGCCGCGCAGCCGGAGCCAGGACGGCTGGCGCAGCATCCCCGCCCGGGTCCGGGTGCTGTAGCGGACCTCGCCGACCAGCAGGGGCCGCACCCAGTGGGCGCCCGGCGCCGCCGGTACGGCGTCGAAGGGGCACACCCCGGTCGCGGCGGCCCGCAGCAGCCCGGCCAGCTCGGCGCGCTCGGCCTCGCTCCAGCCGGTGCCCACGCTGCCGACGTACCGCAGGCCGGTCGCGGCCCGCTGACCGACCAGGACCGCGCCGGGCAGACCGGTGAGCCGGCCCTTGCCGGGCAGCCAGCCGCCGACCAGGACGTCCGCCGTACGCATGTTGCGGATCTTGATCCAGTCCCGGGACCGCACTCCGGGCTCGTAGGGCGAGTCCAGCCGCTTGCAGACCAGCCCCTCCAGGCCGTGGGCGCGGGTCGCCTCCAGCGCCTCCCGGCCGTGCCCGACGAGCGCGCCCGGCGTCGACCAGGTGGGCCCGTCCAGGGCCAGCTGCTCCAGCCGGGCGCGGCGCCGGGAGTACGGGATCCGCAGCAGGGAGTCTTCGCCCAGGCGCATCACGTCGAACAGCACCAGGTGGACGGGGGCGGTCGCCGCGAGGCGTGCCGCCTTCGCCGGCGCCTGGGCGAGACCCATCCGGGACTGGAGCAGCTGGAAGTCGGCACGGCCCTGTCGGTCCAGGGCGAGGATCTCCCCGTCCAGCACGGCGGGCGTGGTGCCGAGCGCCGCGCCCAGCGGGCGCAGTTCGGGGTAGGCGGCGGTGATGTCGTCGCCGGAGCGGGCGCGCAGCACGAGGGTGCCGTCACCGGGGAGATAGACCACGGCCCGCTGCCCGTCCTGCTTGGTCTCGTACGCCCAGCGCGCGTCCTGGGCCTGGGGCGGGAGGGTGCCCGGGGTGGCGAGCATGGGGGCGATCAGCGGCAGGGTCACGGGTGACTTGTCGCCGGGCCCGCGCCACGGCACGCCCGCCGCCGGTGCGGTTCCCCTGATCGGAGGCAGCGGGCCCGTCCGTCCTCGCGGCCGGGGCCGAGGAGGTGGGTTTGCCGCTCGGGCAGAGGTGGTCGCCGGGGGGCGGCGGGGGCTGGACAGGGAGCCGGTGCGCGACGGCGACGAGAGGGGCCTGAGGGGAGGCAGGGGTCCCTCCGTGCTGGGAGCGGTCCCCGCAGGAGCAGCTCGGCACCCTCTTCCACCGCGTGGTCGGCGACGTCCTGCCCACGCCGTCGGCGAGGACGACCGAGCTGCCGGCCGGAGCACGGCGGACGGTGCCCGACCGGCGGGCGGACGGCGCCTGCCGCGTGGGGCGGCGGCATCCGGCGCCGGACCCGCAGGGTGGCCGGGGCCCCGCCGCCGGGCCCTTTCCTACTCTCCCGTAATATCGCGCGCCAGGCCGTCAGAGGAGAGAGCCGTGTCCCCGTCCCACCGTTCACCCCTGTTGCTCGCGGGCCTCCTGGCCTCGGCGGGCATCGCCCATTTCGCCGCACCACGAACCTTCGACGCGATCGTGCCGCGCGCCCTGCCGGGCTCCCCGCGGGCCTGGACGTACGCGAGCGGCGCCGCCGAGCTGGCGCTGGCCGCCGGTCTCGCCCTTCCCGCGACCCGCAGGAGGGCCGCGCTGGCGACGGCCGCGTTCTTCGTCGGCGTCCTCCCCGCCAACGTCAAGATGGCCGTCGACTGGCGGCACCGCCCAGCCGCCCTCAAGGGCGCCGCCGTGGGCCGACTGCCCCTCCAGGTGCCTCTCGTGCTGTGGGCGCGCAGTGTCGCACGGAACGCGCGGAAGGCGGAGGGAGGCTCGTGAGCAAGGTGCCCGGGCCCGGTGACCTGGTCGAGGACTTCGCGCTGCCGGACGAGACCGGGACGGTCCGCAAGCTCACCGAGCTGCTCGCCGAAGGACCCGTCGTCCTCTTCTTCTACCCCGCCGCCCTCACCCCCGGATGCACCGCGGAGGCCTGCCACTTCCGCGATCTGGCCGCCGAGTTCGCCGCCGTCGGCGCGCGTCCCGTCGGCATCAGCGGCGACCCGGTCGAGCGGCAGCAGGAGTTCGCCGGCCGTCACACGCTCGGAATGCCGCTGCTGTCGGACGCCGACGGCGCCGTGCGGGAACGGTTCGGCGTGAAGCGCGGCTTCACCCTGGCTCCCACCAGGCGTGTCACCTTCGTCATCGGGCGGGACCGCACCGTCCTGGCGGCCGTGCGCAGCGAGCTGCGCATGAACACCCACGCCGACCGTGCCCTGGAGGTGCTGCGCGCCCGCGGCGCCTGAGAGCCGCAGGGGCTCGTCCCGCCGCGGTTGATGCGACGGGACAAAGGGACCATTCTGGACGGCATGAAGCAAGTCGCCGCTGCGGCCGTCGTCGACGCACGGGGCATCGTGACGGGCTGGAGCGAGGGAGCCCGTCAGCTGACCGGCCGCACGGCGCAGGACGCGGTGGGCCGGCCGGCGGCCGAGCTGCTCGCCGAACCCTGGCCGGCACGCCGGGACGGGGCCTGGACCGGCCCCGTCGTCGTGCGGCACCGCGACGGCCACCCGGTCACCGTGACCGTGGCCGCCTGCCCGGTGCTCGGCCCCGGCGGCGAGGCCACGGGCCTCGCCCTCACCGCCGTACCGCCGTCCCTGGACCCCGGTGCGCAACCGACCGTCGCGGAGCGCGCCTTCCAGCAGGCCTCGATGTCGATGTCGGTCTTCGACCCCGATCAGCGCTACCTGCGGCTCAACGACGCCGCGTGCCATGTGATGGGCGTGCCCGAGGAGGTCCTGCTCAACCGGCCCTTCCCGGAGACCGTGGAGGACGCCGAACACAGCCGGGGCTTCAACTGGCACCTGCGTCATGTCTGCGAGACCGGCCGGCCGGTCCGCTACGAGAGCTACACGGGCGCCCCGGCGCTCAACCGGGAACACGCCTGGAGCATCGAGATGTGGCCGGTCCGGGACGCCGACGGCGTAGTCCTCGGCACCGCCCTGGCCGCCTTCGACAGCACCGAGCAGTACTGGGCGCGGGAGCGGCTGGCGCTCCTGAACGAGGCCGCGGCCGCCATCGGCACCACCCTGGACGTGGTGCGCACGGCCGAGGAACTGGTCGGTGTCGTGGTGCCGCGGTTCGCCGACTTCGCCAGCGTCGACCTCTTCGACTGGGTCCTCGGCGCCGAAGAACCGCCGCCGGCCGTATCCGGCGACGGGGTGGAGCTGCGTCGAGTCGCCCACGGCTCCGTCACCGCGGGCACCCCCGAAGCCGCCGTCCATCTGGGGGAGGCGGACCTCTATCCCGCGTTCTCCCCGGTCGCACGGGCCCTGCGGGAGGGCCGGGCGGTCATCAGCCAGGCCGGTGAGCCGCCGTTCATGCGGTGGGTCGAGGAGCGCAACGCCCGAGCACCGAAGGGACGCGCCCACCGCGAGGGCGTCCACTCGATGATGGCGGTGCCGCTGCGGGCCCGCGGCACCACCCTGGGCGTCGCCGTCGCCGTGCGCGTCGCACAGCCCGACGACTACGCGGCCGACGACGCCGTCTTCGCCGAGGAACTCGCCAGCCGCGCCGCCGTCTGCGTCGACAACGCCCGCCGCTTCGCCCGCGAACGCACCACCGCCCTCGCCCTCCAGCACAGCCTGCTCCCGCGCGGACTGCCCGGCCAGGTGGCCGTCGAGGTCGCCCACCGTTATCTGCCCAGCGGTTCGACCGCGGGCATCGGCGGCGACTGGTTCGACGTCATCCCGCTCTCCGGCAGCCGGGTCGCCCTCGTCGTCGGCGACGTCGTGGGACACGGCATCCCTTCCACCGCGACCATGGGCCGCCTCTGCATGGCCGTCCGCACCCTCGCCGACGTCGACCTCCCGCCCGACGAACTCCTCACCCACCTCGACGACCTCGTCACCCACCTCGCGGCCTACGACGACGGCGCCGACGACGTCGCGGAGCTGGGCGCCACCTGTCTGTACGCCGTCTACGACCCGGTCGACCGCCGGCTCACGCTGGCCTCCGCCGGCCATCCCGCCCCCGCCGTCGTCCGGCCCGACGGCACGGCCGCCCTGGTCCGGATGTCTCCCGGCCCGCCGCTCGGCGTCGGCGGGCTGCCCTTCGAGGCGGTCGAGCTGGAGCTGCCCGAGGGCACCGTCGTCGCGCTCTACACCGACGGCCTGATCGAGGACCGCGACCGCGACGTGGACCGCGCCACCACCGAACTGTGCAACGCGCTGACCGCGCCCGCCACCTCCCTCGACGCCCTCTGCGACACGGTGCTCAAAGCGGTCCTGCCCGAGGAGCCCAGCGACGACGTCGCCCTGTTGATGGCCCGCACCCGCGCGCTCGGCGCCGGACAGGTCGCCACCTGGGACGTGGACCCGGACCCCGCCCAGGTGGCCGCCACCCGTCAGGCCGCCACAGAACAACTCGCCGCATGGGGCCTGGAGGAGACCGCCTTCGTCACCGAACTCGTCGTCAGCGAACTCGTCACCAACGCCATCCGCTACGGCGAACCCCCCATCCGGCTACGGCTGATCCGCGACCGCACCCTCATCTGCGAGGTGTCCGACGGCAGTTCCACCTCGCCGCACCTGCGCCGCGCCCACGCCTACGACGAGGGAGGACGCGGCCTCCTGCTGGTCGCACAGCTGACCCAGCGCTGGGGCAGCCGGCAGACGGCCCGCGGCAAGACCATCTGGTGCGAGCAGACGCTGACCCCGACGGCGTGAGCGGGCTCGGCGCCGGAGGAGGCCCCGCTCACGCCCGGCGGCGACCTGGCCGGGCGCGTACGGAACTCGGCCCGCCTCAGAACTCCTCGTGCGCCTCCGGGTCGCCGCCCAGCCGCCGGGGCACCCGGTTCGCGATCGCCGCCATCTGCGCCGCACCGAGTTCGAAGCCGAACACGTCCAGGTTGGCCCGCTGCCGCTCCGGGTCCGCGGATTTGGGGACGGGCACCGCGCCCAGTCGCAGGTGCCAGCGAAGGACGGCCTGGGCGGGGGTGACGCCGTGGGCGTCGGCGACGGCGACCACGTCCGGGTCTGCCAGCAAGGCCGAGCCGCGGCCCAGCGGGCTCCAGCTCTGCGTGACGATGCCCTTGGACTCGTGGAAGGCGCGCAGCGCGTCCTGCGGGAAGAGCGGGTGCAGCTCGATCTGGTTGACGGCGGGCAGGACACCCGTCTCCTTCTCCAGCCGCTCGATATGAGCGGCGGTGAAGTTGGAGACGCCGATCGAGCGGACCAGCCCGTCCTCCCGCAGCTTGATCATGGCCCGCCAGGAGTCGACGTACCTGTCGACGCGGGGCAGCGGCCAGTGGATCAGGTAGAGGTCCACCCGGTCGACGCCGAGCCGTCGGCGGGAGTCCTCGAAGGAGGCCAGGGTCTCGTCGTAGCCGTGGTGGCGGCCCGGGAGCTTCGTGGTCACCACGATCTCCTCGCGCGGCACGCCCGCGCGCGCGATGCCGCGGCCCACACCGCTCTCGTTGCGGTAGTTCGTCGCCGTGTCGATCAGGCGGTAGCCGAGGCCGAGCGCCCCGGCGACCGCCTCCTGCGCCTGCGCGTCGTCCATCGGCCATGTGCCGAGACCGATGGCCGGGAGCGTCGTGCCGTCGTTGAGCGTGTGGGCGGGGATGTGGTTCACCGTCGGGCCTTCCCTCGACTGCGTCGTTCCTCCACCCTGACCGACAGGCCGGGGGCCGATCAACCGGAGGAGCGGGGGCGAGGGCGGAGGCGCTGTCGTCCCGCCACCGATTCGCTGTCACGATCTTCGGGGAGCCGTACCGGCGACGACAACGAGCGGAGCGCGCATGACGACCGAGTTCGACAGCGGGTCGGGGGACGTGGCGAAGGGCATGGCGGTGGACAGGACGGCGCGTACGACGGCGCCTGCGGCGGTGGACGCGGCGTTGGACGAGGCCGTGCGGGCCGCCGGCCTGACGCTGCGGCCGGCCGCCGGGCACATCGGCGCCGACATCGGGGGTGTCGACCTGGCCGGCGGCCTCGACGACTCACAGGTCGCCGCCATCAGGGCGGCGGTGCTGCGCTGGAAGGTGGTCTTCTTCCGCGGGCAGCGCCTCGACCACGCCGGGCATGTGGCGTTCGCCCGCCGGTTCGGCGAACCGGTCGTCCTGCGCAAGCGCGGCAGCACCTCCCCTGCGGACTTCCCCGAGATCGAGACCACCGCCGACCGGCTGGAGCTCGGCGGCCGGTTCGGCATGGACCACGACGAGTGGCTCCGGCGTCGCCGGCACACCCTGCTGCGCGGCTGGCACTGCGATCACGGCGCACGCCTCGACCCGCCCGCCGCGACGATCCTGCGCGCCGAGACCGTCCCGCCGTACGGGGGCGACACCACCTGGTCCAATCTGGCCGCCGCCTACGCCGGACTCTCCGAGCCCCTGCGGCGGTTCGTCGACGGACTGCGCGCCGAACACCGCCTCGGCGTCGGCTACCAGCCCCGGCCGGGCGACGACGCCTACGTCCGTCACCTCCTCGACCACCAGGTGGCCTCCGTACACCCGCTGGTACGGGTCCACCCCGAGACGGGCGAGCGGATCCTGTACGTCAACGGTTACTACGTCGAGCAGATCACCGGCCTCTCCCGTGCGGAGAGTGCGGCGATCCTGGAGCTGCTGCTGGCGGAGGCGACCCGCCCCGAGTACACGGTCCGCTTCCGCTGGGAACCGGGCAGCGTGGCCTTCTGGGACAACCGCGCCACCATCCACCTCGCCCCCGGCGACAACGCCCACCTCGGCTTCCCCCGCACCATGCACCGCGTGATGCTCACGGGAGACGTCCCGCTCGGCGTGGACGGCAAGGCGTCGGAACCGGTCGTGGGGACGGAACCCGGCCGCTGGTGAGGCCACGCGGCGGCCGACGGCGCGCCCCGCTGCCCACACGGGCGCGCCGTCGGCCGCTCTCGGACGGACGTGGTGCCGGTGGACGGTCACCCGGTTCCCGGGGACTTCGCACAGGGTGCGGTCACCCGCCCGCCGTGGGCCCGGCACGGCGCGGCGTTCCCGCGGCACGCGGCGGGGGCGGCCGTCACGCTCGGGAAGGGGAGGAGCCGGCGGACCTGGCAGCTGACGCGTCTGCCGGTGATCCGGGCGCGCCGGCCCTGTCAGATCCCCGGCTTCCACCCCAGCGCCGGTCCCAGCCTCGTCGCCATGTCGGTGAGGATCTGTACGTAGTCCTCGTGGGCGAAGGTGAACGGGAGGGCGAAGGCCACCTCGTCGATCTCGCGGAACGCCGCGTGGGTGTGGAGGCGTTCGGCCAGTTCGGCGGAGGTGCCGACCAGGTCCGGGGCGAACAGCAGGCGGGCCGGGCCCTGCGGGGACGTCGTGCGGGGGAGGCGCCGGGCGGCGAACTCCTCGTACTTCGCGCGCTGCCGGGGCGTGGCGGAGTCGGTGGGGATGACCACGAGGCCCTGCGAGACGCGGGCGGCGTCACCGTCCTGGTGCGCGGCGCGGAAGGCGCGCACCAGGGCGAGCTGGAGATCGGCGAAGTCCCGTGTGTCGTCCGGGTCTTCGGCCTTCACGACGCTGCTGGTGAGGAAGTTCACGCCGTTCTCCCCGGCCCACCGGGCCGAGCCGAGGCTGCCGCCGCCGTACCACAGGCGGCTGCCGAGGCCGGGGGAGTGCGGCTGCACACGGTCGGAGAACACCTCGAAGCCCTCCACTCCGCTGAAGCCGGTGGCGGGCTCACCACGGACCAGGTCCAGCAGCCGCCGCACCCTCCCGTACCCGAAGTCCTCGGCGTCGGCGGTGTCCGGGTACAGGGCCTGCTTGACCCGGTCGTAGTGCATCGGCGGGCCGACGCTCACGCCCGGATTGAGCCGGCCTCCCGACAGGACGTCGACGGTCGCCAGATCCTCCGCCAACCGCAGCGGGTTCTCCCAGCCCAGCGGGATCACCGCGGTCCCCAGCTCGATACGGCTCGTGCGCTGCGAGGCCGCCGCCAGGACGGCGACGGGGGAGGAGATGCCGTACTGGAGGTGCCGGTGGCGCAACCAGGCGCTGTCGAAGCCCAGCCGCTCGCCCAGCTCGATGATCTCCAGGGTGGTCTCGTGCCCGCGGCGCGGGTCGGCCTCGTCGAACAGGCCGATGGTGAGGAAGCCCAGCTTGCGCAGCGGTCGCGGGGCGGACGGCATCGGTTCCTCCTCGTCGACGGCGAGCGCCGCCGTAGACCGGCACTTCTCCTATTGTCACAGGATCGGTCCGGCCGGGTCAGGTCAGCGGGATGACGACCTCGTCCTCGACCGGGGGATCCACCTCCTGCGCACGGTTGCCGGTGGCCGCGTGACAGCGCAGTCGCACGCTGTGCGGGCTCACGTCCAGACGCAGGAAGCACTTGAAGAACGGCGGGCTGTACGTCGCCGAACTCGGCGAGAACAGCGACGTGTAGACCTTGCGCACGGGCAGCCGGAACCGCGCCCCGCGGCCGGGCCGGCGGGCGGCGCCCAGCAGGGTGGCGACCAGCCGGATCCGCCGGGTGATCCGTACCGGACCGCCCGGACCGCGGGTCGGCGGGATGCCGAGCCGCTCGGCGATCACCGCGGTCGCCTCGGCCTCGGTGATCCTGAAGAACCGCCGCAGCCGCAGCCGCCGGCCGTACAGGCGGCTGTAGAAGGCGAGGGAGTCGCCGCGCAGCGGGTAGCAGCGGAAGCCGGCCTCCGTGACCCCGCCGACCGATACGCGCGGGATGGTGTGCGTGGCGTGCATGAACGCGCCGCCGCCGCCCGCGACGACGTACTGGAGGGTGCGGCCGTCCGCCAGCGGCACCGGATAGCGCTGGTAGTTGTGGATGTCGCCGCCGATGGCCGCGACGAAACGGTGCTCGGGATCGCGGACGATCTCGTCGACCGTGCCGCCGCCCTCGATCGGGCAGGGCCGGTGCTCGCCGTCCACGTACAGCGGCGAGCCGGTGATCAGTATCTTCGGACGCGGCCCGCGTGCCACCTCGCGCAGCCACGCGCCCTGTTCGGCGTCCAGGGTGCCGAGCAGGCCGGTGTCTATGCCGATGATCCGCACCGGCCCGGAGTCGATCGCCCAGTACGGCCCCGGCTGCACGGCCTGTTGTGACGGGTGGGCCCGCAACGCCTTCGCCGCGGCGAGGCGTCGGCCGTCGCCACGGCGCGGCCGGTGCCACAGCAGGGAGCGCAGCCGGGCCCGGCTGAAGGGCCGGGGCGCGGGCTCGGGGGGCAGCGGCGGGGCGTCGCCGCAGAAGACCCGCATGAAGGCGCCCAGGTCCTCGTACCAGTCGTGGTTGCCGGGTATCGCGTAGATCGGTGCCCGGTAGTCGCGGTACGGGCGGAAGAACTTGCCCTCGTAGTCGTCCGCGCTGCCCACCGGATAGATGACGTCGCTCGCCAGGACGGCGAAGCTGCTGTCCTGACCTATCTTCAGAAAGCCCGGTACGACGGCGTACTGGGGGTCGTCGCCCTCACCCGTGTCACCGATCACCATGAAGGAGAAGCGGTCCGGGTCGGAGCGCCGGATCACCTTGTCCGCCGGCGCTCCGGCGGCCGCCCGCTGGGCAACCCACCGGCCGCGGGTACGGCCGGTGGGGTCCCCGAACCAGGACGCCAGTACGCCGTTGCGCGCGGCCCACAGCATCCGGGGGTCCAGCCATGAGATCTTCTCGACCACGGCCGGCATCAACCGCGCGTAGGTGCCGGGGTCGTTGGCGCCCCAGCCGGCGCCTTCGGCGGTATCGCGTGAGGAGTCGGACACCGGTGCACCGTAACAACAACGGTCCGGGACGGAACGGCGGGGAGGGGTGAGCGGGTCTTCGGTCCCCTGCCGAACGCGGGCTTCCCGCACGCGAGTTCCTGCGCGTGCGGGACGCCGACGTGCTCAGCTCAGCGGGTCGAGCGTCAGGTACGCCTGGAGCGGCGAACCGTCGTGCACGAGCGACTCGTGGTGGCCGACGTCGTCGAAGGCGAACGCGTACGCCTTACCGTCGGCCATCTGCGCGTGGATCTTGCGGGCGTAGTGGTTGGTCACGGTGTCCTGGTAGAAGTTGGCCGACGTGGTGTCCGGCTGGTTCGGATTGACCAGGAGGGTGGAGCGGTTGAACCCGGCGCACAGCGTGCGGGAGATCGGGCCGCGCACCGCGTCGTTGGGGGCGTCCAACAGGCGGTGGCAGCCGAACACGCTGTCCGCGTCCGGCTTC
Organism: Streptomyces sp. NPDC033216; assembly: GCF_055577115.1. Classification (NCBI taxonomy): domain Bacteria; kingdom Bacillati; phylum Actinomycetota; class Actinomycetes; order Kitasatosporales; family Streptomycetaceae; genus Streptomyces; species Streptomyces sp. NPDC033216. The sequence continues at coordinate 284,489 of NZ_JBVIQK010000009.1, read as the reverse complement.
TGGAAACTCGTCACCACGGCGCCCGAACCATTGGTGAAGTTCATGACGCCGCCGGACACCCGGCCGTAGTACTTCGTGCCGGGCTGGTCCGCGAACGGTGTCACGGTCAGCGTCGAGGTCGCGTACTTCTGCCAGACGCGGTTGATGTAGTCGTCCAGCACGGTACGGGGCAACGCCCCGGTCTCCACGCCGTACAGCGGGGACAGCGCCCGCAGGACCGTGCCGTCGGAGCGGGTCTGGATGAGGTTCGCCCAGCCGCCCGGCTGCCCGCGCAGGGCGTTGAAGAAGCCGCTGTAGCCGCCCGGCTTGAGTCGGCCGGTGCTCACCGTGCTCCCGTCGGAGCGCTGCACGCCGACCGCGTACGGCGCGGAGAACATGTCGACCTGGGTGCTGTTGAGCCACAGGCCCGAGTCGTTGAGCGTGTACTCCGACCAGTTGAACAGGATGTTCCGGTTGGGGTCGGCGGGATTCTGCACGGCCGGCTGCACCAGCCCGCCCGTGGTCAGCCTGAACACCAGTTTCTGGCCGTACGAGAAGTAGATGCGGCCGGAGAACTTGGGGATGCGGATGGTCGCCGACTGGCCGGCCGCCGGCCCCGTGATCGAGGCGTCCGGCGCCGGGGTGGGCGGGTTGCCGCCCGCCGGCCACGCGTGGAAGATGCCGTTCGCGTCGGCCCAGCCCTGCTGACCGGTCGTCAGAAGGGTGCCGAGGTTGTAGACGTAGAGGGGTTCGCCCCGCCCCGAGTTGTTGGTGATCTTGAGCGGGATGGTGGCGGGGACGGCGGCCTGGGCCGGTGGCCCCAGGGTGAGCAATGTGCCGACGAGCGCGGCGACTCCCGCCGCTGCCGCCAGCCGGGACCTGAGTGTGCGCAACACTCTCCACCTCCGTGCGGGTAGGCCTGTGGGGTTGGTCCGTACCTGTTGAGAGCGCTCTCAACGTCGCATCAGGGTGTGGGCATGTCAATGACCGTGCACGAAAGAGGCGCCCGCGGTCTGCTCGCGCGGGCGCCTGAGCCGGTGTTCGCGCTGGTCGCGCGTCACCGGAAGGGCGCGATCGAGCAGATCCGACAGCGCCGCCCAGTGCCGGTCGGAGGCCGCCTCGTGGTAGGCGGCGGTGTCGGCCTGGGTGAAGCCGTGCCCGGCGCCCTCGTACACCTCGCAGCGGTGCCGGACGCCGGCCTCCGTCAGGGCCTTGGCCAGCCGGGCCCGCTGCTCGGGCGGCAGCGAGGGATCGTCGTCGGCGTGGCCGAAGTACAGCTCGGCGGTGACCCGGCGGGCCACCAGGTGCGGGCTGTCCGGCGCCTCGGTCGCCAGCCGCCCCCGTGGAAGCCGGCCGCCGCCGCCACGTGCTCGGGATGGGTGCCCGCGGTCAGCAGGGAGAGGCGGGCGCCCATGCAGTTCCCGGTCACCGCCACCGGTCCGACCGCGACCAGCGGGTTCCCCGCCATCCAGCGCAGATACGCGCCGGCGTCCCGCATCGCCAGGTCGTCGGTCAGGGACCGTATCACCGGGCCCAGCTTCTAGAAGATCTCCGGGCGGGCCGCCGGGTCGATCAACTCGGGCATCTGCACGACGGAGCTGCGCCCGTGACGGTGGAAGACGTTCGGCACCAGCACGGTGTACCCGGCCCCGGCCAGCCGGTCGGCCATCGCCCGCAGGTGCGGACGGAGCCCGAACGCGTCCTGGTACAGCAGCCCGCCCGGACGGGGTGCGCCGTCGGAGGGGCGGGAGAGATGGGCGTCCGCGACGCCGTCCTCGGTGGGGACGTCCACGGCCGTTCCCTGTACGGAGGTCATGCGCATGTCTCTCTGCGGTGTTCGCGGCGGACGGCCGACCGCCGGCGGCGGGGCCGCGCCGGGGCCGTCCATATCGTTGCGTGCGCCATCGAACCGGCCGCGACGGGCCCGGGTGAGCCCGCCGCGGCCGTCGCCCCGGGCTACTCGAAGCGGGAGGCGTCGCCCGCTCCGTACCGGATGATCTCCGCCTCGCCTCCCGAGAAGTCGACGACCGTGGTCGGCTCGGTGCCGCAGTCCCCGGAGTCCACCACTCCGTCCACGGCGTGGTCGAGCCGGTCCTTGATCTCCCAGCCCTGGGTCATCGGCTCCTCCTCGCCCGGCAGCAGCAGCGTGCTGGACAGCAGGGGCTCGCCGAGTTCGGCGAGCAGCGCCTGGGTGACGACGTGGTCGGGGATGCGCACGCCCACCGTCTTCTTCTTCGGGTGCTGGAGCATGCGCGGCACCTCCTTCGTCGCCGGGAGGATGAAGGTGTAGCTGCCGGGCGTGGAAGCCTTGATCGCGCGGAAGACGTCGTTGTCGACGTGCACGAACTGCCCGAGCTGTGAGAAGTCCTGGCAGACGAGGGTGAAGTGGTGCTTGTCGTCCAGCTCGCGGACGGCCCGGATCCGGTCGACGCCGTCCCGGCTGCCGATCCGGCAACCCAGCGCGTAGCAGGAGTCCGTCGGGTATGCGATCAGTGCGTCAGCCCGGATGGCCGCCGCGACCTGGGCGATGGTGCGCGGCTGCGGGTTGTCGGGGTGAACGTCGTAGTACTTCGCCATTGGGGGAGCTTATGCCGTCCGGCGGGCGACCGGCTTTCTGGCATAGGTATGACCGGATACCTCTCGTGGGCGTCATGTCCGACACCAGCGCGTCCTCCGGGGGCACCGACCGCATGGCCTCCGAGCCGGCGGCCTGCCTCCCCGCGCTGCACCGGGCCCTGGACCGCCCGCCGTGTCGGTTCCACCTACCCGCACCCCAAGCCGCCCGAGGGGCAGCTCCTGCTGCGCAGGTTCATCGCGCAGCGGGAGGGCGCCACCGTCCGCGAGGCCGCCGACGCCCTGCTGATGAAGCCCGACAACGTCAGCGCACTGGTCTCCCAGATGACCGGACGGCGTCAGGACAGCACCGACAAACGCCTCGCCCACCTGTATCTGACGGCGACCTCCCGGCGGCGCATCGCCGAGGTCCGCGATCTGGAGACCGGTTACCTCTCCGAGGCCCTGACGCCCCTCACCGGCGGCGAGATGGACGCCCTCGGCTCCGCGGTCGGCGCGCTCATCTCGCTCACCCGCCACCTGCACGCCGCCGCGCACTGAAACGGGGCAGGCCTCGCGAGGCCTGTTCCCCGGCGGCACCCGCGGTGTCCGGCGCTTCTGCGGTGCCCGGGAGTATCGGTCCCCGGGGTTCTCCGTGCCCGAAGCCTGTCTGCCCGGACGTCCCGCGCCGCACGTCTCGTTGTCCGGGCGTCCCGTGTCAGAAATCTCGTTGCCCGGACGTCCGTGCCGCACGTCTCGTTGCCCGGACGCCCCGCGCCCAGGACCTCTGTCACTGCCCACGACTCCTCGTGCCGCGCTTCCCGCTGTCACCGCCCTTTTCGTGGAACCCCGTACACAGACAAGGCTTCTCCATGCCATCCACCACCGTGGATCACTCCGGGGTGCTGGCGCGCGCCGCGGCGCGGCCCCCGGCCGCTTGCGCTCCAACGCCTGGCTCACGCTCTGCGCGGTCGCCTTCGGCCTGTTCATGGTCCAGCTCGACGCGTCCGTCGTCGCCGTCGCCGGCTCCGAGATCGACCGCGACCTCCAGGCCTCCACCGCCGGCCTCCAGTGGAGTCACCACGGAGCGCGCGAGCAGTCGCGGGTCGCCGTCGCTTCTCCGTCCGCCCACTCCGCCAGGCGGAACCGTACGGGGAGCCGACGCCGGTCGGGCCCGCGTCCGCGCCGGTGAGGTAACGTCCCTGACCGATATGACTGGTTCGGCCGTGGGGGCCGTGGGGGCCGTGGGAGCCGTGAGGGACGAGGAGCGTGCGCCGACATGACCGGCCGGGACGACGAGCACCGTCACCGTCACACGGACGTGGCGGTCACCGGGCACGCCGATCCGCCGTGGGCGCAGGAGCTGCTCGACCATCTGCGGCCCGGCGGACGCGACATCGCCCGGATCGTCGACTGGCTCGGTGCCACCGTGGACGCGGCCGTCTCGCTCCGCGACGAGAACGGCACCCCCCTCGCGGGATCGCCCACCCCCCTCGAGGAGGAACTGGTGACGGACATCGTCACCGGCCGTCTCGCCTCAGCCTCCTGGGAGGGCGACGGCCGCCACCTGCGGCTGATCCGCGTCGAGCTGCCGCCGCCCGCCGCGACCGGCGTGCTCGCCGTCGCCCGGACCGCCCCCTTCGACCGGCGTGCCGCCGACGTCGTGACCCACACCGCCGCCGCCCTCGAACTCCTGCTGCGCGCCGAACGCACCGCCGCCACCGGACACCGGCTTGCCCGCGCCACCTCCGACCTGCGCCTGGCCATCCTCCAGCTGCTCATGGTGGAGGACATCAGCGCGGCCCGCCGGGTCGCCGCCGGCCTGTGGCCCGGCCTCCTCGACACCGACACCGCCTGTGTGTACGTCGTCGAGAGCACCCCCGAGGACCGTGACCGGCTCGCGGAGGCCTGCATCGAGGTCACCCGCGAACAGAGCCTGGTCGTACGCTGCCCGGCCGTGGACGCCCACGTGATCGTGGTGACCCCCCGCGACACGGCGGGCGCCGACCTGCGGGCCCTGTGTGACCGGCAGCCCGACACCTTCCTGGGCGGCAGCGCCCGGCAGAGCCTCGCCCACACCGCCGCCGCCTACGGACAGGCCGTCAGCGCCCTCGCCGTCGCCCGCTTCCGGCCCGGCAGGACGGCCGTCTACGCCGAACGCACCCATCCCGAGCGGCTGATGGACCCCGCCGTCCTGGGCGCCTGGACGACCCGCCTGCTGCGCCCCCTCGACACCCTCGCCCACCACACCCGCGCCGAACTCCTCGCCACCACCCGGCTCGGTCTGGAGTTCACCGCCGTCAGCGCGGCGAAGATCCTCGGCGTCAGCCGCAACACCGTCCGCGCTCGCATGGAACGCGTCGAGCACCTCCTCGGCGTGGACCTCTCCGACCTCGCCGTCCGCGGCGCCGTGCATCTCGCCCTGAACACCGAGGCCGGCCTGGCGGAGGACCGCCCGCTCTCCACCGCCGCGCCCGCCCGCCTCGGCGACCTGCTCACCGGGCCGGCGCTGCGCACCTGGGCGCACGACCTGCTCGCCCGCCTGGACACCGAAGGCCGTGACCTGCGCGGCACCCTGTGCGCCTGGATCGCCGCCGGCGGCAACGCCGAGCGGGCCGCCCAGCTTCTGGGCGTGCACGCCCAGACCGTCCGCGAGCACGTCCGCGCCGCCGAGCCCGTCCTCGAACGTCGGCTCCTCGCGGCCGGCAGCGACCTCTACGAGGTCGTCCTCGCCCATCTCGCGACCGGCGCCCTCGATCCGCCCGACCTGCACGCGAACCCGCATCCCGACGTCCACCAGGCGTAATCGGGCCATCCGGACGCGTCTGTGCACAGGTGAGTCCTCCGGTCCCGCGAGCGGGCACCGGCGCGATTCACAGCCGGTGCGCCCGGCACGTAGGTTCGAGAGCGGCGGGGGTTCGACCGGCACGGGGGACCGGTCGCACCCCCGCGACGCCGCCCCCGACCGCGGTCAGCCGCGCAGCCGGACCGGGATCTCCCGCCAACCGCTCGCGATGAACGACGGCACCTGCTCGCCGCCCGGGGGCCTCCCACAGCTCCACCGTGATCGCTTCCACCCGCCGCCGCAGCGACTCGGTGCGCCGGTGGTGAAGCCCGGAGCGGCCGGACGCCGCAGCCGGGCGTGGTCGGCGCCGTACGCGGAGAGCTTGTCGATCACCCCGACCCAGCCGCGACAACTCCCTGCGGTTGCCCCGTGCGGCACGTGCTCCGCCACCTCGCAGGGCAGGCCGTCGGAAACCGACCGCCGGCGCGCCACCGCCGATCCCGACGACAGCCACTTCCCCTCCACGGCCGCGACGACGGGCTCCCGCGGGACGCGCCGTGGGCTCCACGCGGACGACGTCGAGGACCGCCGCGCTCGGCGCGCCGCCGCCGAGCGCCGTACCGCTTCCGGCCGCCGGTGAGTGTGCCCGCGTCACGTCCGGCCGCCGGTGAGTGCCCGCATCGCGTCCGGCCGCCGGGAACGGCGCGTCCGGCCTCCTCCACCCCTTCCGGCCCGCCGAGGCGCTCTCCCGGCGCACGCCGATCCCGGTCCGCCCGATCGCGGAGCGGCGCGCTCACCGGCGGAACCGTGCCCGCCCCCATCCCGACGTGGGGTGTCCTTCGGCGGACTCTCCCCGCGCGGCCCGGTCCACCGGAGCCCGGTCCGGGCCCGTGACGCGCTACGCGCCGTGCGGCGGCGTGAGAACGGCCAGCGTGCCGTTGGCCTGGCACAGCGCCAGTTCCAGGGTGCCGGGGGCGTGCAGCCCGCCCGACCCGTCGGGCGGGATCAGCCATTCCAGGGAACGGGCGGGCCGGTACGGCGGGGGCACCGCGACCCATGAGCCCCGGCCCGCGTAGCGCAGCCCGTCGCCGATCCAGCGGCTCGCCGGATCGGGCGGCAGGAAGAAGCCCACCCGGTGGGCCGCCGTGTCCACGAGGGTCGGCCCCGGCACCGGCAACGTCGGCTGCCACAGCAGGTCCAGGGTGAGCAGGCCCAGCCGGTCGGGCACGCTCAGCACGTCCCAGTAGCGGCCCGCCTCCAGCAGCGTGACCCCGTGACCTTGATCCCACTCCCGTTTGCAGTTCCGCGGATCCGTCGCGGCAGCGGCGAGCCACTCCACGCCGCGCGCCCACATCACATGGCTCATCGTCCGGCTCCGTCCGAGGTCCGCCCGGAACCGGCGGGCGCACCCCGGCGCCCCCGGTACCGGAGTCCGGCCCGTCGGCCGTACGCCGACTCGGCATACGCATGCTGGTGGACATGTCTGAGTGGCGGAAGGGGTGGCGAACGGTGGCGTTTGAGTCCGGTCCTTTCGCGTCTCGCGCCGCCGTCCGGCGCCGGTCTCCTGTCCAGGACCCGGGTTCGGCCCCGGTCTCGCCTCCCTGACCCGTGTGTTCGACCCGGTCTCCCGTCCGGGGGCTGACGGGACCGGGCTGCCCGCCCGTGCTCGTCCGCGGGTTCGGCGCGCCCGTCGGCGCCGGGGACGCTCGCCGGGACGGCGGCCGCCGAGGGCGCCGCTTGCGGCGGGTCGCGCGAGCGGGCAGGGTTCCATGCCGTGGCCACCTTGCTGATCGTCCATCACACCCCCTCGCCGAACTGCCAGGCGATGTTCGAAGCGGTCGTCCAGGGGGCTACGGCGCCGGAGATCGAAGGCGTCCGTGTCGTCCGCCGAGCCGCCCTCGATGCGACCGCCTCCGACGTCCTGGCCGCCGACGGCTACCTCTTGGGCACACCCGCCAACCTCGGCTACATGTCCGGCGCCCTCAAGCACTTCTTCGACCAGGTGTACTACCCCTGCCTCGACAGCACCCGCGGCCGCCCCTTCGCCTACTACGTGCACGGGGGCAACGACGTCACCGGTGCCGTACGCGGCATCGAGGCCATCGCGACCGGCCTCGGCTGGCGGCGGGCGGCCGAACCCGTGACCGTCACCGGGGAACCCGGCAAGGCGGACGTGGAGGCCTGCTGGGAACTCGGCGCGACCGCCGCCGCGGTCCTCACCGACTGACGGCGGCGTCCCCACCCGTTCCGCACCGGTCGGCCCGCGGGGCCCACGAAGGTGATCAAGAACATGGGCGGACGCCACCACGACGGCCGGTCTCCCCCTGGTATCCACCCGGCGCGATCCGGTCACCTGGGCGGCAGGCCGTCACCCGGCCCGGTGTCCGCTCAGTCCCACAGCGGGTAGGTCATCACCTTGGCGAACTGCTCGGGCCGCTGGGCCGGGTATTCGAGGCTGATCCGGTCGTAGCGCTGGGTCTGCGGGTCCTTCTTCCACGGCTGCGCCCTGTCCAGCCGTACGACCACCGCGTACGAGTGGAAGGTGCCCGCCGCGCAGTACGGCTTGCAGTCGTTGACGACGTTCACCCCTGTGGCCTTCGCGGACCTGGTGTTCCAGTGGTCCCATTGCAGCGAGACGAGGCGGCTGTTGCCGTCGCCGCAGGCCAGGACGAAGTCGTGGGGCCGCACCTTCGGGTGCCAGAGGCAGTCGACGAGGACGGGCGGGGCGCCGCGGCCCGCGGTGGGCCGGTCGGCGGGCGGTGACGCGGTGGGTGCGGCCGAGGCCGTCCCGACCGCCGCGGTGAGTCCCAGTGCCGCACCGAGCAGCGCCGCCGTCCTCGTCGTCCCGTGTCCACGCATGACCGCTCCCGCCGTCTCGGGGCCCGACCGTTCCCCGAGCCCCGTTGAGGTTCCGTACCGACGGTACGACGACGAGCCGACCGCGACCACTCGAACGGCCCACCGCCGCTCCCCGGCGCAAGGGCGTGACGTCAGGGCCTTCTGGTCATGTCCCACGCCGCTGCCATGTCCCGCGGCGCGATGACCACGTACCCGCCCTCCTCCACCCACCGCCTTCGCCCTGCACACCGGCTCCGGGACGGGGGCGACGCGCCCCGATCCGGCACTGGCGCCCGCGCCGATGCCGATGCCGATGTCGAGGCCGCCGAGAGAGAAGAGGACAGCCCTGTCCGCGACCCACGGCGAACGCGGGACCGACCCGGCCGCCGGCCTCGCCCGCGACGATCACGGGATCGCCCGGACGCCGGACGAGGAACGGCCGGCCCTGCCCCCGCGGGCACGGCCGCCCGCCGCGTCCGCGGCTGGTGCCGGCCGGCCGTCCCGCGGCCGCGCCGGTCACCGGCGCCGTCCCGCCGCACGGCCCGCTCCTCGCCGCCGACCGCCCCTCTCCGGCCTCCCGGCCCAGTTCCTCGACCCGCACCTGTTCCACCCCCGCCGCCGGAGCACCCGTGGCTGAGCCCACCGTGGAGCCGTCGAACGGCGTTTGTTAGGCTCCGGGGGCCCTCCACGGGGGAAGTCCGGTGAAAGTCCGGCGCTGACCCGCAACGGTGTGCGCGACGACCTGACGGTCCGTCACGTGAGCCCGATCGCCCGTGGTGGGCAGCGACCCGTTGACTGCTCGCCGAGGACTGCGAGAGGGGGACCGCGCGGCCCCGGGCCGTACGGGCTGTCTCACGGTCCAGCAGGCGGCCCCAGCCGAAGGACCGCCCCGACCGTGCTCCCCACACCTACGGCGAGCAGCAGCCGTACGCCCCTCGCGGCCCTGGCCGTCGCACTGGGCGTCGTCCTGCTCGTCTCCCTGCTGTGCGCGGTCGCCCTGGGCGCCACGAGCCTCGGGGGTGTCCAGGCGCTCCGGCTGCTGTGGGCCGGTCTCAGCGGCGGGACCGTCCCCGCGCGCGACGGCGCCGCGTACACCATCGTCTGGGAGATCAGGCTGCCGCGCGTCGTGCTCGGGGCCGTCGTCGGGGCCGGACTCGCCTCGGTCGGGGTGGCCGTGCAGGCGATGGTCCGCAACGCCCTCGCCGACCCGTTCGTGCTGGGCATCTCCTCGGGTGCCGCCGTGGGCGCCAACGCCGTCATCCTGCTCGGCGCGTTCGCGGGCCTGGGCGTGTGGGCGCTGTCGGTGTCCGCGTTCGGCTCGGCGCTCGCCGCCATGGCGCTGGTCTACGCCGTCGCCCGCTCGCCGAGCGGCCTCACGCCGCTGCGGCTGATCCTGACCGGGACGGCACTGGCCTACGGCTTCGAGGCTCTGACGACCGTGATGGTGTTCGGCGCGGCCCGCGGCGAGGCGGCCCGCTCGGCGATGATGTGGCTGCTGGGCAGCCTCGGCGGGGCGACCTGGGTACAGGTGCCGATCGCCGCCGCCACCGTCATCCTCGGCTGGGCCTGGCTGCGCCGACGGGCCGAGGCGCTCAACGCCCTCGCGATGGGCGACGAGACCGCCGCCGCCCTCGGTGTCCGGCCGGCCACGCTGCGCCGAGAATTGTTCCTCGTGACGGCGGCCGTGACCGGGACCGTCGTCGCGGTGAGCGGCGCGATCGGTTTCGTCGGCCTGATGGTGCCGCACCTCGTGCGGATGGTGGTCGGCGCCGACCACCGCCGCGTCCTGGTCCTGGCCCCCCTCGCCGGAGCCGTCCTGCTGGTCTGGGCGGACCTGCTGTCCCGCCTCCTGCTCGCCCCAGCCGAACTGCCGGTCGGCGTCGTCACCGCCGTGGTCGGCGTACCGGCCTTCCTGCTGTTGATGCGGCGCGGCGTCCGGACGATCGGGGGGCGCTGAGGATGCCCCGGTCCGAAGGAGCGCGTGCGCCGGCGGGTGGCGGCGTCATCCTGTCGCGACCGGGCGGAGCCGCCTGTCGACGTGCCGGCCCGGATGGTGCCGGTGCTGTGCGGCGGCCGGAGGTTCGCAGACCGCCGACGACATCCCGTCCTGGAGGAGTGCATGCGACTTGACCTGGAGGGTGTCACCGTCGAGGCGGCCGGTGCCCGCATCGTCGACGACATCCGGTTCGCCGTCCCCGAGGGCGCGTTCGTCGGGCTCGTCGGTCCGAACGGCAGCGGCAAGTCGACGCTGCTGCGCTGCGCCTACCGCGCGCTGCGGCCCGACGCGGGCGTGATCCGCCTGGACGGGGAGGACGTACGCGCCATGCGGCCGGCGGCCGCCGCGCGCGTCCTGGCGGCCCTGCCCCAGGAGTCCTCCGCCGAGTTCGACTTCACCGTCGCCGAGGTGGTCGGCATGGGGCGGCTGCCGCACCGCGACCGTACGGCGCGTGGCGACCGGGACATCTGCGCCCGCGCCATGGAGAGCACCGGCGTCGCCCGGCTGGCCGACCGCGGGTTCCTCGCCCTGTCCGGCGGCGAGAAGCAACGGGTGCTCATCGCCCGCGCGTTGGCCCAGCAACCGCGCGTGCTCATCCTGGACGAACCCACCAACCACCTCGACATCGCCCACCAGTTGGAGATCGTCTCCCTGGTCCGCGGCAGCGGCCTCACCGCCCTGGCCGCCCTGCACGACCTCAACCTCGCCGCCGCCCACTGCGATCTGCTGTACGTGATCTCCGACGGCCGCGTCGTCGCCGGCGGCACCCCGGCCGAGGTGCTCCGGCCGGCTCTGCTCGCCGAGGTGTTCGGCGTCCACGCCCACCCCGTACGCCATCCCGTCACCGGCGCCGTCCAACTCCTGTTCGACCTCCTCCCGTAAGGAATCCCGTGCCGCTCCTGCGCTCCCTCGTCCTGGCCGCCGCCCTCGCCCTGACCGCCACCGGCTGCGGCGCCACCGTCGAACCGGCGGCGACCGGTGACGGCAAGGCCGTCACCCTCACCAACTGCGGCCGTGAGGTCACCTACGACAAGGTCCCCGAACGCGTCGTCACCAACGACGTGGGCATCACCGAGCTGATGTTCGCCCTGGGCCTGGAGGACCGCATGGCCGGCTTCGCCATGCCCGACGACAGGGGCGATCTGACCGGCGTCCCCTGGAAGGACGGCTACGACAAGGTGAAGTGGCTGTCCAAGAACCAGCTCACCAAGGAGGACGTCCTCGACGCCCGCGCCGACCTCGTCTTCGCCGGCTGGAACTACGGCTTCCGCGAGGACGCCGGCTTCACCCCCGACGCCCTGGGGAAACTCGGCATCCCGTCGTACGTCCTCACCGAGTCCTGCCGCAACGGCCGCACGGACAACTCCCGCGGCATCATGCCGCCGCTGGACGCGCTCTACGCCGACCTCACCAACCTGGGGAAACTGTTCGGCGTGGAGAAGCGCGCGGCCGGCCTGATCGCGGGCTTCAGGAAGCAGATCGCCGCCGTCCGCGCCGAAGCCCCCACCGGCGCCGCCCGGCCCACGGTCTTCCTCTACGACAGCGGCCAGGACCAGCCCTTCACCTCCGGCCGCTACGCCGCCCCCGACCAGATCATCAGCGAGGCCGGCGGCGTCAACCTCATGCACGACGTGGCCGACTCCTGGACCACCGTCGGCTGGGAGAGTGTCGTCGCACGCGACCCGGACGTCATCGTGATCTGCGACTACGGAGACGTCGGCGCCGAACGGAAGAAGGACTTCCTCCTGTCCTACGCACCGCTGCGCGGCGTTTCGGCGGTCAAGCACCGTCGGATCGTCGTCCTCGACTACGTCGACCTCGTGGAGAGCCCGCGCAACCCGGCGGCGATCGCCCGGCTCGGCGCGTATCTGCGGACGGACGGCTGACTCAGGCACGGCGGCGCGGCCCAGGGGAGCCGAGACCCGTGATCTCGGTCAGCGACGTGCCGCCCGCCCAGAGCGACAGGCGGGCACCGTCCAGGAGATGGGTGTGCCCCTCGCGCGCCGCCCACAACGCGTCGCGGTGCGAGAACGTGCCGCGGTGCACGACGAGCCGGACCCGGCGGCCGGACCGCCACCGTGACCGGCACGAGCAGGCGCCCTCCTCGTCCGGCAGCGGCTCGGCCACCGGTCGGAACGCGATGTCGAGCAGCAGTCGTCCCCGCCGGTCGCGGGCGGCGAGGTGGAGGACGTCGTGCGCGGACGGCGGCAGCACCCGCCACCCGTCCCGCCGTAGCATCCGCGCCACCGCGACCACCAGCGCGGGCTGGTCCAGATCCGCCAACTCCTCCGTGGTGTAGTAACCGTGGCGTCGCCGCGCCGGACGCCGGGACCGCCGCAGCACGACGGCGGCGACCACGCCGAGCGCCCCCAGGACCAGGGCCGGGACCCACGGGCCGACGGTCCGGCCGGCCAGCGCCAGGCCCGCGGCCGCCCCGCACACGACGGCGGCCAGCATGGCGAGGCCGGGGAGTGCCTCACGCAGCCGCGGCCCGTAGCGTCCCGACGCGCGCAGCTCCCGCACGGTGCTGCGCCGCCGGGCACGCCGGGACTCACCCGCCGACCCTCGCTGCCCCCTACGTGCTCCCAGGGTCGGCACCCCCCACCGCGTAACCGCGACATGCCAGGAGCGGATACCTACCCGCGGTGAGATGACATGCCCGCGCTCGGCGATTTTCGGCCAGCGCCTTGGCCGAAGGGCGGCCCGGTCCGAGGGTGCCCGGCGGGCTGTTGTCAGTGGCGGGTGCGAAGCTGCTGGTCATGGACGAGGCTGACTTCATGCGGGGCCGGGTCTACGGCGCCGACCACGATGACGCGGCGCCCCGCCCGGACCGCGAGTACGCGGAACTGGTGGGCGGCCCGCTGGACGGGCTGCTGCTGGACGTCACCGAGCGCCCCGGCGGCGACCTGCGCGAGGTGGCGCTGGCGACCGAGATAGGCCGCTACGGCCCCGGGGGCTGGGCCCTGTACACGGAGCGCCCCGGAGACGCCCGCCGCTTCGACTGGCGGGGAGACGCGCCCGGCGCCCCCTGACGCCGCTCGGCGGACGGACGGGAGTCGACGCCGGGGCTTGTTCGATCGTACGAACCTGCGTTCTCGAGGGTTACCTCTTGCGGCCAGACTTGATAGGAAACCTTCCTGTCAGTTGCAGCGCAGATCTACCTCCTCCACCCCCCACTCCCGACTGGAGTCACTGTGGTGCACAAGTCTCCCGGCGCGCAGGACCGGACCGCCGCGTCCCGCCGCACCGTTCTCGCCCTCTTCGCCGCCATGACGGCGGCCCCCCTTCTGACCGGTCCGCAGGCGTCCGCGGCCCCTCGCCCTCGCGTGGCGGCAGGACTCGACGACCCGGCGAAGAAGGAGATAGCCATGAAGCTGGTGTCGAGCGCGGAGAACTCCTCGCTCGACTGGAAGGCCCAGTACAAGTACATCGAGGACATCGGCGACGGCCGCGGCTACACCGCCGGCATCATCGGATTCTGCTCCGGCACCGGCGACATGCTCGACCTCGTCGAGCTGTACGCCGACCGCGCGCCGGGCAACGTCCTCGCCAGGTACCTTCCCGCCCTGCGCGCGGTCGACGGCACCGACTCCCACGACGGCCTCGACCCGAACTACCCGCGGGACTGGCGCAGGGCGGCTCAGGACCCGGTGTTCCAACAGGCGCAGAACGACGAACGCGACCGGGTCTACTTCGACCCGGCCGTCCGCCGGGGCAAGGCCGACGGCCTGCGCGTCCTGGGCCAGTTCGCGTACTACGACGCCATCGTCATGCACGGTGACGGAGGCGACGCCACCAGCTTCGGCAGCATCCGCCGGCGCGCCCTGGCGAAGGCGAAGTCCCCGGCCCAGGGCGGCGACGAGACGGTGTACCTCAACGCCTTCCTCGACGCACGCGTGTGGGCCATGAAGCAGGAGGAGGCGCACAGCGACACCAGCCGCGTCGACACCGCCCAGCGCGTCTTCCTCCGCAAGGGCAACCTCGACCTGCAACCGCCCCTGGACTGGAAGGTGTACGGCGACAGCTACCACATCGGCTGACGGCACGGTGGCGTGGCCGTGACCCGCGTCACGGCCACGGCGAGCCCGCTGAAGGCCAGGGTCGGCGGTCGCACACCGCCGGCCCGGCGGCGCCGACGGAAGGTGACGTCCCGCCGTGCTGGACCCGCTCCGAGGCGCCGCCCCGTACACAAGCCCCCTCCGCTTGCCGGCGGTCCTCGACCCCCTGATCGCCGTCGCTCCCCGTACTCGCCGCCGGCGGCACCTTCCCCGGCCGCGCCGGACTGCCCAGGACAGCCCTGCGGCCGGGTTCATCCGGGCGACCGTCCTGCCGACGGCCGGGGCGTGCCTCATCGGGCGACCGCCTTGCCGACGGCCGGAGTGCGGTACGGCTCCGGGTGCCGGGAGCGGGTGTCCGACCCGGCGCCTCGCGGTAGTGGTGCCGCTGAGGCGTAGGAGTCGGATTCGGGGGTAGGCGCGCGGTCATGAACGGGGTAATGAAGGCGGTCCGCATGGAACCTGTCCCTCCCGACGAGGGTTTCCCGGGCCCCGAGCGGGTCCGGCTCGAGACGACGGTGTCCCTGGACGGAAAGACCGGCTGCATCGCCGGGGCACGGGAATTGACGGGGGATTTCCTCGCGGGCGCGCAGCGGGAACACGGGGTGCCGGTGTCGGCCCGCACCCTGGACCTCTCACAGCTCGTGGTGAGCGAACTCGTCACCAACGCCCTGCGCCACGCGCCGGGTCCGGTCCTGCTGCACCTGCGCATCGTGGGGGCCGCCGTGGAGATCGCGGTCTGGGACAGCGACCCGGCGCCCCCGGTGCCGCGTGCGCCGGATCCGACGCGGGTGGGTCAGCACGGCCTGGAGATAGTGATGGCCGTGGCTCAGGGTGTCGACGTCGTACGGGAGCCGGTCGGCAAGCGGATCATCGCCCGGCTCGGGCTGCTCGACGGCCTGTAGGCGGCGGTCAGGCGGACGGCGTGGCGTTCTCGTCGCCGAGGACGCCGAGGACGCCGAGGACGTGGAGTGTCGCCGTGCCGACCGTCAGCACCCCGTCCGACAGGGGGGTGCACCGCACGCCGCCCCTGCCGCGCAGGGCGCGCCACGCGCCCGGCCCGACCGTGACGTCCATCCACGCGCACGGCCGTGCCGGGCGGTTCACGGCGAGGGTCACCGCACCGCCCCCGGAGTCCAGGACGATCGTCGAGCCGACGAGGGCGTCGATGTCGACGCCCCGCAGCAGGATGTTGCGGCGGGTGTGCCGGAGATCGGCGGCGGGGGCGATGTCCCGGGGAAGGCTCTCGGCCGCCATCACCGTCACCGAGGCATCCTGGTGCGCCGGCCGCGCGAAGTAACGGTCACCGACCAGCCCGAGACCGGCGCGCACCCGCACCGAGGGTGCGAGTTCGTCACCGAGGCCCTCCGACGGCCCGTCCGCGGGCCGCCCCGAGAACCGGTGCACGGGCGACACCAGCAACTGCACGATCTCCACCTCGACCATGCCGTCCACCCTAGGCAGTACCGGGCCGGCGCACGGACGGCGGCCGTCGTACCGCGGTCGTCAGGGCTGGTAGGGCAGAGCGGCGCAGCCGGAGCGGGCGGGCCTGCCGTCGAGACGGTCGGTCAGCCAGGAGATGGCCTCGCCCTGGTCGGTGAGCAGCGGGGCGAAGTGGTTGAGCAGGGCGTTGCCCAGCGGCAGCAGGACGACCGGCTTGTAGGTGACGTTCGCTCCTTTCGCGCACCAGGCGACGGCGAGGTCGCGTGCCTGCCCGTGCGGTACGAGGTTGTCGGCGGTGCCGGTCGCCACCCGTACCGGGGACGCGGGCCTGATCCCGCCGATGCGCTGATCGGCCAGGAACGCCTTGAGTGCGGGCTCGCCCTCGATGATGGCGCCGAGGGGGCGCCCGTCGGTGGTCCAGGCGGTGCTGCGCGCCGAGTTGTAGGCGAGGAGGGCGTCCCCCACGCACATGGTGGACAGATCCTTCAGGGCCGCCTTGCCGACCGCGTTGAGGTGCGCGTCCGCGATCGGCTTCAGCTCCGGGTCGGACTCCAGGAAGCCGTTGACCGACCAGCCGAGCGCCCCGGCGAGATCGCTGCCGTCGATCGCCGCGGTGACGGCGACCAGGTCGGCGGGCGGCGCTCCGGTGTAGGTGCCGGCGAGCGGCACGTCGGGGGCGTACGTGGGCTGGAGTTCGGCGGCGGCCGCGGTGGCCCCGCCGCCCTGGCTGTAGCCGAACAGCGCCACCCGCGAGCCGTCCGTGAGCGACGTCCCGCCGAGGGAGCGGGCGGCGCGGACGGCGTCCAGCACCGCGTGGGCCTCGTCGACCCGGTTGACGTAGGTGTGCAGTCGGTCCGTGGTGCCCAGGCCGGTGTAGTCGGTGACCACGACCGCGACGCCGCGGGCGAGCAGGCGGTAGATGGCCACGTCCTCGTAACCGACCGACACCGTCTGCCCGTTGAGCACGATCGGGCGTTCCAGGCCGAGGGAGGCGGCGCACTGGTCGCCCTGACCCATGGTCCCGGGCGCCACGACGACCAGCGGCCGTGGTCCGGTGCCCTTCCAGGCGGCCGTCGGTTCGATGTAGGCGCCGGTGACGGCCATCGGCCGCCTCGCCGAGTCCGTGGACTTGTACATCAGGCGGGTGGCCCGGCCGGGCAGCGGACCGTCGATGCCGGGCAGGCTCAGGGCGAGGGGGAGCCGCTCGGTGCGGATCAGCGCGCCGTCGGTGGCCGGCAGCGAGGCGGGCGGGTTGTAGAAGGCGGGAATGGTGACCCCGCGGGAGACCACGGATTCCGTCGGTGTCGCGGCGGTGGCCGGAACGGCCGTCGTGCCGAGGCAGGCGGCGGCGGTGACGGCCGCGGCGAGCAGGCGGGTGGGGGCGGGCATGGCAGACCTCCGAGGGGAGAAGGGAGGCCGAGCCTTCCTCTGCGGCTCGGACGACGGGCGGTCCGCTGCGGACGGACCACCTGGCACGCGGCGTCGGTCGTCCCACCGCGCCGCATGCCGTACGGAAGCGCTCTTGGACGAGCTGTCAGGACGGTAACGGCGACGGGGTTACCCGCGGTAGCGGTCATCAGGTTACGGTTCAGTAATATGACGTCCGGTGGGCCGGACCGCCCCACGGTGCCGGCCACGGCCCGGTGCCCGGCCCAACGAACCGCGTTCGCCGGTGTGATTGACTGCCTGTGTGGTGCACGAGTCGGTCTTCCGGACCCAGGATCTCCCGGCGGCCGACCGGTTCGAGGCCTGGGTCCAGCGCATGGGCCGTACCCACGCGCCGATGCGGCTCAGCAGCGACCGCGCGGCGGACTACGACGGCTGCCAGCGGGCGATCCTCCTCGGCGACGTGACCGTGTGGCCCGCGACCTTCGACCCGCTGGTCTTCCACCGGACCCCCAAGCTGATCCGCGCCTCCGACCCCGAGGTCCACCACCTCTCCCTGCTCCTCAAGGGAGCGGGCGCGGCCAGTTGGGGCAGCAGCCGGCAGGCGGTCTACACGATGAACGACTTCCACATCAGCAGCTCCTCGCGCCCCTTCGAGATCCACACCGGAGCCGACCCGGTGACCATCGTCGGGGTGGAGATACCCCGCGCCCAGGTGCCGCTGCCGGGTCGGCACGCCGACCAGGTGATAGGACGCCGTATCTCGGCCACGGAGGGCATCGGCGCCCTGCTGGCGCAGTTCCTCCTCCAGCTCGCCGCCGGCACCTCCGCCTACCGGCCGGCCGACGGTCCCCGCCTCGCCACCGTCGTCGCCGACCTGGTCTCGGCGGCCTTCGCGCACGCCCTCGACGCCGACCTGGATCTGCCGCCGGAAAGCCACAACCGGACCCTGACCCTGCGCGTCAAGGCGTTCGTCCGCCGCCACCTCGCCGACCCCGAGCTGACCCCCGCGGCCATCGCCGCCGCCCACCACATCTCCCGCAGCCACCTGTACCGCCTCTTCCAGGCCGAAGGCCTCACCGTGGCCTCGTACGTCCGCGACCAGCGGCTGGAACACGCCCGCCGCGACCTCCTCGACCCGGCCCGCAGCACGACCCCGATCCACGCCGTCGCCGCGCGCTGGGGCTTTCCACGGGCCGCCGAGTTCACCCGCGCCTTCCGCACCGCCTACGGCCTCCCGCCCAGCGAACTGCGCGCCCGCGAACACCCGCAGCCCGGCGCGCCCGGAGACGCTGCGCCAACCGACCGTGGACGCCTCGCCAACGACACGGCCCCCGGCTCTGGCGCATCCTGGTGACCTACGGCGGCGGATCGCCGCCGGAACCCGGGCGGCGTGCCAGGACCACGGGGGAGTCCTGGTACGCCGATGCCCGGCCCCCGCGACGGTCCAGCGGGTGACCCGGCCGAGGCGTCCGCGATCGGCGAGTCGCCACGGGGGCGCCGACGGGGCCCCGATGATCGAGTGGTGACGGTCCGGACGGCGGCGTACGGTCGAACGGTGAACACGACAGTGGACGCCATCGTCCACTGAACCCCAGGGGCCCGCCCCTCGTGCGGGCGACATGCCATGAGCACTTCTCCGCAGCCCACTTCCGCGTCCCAGACCGCCGCCGAGCGACCGGGCGGCGGCGGAAACACGATGGCCCTGTTCGTCATCGCCTCATGTCAGCTGATGGTGGTCCTCGACATCACCATCGTGAACATCGCGCTTCCCGAGATCCAGCGCTCTCTGGACTTCTCCACCGCCAACCTGTCCTGGGTGGTCAACGCCTACACGCTCACCTTCGGCGGTCTGCTGCTGCTCGGCGGCCGGGCCGGGGACATCCTCGGGCGGCGACGTGTCTTCGTCTTCGGCGTGCTGCTGTTCGTCCTCGCCTCGCTCCTCGGCGGCCTCGCCCAGGGACCCGGCCAACTCCTGGCCGCACGCGCCCTCCAGGGCGTCGGCGGGGCCATCGCCTCCCCGACCTCCCTCGCCCTGATCAGCACCACCTTCCGTGAAGGACCCGAGCGCAACCGCGCGTTCGGCGTGTTCGCGGCGGTCTCGGCGGGTGGCGGCGCGATCGGACTCCTCGCCGGCGGCATCCTCGTCGAGTGGCTGAACTGGCGCTGGGTCCTCTTCGTGAACGTCCCCATCGGCCTGCTGATCGCCTTCGCGGCGCCCCGCTGGATCAAGGAGTCCGAACGGCACCCCGGCCGCTTCGACATCGCCGGCGCGGCGACCTCCACCGCGGGCATGGTCCTGCTCGTGTACGGCTTCATCCGGGCCGCCCAGGACGGGTGGCGCGACGCGCTCACCCTGGCCTCCTTCGCCGGAGCCGTCGTTCTCCTCGTGGTGTTCATCCTGGTGGAGCGGCGCTCCCGGCAACCGATCACACCGCTGCACATGTTCGCCGACCGCAACCGCGCCGGCTCCTACGGCATCATGCTGTGCCTCGCCGCCGGCATGTTCGGCATGTTCTTCTTCCTCACCCTGTTCGTGCAGAACGTGCTGGACTTCAGCCCCCTCCAGGCCGGACTGGCCTTCCTCCCGGTGAGCGCGGTCATCGCCCTCGGTGCGGGCCTGGCCTCCCGGTTCCTGCCGACGTACGGCCCGAAACCCTTCTTGGTGGTGGGCGCGATCCTGGCCGCCGCGGGACTGGGCTGGCTGACCCTGACGGACGTCCATTCCACCTACGCGGGCAGCGTGCTCGGCCCGATGCTCGTCTTCAGCCTGGGCATGGGCATGGAGTTCGTCTCCCTGACCCTGATGGCACTGTCCAACGTGTCCACCCGGGAGACCGGCGCGGCCTCCGGGCTGCTCAACGCCACGCAACAGGTGGGCGGTTCGCTCGGCCTGTCCATCCTGGTCACGATGTTCGGCACGGCCAGCAGGAACGAGGCGGACAAACAGGTCCCGGCGTTCCTGTCCCAGGCGACCCCGCCGGAACGCCTGCGCTTCCAGCGCACCGGCGAACTCCCGTCGCCCTGGGGCGACGAGGTCCTCACGGCGGGCGTGTCCGCGGCCTTCGTGACGGCGGCGGTCTTCACGCTGATCGCCGCACTGATCGCCCTCGTGGTGATCCAGGTCCGCCCCTCCGATCTCGAACGCCTCAAGGGCGGCGGAGCGGGGCCACCGGGCGTGTGAGACCGCCCTGCCGACGCCGTGGTGGCCGGAGTGGCCGAGGTGTGAGGGTGCCAGCGACATCGGTCGGCCGACCGACGGCGGCGGGATCGCTCCCCGTGCCCCGTCGTGGTGCCGACGGTCCTTCCCCGGGGGTGGCCGACGGGGCGTACGCGTGGCGCACCCGGCTGGTCGGCGACCACCCCCTTACCGGCCACCGTGTCCGCCGACGGTACCGCGCGCCGTGTCGCGCAGGACGCGGGCGAGGAGCGCGTGCGGCCCATGGCGGGGGAAGACCGAGGTGCCGTGGCTGTCTCGAGGCGGCCGAGAGGCCCGGGTGCGGCGGGAAGGGAGCACCACCGCGCCGCACCCGCGCGTCACCTCAGTCGTCGAGCGCCGTCAGGACCTCGCGCAGGTCGACGAACTTGAAGTTCGTCGCCGTACGGTCCTCGGCCTCACCGGCGTCGTCGTGCCCGTCCTGCACGACGAGCAGACCACCGGGGAACCTGCGGCCCAGAGGCGCGTGGAGCGCCGCGGCGCCGTCGCACTCCTCCGACCCGTCCGGGCCCGTCGCGGTGGCGGCGACCCGGAAGCCGCCCTCGTACTCGTTGTCGTCGCTCTGCTCGCGGTCGTAGGCGGCGAACGTGTTGTCGCCCTGGCTGGAGGCCAGCAGGTAGCCGTCGCCGTCCGCCTCGGTGACCAGGGTCAGGCCCTCGACGTCCGCGGCGATCCGGGAGCCGCCGTAACCGGGGTCGGTGCCGCTCACGCACTCCTCGGTGGCCTCGTCGTAGGTGCCGGGGACCCCGTACTCGCGGACGGTGTCGACGAGTCGGGGCGTCCCCTGGAGGGTGGCGGGCATCCGCCAGATGCCGACGTCCTCCTGGCCGGCGTACAGGGTGCCGTTCGCGGGGTCGACGACCATGCCCTCGACCTGGGGCAGTTCACCGGGCTCGGCGCACGGCGACCAGGACGTGCCGTCCGGAAGGCGGAAGGCGGACGGCAGGGTCAGGGTGCGGACCTTGCGGTAGCCGACCCTGCCGCCGGCCGTCGGAGTCAGTTCGAGCAGGGCGACGGTGGTGCGCTCGCGCCGGCTGACCAGCGCGTAGGTGCGGCCGCTGGCCTTGTCGGTCCAGGTGGCGAGACCGTACGCGGTGCGCTGCTCGTTGATCTCCGCCTGGTCGGCGGAGAAGACCGGCGCGGCCGCCGGGTCCGTGACGTCCGAGAGGGGACGGCCGGGCGACGCGGGGTCGATGCGGTAGAACCGCAGCCGGTCGTTGCCGCGGTCGGTGGTGACCGCGAGGTCGGCGCGCCCGGTGGACAGCTTCAGGCCCTGCACCACGTCCACGTTGTTGTAGCGGCCGGGCGCGTCCTCGGGGCCCGCTCCGGCGGGCGCGGCGACCGACTGCACGAGCCGGGCGCCGAGGTCGTACACCCTGAGGCCACCCTCCTTCGCGGTGGCGACGACCAGGCTGGCGTCCGGGTCGGCGGCATTGCGCCAGATCGCGGGGTCGTCCGCGTCGGAGTTGCCGCCCGCCTCGTCGTCGTAGAGGGCCGGCGTCTCGGCCCGGGGGAGGACGGCCGGCAGGACGTCGTCCTCGTCGGCGGAGGCGGGAAGTGCGGCAGTCAGTGCGAGCGATGCCGTGAGGACGCACACGGCGAAAGTCCTCGGAAGCGTTCTGGCCACGTCGACCTTCCTTCGATGGGGGACAGGGCGAAACCATGGTGATCTTGGTGGTGGGGGCGGACGGCGGGGCGGCGTCCGGGTGAAGAACGGGCGCCCACGAAAGGAACAACGGCCGCGCGCGGGGGACCGGAGCCACCGCCGGGCGTCTACGCCGAGGAGTGCGCGAGCAGGTGGTCGACGGCCAGGGTGACGTCGGGGGCCGAGTGGTGGGGGACGTCGAGGCCGTGCGGCCAGGGCCGCCCCGTGACCCAGATCGTCCTCAGGCCCGCCCGGTGGCCGCCCTGGATGTCGTTCTCCGGGTCGTCGCCGGTCATCCAGTCGCCCGAAGCGATCTGGGTGCCGCAGCGCGCCGCCGCCAGTTCGAAGAGGCGCGGGTCGGGCTTGCGGACGGCGATGTCGCCGGAGGCGGCGATCCCGTCGACGAGATCGGCGAGCCCCGTGGCCCGGACCTTGGCACGCTGGATGTCCGAGGACCCGTTGGTGGCGACGCCGATGCTCCAGCCGCACTCCCTCAGCCGGGCCAGGCTGTCCAGCACCGCGGGACGGCAGGTGACGGCGGCGGCCATCCGGTCGACGTACACCCTCCACAGGTGATCGGCCGACTCGCTCAGCCCGAACGCGGCGCGCAGCCGCGCGAAGTCCGACCGGTCGGCGTGGTCGGCGAGTTCGGTCAGCAGCCAGCGCTCGACCTCGGGTCCGTAGGCGTGGTCGTGGCAGAGGTCGGCTATGGCGTCGGCGACGGCGGACGTACGGTCCACCAGCGTGCCGTCCAGGTCGAAGAGGGCGAGGCGCATGAGCCGGACCCTACCCAGATGCCGATCCGCCCAACGTCACCCCGCGTCACGGCAGGGGGCACGCGCACGCCGTGGCGGGTTTGCGGCCCGAGGGAGCGGCAACGCGAACTCCATGACTGAACCGAAGACGGAGACGAACGAAGAGCGCGCCGCCAAGCGCGCGACCGCATCCAAGGCCCGGGACACGGCGGACAAGGCGACCGCCCCCGCCGCACGGGCCGCAAAGGGCGCCGCCGACAAGGCGGATGACGCGGCGTCGGCCGCCGGCTCCAAGGCCGAGCGTTCAGCCGAGAGGATCGGCGGCGCGGCGCAGGGAGCGGCTCGCGGTGTCGAGGCGGGCCGCCAGGTCCTCGCCGCGAGGACCGGGCAGGTCGCGGCCACGGCCAAGTCCGCCACCTCGCAGGTCGCGGCCACCGCGAAGACGGCCACCGGCCAGGTCGCGGCGACGGCCAGGACCGCCTGGACGGTGATCGCCCACCGCAAGCTGATCGCCGCCGGTGTGGGCGCCGGCGTGACCGCGCTGACGGCCGTGTCGTACGTGGCGGGCCGCCGCTCCGGCCGCCAGACCCACGGCCCGATCACCCGGCTCACCGGCGGCCGCATCTGACGCCCCGCACGCGCGGTGGGACACACCCCGGCACGACCGGGCCCACCGCGCG
This sequence comes from Streptomyces sp. NPDC033216, assembly GCF_055577115.1. Lineage (NCBI taxonomy): Bacteria > Bacillati > Actinomycetota > Actinomycetes > Kitasatosporales > Streptomycetaceae > Streptomyces > Streptomyces sp. NPDC033216. Next base: position 261,157 of record NZ_JBVIQK010000009.1, on the reverse strand, counting down.
GAGTGGGGGAGGGCTGCTTTCGGTCAACCCCCGGGAAATGCGGGGCAGTCGGTCACGATGAACGGCCCCAGCCGGGGCAGACGCCCCAAGTGATCTTCGACGAAGGCCGCTTGGGAGGAACCACCACCGTGACCGTACCCACCCGACCGATACGCCCCGCGCGCCCCCGCCGTCGCTTCGACCTGCGCACGACGGCCCTGTTCTTCATCCTTCTCGCGCTCCTGCTGACTCTCGCGGGAATGATCGCCCGCACCGCCGCCGCGGCGGCGGAACGCCGACCCGCGTGGGCCGTGACCCTGCTCGTCCTGGGCTCCGCCGCCGTGGTCGTCTGCGATCGCGGCCGCCGCCGCTGGTCGGCGCGCAGACTCGTACGGCACGCCACCGAGACCCTCGAGGAGGCGGCCGAGACAGCCGCCGATGTGCTCGGCACGTCGCCGGTCGAAGCCGTTCCCGCCACGTCGGCCGACCCGGTCCCGACATCCGCCGTCGGCGGCCTGGAAGGGGCACTCGTCATCGTGACGCCCCCCGCCACGGACGCCCTGGACCACTACGAGGCCCTGGACCCGTACGAGTTCGAACAGGCGATAGCCGGCCTGTGCGCCCGTGACGGCTGCACGGACGTCGAAGTCGTGGGCGGTGCGGGCGACTTGGGCGCCGACGTCATGGCGGTGGCACCGGACGGACGCCGGCTCGTCGTCCAGTGCAAGCGCTATGGGGACGGTCACAAGGTCGGCTCCCAGGATCTACAGCGCTTCGGCGGCACCTGCTTCACCGTCCACGAGGCCGACATCGCCGTCGTCGTCACCACCCAGGACTTCACGGCGCCCGCCACCGAGTACGCGCGCCAGTGCGGGATCGTGTGCGTGGACGCCGAACAACTGCGCGCTTGGCACTCCGGTGCGGGGCCCCGCCCGTGGGAGCTGCCCGAACCGTGGGAGCCGCCCGGCGAGGGCTGACACCGGGCGCCGGACGGCCCGTATCGACAGATTCACCGCCGTCATCCCGGTTCGCCGTCGGCGATAGGGGCACTTGGCGGTGAGCGAAGAGGCGAGCACAGGAGGTTGTCGTGGCGGTCAGGCATCAGCTGGTCAAGACATCCCCGCGGCGGGTGTGGGCCGTCCTCGCGGACGGTGACCGGTACGCGGAATGGGTGGTGGGCACGGCGGAGACCCGCCCGGTGCGGGGCCAGTGGCCTCAGGTCGGCGCCGAGATCGGATACGAGGTCCGGTTCGGGCCCGTCCGGCTCACCAACCAGACCGTCGTCCGGCGCTGCGAGGAGGGCGTCGCCCTGGAACTGGAGGCCCGGGCGGGCGCGCTCGGCACCGCGAGGATCGCCTTCGAGCTGCGCTCCTGGGGCGAGCACTGCCTCGTGATCGTGGACGAGCACCCCCTGCAAGGGGCGGGCGGGATCCTGCACAACGCGGGGGTGGAGGCGCTGATCCAGCTTCGCCACCGCGCGATGCTCGCCCGGCTGGCCGCGGTGTGCGAGAACGGGACCGCGGACGCCGGGCCGGGCCCCGTGGCGGTGCCGGCGCGCGGCGGCGGCGATGCCTGACGCGGTGGTGATCGGGGCCGGCCCGAACGGCCTGGTCGCCGCCAATCTGCTGGCCGACGCCGGCTGGAGCGTGGAAGTCCTGGAGGAGCAGCCCGAACCCGGCGGAGCGGTGCGTCACGACAGGGGCGTCGATCCGGACTTCGTCAACGACCTCTTCAGCTCCTTCTATCCGCTGGCCGCCGCCTCCCCGGTGGTGTCGGCGCTGCGCCTGGAGGATCACGGCCTGCGATGGAGGCACGCGCCCCACGTCCTGGCGCATCCGCTGAGCGACGGCAGGTGCGCGGTCCTGGACCGGCGGGTCGACGCCACCGCCACCTCCCTCGACGCCTTCCACGACGGCGACGGCGCCGCCTGGCGTCGACTGCACGAGATCTGGGAACGGCTGCGCCCCGACATCGTCGACGCCCTCTTCACCCCGTTCCCCCCGCTGAAGGCCACCGGACGGCTCGCCGTCCGGCTGCACGCGGCGGGCGGTCTGCGGCTGGCCCGCACCCTCCTGCTGCCGGTGCGGCGCATGGGCGCCGAGGAGTTCGGCGGCGAGGGCGGCCGCCTTCTCCTGGCCGGCAACGCCCTGCACGCCGACCTCGCCCCGGAGACCGCCGGCAGCGGCGGCTACGGCTGGCTGATGTCCATGCTCGGCCAGACGTACGGCTTCCCCGTGCCGGCCGGTGGGGCCGGCGCCCTCACCGAGGCACTGGTCCGCCGACTGCGCTCACGCGGCGGCACCCTGCGCTGCGGGCTGCGGGTGGACCGGATCGTCGTCCGCGACGGACGCGCCGTGGGCGTACGCACCGCCGACGGCGGGACGCTCAGTGCCCGCCGTGCCGTCCTCGCCGACGTGTCCGTCCCCGCCCTCTACGGCGAGCTGGTCGAGCCCGAACACCTTCCGGCCCAGCTGCTCGCCGACCTGAAGGGGTTCGAGTGGGACTCCGCCACCTTCAAGCTCGACTGGGCCCTCGACGGCCCCGTGCCCTGGCGGGCGGAGCAGGCCGCGCGGGCCGGCACCGTCCATCTGGCCGACAGCCTCGACGAACTCACCCGCTTCGCCGCCCAGATCGCCATGCGGCAGATCCCGGACCGCCCGTTCTGCCTGTTCGGCCAGATGACGACGGCCGACCCGTCCCGCTCGCCGCACGGCACCGAGTCCGCCTGGGCCTACACCCACGTGCCGCACGACGTGGCCTCCGACGCGGGGGACGAGGGCCTCACCGGTGTCTGGGACCCCAAGGAGCAGGAGGTGATGGCCGACCGGGTGGAACGCCAGGTCGAACGGTTCGCGCCCGGTTTCCGCACGCGGATCCGGGCCCGCCGCGTCCTCGCACCTCCCACCCTCCAGGCCCTTGACGGCAACCTCCGCGCCGGCGCCGTCAACGGCGGCACCGCCGGAATCCACCAGCAGCTCGTCTTCCGCCCCCTGCCCGGCACCGGACGGCCCGAGACACCGGTGCGCGGCCTGTTCCTCGCCTCCGCGGGCGCCCACCCGGGCGGCGGCGTGCACGGCGCGCCGGGAGCCAACGCGGCCCGCGCGGCGCTGCGGCGGCACCGGGCACCGGGACTGGCCGGTCTCCAGCGTGCCCTCACCCACCGGGACCGGACGGGACACGCGCCCCCCGGCCCCGGTGGGTGAGGGCGACAGGCAGCCGCCGATCGGAGCCGAGCCATGGAGCACAGTCCCCTGGAGAACCGCACCGTCGTCGTCACCGGCGCCGCACGGGGACTGGGCGCCGCCCAGGCGCACGCCCTCGCCCGGCGTGGCGCCCGCCTGGCCCTCCTCGGTCACGAGCGGTCGGCCCTGGAGGCGGTCGCGGCCGCGCTGCCCGGTCCCGCCCTCGCCGTCGAGACGGACGTCACCGACGAAGAGGCCCTGCTGGACGCCGCCGCGACCATCCGCAGCCGGCTGGGCCCGCCGTCGGCCGTCGTCGCCAACGCGGGCATCGCCGAGGGCGGCCCCTTCGCACGGGAGGACATGGCCTCCTGGCGCCGCGTCGTCGACGTGAACCTCACCGGCAGCGCCCTCACGGCCCACACGTTCCTGCCGGACCTGTGGGAGACGGCGGGCTACTACCTCCAGATGGCCTCCCTCGCCTCCCTCGGTGCCGTCCCGCTCATGAGCGCCTACTGCGCCTCCAAAGCCGGCGTGGAAGCGTTCGCCCACGCACTGCGGGCCGAGGAGGCGCACCACGGCGTGGCGGTCGGCATCGCCTACCTGAACTGGACCGACACGGACATGATCCGGGACGGCGACCGGCACGCCGTGCTGCGGGAACTGCGTGCGCACATGCCGGCGCCCGCCGGGCGGGTCCATCCCGTCGAGCCCGTCGCGGAGGTCCTCGCACGTGCCGTCGAACGTCGCAGCACCGCTGTCTACGTGCCCGCCTGGCTGCGCCTCGCGCAGATCGCTCGGGTCGGGGTGCCACCGCTGGTGCTGCGTGTGTCCCGTCGCGAACTGTCCCGCCTCGAGGCCGGGGAGCCCTTCCGCCCCACGGGACCGCTGGGGGCCGGTGGGCGGGCCGACCTGGATGCCTCGACCGAAGGCTGACCTCGCGCCGCGGCTTCGGCCGCGGACCCGCCGGGCCGGCCACGGCTCAGAAGGCGTAGCGGACGCGCAGCCACGGAGCGTGGGCGTCGACCAGGTCGCGCAGGGCGTTCAGCGCCTCGGACTTGATCGCGTTGCGGTACCGGACGTTCAGGGCGCCGTTCTCGGAGCGTTTGGCCTGCTGAAGGTCCGGCTGCCACAGCACCTGCTCGGCACGGGGATGCCAGCCCAGGTTCACCTCGTGCAGTTCCCGGTTGTGGGTGAGCATGATCACCTCGGCGGCCGCCTGCCGCTTGACCCGCTCGGGCAGCACATCGTCCAGCTGTCGCAGCAGGTCGCCCCAGGCCTCGCGCCAGCCCGGCCGCAGGACGACGGGGGAGAGGTTGAAATGCACCTCGTAACCGGCGTCCAGGAAGTCGGCCGCGGCGGCGACACGGGCGGCGACCGGGGAGGTGCGCACGTCCAGGAGACGCGCGTCGGCCTCGGGCATCAGCGAGAAGCGGATCCGGGTCCGGCCCCGCGGATCCAGCGTGAGCAGGTCGGGATTGACGAACTTCGTCGCGAAGGACGCCTTGGCCGTCGGCCAGTGACGGAAAGCGTGGATCAGGTCGGCGGTGTTGTCGCACACGAGGGCGTCCACCGAGCAGTCGCCGTTCTCCCCGATGTCGTACACCCACGCCGTGGGATCGCACTGGTTGGGCTCCTGCTTGGGACCCTGCCGCGCGATGTGCCGGCCGAGGTGGGCGATGATCCGTTCGATGTTGGTGAACACGGTGATGGGGTTGGCGTAGCCCTTGCGGCGCGGTACGTAGCAGTAGGCGCACGCCAGGGCGCAGCCGTTGGAGGGGCCGGGGGCGATCCAGTCCGCCGAGCGCCCGTTGGGGCGTGTGCTGAGCGTCTTCCTCTCGCCCAGCACGAGCGTCTCGCCCTTGACGCGCACCCACCGTTCGACGTTCCCCTCGTTGCCGTGGAGTCCGGGGATGCGCCAATGGGAGTCGATCTCGATCAGACGGGCGTCGGGGAAGCGGGCGATGATCTGGCGGCCCCGTGCGGAGGCCGACGCCGCCGGTTCGGCGTGGATCTCCCGCACGGGCAGCAGACGGCGGGCCGTGTCGGAGTCGCGGAACGAGGGAGGGGCCGCGGATGGAGCCGGGTCGAGGGCGTCGAGTCCGAACAGTGCGTCCGGGCCGTCGTCCGGGCCGACCGACGGGGCGGGCATGGAAGCTCCGGAAAAGGTGACGTGAAGGCACGGTCCATACCATTCTACGCGTACCGGGCGCGCGGCTGTCCGCCGGTGTGAGGAGCCCGCGGCCGGGCGGCGACGGCGTTCCCGGCTCGTCGGCGGGCGCGGCCGGAAGGCGTCAGTCGGCCTCCGCCCCGGACCGCCGGCGCAGCACCATCAGGGCCGTGTCGTCGCCCGGCACTCCCGCGGCGTGGCGGCGCAGGTCGCGGTAGACGGCCGCCGGCAGGTCGCCCGCGCGGACGTCGTCCCACGCCGCGACCCGCTCCTCCAGCGGATAGAACCTCCCCGACGGATCGCGCGCCTCGGTGACCCCGTCGGTGCACAACAGCAGGGTGCTGCCCGGCGGGAAGGCGAACCACTCGACCGTACGGGGCTCCGGGGACAGGGCGTCGAGACCCAGCGGAACGCACGGCTCGCCCTTCAGCACCGGACCGTCCCGGTCGCCGTGCAGCATGAGCGGCGCGACATGACCGCAATTGATCACCTGGACCTCCGAGTCCGGGCCGACACCGAGGACCAGCGCCGTCACGAACCGCTCGCTCTCGCCGGCCTGTGCCGCGAAGGCGTTGTGGCGCAGCACCGCGTCCTCCAGGGCGTCGACGACGGCGGTCAGCGTGGGCTCGGAGACGGCCGCCTCACGGAAGGCGCTGAGCACCGAGAAGGCCGCGCTGATGGCAGGCAGCCCCTTGCCCTGGACGTCGGCGATGAACACCCGGCTGCCGTACGGCGAGGCCACGACCTCGTACACGTCGCCGCCGACCCGGCTGTCCTCCTCCACCGGCTGGTAGAGGCCGTGCACGATGAGCTGGTCCGTCATCAGCGGGAACGGTCGCAGCAACTGCCGCTGGAGCGCGGCCGCCGCGGACCGCAGCCGGGCGATCTCCCGCTCGCTGCGGACCCGCTGGGCCGCCCGCGCGACGCTCAGCCCGTTGAAGACGAGGGCGAAGACGACGGTGGCCGTCGCGGCGCCGATCGTGTCCTCCGCCGTGTCGAACAGGGCCCCGGCGATCATCACCGTCACCCAGGAGGAGGCGACGGCGGTCTGGCGCACGCTGCCGCGTCCGGCGATCAGCGCGGGCAGCACGACGAGAAAGGGCGCGAGCCTGGTCTCGCGGCCCAGGAAGACCCCGATGACCGCGAGCACCACCGTGACCGCGACGAGCCAGGACAGCACGACCGCCCACCGCAGCGGAGGCGCCGTACGACCCTCCCCGCCCGCCGCGGACGACCCGCTCGGCTCCCTCGACGTGCCCACCGTCTCTCCCGCTCCGTGCACGGCCCGCGGCGTCCCGCCCGGAAACGGGACGGGAACACCCTTCCCTTTCAATATCCGCCTCCCGCGCCGAGCCCGCCGATCGCGGCATGGTGATCACATGACCGTGCTCGCCGTCCTGTTCGCCGTGCTCGGCGCCGCCAGCAACGCCGTGGGAACGGCGTTCCAGCGCAAGGCCGCCGCCACCGTGCCGCGCGGCGGCGGCCTCCGGCTGCTGCGCGCCCTCGTCCGGCGGCCCGCGTGGGTCGTCGGCGTCGCCGGGGTCATGGGCGCCGCGCTCTTCCAGGCCCTCGCCCTGGTCAACGGACCCCTGGCCCTCGTCCAGCCCCTCTTCATCCTGGAACTGCCCTTCGCCCTGCTGCTGGCGGTTCCGCTGCTGCACCGACGCCTGTCCGCCGACGGCTGGCGGGCGGTCGCCGCCCTGGTGGCGGGTCTGGCCCTCATCCTGCTGGCGGCGGCCCCGGCAGGCGCCCGCGACCAGGCGTCCATGGCGCACTGGATCCCGGTGTTGACGCTCTGCCTGGGCGCGATGGCCACCGCCGTCGCCCTCGCCCGCCCCACCCGCTCACCCCTCTTCCGGGCGGCGGCACTGGCGAGCGCCGCCGCGATCGGCAACGCCCTGACCGCCGCGTTGATGAAGTCCGCCACCGGCCGCCTCACCGACGCCGGCCTCCCCGCCTTCCTGAGCACCTGGCAGACGTACGGCTTCGCCCTCGTCGGCGTCTGCGCGCTCCTGCTGCTGGAGAACGCGCTCCAGGCCGGTCCGCTCGTCGCCTCTCAGCCCGCGCTGACCATCGGCGACGCCACCGTGAGCCTGCTGCTCGGCGTCACCCTGTTCGACGAGCACATCCGCACCGGATGGTGGCTCGTTCCCGAGGCCGCGGGGGCTCTGCTGATCCTGTGGGGCGTGCTCCGCCTCACTCGCGTGGTGCCGCACCTCGCCGACATCGTCCGTTAGACCCCCTCCGGGCGGCTCCCCGAGGCGACGACGCGCAGCCCCCGCTCAGCGGCCGGTGCGCCGCTCGGCCCGCCCGGCCTCCCTGGCGGCCTCGCGCGCCTCCCGCTCCGCACGCACGAGCGCGTCGGCGGCCGTCCGCTGCCGCTCCTCGGCCCCCCGCCGCTCCCGCCGCGAGAGCTGAAGCTCCTCCTGCACGGCGCGCAGGTGCCGCTCGGCGGCGGCCACGTCCTGGTCCGCCCGCTCGTGACGCTCACCCGCCCGCCGCAGCGCGGTGTCGGCTTCCGCCATCTCGGTTCGGCGCTCGCGCAGCCGCTCCTCGGCCGCTTCCGCCGCCTCCCTCGCCCGGGCGAGCTGCCGCTCGCGTTCGCGGCGCCGCTCGGCCGACTCGTCCTTCGCCGGGGTGCGTACCGCGGGCCGCGCGGGTGCCGTACGGGCGGCTCCGGCCGGCGGGGCGCCGCCGGGGAGCAGCAGGTCCGACGGCGGGGTGAGGGCGCTCTCCAGCCGGCCCGCGGCCCACTGCTCGGCGGCGGCCGGGTCGGCCAGCACCGCCTGGAGCGTCGCCTCGACCTCCTGCCGCACCGGTGCCGACAGCCGGTGTCCCGCCTCCGCGGCGAGCTGCGCGGCCTGCGCGGACAGCGCCGCGACGACACTGCGGCGCTGCACGGACAGCTCCCTGATTCCGGCGCGGTCCAGGGTGCCGTACGCCTCGCGCAGGGCCTCGCCCAGTTCCAGGAACCGCAGGCTCTCCTCCGGCCGGGACCGACGCAGCAGGTTCGCCGCCCAGGCCGCCAGCGACGGGCGGCGGGCGGCGTGGACACGGCGGGCGTCCTCGGCGCGTCCGTCCGTGCGGGCGCGCAGTGCCAGCTCCTCGCGCCGGGAGACGAAACCGGCGGGCGGAGTGGTGTACAGCTCGTCGAGCGCAGCCGCCACGGCGTCCCCGGCCCCCTGCTTCCCCCGTACGTCCTTGCGCGGCACGCTTCTCAGATTCCACCGGGCCCGGCCCGCGCGCACCTCGGCACCGGACCGGTCGGGCAGGATGTGTACCGCGTGTGTACTGCGGGCATCCGGTCGGCGGAGCCGGGGAGGGGAGCGGTGCGTGAGTGAGGAGCCGGGTTGCGCGTGGACGGCCATGACACCGGGAGACTTCGACCGGGAGGCACCGCTGCGGCTGAACGTCCGCACCGGCGGCGCCGCCGTTCCCGCCGAGCCGGACGAGTGTGGCACGGTGCCCCTCTTCGGCGACGAGACGCCGGCCCGGCGTCCCCCGGCCCGGCCCCGCCGACGCGATGTCCCGTCGCACGAGCAGGAGCGCCTGTTCTGACCGGCTTCAGGCCCGGCGCGGTGCGGCTCAGCGGCCCCCTGTGTACTGAAGGACCAGAAGGGCGACGTCGTCGGTGCGGTTCCCGGCCGTCCCGGACGTGTGCAGCAGGGTGGCGACGAGCGCGTCCAGGTCCCGGTCGTCGGCGCGGTCCAGCTGCTCGGCGAGCTGGTCCATGGACTCCTCCAGATCGACGCCCGGTGTCTCGATGAGCCCGTCCGTGTAGAAGGCGAGGATCAGCCCCGGCACGAGCGGGATCTCCGTGACGGGGAAGCCGGCGTCGGGATCGATCCCCAGGGGCGGTCCGGGCGGTACCTGGAGGGGGCGGGCGGCGTGGCCCGGCAGCCGCAGCAGCGGCGGCGGATGGCCGGCGCTGGCCAGCGTGATCCGTCGGCCGGCGAAGTCGACACAGGCGTAGAGGCAGCTGGTGAACAGGTCCGGGCCGAGGTCGGTGAGGAGCCGGTTGGTTCCGGCGAGGACCTGGTCCGGGGGCGTGCCGAGGGCCACGTGGGCGCGCACCCCGATGCGGACCTGTCCCATCAGCGCGGCGGCGGCCACGTTGTGCCCCTGGACGTCGCCGATGACGGCCGCCGCGGCGGTGTCGTCGAGGCGGATCAGGTCGTAGAAGTCGCCGCCGATGTCCATGCCCCTGGTGGCGGGCAGATAGCGGGCGGCGACCCGCAGCCCGTCGATCGTGGGCAGTGTGCGCGGCAGCAGCGCCTGCTGGAGAGCGTGCGCGAGGTCGTGCTTCGTGTCGTACAGCCGGGCGCGGTCCAGTGCCTGCGCGATGAGTCCGGCGAGCGAGGTCAGGACGGCGCGTTCCGTGGCCGGGAAGTCGTGCGGGTGCTCGTAGGACAGGACGCAGATGCCGACCGGGCGGCCCGAGATGATCAGGGGGAGGAAGGCCCAGGCCTGCTTGCCGCTGATGTGCGGGGCCTCGGGGTAGATGCGCAGCATCTCCTCCGGGTTGGAGAAGAAGGCCGGGATGCCGCTGCTCAGGGCGCGCCCCGCCGGGGTGAGTCGGGTGTCCAGCGGAAGTCCGTCGAGGCGTTCGATGGTCCGGGGCGCGTAGCCGCGGAACCCGGTGATCCGCAGTCGCCCGGCGTCCGCGGTGGACAGCACCAGTCCCTGGGCGCCGAAGGCGGGCATGATCTGGTCGGCGACCAGATCGATGACGTCCTGGACGCCGACGACCTCGGTGAGCGCGGCGGCCAGGTGCGTGAGCTGGTACAGCTGCCCCACCCGCGTCGGCGCGGCCGCGCTCACGATCTGGCGGGGGGCCGCCACGGGCAGGGCCTGGGCACCGCTGGGGACGATCCGGACGCTGATGCCGCTGGCGTCCGGGTACAGGTGGAATTCCAGCCACTGGCCGGGCGGACGGCAGGCGGTGAAGGAGACGGGCTCGCGGCTGAGCACGGTGGCGCGGTAGCGGTCCTCGTAGGTGGGGTCGTCGAGCCAGCGCAGCGACTGCCACGGCAGCGTGCCCAGCAGCTGGTCGGCATCGCGGCCGAGCAGGGCGCAGGCTCCCGAGCTGAGGTAGGTGAAGCGCCCCTCCAGGTCCAGCGCACAGCTGCCGCCGGGCAGGCGTTCGGCGAAGTCGGCCGCCGCCATCGCCGGTCCGGGCTCCCGGCGTCCCGTCCCGGTGGGCAGGACCCGCGGCCGGCCTGCACCGGCCGGTGGCCTGCCGCGCTCGACGGCCTCCTCCAGCAGCCGCGCCAGCCTTCGGCAGCTCGACACGATGTGGCCCTGCTCGCGCCCGGTCATGTACGGCGGACGGGTGGCCGGCCACATCAGCAGCAGGACGCCCCAACGGCGCACGCCGGTGACCGGTGCGGCGGCCAGCGCCAGCGGATAGGGGAGCGCCATCGCGGTGCGCGGATAGGAGCGGGCCATCTCGCTCTGGCTGCCCACCCACACCATGCGCTCCTCGCGGACCGCGTCGGCCACCGGCGCCGGAGCCGCCACGGGCACCCGCGCCCACGGTTCGGCGAGTCCCGCGGGCGCCCCGCACAGCACGTCCAGGCAGAGCACCTGCTCGTCGGGGGAGAGCAGGTAGAGAGCGCCGACGGACGCGCCGGTGCGACGCACGGTCTCGGCGAACGCGGCGTCCACGCCGTCGCCGTCGACGGCCGGATCACCGGTGTCGGTCACGAGGCACCTCCAGCATCGCAGGGGAGTCTTCCGGACGGCCGCGGGCGGCTGTCGGCTCCTCGCGCGGCGCGGCACGCCCCCGCAGGTCATGCCGCGCTCTTTCATCAAAGGACGCTACGCCGATCCGGGACGCTCGGCACGTCCCCAGGGGGTCGCGGACGAGAAGGACGAGCGCCTCCTGAAGCCGGTCGACGCCCCCGGCGTAGCCGTACGGGCCGGCCCGACCGTGTGCCGCCCCGGCCCGGGCCCGGAGGCCAGCGGCCCTCTTACAGGACCGCGAAGAAGATAACGGGGGTGGGACGCCTCCAGGGCGTGGAGCGAACCGGCCGACGCCGCGCACCCCCGCCCGGCGAGACGCCGGGAGCGGGTGACCTCAGCCGGCCCGGCGCCGCCGGCGCGGGGCCGGGCCGGCGGCGCGACCGGCGGGTGTGCCGGGGCGCAGGGAAGCCGCCGGGGATGAGCGGAAGATCCGGGGGTGTGCGGCCCCGTTTCCTGGGCAGACGTGCCTCGTGTGAGGTGGGGCGGTGCACCTGGGGAGGTCTGCGCCGCCCCGCCCCCTTGTCCGAGCGGCCGACGCTCCGAGGACCGGTGGTCAGGAGACGGTGGCCGGCGGCGGTGTCCAGCGGCCGGTCCCGGCCGGTCCTTCGGGAATTCCGTACTCCTTCCTGAGCTGCTCGGGGATGGCGTAGTGCATGACGCGGCCGCGGGTGAGGGAGGACAGTTCCAGGACGGTGGTGAGGTGGCCCAGGCGGTCCAGAGCCCAGGCACCCATGGGTGAGCGGTCCTCGATCGACTCCAGGACCCCGAGCAGGTGGGGGACGGCCTGGACGAGGGTGTCCCACGGGGTGCGGGGGACGTCGAGCCAGTCCGCGCAGGTGTCGCCGACGAGGTAGCGGATCAGGGCGGACACGATCGGGTCGAAGAAGGTGCCGGGGACGACGTCCTCGTACAGGTCGATGAGCTGCCGGGTGAGGTGGGCGCCCTCGGCGGAGGGGCCCATGTGGCGCGTCATGTACAGATCCAGGAAGCGCCGGGCCTCCGACAGGCTCCCGGGCACGGCGTCCTGGTCCACGCCGAGCATGGCCCCGACGACGCGCCAGGCGTAGTAGTACGCCTGCGCGCCCTCCTCGGAGAGGTGGATGCCGAGGCGGTGCAGGGAGTCCAGGACGAGCAGGGAGAAGAACATCTGCCCGCCGATCATGTCCTCCTGACAGATCGGCACCCCCAGCGCCGGTACGTCCCAGCGGTTCTCGCGGGTGAGATGGTGCCGGATGGAGGCGTGCAGCAGGCGGACCTTCTGCGCGGCGGGGATGAACCGGCTGCCCGCCTCGAAGGCGTCGGGCCGCATCAGCAGGACGGTGAACTGGCCGGTCTCCGCCATTCGTCTGGACGGGTAGCTCAGTCCGTGCGTGGCCGACAGGAGCCGGGCCACGTGCGGGACGAGGTAGCAGGCGGGCATGGACGCGAACGACAGCGCGGTGGAGATGTGCACGTTGTTGTCGATGAAGAACAGCCGGGCCTTCTCCATCTCCGTCCAGTCCACCCAGTGCGGCGGCGTGCTCGTGGCGTGCAGGTACTCGAGGGCCACCTCGGGCAGGCCGGCGGGCAGTTCCTGGCCCACGGTGGAGACATAGCGCATCAGGGTGTTGAACGTGCCGACCTCACCCCGCTCGAACAAGGTGGCCACGACGGCGTCGGCCAGTTCGTCGCCGCTACGGCGCAGGGCGTCCATCGACGTCTCGGTGAAGGTCATCGGTTCTCCTCGGCGGGCGGGCGTTCCTCGGCCGGCGTGTCCGGTCCGCGGGACGGGGCGGGGGGTCGGCGTCAGTGGAGGCGGTCGGTGGCCCGGTGCGCGAGGTCGCCGAGCACGCGCCGTGCCCGCGGCGGGACGGGGGCGTCGTCCAGGGCGCGCGTGGCCTGCTCCACCCGTGCGTGGATCATCCGCTCGATCCGCCGCGGTGCCCCCACCTCACGCATCAGCCGCCGTACGTCGTCCAGGTGGTCGTCGTTCAGGTCGTGCCGTCCCAGGACATCGCGCAGGCGTTCGCGTTGCGCGGAGTCGGCGGCGTTCCAGGTCTCGGCGAGCAGGGCGGTGGGCCGGTGCGTGCGCAGGTCGTCCAGGCCTGCCTTGCCGGTGCGTTCCGGGTCGCCGAACAGGCCCAGCAGGTCGTCGCGGAGCTGGAAGGCCTCGCCCAGCGGCAGCCCGTAGGCGGACAGGACCTCGCGCAGCGTGGGCGGGGCACCGGCGAGCAGTCCGCCGATCAGCAAGGGCTGTTCCACGGTGTACTTGGCGGTCTTGTGGCGGATCACCTGGAGGGAGGCGGCGGTGTCGGGGCGGCCGCCGGTGCGCAGGATCTCCAGGCATTCACCCGCGACGAGGTCGCGGGCGAGCGCCGCCCACAGGCCGCGGGCCCGGCCGAGGTAGGCGGCGGGCAGCCCGCTGGTGACGAACAGCTGCCCGGCGAGGGACACCAGGAGATCGCCCACGAGCATGGCCAGTGCCCGGCCGGCCGGGCGGGCGTCGGGGCGTCCGCACAGGGCCGTGGCGAAGGCGACGTGGGCGGTGGGCGCTCCGTGGCGCAGAGGGCTGTCGTCGATGAGGTCGTCGTGGACGATCGCGGCGGCGTGCACGAGTTCCAAGGCGGCCGCCGCCCGTACGAGCGCGTCGCTGTCGGGCTGCCCGGACGCCCGCCAGCCCCAGTAGCAGAACGCGGCGCGCAGGCGTTTGCCGTGGCCGGCGGCTTCCCGCAACCGCTCGGCCACCGGCCGCAGGTCGTCGTCGACCGCCACCAGCAGGTCGGCCTCCTCGGCCAGCCGCCCGCCCAGGACGGTGTCGACGCGGGTCCGGAAGGCTGTGGCGTCCCAGTCGTCAGACATCGCCGGAATCGGCCCTCTCGCGGGCGAGCTTGTGCCGGGCGAGCACCTCCAGGTGGGCCTCGGGCACGTTCGTGTACCGGTCCAGGGCGAGTCTGCCGCGGGCCTGGAGTTCCTGCTGAGCTGTCTGGGCCAGGTCGGCCGTGTCGGACCTGCGCAGCAGTCCGCGCAGCGTTCCGAAGGCCGTGCCGACGGCGTGCGCCGCGAGGTCCGCCAGGCCGGCGGCCAGGAGCAAGGCCTGCTCCTCCCGGCCAGGTCCGCGAGGTGTCGTACGCGTCATGCCGCTTCCCCCATGTCCAGGTGCCGTCGCCGTGAAGGCACTCAGAGCATGGCGGGCCGCGGAAGGCGGAGATCGATGGATACCCCATCGAGTGACGTATCGGACGCCTGTCGGACGGTCGCGGGTGTCGCCGACGGGTCAGTGGATCAGGGCGGACACGATCGGGTCGCAGGAGGTGCCGCCAAGGCGTGGCGCTCGTCCGCGCGAGGCAGGTGCCCCGCGGCGACGACCGGCCGGAACTCCGGCGGCCCGGAGGACCCCGCCCCGCCCTCCCGCACCGCGGGGCCAGGGTCGCCGCACCGTACACCGCCGGGCCGCCGTGGTCGGCGGCCCGCCTCGAACACCGGCCGCCCGGCGCGCGTTCGCCAGGGGCGTCACCGGCTGTCCGGCGCATGTTCGCCAGGGTCGTCACCGGCCGTCTCCGACGCGGCGCGCCCGCCCTCGGCCACGACCGCCCCGCGGTCGGACAGCGGCGCCGCGCAGCCCTCCCGGAAGCGTGCGAGCCGACTACCTCACCCGTCGGTCGCCCCGGCCCCGCCGCCGGGGACGGAGTGGGCCGGCCGGGTCCGACGCCGACCGGACGGCCCGCGGTGCACGCTTCACCCCGTCGGCCGCCCCACGCGTACGGCCGGCGGACCCGCGCGGCGGCGGCCCCGAGGCGGCGGCCCCGAGGCCGCGCGGTCGGCCCGTCCCGCCGTCGGCGATCAGGGCAGGGGTGTGCCCCCGGTCGCGTTGAGGATCTCGGCGGTGATGAAACTGGCCTCCTGCGAGGCGAGATAGACATAGGCGGGCGCCAGCTCGGCCGGCTGCGCCGGACGGCCCATCGGGCTCTGCTTGCCGAACTCGGACGTGTCGGGCATCGTCGCCGGAATCAGGGGCGTCCACACCGGGCCCGGCGCGACCGCGTTGACGCGGATGCCGCGCTCCACGACCATCTGCGCCAGCCCCTGCGTGAAGGTGACGATCGCCCCCTTCGTCATCGCGTAGTCCAGCAGATGCGGACTGGGCTTGTACGCCTGCACGGACGTGGAGTTGATGACGGACGCGCCCTGCGGCATGTGCGGCAGCGCGAACTTCGTCAACCAGAACATGCCGTAGAGGTTGGTGCGCAGCACCCGGTCGAACTGCTCGGTGGTGATCGCCTCGATGCCGTCCGGCTGGGACATCTGGTAGGCCGCGTTGTTCACCAGGATGTCGATCGAACCGAACTCGGCGACCGCCCGGTCGATGACCGTCCTGCACTGGCTCTCCTCGCGGATGTCGCAGGAGACGGCGACGGCCCTGCGCCCGGCGTCCTCGACCAGCCGGGACGTCTCACGTGCGTCGCCCTCCTCCTCGGCGAGGTGGGTGAACAGCACGTCGGCACCCTCGCGGGCGTAGGCGAGGGCCACCGCCCGACCGATGCCGGAGTCCCCGCCCGTGATGACCGCCTTGCGGCCCTCCAGCCGGCCGGTGCCGCGGTAGGACTCCTCGCCGTGGTCCGGCGGCGGGTCCATCGGTCCGGTCCAGCCGGGGTGGGCCTGTTCCTGCGAGGGGAAGTCGGGCCGAGGATGCTGGGTGGTGGGGTCCTGCTGCCTGCCGTGCTCGTCCGTCACGTGGGTCTCCTGGTCCTTGCGATCTTGCATCGGAAGGACGGGTTCCCCGCCCGTGACCGTCCGAAGCACCGTCCATCCGCCTGGCCGGAAGCCTCCCGAACGTTTCGACAGCGGCTGCCCCTCGATCCCCCGCCCCGCGAGCATTGTGTGCCACCCCGGGTCGAGCAGCCGGACCGTGGCGAGGGACGTCCCGTCCCCGGCGAAGATCCTCTCCCCTCGGAACATCAGCGCCGCCTGCCCCAGCAGGCAGGTCCTCACCGCGAAACCCGACGGCAGCGGCGACCACTGTGGCGTCACCGTCCAGGCCGACGGCAAGTGGACCCGGCGACGGTCTCCTGCAACACCGGCTGACCGCCCGGGCAGGGCTTGGAGCGGGGGCGTCCGGCGCACCGGGTGCCCCCGTCGCGGCGCACGGCCGCCACCGGCTCGCCTCGCCGCCCGGACCCCGAGGCGCGACCATGGAGCGGGGGCCGGTCCGAGACCCAGTCGGCGGGAGGCACCCGTGCCGCATGACGGAACAACCGACGTACTGATCGCGGGCGCCGGCCCGGTCGGCCTGAGCGCGGTGGCCGAACTGCGCCGGCACGGGGTGCGCTGCCGGCTCGTCGACCGGCTCCCGGCCCGCCTGCCGTACGCGAAGGCGGTCGGCACCCAGCCGCGCACCCTGGAGATCTGGGACCGCATGGGTCTGGCCCGGGCGGTCCTGGAGTGCGCAGCCCCGATGCGCGGCCAGCTGATCTACGAGAACGGCCGCGAGCGGGCGCGCGTCGATCTCGCGCTGCCGCCCGAAATCCCCTACGGCTTCGCCGCGCTGCCTCAGTACGAGACGGAGCGCCTGCTGGAGGACTACGTCGCCGCCCTGGGTACGCCCGTCGAGCGGAGCACCGAACTGCTGTCGTTCACGCAGGACCGGGACGGGGTCACGGCCCGTCTCCGTAGCGCGTCCGGTGCCGAGGAGGAACTGCGGGCCGGCTATCTGATCGGCTGCGACGGAGCACACAGCGTCGTCCGGAAAGGGCTCGGACTGGCCTACGAGGGGGCGGCCTTCGCCGAGGAGTACATGCTGGGCGACGTGGAGACCGGCTGGGAGATGCCCCACGGCTACGGCATCCGCTCCACCCACCGTGCCGCCGACGGCTCCACCGACGACCTGCTGGTCTGCATCCCGCTGCCCGGCCGCAACCGCTACCGCATGTCGATGATGGTCCCGGCCGAACTATCAACCGGTCAGGGGACCGCGCGGGGCGGCGGGGTCGCACACGGCCTCCGGGAGGGGCGCGCCCCGGAGCTGTCCCACATCCAGGCCGTGCTCGACCGTCTCGCACCCAGGCCGGCCACCGTCTCGCGGCTGCGCTGGTCGTCCGTCTTCCGCATCAGCCACCGCATCGTCGACCGCTACGGCGACGGACGCGTGTTCGTCGCCGGGGACGCCGCCCACATCCATCCGCCCACCGGCGCCCAGGGCATGAACACCGGCATCCAGGACGCCTGCAACCT
The DNA here is from genome assembly GCF_055577115.1 of Streptomyces sp. NPDC033216. Taxonomy (NCBI): domain Bacteria; kingdom Bacillati; phylum Actinomycetota; class Actinomycetes; order Kitasatosporales; family Streptomycetaceae; genus Streptomyces; species Streptomyces sp. NPDC033216. The sequence goes on along the minus strand of NZ_JBVIQK010000009.1, from coordinate 243,877 downwards.
CGCCTGGAAACTCGCCCGGGTCGTCAGGCGCGGAGCCGGGCCCGCCCTGCTCGCCACCTACGACGCCGAGCGCCGCCCGGTCGGCGAGGAGGTCGTCGGCCGGACCGTGCGGCATTCCAGGCAGGGCATCGAGAACGACCCCGAAGACCCGCGGACCATGCTGCTGCGCGAGGCCCAACTGCTGGTGAGTCACCGGGACGGCCCGCTCGGGGCCGACCCGTACGGCCCCGGTGAGGGACCCCGGCCCGGCGACCGGGCCCCCGACTGCGCGGGGCTCACCACGCCGGTGGCCGCCTATCCGCTGCGTCTCCTCGACATCCTGCGGGGCCGTACCGGCCTTGTGGCGCTGCTGTACGGCGCCGACCCGGCCGCACTCGCCGAGGCCGCCGAGAAGGCCCGGGCCGACGGCGATCCGGCCGGCCTGTCGTACGTCGCCGTCCTCGCCCGCGCGGCCGCGTCGGCGGCCCCGGACACCCTGCCGGTGCCGGCATACCGCGACACCGCCGGCGAGTTCGCGCGGCTCTACCACCCGGACGGCCCGACCGGCTTCGTCGTCCGCCCCGACGGCCAGCTCGGCGCACGCTTTCCGCTCGCCGAGACCGTCACCGCGCAGCGCCGCCACCTCGCCACGCTGTCCGGCTCAGCCCCGTGAGCGGGGCGGCTCCGGAGGCTCCCCCCAGGGCATCTCCAGCACGGCGCGCAACTCCGCGACCGACCGGGCGCCGATCCGCTCGGCCAGGCTCCGTTCGAGCGCGTCGAGGACGTCCGTCGCCCGGTCGTGCGCGCGCCGGCCGGCCGGGGTGCGGCGGATGAGCAGTTGCCGGGCCGAGGTGGGGTGTGCCACCTGCTCCAGCAGGCCCAGGGCCACCAGAGTGTGCACGGCCTTGTGCGCCGTCTGCCGGGTGACGCCCATGCGGCGGGCCAGCTCGGAGACCGTCGTGCCCCGTTCGTCGAGAACCGCGAACAGCTGCATCTGGGTGGACGACACCTGCTCGGCGCCGTCCGCTTCCAGAGCGGCCAGCAGGGCGTCGTCGAACCAGCGGCGGGCCTCGCCCAGCAACTGCGGCAGGCTGCGGCGTCCGGCGTCCATGCACTCCCCAGGGTGGGCGAAGAAAAGGTCAGCGAAGTCTTGCACGCTCGGGAAACTCTATGTCAGCCTGACTGACATAGGTACGCCGCCGCGATCACCGCACGATCGCCGGCCGGCCACCGCGATCGGCCGCCGACCGGCCACCGCACCACCGAGGAGAGCCGTGACCATCGAGTACGCCACCCGGTACCGCCGTGCCTCGCAGATCCCGCCCGACCCGGGCAAGCCGTACTTCATCGAGCGGGGCATGGGGGACCGCGCCCTGCTCTTCACCGACCTGTTCACCGTGTACGCGGGCGGCGAGCAGACGGAGGGCACGTTCAACTTCTTCACCTGCGAGGGCCCCAGGGGGGACACCATCCCGGCCCACCTCCACCCGGACACCTACGAGGTCTTCTTCGTGACGGACGGCGCGGTGCGGCTGTTCGTCGAGGACGCCACGGGCGAGCAGTACGAAAAGCTCCTGACCGGCGGCGACTTCGGCTTCGTCCCGAAGAACTGCCCCCACGCCTACCGCATCGAGCGGCACGGCAGCCGGATCGTCGGCGTGGCCGCCGGCCCCGGCGGCACGTTCGAGCGGTTCTTCGAGAACCTCGGCACGCCCGTCGAGGGCCCCGACCTGCCCCCGCGGCCGTACGTACCCGAGCGGAGCAAGTTCGCCACCGTGCCCCAGCAGTACGACGTGCGGTTCCTGCCCGACCACCGGTGGCGCACCCCGTGACCGCGCACGCCGACCTGCGCACCCTCATCGCGGCCCCCCACCCCGACCGGGCCCCGCTGCCACCGGCCGCCCACCTCGGCGCCGGGGTCCGCCTCCTGCGCGGCGTCCCCTACACGGACGTGCCGGGGTCGCGGCCGCCCGAACTCGACCTGTGGCTCCCGGAGCACCGTGCCGGCGAGCCGCCCGTCCCCGTGGTGCTGTTCGCGCACGGCGGGGCCTGGCGGCGGGGGAGGCGCGAGGACATGGGGTACCGGATGCGGGGCTGGGAGCCGGGTCCCTTCGCCCGGATAGCCGCCGCCGGACTGGCCGTCGCCTCCGTCGACTACCGGCTCAGCGGCGAGGCCGTCTTCCCCGCCCCGCTGAACGACCTGCGTGCCGCCCTGCGCTGGCTCGCCCTGCGCGCGCCCGAACTCGGTACGGACACCGGGCGGACGACCGTATGGGGCGAATCGGCAGGCGGACATCTCGCCGCCCTGCTCGCGCTGTCCGAAGGGGCCTCCCGCCTGAGGGGCGCCGTCGCCTGGTACGCGCCCAGCGACCTGATGCGGCGGCCCGAGGACCCGGACACCGCTGAGGCCCTGCTTCTCGGGGCGGCACCCCGCGATGTGCCCGTACTCGCCCGCGAGGCCAGCCCCGTGGCCCGGGTCCGGCCCGGAGCGCCGCCCTTCCTCCTGGTCCACGGCGAGGACGACTCCATGATCGACTGCGACCACAGCCGTGTCCTGGCCGCCCGTCTCGACGCGGCCGGTGTGCCGGTCGACCTGTGGACGGTCCCCGGCGCCGACCACGTCTGGCACGGCCTGCCCGAGCGGCAGGTCGAGCACCTCTTCGGGCGGACCCTGGACTGGATCCGGCGCGTCACCCGGTAGCGCCCCGGCGCACGGCTGTGCCCGAGCCTCCGCGTCGGAGCCCCGTGCCCGGTCCGGACGCCCCACGGCTGGACGCGCACCTTCGCCGCCGACGCCGCCCGCGAGCCACTCGCCCTCGCCGGGGGAGGACAGGCCGCCCCCTGCCCGGCCCCTTCGACCTGGCACCGGCGCCGGGCCTGGCCGCGGACGCAGGGACCGACCGGCCGCGGGGCGGAGCCCGGCGCGTCGCCGACGAGTGCCTGGCTGACGCGCGGGCGACGTCGGCGGGCGGGCTGCCTGGCGGGCAGCGGACCGGCACGCGCGTCCTGACGGGGCCGGTCTCAGTCGGAGGCCGGCAGCCGGACCAGGTGCACCGCCGTGCTCGACCAGTCGCCCCGCGGCAGGTCGAGGCGGAGGCCGTACTCGGCGAGGACGGTGGCGTGGTGAACGGTGCCGGTGCCGGTGTCCCGGTAGCGGGCGCCGGGCGTGAGTGCCGGCAACCGCACCGGCAGGCGCGGGCTGCCGTGCCGGGGCCCGCGCTGCCAGGCCAGCACGAGCAGCTCGGCCGCGTCCTCGGCGACGTACTGCACCACCGTGGGACGGTCGCCGAGCGGCTCGGTCAGCCGGTACAGCGCACCGTGCTGCACGAGGTGGCGCACCTTCTTGTACTCCGCCACCAGCGCCGCGCCCTGCGTCAGTTCCTCCTCCGACCAGCGGGTGAGGTCGCCGCCGATGCCCAGCAGTCCGGCCATGGCGCAGTGGAAGCGGAACCGCAACGGCACCGTGCGGCCGGTGAGCTGGTTCGGCACGTCGGTCACCCACGCCGACATCGTGCGGGCGGGGTAGACCTGGCCGAAGCCGTGCTGGATGGCCAGACGGTCGACGGCGTCGGTGTTGTCGGACGCCCAGGCCTGGTCGGTGTGCGCGAGGATGCCGAGGTCGACGCGCCCGCCACCACCGCTGCACGTCTCGATCCGCAGACCGGGATGGTCGGCGCGCAGCCGGTCCAGGACGTCGTACAGGTTGTGGACGTACGCGCTCCACAGCCGGTCGCCGCCCTGGCCGGCGCCGGGCCAGCCCGCCTCGCTGAAGGCGCGGTTCATGTCCCACTTCAGGAAGTCGACGGCGTGGTCGCCGACCAGCCGGGTGAGCCAGCCGTACGCCCAGTCGGCCACGTCCGCGCGGGCGAAGTTGAGGACGAGCTGGTTGCGCAGCTCGCTGCGGACCCGGCCGGGGATGTGCAGGACCCAGTCGGGGTGTTCCCGGTACAGGTCGCTGTCGGGATTGACCATCTCCGGCTCCACCCAGATGCCGAACCGCATGCCGAGCCCGTGCACGGCGTCGGACAGCGGACCGAGGCCGTTCGGGAAGCGGTCGGGCGCCGGCGTCCAGTCGCCGAGACCGGAGCGGTCGCTGCGGCGCGAGCCGAACCAGCCGTCGTCGACGACGTACAGCTCCACGCCCAGCGCGGCGGCCCGTTCGGCGAGGGCCCGCTGACCGGCCTCGTCGACGTCGAAGCCGGTGGCCTCCCACGAGTTGTAGAGCACCGGCGCCGTCTCCCGGCCGCGCGGCAGGACATGGGCGAGCGTGTACGCGTGCCAGGCGCGGCTCGCCGCGCCGAACCCGCCGTCGCTGCACAGGCCGGCGAACACGGGCGTGGCGTACTCCTCGCCCGGCGCGAGCGGCAGGCTCGTGCCGTCGTGACCGGCGCCGCCGGTGCAGCCGGCCCGCCCGTCCGGGGTGCGTTGAACCGTGACCCGCCAGGTTCCGGACCAGGCGAGGGCGGCACTCCACACCCGCCCGTGGTCCTCGGTGGCGTCGCCCCCGTCGAGCATCAGCCACGGGTTGGCGTGGTGGCTGGTGATGCCGCGCCTGCTGGTCAGCACGGTCTCGCCGTAGGGGAGGGTGTCCCGGCGCAACTGGCTCTCGGCGGACCACTGGCCGGTGACATGGCTGAGCCGGTAGTCGGGCAGCGCGGGCAGCGTCCAGGCGCCGGAGTCGGCCCGCAGGAGGTCGACGCCCCGCCCCCCGGCGTTGCGCAGCACGGTCCGGCGCTCGATGACGTCCGTGTCCTCGCGCACCCGGTAGTGGAGAGCCACATGCAGGGGGTAGAGACGGTCGCGGAACTCCAGGACGAGTTCGGCACTGCCGGGCGCCGGCTCGTGCACCCGGTGCCCGGACGGCTCCCACTCGAAGGCGCGACAGCCGTCGGCGTAGCGCACCTGAAGTGACGGCGGGCCGAAGCGGGTGCCTCCGTCCACGGGCAGTTCCTCGCCTACCGGCGGCCGTCCCTCGAAACTGTCGCCCGCCGACTCCGGGGGAGCGAGGAGGCCCTCCGCCTCCGCCAGGGTGAGCCGCGGCCCCCACGCCAGATGGCAGGGAGCGCCCGTCTCGTCGATCCGCAGGGCGTACGAGGTGCGCGGGGTGGTCAGCAGCCAGATCCCGGTGTCCGGGGAGAAGGAGATCATCGGTATCGGGCCTCACGGGATGATAAGACAAGGGAGCGACGGGTGACGCAAAGCCAAGCCTGACCTTCGATCGCATGTCAAGGCCTCACCCGCGTCGATGCTTCGAAAGGCAGGAGCAACTCGGAGCGGGCCTTCAGGGTTTACTGGTTTCTTTCATTGACATCGGAAAATAATCGGCCTAGGTTCCGGCCATGCCCTCGCCCTCCGGCACCGAGACGTTCCCCGCCGCCACGCCCGCCGCCGCGCACATCTTCACCACCGTCCTGTCGCACGGTCCGCTCACCCGGCTGGAGGTGGCCCGGCGGGCCGGCCTGTCCCCGGCCGCCGTCACGAAAGCCGTCCGCCCCCTCATCGCGTCGGGCTACCTGGTGGAGGAGGCGGACGCGGGCGACCCGCAGGCACGCCCGGCCCTCGGACGGCCCGCGGCCCTCATCCGGGTCGACGGCGGACGAGAACTGTTCATCGGTGTGAAGCTGACCGGCGACGAGATCATCGGCGTGCTCACCGATCTGCGCTGCCGGATCCTCGTCGCCCGGCGGGTGCCGCTGGCCGGCCGCGGCCCCGAGGCGGTCCTCGCCGCGACCGCGGACCTCGTGCGGGAACTGCTGACCGAGGCGGACGGCTACGGCGTCCGCGTGGCAGGCCTGGGCATCGCCGTCTCCGGTGACGTCGACCGCGCCGAGGGCGTGGTGCGGTACTCGCCGTTCCTGGAGTGGCGCGACGTGCCGCTGGCCGGACTCGCCGCCGCCGTCACCGGGCTGCCGGTGACCGTCGACAACGACGTGCGGGCCCTCACCGTCGCCGAGCAGTGGTTCGGCGCGGGCGTCGGCCTGTCGGACTTCGCCGTCGTCACCGTCGGCGCGGGCATCGGGTGCGGCCTGGTGGTGCACGGCCGGGTGGTCGCCGGAGCGCACGGTGTGGCAGGCGAGATCGGCCATGTGACCGTCGACCCGGACGGCCCGCCCTGCCATTGCGGCAACCGCGGCTGCGTGGAGGCCATCGCCGCAGACGCGGCGATCCTCACCCGCATCCGCGAGGCCGGCGGAAGCGAGGTCACGGGCACCGCCGAGGCCGTCGACCGCGCACGGCAGGGGGACCCGGTCGCCCGCGAGGCGTACGCGAGGGCAGGGGCCGCCATCGGCCGGGGCATCGCCACCGTCGCCAACCTGCTCGGACCCGCCCGCGTGATCATCTCCGGCGAGGGTCTGGCCGCCTACGACCTGTTCGCCGAGCAGATCCGCGAGGCGTTCACGGCAGCCGCGTTCGGCTCGGCCGCGCGGTGCGACGTACGGACCAGACCGCTGCCCTTCGAGGAGTGGGCGCGTGGGGCCGCGGCCACCGCCATCCAGTCCTTCATCACCGCCCCGAACTGAGCACCGGCCTTCGGGCCGTGGACCGCGAGTACTGCACATGGCAGCCCCGGCCGTCCCCCGAAGCCGCTAAACCCTCCTGTCACCGGCATCTCCTCGCGCACCACGGGCAAGTCCTCGCGTCGACCGATCCCGACCCGAGGAGACACTCCGCATGGTTGCCAGACCTGCCGTCGGCAGACGCCGCGCCGCCCTGACCGCTGTCAGCACCCTCCTCCTGGCGGCCGTCCCCGCGGCCGCGGTCGCGGCCGCCGGGCCGCCGCACTCCGCGCGGCCCGGACCCGCCGCCCGCGCCCCCGGAACCGAGGAACCCCCGCAGGCGGTGCTGCGCGCCCTCCAGCGCGACCTGCGCCTCACGGCCGAGCAGGCCACCGCACGCCTGGCGAACGAAGCGGAGGCGGGCCCCCGGGCCGGCCGGCTCCGCAACGCGCTGGGCGCGCGGTTCGCCGGAGCGTGGGTGACCGGCAGCACCTCCGCCGACCTGACGGTCGCCACCACGGACGCGGCCGACGTCCCCGCGATCCGCGCGGAGGGCGCCGAGGCCGCCGTCGTCACCACATCCCTCAGCGGCCTGCGCGCCCTCAAGGACGACCTCGACGAGGCGGCCGGCCGGGTCCGGACCGCGCGGACGCCCGTCTGGTACGTCGACGTCAGGGCGAACCGGGTCGTGGTCCAGGCGACCAGCCGGTCGGCCGCGAACGCCTTCATCGAGGCGGCCGGCGCCCAGGGCAAGGGGCTGGGCATCCGCGTCTCGCCCGAGCGGCCCCGCCCGACGGCGGACATCGTCGGCGGCGACGCCTACTACATCGACGGCGTCGCCCGCTGCTCCGTCGGCTTCTCCGTCACCAGGGCCGAGCAGCAGGGCTTCGCGACGGCCGGCCACTGCGGCCGGGCCGGATCCACGACGACCGCTGTCGACGACATCGACCAGGGTGTCTTCCAGGCCTCCGTCTTCCCGGGCAAGGACATGGCCTGGGTGGGCGTGAACAGCGACTGGGCCGCCACGGCCGCCGTCCGCGCGGAGGCGGGCACGACGGTGGACGTCACCGGCTCGGTGCAGGCGCTCGTGGGAGCGTCGGTGTGCCGCTCCGGCTCGACCAGCGGCTGGCACTGCGGCACGGTGGAGCAGCACGACGCGAGCGTCAGCTACCCCGACGGCCCCGTCGACGGCCTGACCCGGACGACGGTCTGCGGCGAACTCGGCGACTCCGGGGGGCCGTTCGTCGCCGGGACACAGGCCCAGGGAGTCACCTCGGGCGGCTCGGGCGACTGCACGAGCGGCGGCACCACCTTCTTCCAGCCGATCAACCCACTCCTCGACGAGTTCGGGCTGACCCTGAAGACGGCGGGTGACACCGTGACGCCCGTGCCGCAGCAGGGTGCCTCCACCGACACCTGGACCCCCGGCCGGGTCTACGAGGTGGGGGAGACCGTCTCCTTCGCCGGTGCCGACTACCTGTGCCTTCAGGACCACCAGGCCCAGCGCTCGGGGTCGCCGGAAGCGGCCCCGGCCCTCTGGCAGCGCTCCTGACCGCTGGATCCCGCCGAGTTCCGCGGCGGAACGGCTCCCGTCCCCGACGCCGGGCACCGTCCGGCGCCGACGCGTCCGCTGCGAGGGCGAAGCCGTCGCGGTCGGCGGACACCCGGCCCGGGGCGCCTCCCGACCCGCGGCGGTCGGTGCGGACGGGAGCGGGCGTTGCGGCGGGGAAGCCGCCTGACCACGCGCAGCGGGAGTTCCTAGACGGTCCGCGCGACGAGCAGGGCGACGTCGTCGTGGTCCTCGGGGTGACGCAGGCCGTACAGGAGGAGGTCGCAGATCTCCTCCAGGGGCCGTTGCGGCTCGTCGAGGAAGCCGAGCAGCACGTTCAGCCGGTCGTCGATGGGGTGGTGGCGGGTCTCCACGAGGCCGTCCGTGTAGAGGACCAGTACGTCGCCGGGGACCAGGTCGGCCGTGGTGGCCTCGAAGGAGACGCCGCCGACGCCGAGGGGGGCGCCGGTGGGCAGTTCGAGCAGCCTGGGCTCATGGCCGGGGCCGGTCAGCGCGGGCGGCATGTGGCCCGCGTTGGCGATTGTGAGCCGGCGCGTGCGGGGATCGTAGACGGCGTACAGGCAGGTGACGATGTAGTGCTCCAGGCCGCGGGTGATCTTGTCGAGGTGCTGGAGCACGGAGCCGGGGTCGAGTTCGAGGTCCGCGTAGGCGCAGGTGGCGGTGCGCAGCCGGCCCATGGTGGCGGCGGCGTCGATGCCGTTGCCCATCACGTCGCCGACGACCAGCGCGGTCTTGTCGTCGCTCAGCGGGATGACGTCGTACCAGTCGCCGCCCACCTCGCTGGTGGCCTGGGCGGGCTGGTAGCGCGAGGCCAGCTCCAGACCGGGGTGCCGGGGCGGATGGTCGGGCAGCAGGCTGCGCTGGAGGGTGAGGGCGGTGTTGCGCACGCTCTGGAACCAGCGGGCGTTGTCGATCGCCACGGCGGCGCGCCCGGCCAGCTCACCGGCGAGGACGACGTCGTCCTCGTCGAAGGGGAGCGGGTTGCGGGTGCGTTTCAGGTCGAGGGCGCCCAGCACCTCGCCGTGGGCGATCAGCGGCACGGCCAGGTAGGAGTGCACACCGGCCCGGGCGAGGAGCGCGGCGGCCTCGGCGCTGCGGGCGATGCGCGGCAGATCGCGCTCGCCGACATGGCGTACGAGGACCGGCCGGGCGCTGTGCACGCACAGGGTGACCAGGCGGTCGCCCTCGTACGTGGCGAGGTCACCGGGAGGGTCGGCGGCGCGCTCCGCCACCGTCCGGTGCGAGGCCTTGAGAGCGAGGGCACGGAAGAGTTCGGGCCCGTTGTCCGGCCGGCGCCTGCGGTGGCAGGACAGCGCGGAGTCGAGGATGTCGACGGCGACCACGTCGGCGAGCTGCGGGGTGGCGATCTCGGCGAGTTCGCGTGCCGTCTGCTCCACCTCCAGCGTGGTGCCCACCCGCGTGGACGCCTCGGCGATGAGCGCCAGACGCCTGCGGGCCCGGTCGGCCTCGGCGGCCGCACGGTGGCGTTCGGTGACGTCTACGAGCGAGAGGGCCGCGCCGAGGACCCTGCCGCCCGGGTCCTCCAGCCGGTAGAACGACAGCGACCAAGCATGCTCGTGGTCCGGGTCGGCCGGGGGACGGCCCACGTGGAACTGGTCCAGCAGCGGTGTGCCGGTGGCGATCACCTGGCGCAGCGCGGACTCGATGGTGTCGATGTCGGGCAGGGGCAGCGCCTCCCGCAGCCGACGGTCGACGTGATCCTCGGCGGGGATGCCGTCGATACGCTCCAGCGCCGGGTTGACCAGGAGGTACCGCAGGTCGGTGTCCACGAGGGCCAGCCCGATCGGGGACTGGTCGATGAGCCGCTCGCACAGCGCCAGGTCCGTCTCGACGCGCTGGAGGAGTTGGTGGTCGGCCACGATGCCCAGGGCGTACACGTCCCCCAGATCGTCCTGGAGCCGCATGTTGCGGAACTCGACCAGCCGGCTGCCGCCGTCCTTGTGCCGGACGGGAAACGCGCCCGCCCAGCCGCGGCCGGAGTCCAGCACCTCCGCGAACAGTCGTACGACGGCCTGGAGGTGCTCCGGGTCGATGAACAGCCGCGCCGCGTACGAGCCCAGGGCCTCCGCCGCGGTATAGCCGAACAACTCCTCGGCCTGCGGCGTCCAGAACACGATGCGTCCCTCGGCGTCGAGGACCACCGCGGCCACGCTCAACATGTCCAGCAGGCCGGTGGTGGGGGGCGACTCGGCCCCGTACGGGTCGCCGTCGGACCGGAAGGACTCGGTCGTCATCCCTGCGCCTCCTCCACCGGTCGGCGGACGGGCGACGGTCGGTACCGCCGCACACCGGTACCGCGGGCACCGGCACTTCCATGCTGCCCCTCCGCGACACATCCCGGAAGCCGGGCCGACGCGCGGGCCGACGCGCGCCGACGCCGGGCGGCCGGCCGGTGCCGTGCGCATCGGGCGGAGTAGCAGGACCATGGTCGTGAAGAGGAAGACGGCCATGGAATCTGCGCGAGGTACCCCCGACGGTCCGACGCCCGGCGAATCCGGCGACGGTCCCGGTGGGCGGCTGCCCGGCGAGGCCCCTGGCCCATCGGTTCCCGGAGAGCCGGGCGAAGCGTCCGGCGGGCATGCGTCCGGCCGGCCTGACGGGGTCGCCGGTGGGCCGGCTTTCGGTGGACCGGGAGACGTCCCCGGCGGGCAGCCGCGTGAGGAGGTCTCCGACGCGCCGGGCGAGGTCCGGGACGGCCAGGCGCCTGGCCGTCCCGTCGGCCGTCCCAGCGGATCCGGCCGTGACGACGCGGCCGGCGGAGCCGGCGACCGCTCCGGCGGGTCGGCGTCCGGGGGGTTCGACGGTCTTCTCGACGCGTCCACCGACGCCGTCGCCGTCGTCACCGCCGGTGGCGTCGTCGTGGGCTGGACGCGGGGCGCCGAAGCGTTGCTCGGCACGCCGGCGGGTGAGGTGGTCGGCGGCTCCGCCGCGCGGCTGGTGGCGATGCCCGCGGACCCGGCGCGGGTGGCCGGCGTGGCCGAGCGCTGCCGCGCCGGAATGGGATGGAGCGGACGCATCCGCGCACGTCACCGTGACGGCCGGCCGATCGACGTCGATCTGCGCGTCTCCGCGTCCTTCCGCATCGGCGACGACGAGTGCTTCCTGCTCTCGGCCCGCGAGCAGCGGCAGCGGTGGACGGTCGGCCAGTCCGTCCTGGACGGGTTCCTGACGCGCTCACCGCTCGGCATGGCGGTGATGGACCTCGACCTGCGATACGTGTGGCTCAACGACACCCTGGAGCGCTTCGGCGGAGTGCCCCGCGAGCAGCGGCTGGGACGCAGGCTGAGCGAGCTGCTCCCCGGTCTCCACGCGGAGACCCTCGAAGGTCTGATGCGCAAGGTGCTGGAGACGGGCACCCCGGTGATCGACTACGAGTACGTGGGGTGGAGCTGGGCCGACCCGCACCGGCAGCACGCCTACTCGACCTCGTTCTTCCCGCTGCTGGACGCCGGCGACTCGGTCACCGGGGTCTGCTACATGGTCGCGGACGTCACCGAGCGCTGGAACGCGCGCCGGCTGCTGTCGATGGTCAACGAGGCGGGAACCAGCGTCGGCACCACCCTGGACGTGGTGCGCACGGCTCAGGAGCTCGCCGACTTCGCCGTTCCCCGCCTCGCGGACTTCGTCATCGTCGACCTCCTGGAGCCCGTCCTCAGCACCGAGGGGCTCGGAGCGTGGCTGACGGACGCGGGCCCGGCGCCCGCCAGGCCGGTGATGCGCCGTGCGGCCCTGAGATCGGTGCGCGAGGGCTGCCCGGAGGCCGTGGCGCGGATCGGCGACCGCGTGGGCTTCCTGCCGCCGCCGCACGACATGGGCCTGCTCATCGGAGGGGAGCCGATCCTCATCCCGGTCCTCGATCCCTCGGACGAGCGGTGGACGGCCGAGGAGCCCGCGCGGGCGGAGCGGATCCGGGAGTTCGGACTGCACTCGCTGATCTCGGTGCCGATGCGGGCGCGCAACACCGCCCTCGGACTCACCACGTTCATCCGCTCGCTCAACCCCGTCTCCTTCCAGCCCGACGACGTGCTGCTGGCCCGGGAACTGGTCGCGCGGGCGGCCCTGTGCGTGGACAACGCGCGCCGCTACAGCCGCGAACACACCGCCGCGGTCACCTTGCAGCGCAGCCTGCTGCCGGACGTCCTGACCGGCGGTTCGGCGCTGGAGGTCGCCTCCGGCTATCTTCCGGCCGACCCGACGGGCGGCGTGGGCGGCGACTGGTTCGACGTCGTCCCCCTGTCCGGGGCACGGGTGGGTCTGGTGGTCGGGGATGTGGTGGGGCACGGCATCGCCGCCGCGGCGACGATGGGCCGGCTGCGCACCGCCGTGCAGACCCTCGCCGACATGGAGATGCCCCCCGACGAACTGCTGGCCCACCTGGACGATCTCGTGCTCCGGCTGAGCGCGGAGCGCGGCGAGGACGAGGCGGCCCGCACGACCGCGGCCACCTTCCTCGGCGCGACCTGTCTGTACGCCGTCTACGACCCCGTCTCCCGCCGGTGCTCGATCGCCCGGGCCGGGCATCCGCCCCCCGTCGTCGTCTCGCCCGACGGGCAGGTCGCCTTCCCGGAGGTTCCCGCCGGGCCACCGCTCGGACTCGGCGGCATGGGCTTCGAGGCCACCGAGATCGAACTCGCCGAGAACAGCCTCCTGGGCCTCTACACCGACGGCCTCATCGAGGGTGCCGACCGTGACGTGGAGCGGGGCATGGCCCGGCTGGGCGAGCTGCTGGCCCATCCCGACGCCGATCTCGCCGCGCTGTGCGAGACGGCCGTGCGACAGCTCGTGCCCGCGCCCCAGCCCGACGACATCGCCCTGCTCCTGGTCCGCACCCACGCCCTGGGCGCCGACGAGGTCGTCTCCTGGGAGGTGCCCGTGGACCCGGCCGCCGTCGCCGACGTACGGGCGCGCGCGACCCGTCAGGTGGAGGCGTGGGGGCTGGGGGACCTCGCCATGACGACCGAACTCGTCGTGAGCGAGCTGGTCACGAACGCGATCCGGCACGCCACCCCGCCCATCCGGCTGCGCCTGCTCCGGGACGCCCTGCTGACCTGCGAGGTCTCCGACGCCAGCAGTACGGCTCCCCGGCTCAGACATGCCCGCACCACGGACGAGGGGGGCCGGGGCCTCTTCCTCGTCGCCCAGCTCGCCCACCGCTGGGGGGCGCGCTACACGGCCGACGGGAAGATCATCTGGGCGGAGCAGGAGATCCCGCCGCCCCCGTAGCCGGGGCGGCGGGAGGTGCTACGCGCACGCCCAGGCGTTCATGCCCTGCATCGCCGCGAGCCGGCGGGCCACGGCGATCTGCGCCTTCCTGCTCGCCAGGTCGGCCCGCGGCGCGTGTCTGAGCCCGCCCGCGGCGACCCAGCTGCGTTGCGAGAACTGGAGCCCGCCGTAGTGGCCGTTGCCGGTGTTGGCCCGCCAGTCGCCCCCGGATTCGCAGCGTGCGATGGCGTCCCAGTCGGCCTTCGCCGGAACGCTCGGGGCCGCCCCGGCGCAGGGGGCCATGACGGTCAGGAGGGCGGCGACGGGCATGCCGAGCCACAGGGCCGAGCGGCCCCACCGGAGCGATCCGCGCCCTGGGCGCGACATCATGCGCTTCTGAAGTGAAAACATGACAAGTGACACTAGGTGGATCATGTGGTCGCCGCCCGGCGTGGCGTCCGTCAGGGATGCCTGGCAGGACCGTCCGGGTGACGGGCCGTCAGGCATTCCCGTCTCGCCGCGCACGGAGCGGCGGCCCTCCTCCAGGTCCCCGAGCTGCGCCTGGCGCGCCGGGTGCCGCCCACCCGTGCCGACCTCGTCACGGTCGCCCTCGGCGGCGTCGGGCCGGGCCAGGTCGCCCTGGTGCCCCGCGCAGACGACGACAGGCGACTGGTCGGGGCGATCGGCAGGGCCGCCCGCGCCCCCCATGGTGCCTCCCGTCCTGGACGCCTGAGCGGCGTACGTCCGCAGGCCGTCACGGTCCCGCCGGGACGCCCGCCAGCCGGGGGAGGGCGGCGGAAGGTCCCCCCTCGCACCCGTCTACGATGTCCAGGCCCCTGCCCGACCGGCGTGGGAGCGAGTCGACGTCCGGTGATCCGGTCCGACTCGGTGGACAGGGGTCGACACCGGCGTCGACCCGCCTCATCGACCGTGCCTGTCCACCGGCCCAACTGGCCCGGTCGTGGCCGCCGTCTGCCGAAAGTGACGTCCGTACGTGTTCCAGGAAACGCCGATCTTCCATCGTCTGGTCGCCGAGCGGGGCGACATCCCCACCCAGGTGCGGGGCGAGGCCGAGCGGATCCAGCGCGATCTCGCCTCGGTCATCCCCTCCCCGTCCGCCGCCGCGAACCTTCCCGCGCAGCACTTCCTCGCCGTGCGGGGCCGCCACGAGTGAACCGCCGTCCGCGGTTCCGACACCGGCTCTGCCGACAGAACTTGCAGACGTCTCTCCCGCGCTGAGCAGCCTCTTTGCTTCACTGTTGGACAACGTCTGAAAACGCCTTCATCTCCTTGCGCAAGAGGTGAGGAGTCGTGAGGATGGCGCGTCAGTACGCCCCGACGCCGTCCATCCGTACGCCCTCACCTCTTGAGGAAGAGTCATGCCGCATCTCCTTGCGCAGGCCGCGGCCACGACCGCCGCCACCCTGGCCGCCCTGCTGGCGAGCTCCGGGACCTCCCACGCCGCGGACGCCGACCCGAGCGGAACACCCGCGCCCGACTGCGTGCACCACTACGCCGACCGCCGCTACACCACCGTCGTCAACGACTGCGACGCCCCCGTGAGCGTCACCGTCGAGTACGCCGACGGCCGGTGGGCCCCCTGCCGCCTCCTCGAGCGCGGCGACGTGGCCACCTTCGCCGGGTACGGCTTCGACGGAAACCACGTCATCGGCCTCAGCGGCTGCCTGCCCGCGACCGTCTGAGCGCGCCGGGGCGGCGTGATCGGCCCGCTCCCGGCCCTCCGACCGGCACCGTGCCCTGCCGAGAGCGACGCCGAGGAGCGCCCTGCCCGCGCCCAGCACGCCGGCCGGACGGTCCGCCGGCCCGGCCGTCCCGGCCCGTCGTCGGCCGGCGCCCGCAGCCGCAGCAGCGCGCCGCTGAGCGCGTGGAGGGCCGGGCGGACCGGCAGGACCATCCGCGACGGCGGCCCACGGCGCACGTTCCGCGTCGAGGCGACGAGGACGACCACTGCGCCGAGAGCGAAGGGCCGGCGGTGCGGACCTGGCGCGAACCGGCCGTCCGCCGGCCGACGGAACGGTCGGGGCCCGCCCCGTTCTCAAGTGGAGCACATCCGGTCGGGGTGGGCGTGTGTGCTTCGCGCACATCGGGTACCCGGCCCGTGATCTGTTCGACCGTCACGGAAAGGACGACCGTGAGAACGGTGCCGGAGGCGAACCGGAAGAAGGCCGACACGGCCGACGCGGTGACAGGCGAGGGCGTCGACACCGAGGCCGTCTCCCGTCCGGGTGCGGCGACGGGCCGTACGCCGCGCGAGGCGAGGGAAGAGGCCGGTGTCCGCCCCGAGGACCACCGAGGCACCGACAGATCGAAGGGGGCGTAGCGCGGCCACCCGGCAGGACCGACCGCGGCGCAGGACGAGGACGTTCCCGGAACGCCGGCCGAAGAAGGGCCGGCCGCCCGCTGACGGGCGCCGCACGGTCACCCGGCTGGTGGACGAGCCACTGCGCCGGATGTCACACCGTGCCACATTGGTGCACGGAACCACCTTTTCCACAGGCATGTGTGTGCCTTGTTCACCCGGTGGTCCCCATGGCCACCTGTTCGCCCGCGAACAGGTGGCGGCGCACTCGTCTCCCGCGCCGCCGTCGGCAGCCGGACCGCCACGCGGCCTCGGCACACAGCCGCCCATGAGTGAGAAGCGAAGGAAGCGATGAGCGAGAGCAACCCCATCAAGCGGGCGGCGGAGAAGGTCGCCGACACCTTGAGCGGCGACGGAGCGGGGCCGGAGGACGGGATCCCCGGGAAGCCGGGCCCCGACTCACCCTCGGTCGCCGAGCCGACCCGGCCCAGGGACCCCCTGCCGCCGAAGCCCGACCAGAGCGGACCCGACACCGTGTCCCCGACGGGTCAGCCGACGGGAGCCGACCAGGCCCGCTTCGCCCAGTCCGGCAGCTATCTCACGACCGCCCAGGGCACCCGCCTCCCCGACACCGACCACTCGTTGAAGGCCGGCCCCCGCGGGCCCGTCCTGCTACAGGACCACCACCTGCGCGAGAAGGTCATGCACTTCGACCACGAGCGCATCCCGGAGCGCGTGGTCCACGCCCGGGGCGCGGCGGCGCACGGGGTGTTCCAGAGCTACGGCACGGCGGCCTCCGTGACCAAGGCCGCCTTCCTCGCGGAGGACGAGGAGACTCCCGTCTTCGTGCGGTTCTCCACGGTGCTGGGATCGCGCGGCTCGTCCGACACCGTGCGGGACACCCGCGGGTTCGCGACGAAGTTCTACACCAGCGAGGGCGTCTTCGACCTGGTCGGGAACAACATGCCCGTCTTCTTCGTCCAGGACGCCATCAAGTTCCCGGACATCATCCACGCCGGCAAGCCGCACCCGGACCGTGAGATCCCGCAGGCCCAGAGCGCGCACGACACCTTCTGGGACTTCGTCACCCTGCACACCGAGGCCACCCACCACACCCTGTGGAACATGTCCGACCGGGGCATCCCGCGCTCGTACCGCACGATGGAGGGCTTCGGAGTCCACACCTTCCGCCTGGTCGACGCCGACGGCGGCACGACCCTGGTGAAGTTCCACTGGAAGCCCAAGCTGGGCGTGCACTCACTGGTCTGGGAGGAGGCGCAGATCATCAACGGCGTCGACCCCGACTTCCACCGCCGGGACCTCGCCGACGCCATCGAGGCGGGCGCGTACCCCCAGTGGGAGCTGGGCATCCAGACCTTCCCGGACACCCCGGACCAGACCTTCGAAGGCATCGACCTGCTGGATCCGACCAACCTCGTCCCCGAGGAACTCGCCCCCGTGCAGCCGGTCGGACTGCTGACCCTGAACCGCAACCCGTCGAACTTCTTCGCCGAGACCGAGCAGGTGGCCTTCCACGTCGGCCATCTGGTGCCGGGTGTCGACATCACCGACGACCCGCTGCTCGCCGGACGCCTGTTCTCCTACCTCGACACCCAGATCACCCGCCTCGGCGGGCCCAACTTCCCCCAGCTGCCCATCAACCGGCCGCACGCGCCCGTCAACGACATGCAGCGCGACGGCATGCACCAGACGGCCGTGCACCGCGGTGTCGCCCCCTACCGGCCCAACTCGCTCGACGGCGGCTGCCCCTTCACCGCCGGCGCCGACACCGGCGCCTACATCGAATCGCCGGTACGGGTCCCCGAGGGCGCCAAGGTGCGTGACGTACCGGAGTCGTTCGCGGACCACTTCAGCCAGCCGCGCCGGTTCTGGCTCAGCATGAGCCCGGTGGAGCGCGAGCACATCATCGGCGCCTACACCTTCGAACTGTCCAAGTGCTACGAACAGGCCATCCGGGAAAGGGCGTTGCAGGTCCTGGCCAACATCGACCCGGAGCTGTGCGCCGAGGTGGCCACCGGCCTGGGTCTTCCCGCGCCGGAGCCCACGGTGCCGCTCGCGGACGTCGAGCCCAGCCCCGCCCTGTCGCAGCTGGGCAACAGCTGGCCCACGGACGGCCGGATCATCGGCATCGTCGCGGGCCCGGACGGCGACCTCGACGGCGTACGTGCCGTACGCGACGCCGTCCTCGAAGCCGGCATGGTCCCCCTGGTGATCGGCCCGGTCGGCGGCACCCTCGGCTCCCTCACGGTGCAGCGCACCTACGCCACCGCGCGGTCCGTCGAGTTCGACGCGCTGCTGCTGGCCGGCACACCCGCCGTGGGCAGCGACGCCTACGGTGCCCGCGACGCCAAGGGGCTCCCCGCCGCCGCGGGCCGGACAGCCGTCGACCCGCGCGTCGGTCTCCTGGTCTCTGAGGCCTTCCGGCACGGCAAGGCTCTCGGTGCCTGGGCGGGCGGCGAGACCGTCCTCGACGCGTTCGGGGTGCCCGCCGCCGCACCGGGCGTGGTGACCGGCAGCACGGGCACGGCCGTCCTGGAGCAGCTCACCAGCCTCCTGGGCGAACACCGCGTGTGGGCCAGGTTCACCGCGGCCTGACCGGCGAACCGGCCCAGGACGGCCGACCCGCCGGGCCGTCGGCCGCACACTCCCGCGGTGTGCGGCCGACGGCCCTCCGTTCTCCTGTCAGGGGCGGCCCATGCAGACCTTCCTCCCGCATGCCGACTTCACCGCGTCGGCAGCGACCCTCGATCCACGCCGCCTGGGAAAGCAGCGCGTGGAGGCCCTTCAGGTGCTGCGCGGCCTGACCGTACCCGGCTACGGATGGCGGCATCATCCGGCCGTCCGCATGTGGGTCGGCTACGAGGAGGCACTGGTGCGTTACGGCCTGGAGGTCTGTGGAGTGTGGACCGCCGTGGGGCGAGCCGACACCTGTGCCGCCTCCCTGATCGCCGGCTTCGCCGGCAGCCACGGGGACGCCGGCGTACGCACGCAGCGGGAGCTGGCCGACGCCAATGAACTGCCGCCGTGGCTGGGGGATCCGGAGTTCCACCGCAGCCACCGGTCCGCGCTGGTGCGCAAGGATCCGGCCTTCTATTCCCCTCTCTTCCCGGACGTTCCCGACGACCTGCCCTATGTGTGGCCGGCCTCGGACCGCACGTCCTGACGCGTCGTCCGGCGGGGAGCGTCATCGGCCGCACGAGGTGACATGACACCAACCGCCGGACGACGCACCTCAGTTGTCGACGTCCCGGTCGAAATCTTCCGCGCACTGCTGGCGTTCGGCCTGCGTGTCGGCGTGCCCGACGCAGTCGGAGTAGTTCTTGAACTCGTCGGAGCCGAGCAGCGACACGCCCGCGGCGAGGATGACCGACGAGCCGATCAGGCCGAGGCCTCCGGCCACCGCCCCGATGATCGCCATGACGCCGTTGGTGGCGACGCCACGCCTCGCCCTGCGGTGTCCGAGGATGCCGAAGACCATGGCGAGCAGTCCGAGGACGATGCCGCCGACGACGGTCCAGAAGAGCACGACGGCCACGATCCCCAGCACCAGGGCCGCGATCCCGAATCCGTTGCGGTGCTCGGGCGCCGTGCCGTGCGTGGCCTGGGGATAGCCGTGCGTGGTCTGGGGATGTACGTGCGGGTCTTGAGCCGAGGTCATGGCGGTGACTCCCTTGGATGCGTGGATCGCGGGTGCTGTGCCGTGGTCGTCCGCGGAGTCGTGGACGGTGGTGCAGGTCGGTTGCCCCCACCACTCCCGGCCCATGCGCGCGAGGACGTGGGCTGCTTCGTCGAGGGCCTGGCCCATCCGGCCCGACGCCCTCCGCCGCCAAGCGGCTCGGGCTCACGGGGGGAAGGGGGCGAGCCGGCGCGGCGGAGGCGCTCGGGCCCACGGGCTGCCGTGGCGGGCGCGCCGGAGACGCCCGGGCGAGTTACGGACGTCCGGACCCGCCGGGAAACCCGCCGGGGGTCGGGACGCGTCGGCCTGCCCCGGCCGGGTAGGCGAACGAGTACCAGAGACCGATCAGACCGGAGGAGCACGATGGCCACTGTCATCCAGCGCATCAAGGAGTTCGCCAGGAGCCCCCAGGGCCGCCGCACCGCGGAGCAGGTGCGTCGCGCGGCGTCCGATCCGCGCCGGCGTTCCCAGGCGCGCCAGCTGCTGGGCAGGCTGCGCACGCGGCGGTAGGCGGCCGGGCACGCCGGTGACCGGCTGTTCTAAAGTGACTGCCGTCAGTCAGTTCCCGATGACCTGGGACGGAGAGGTAGTCGCCCATCATGCCGACCGAAACGTTTGAGTTCCGCGTAGAGGCCCGTCAGCTGCTGCGGCTGATGATCCACTCGATCTACTCGAACAAGGATGTCTTCCTGCGTGAACTCGTCTCCAACGCCTCGGACGCGTTGGACAAGCTGCGCCTGGCGGCGCTGCGCGACGACACGTTGGACGCCGACGTGTCCGATCTGCACATCGACATCGAGGCCGACAGCGAGGCCCGCACCCTGACCGTGCGGGACAACGGCATCGGCATGTCGTACGACGAGGTGACGGAGCTGATCGGCACCATCGCCAACTCCGGTACGGCGAAGTTCCTCGAACAGCTGCGGCAGGCCGACGACGGGGCCGACGCCGAAGGCCTCATCGGGCAGTTCGGTGTCGGCTTCTACTCCAGCTTCATGGTGGCCGACGAGGTCACGCTGGTGACCCGTCGGGCCGGCGAGGCACAGGGCACCCGCTGGTCGTCACGCGGCGAGGGCACCTACACCCTGGAGACGGTCGACGAGGCACCGCAGGGCACCTCGATCACCCTCCACCTCAAGCCCGCCGACCCCGAGAACCAGCTCCACGACTACACCTCGCCCTGGAAGCTCCGGGAGATCGTCAAGCGCTACTCGGACTTCATCACCTGGCCGATCCGGATGGCGCCGCAGGCCCCGGCGGGCGACGACGGCGACGGCACCGCGCGCGAACCCGAGACGCTGAACTCGATGAAGGCCCTCTGGGCCCGGTCGCGCGACGAGGTGCAGGACGAGGAGTACCACGAGCTGTACAAGCACATCAGCCACGACTGGAACGACCCCCTGGAGACCATCCGGCTCCAGGCGGAGGGAACCTTCGAGTACCAGGCGCTGCTGTTCATCCCCTCGCACGCCCCGCACGACCTGTTCACCCAGGGCTACAAGCGAGGCGTCCAGCTGTACGTCAAGCGCGTCTTCATCATGGACGACTGCGAGGCGCTCCTTCCGCCGTACCTGCGGTTCGTGAAGGGCGTCGTCGACGCCCAGGACCTCTCGCTCAACGTCTCCCGCGAGATCCTCCAGCAGGACCGCCACATCCAGATGATGCACCGGCGGCTGGCGAAGAAGGTCCTGGCGTCCGTGAAGGACATGATGACCGCCGCCCCCGACCGGTACGCCACGTTCTGGCGGGAGTTCGGCCCCGTCCTCAAGGAGGGGCTGGTGACCGACTCCGAGAACCGCGACACCCTCCTGGCCGTCTCGTCGTTCGCCACCACGCACGACGCCGCCGAGCCGACGACGCTCGCGCAGTACGTGGAGCGGATGAAGGAGGGGCAGGACGCCGTCTACTACATGACCGGCGACTCCCGCGACAGCATCGAGAACTCGCCGCACATGGAGGCCTTCCGGGACCGCGGCATCGAGGTCCTGCTGCTGACCGACCCGGTCGACGAGGTGTGGACGGACACGGTCGCCGAGTTCGACGGCAAGCCGCTGCGGTCCGTCGCCAAGGGCGAGATCGCTCTCGACGGCGACGGCGAGGAGGAGCCCGCGGAGAGCCGGGAGAAGCAGAACGAGGAGTACGCCGAGTTGCTCACCTGGATGAAGGAGCGGCTCGGGGAGGACATCAAGGAGGTCCGCCTGTCCTCCCGGCTCACGGTCTCCCCGGCCTGCCTGGTCTCCGACACCAACGATCTGACCCCGGCGCTGGAGAACCTCTACCGCGCGATGGGCCAGGACGTCCCCCGCACCCAGCGCATCCTCGAGCTGAACCCGGACCACACCCTCGTGAAGGGCCTCAACCGCGCGCTGCGCGACCGGGCGGACCGGTCCACGCTCGCCGAGGACGCCGAACTCCTCCACGGCCTGGCGGTGCTCGCGGAAGGCGGCCGGCCCAAGGAGCCCGCCCGCTTCACCCAACTCCTCGCGGAGCGCCTGGAACGCGCCCTGTAACCGGCCTGCCCGGTGGGCGGCGCCGCGCCCGGAGGCGCCGCCCACGACGAATTGTCAGCGGTCTGCTGAAGAATGCGCGGAAACGAGATCAACTCCGGGCATGACGGGGTAGGCGGTCTCGTGTCCCTGCCCTGAAAGAGGTCACCGCTGATGCCGCTCACCGCGATCCGGCCGCAGTCCGCCGACACGCACCGCACCCCGGCCACGGCCGACATCCTGCGCATCGTCTCGGACGCCCGCACCCCGGTCTTCGTCACCGTGCACGCCAACGGCCGCCGCAGGTACAGCTATTGGCGACCGCTGGACTCCGCCACCGGCCGAGGCGGCTGCTACGTCGCCCTCCCCACCGCCGTGTGCGACGAACTCCAGGCCGCCGGCCGCATCACCCTCGGCGACCCCCTCACCGACCCCACCAAGACCACGTACCGGGTCCGACCGCTGCGCACCGTCCAGACGGCCGCCCGGATACGCTCCACCCCCGTCCGCCCGGTCCCCGCCCCGGCCCGGGACCGCATACGAGCGGCGTGAGGAGGCTCGGGGCGCGCCGTGTGCGCCGCCCTGAACCCCGGCACCACTCGGGGGATCCCATGCGCCCTCCCCTTGTCCTCCTCAGGGCCCTGTCAGCAGCCGCCGACTGCCTGCTCGCGGGCGATCCGGCCGCGGGCTCCGCCGCGAAGGCAGTGTCCGGCGCGGCCGCGAGGGCGGTCACGTCGGCTGCGGCGGCCCCGACCGCGATCGGCCGCCACGACCTCCCGCGGCGAGTCGGCCGCTGACGGCGAGCCGGCCGTCGCCGACACGGCACACGGCCTCGGTGCCGCACGTGGTCGGCATGGGGCTCCAGGCGGCGCGGCACAAGGCCCGGGAAGCCGGTTTCCGCGTCGTGACCTCGCACGCCTCGCTCGGGCCGGGACCGGACGCAAGACACCGCCTCGTCAGCCCGGCGGTGCGAGCACCGCACGCCGGGTCGGCACCATCGCCCAGCGGATCGCCGCCGTCATCGCGGCTCCGAGCGGCCGTACGCACAGGTTGTCGACCACGGCGAACCGGGGCAGGCGCAGCTCGGCGGCGGCCCAGTCGGGCAGCAGGGACACGGCGTTGGCGGCCAGCACACCGTAGGGGAGGCGGGCGACGAGGGGGACGGGCGGGTTCAGCAGGAGGAAGCGGGCGGTGTCCCGCGCCTCGGGCGTGGCGCGCAGCTCCGGGCGGTAGTCCGACAACCGCGCCGCGAGTTCCTCCCTGCTGCGCGGCGGATCGGGGATGCCCAGCGCGACGGCGACCCGTGCCGCGTCCTCGACGTATCCGTCGCACTCCTCCTCCGACAGGGGACGCAGACCGTAGCGCTGGTGGGCGCGGAGGAAACTGTCGACCTCGGCGACGTGCACCCAGCCCAGCAGGTGCGGGTCCGACGCACGGTACGGCTCCCCGCTCGTGGTGACCCCGCTGACGCGTTCATGGACGGCACGGACCTGGTCGCAGGCCCGCTGGGCGTGCTCGGCGGTGCCGTACGTCGTCGTGGCGAGGAAGGTGCTGGTGCGCTGGAGCCGGCCCCACGGGTCGCCGCGGAAACCGGAGTGGGCGGCCACGGCCGCCATGGCGAGCGGATGCAGCGACTGGAGCAGCAGGGCGGACAGCCCGCCCACGAACATCGAGGCGTCGCCGTGCACCCGGCGGACGGGACGCTCCGGTCCGAACCAGCGCGGGCCGGGAGTGCCGTGGATGCGGGCGCGGTTGCGTTCGCCGTCCGGCCCGGCGACGCGCGTGAAAAGGCCGTGTCCCAGCCACTCGCGCGGGCTCGGACCACCCGTTCCGATCGTCCTCATGGTTGCCGGGGCCTCCTCTCGGCGCTACGGGAAACGCGGGCTTGCGGCGTCTCTTCCTTTCTACCTCCACGAGGGCGTGCGAGGCGACGGGGCGACGGCGGCGGCCGCGTCGGACGCTGATCAGGAGCAGTCGTACACGAAACGGGCCTCGGCCGAGCGCCGCTCGGGCGACAGCAGCCGCAGCTCCGCCACCGCCGCGTGGTGGCCGGGGCCCTGGAAGGTCCACAGCAACGGGAGCCGCACCTGCCGCTGTCCCCGAGCGATCGCGGCGTGCCGTACGGCGGAGGTGGTGCCGTCGCTGCGCACCCACCGGTAGGCGAGCGTGCCGGGCCGGCCGTCGGTGCGGACGACTCCGACGACGCCCGCGGTCGTGTCACAGCCAAGGCTCTGCCGCGCGGCCGTCACCGACACCTCGCGCACGCCCACCGCCGGGGCCGCGTGCTGCCGCCAGAACGGGTACAGGACGGCGGCGACCAGCACGAGCGCGGGCAGGGCGTGCCGCCGCGGCAGCCGGCGACGAGGGACCCGCGGAGCCGCGACCGTGGGCGGCGCCGGACGGGGGCGCCGGGCCAGGGCCGCCGTCACGCCGGGACCGAAGCGCAGGACGGTCCCGTCACCGGGAGCGGCCGCGGTGTCGGTCACGACGGTCCGGTCGGGCGCGGGGCCGGGATCGGGCCGCTGGATCCAGTGACTGGCCAGCGCGGTCGCGCTGTACTCGTCGTTGCCGGCGTCGGGCCTCGCCGGTGGGAGGGAACCGGGTGGGGGCGGGGCGCCCTCAGGGGTCGTCATCGGATTTCACACTGCCGGGTCAGGAGCCGCTGGGAGGCGCCGCCGTCGGCGGAGGCGGGGCCG
The DNA here is from genome assembly GCF_055577115.1 of Streptomyces sp. NPDC033216. Taxonomy (NCBI): domain Bacteria; kingdom Bacillati; phylum Actinomycetota; class Actinomycetes; order Kitasatosporales; family Streptomycetaceae; genus Streptomyces; species Streptomyces sp. NPDC033216. Next base: position 219,409 of record NZ_JBVIQK010000009.1, on the reverse strand, counting down.
GTGCCGACCTGGAGCGTCCAGTAGCAGCCCGTGCCCCGGAAGGTGTGCTCGACGGTGAACGAGTACCGCGTGGCACCGCTGTGCTGCTGCGTCGTCGGTACCCCGTCGCCGACTCCCGGTTCACCGGCGGTGTTCCCCGTGAACCAGCCGACCGTGACGGAGAACGGGCCGGTGTCGTCCGTCGTGACCGTGATCGCGGCCGTCGCCGTGCCGGGCCCGGTCTGCCGGAAGCCGCTCACGGCGACCTCCCTGACCGTGGGCGGGCCCGGCGGAGCGGAGGTGCCGGCCGTCTCGTCGGGAGAAGCCGGCGCCGTGGGCTCCCCGGTGGTCGTCACGGTGCTGGGCGTGGTCTCCGACGCGGAGGTCGAGGGGGCGAGGGACGGGGACGGGGAAGCGAGGCCGCCGGGCGAGACGGTGGCGTCCGGGGCCGGAGCCGGGGCGGAGGGGGCAGTCGCCGACGGGGTCGCGGCGCTCGACGGGGCCGTGACGGCGGGTTGCGGGCCCGGCACGGCGCTCGTCGTGGCCAGCACCTGCGCCGCCCGACCGGAGCCGGCCGCGGTGTCCGCGCCGGCGCCTCGCGCCGCGAGGATCGCCACGAGCACGGCCGCCACCGACACGGCGAGCCCCGGCCAGGTGGGCCGCCACGGACGCAGGCCGGCGCGGCCGGCACCCCGCGTGAACACGGTACGAGCCGTGTCGGCGGCGGCGTTCGGCACCTCCAGGTTGGTCGGACGCGGGAAGAGGAGCAGGGCGACGAGCGCGGCCAGCCGACCACGCCCGCGCTCCTCCCAGTCACTCCCGTACGCCGCTACGGCGGTCTCCTCCAGCTCCGCGACGAACGCCGCCGCGTCCGGGGGCCGGTGCTCGGGCGACTTGGCCAGCCCCCGGCCGACCAGCGGACGCACCGTTTCGGGCACCTCCCCGACCGGGATCGCGCCCTCGACGTGTTGCAGCGCCAGTTCGGCCAGGTTGTCGCCCGCGTACGGACGGCGTCCCGTCAGACATTCGAAGAACGTGGCGGTGGCGGCGTACACGTCCCCGGCGGGCGAGGCAGGCGTGCCGGTCCACTGCTCCGGGGCCATGTAGGCGGGCGTCCCGGCGACTCCGGCCCGCGCACCGGCGTCCACCGCGATACCGAAGTCGACCAGCTTGGACACACCCTCGGGGGAGACCAGCACGTTCTCCGGCTTGTAGTCCCGGTGGACCACGCCGACCCGGTGGGCGTCGGCGAGACCGAGCAGCGAGCCCTTGAGGACGACCAGCGCGGCCTCGGGCGAAAGGGGACCCTGCCGGGCCAGCGCGGTCCGCAGGGAGACGCCGTCGACCAGTTCCATCACGATGGCGGCGCCGTTCGTCGCCTCGACGTACTCGTACAGACCGGCCACGTGCGGGCTCCGCAGCCCGGCGAGCAGCTGTGCCTCCGCTCGGAACCCGTGCACGAAGCCCGGCCGGGTCCGCAGCGACTCGCTGAGGTACTTCACCGCGACCGACACGCCCGTGGGCTCATGGACGGCCAGTACCACCCGCCCACTCGCCCCGGCCCCGAGTTCCAGCGACTCGGAGTACCCCGGTACAGCCCATGCGTTCATCGCCGTCCCCCCAGCCCGCGGTACGCCCGCGGTGCCGCATCCCGGCCCGTCGGGCCACGCGGACGAAGACACGCTTTCGGCCGGGGCGGTTGCAGGCCGACCATGAACGTCACCCCTCGGCGGCCGGAAACCGGAGGTCACGCGTCGGGGCGGGTGGGGTCCGGCCGGTCATCGCCACCCGGGTGAGCGCAACGGTCATCCTCCCGTCGGCCGGGACCAGGTGGCCGAACACACCGGTCCCCGCCGGAACGGTGCGGGCAGGCGTACGTCGATCACGGTGGTGCGGGCAGCGCGGAATCAGGGGTGCCGGAGAGCGGCCGGTCGGGGTCGGCATTCCTCGACGCCCTCGTCCTGCGAGTGAGGCCCTCGTCCTGCGAGGGTTTCCCGCGGCGGGCGGCGAGCCCGCCGGCGGTGAGCAGGGCGGCCAGGGCGGTGAGGATCGTGCCCCGCCAGCCGAGCGTGTCGAGGAGCGGGGCGGTGGCTGCCGTGCCCAGGGCGCCGACGGCGAAGTAGAGGACGAGGTAGACGCCGGTGAGACCGCCGGAGCGGGGAGGGTCGACGGCGACGACGACACTCTGGTTGGCGGCCTGCGCGGCGAAGCAGCCGGCGTCGAACAGGGCCAGCCCCAGTACCGTCGGGACGGGGTGCGGGAAACCGGCGGCCAGGACCGCCGTGCCGATCGCGGCGGCCGCCATGGACCCGACGGTGACCCTGCCCGGTGTGTACCGGTCGACCAGCCGGCCGGTGAAGGGCAGCGCGGCGAACCCGAGGAGGCCGGCCAGGCTGTACAGGCCGACGGCGGTGGCGTCGAGCGAGTACGGCGGACGCGTCAGCGTCAGGGAGAGGGCCACCCAGACGACGTTGAAGGCGAAGTACCACAGGCCGCCCAGGACCACGGCGCGACGCAGCGGACGGTGCCGGCGCAGCAAGGGCGCCATGGCGGCGAGCGCGGCGAGACAGCCGCCCTCGGGGCACGGGCGTTCGCGGGGCAGGAGCCGCCCGGCGGCGAGCGCGCCCAGCAGGGCGAGACCGGCGAAGACGAGCAGCATGCGGCGCCAGCCGAGCAGGTCGGCCAGGCCTCCGCCGGCCCAGCGGCTCAGCAGGATGCCCGCCGACAGGCCGGTGGCGACCGTGGCCATGGCCGTGCCGCGCCGGCCGGGCGCGGCGTACCGGCCCGCGATGGCACCGGCCTGGGCGGCGACCGAGGCCGTCGCGCCGATGAGCAGACAGGCGGTCAGCAGGACCGGGGCGTTCGGCGCGGCGGCGGCCAGCGTGAGTGCCGCGGCCAGGACGCACAGCTGGACACCGACCAGCCGATGCGGGGCGACCCGGTCGGTGAGGGGCAGCAGCAGTGCGAACCCCGCGGTGCAGCCGGCGAGAATGGCCGTCGGGACCAGCCCTGTCATGGTCGCGGACAGGTCGAGGTCGTCGGCCACGTCGGTGAGGGCGGGCTGGAGGGCGTAGTTGTTGGCGATCGCCGTGGCCGCGGTGCACGCGAGCAGCAGAGTGCCGTACCGGGGGAGGGCCGGGCCGTTCACGGCCGGTCGGCCTGGGCGCGGAGGACCACGTACCGGCATTCGGCGTCGCCGTCGTTGGCGAAGGTGCAGGGCGCGGGTTCGCCGAGTTCCACCGTGTCGCCGGGGCCGAGGTCATGGACGGTGGTCCCCTCGTGGAAGGTCAGCCGTCCGTCCAGCACCCACACGGCCTGCCGGGCGAACGCGAAGGACGCCGCCGGGTACGACACCGCCGCCCCGGCGGGCAGCCGGATCTCGGCCGTCTCCACGGGGAAGCCGGGTCCGGTGATCTGACGGCGGCGGTAGCCGGTCTCGGGATCGCGCCACTCGGTCGCGTCGATGTGCCGCCGCACCCCGGCAGTGCTCTCGGGGCCGCGCGTCTCGCCCTCGGCGAGCGCCAGCAGTGAGGAGACGCTGAGCCGGAACGCGGCGGACAGCTTGCCGAGCACGACGGCCGTGGGGCTGCTCTCGCCCCGTTCGATCCGGTGGATCATCGCGCGGGAGACCCCGGAGGCCTCGGCCAGCTGGTTGAGGGTCCAGCCGTGCCGCTCGCGCTCGGTGCGGACGCGGGCGGCGATCCGCTCCACCAGGGGATCTACTATGTTGGACATGATGGCAATATATGAGAAGCGCGAGGTGGCGCGGGTCCGTCCGGCAACCGCGGCCGACGGCGAGGCCATCCGCGTCATCCGCGACCACGCCGTCGCCACCTCGACGGCCCTGTGGACCGACACCCAGCAGTCACCGGCCGACGCCGCGGCCTGGCTCGCCGTCCATCTCGAGCGGGGCTCGGCTCTCGTCGCGGAGCTCGGCGGTGAGGTCGTCGGTTTCGCGGTCTACGGCCCCTGGCGCGATCTCGACGGCTACCGTCACACCGTGGAGAACTCCGTCTACGTCCGCGACGGCAGCCAGGGCCTGGGCATCGGCCGGGCCCTGCTGGGCGCCCTCGTCGACGCGGCGCGCGGGGCCGGGCACCACAGCATGATCGCCGGAATCGAGTCGGGCAACGCCACGTCGATCCGGCTGCACCGGCGGTTCGGGTTCACCGAGGTGGGCACCGTGCGCGAGGCGGGACTGAAGTTCGGGCGCTGGTTCGACCTCACGATCATGCGGCTGGCGCTGGGGAACTGACCTCCTCGCGGCGGTCGGACCGTCGTGCCGTCGCACGGACCCGGGAGCATGGCCTGGCTGCCGGCCGAGGCCCCCGGGTCCGCCGCGGATCAGGCCGTGTGCAGGGTCAGCCCGTAGCGGTTGAGGATCTCGTTGACCGGCTGGAACCAGGTCTCCCCGCCGCTGCCGCAGTTGCCCCAGCCGCCCGAGGTGACGCCCTGCGCCTGGTCACCGCTGAGGAACGAGCCGCCGGAGTCGCCGGGCTCGGCGCACACGCTGGTCTTCGTCATCTGGTGCACCGCGCCCTGGCTGTAGTTCACCGTCTCGTTCTTGGCCAGCACGGTGCCGCAGTGCCAGTGCGTCGTGGAGCCCGACCGGCAGATCGAACTGCCGACCGGCGCCTCGGAGGAACCGCGCACGAGCTGGTCGGGGACCGTCCCCCAGCCGAGCACGACGGGGACGGTCCACCAGCCGCTGCCCACGTTCACCCACGCGTAGTCGTTGTCCGGGAACGAGGAGCCCTGGAACGTGCCGATGTAGGAGCGGTCCCAGCCGCTGACACCGGCCCCCGCCCGGCCGCAGTGGCCCGCGGTGACGAACCCGCCGTGCACCGAGAAGCCTATGGAGCAGCGGACGTTGCCGGTGTAGTAGGGGTCACCGCCGACCGTGCCCGCCGCGAAGGTCCGCGGCGCGGCGGCGACCGTCTCGACGCTGACGGGACCGGCCTCGCGAGCCAGGGAGACGAACCGGCGGACATCGTTGTCGGCGGCCCTGTCCCGTACCACCTCGACCACCAGCGTGTTGCTCTCGGGATCGACATGCCAACTGCTCACGCCCTGCGGGGCGGTCAGCCGGTCGACGCGTGCCTTGGCCGTGTCGAGTTCGCGCGCGCTGTGCTCCACGATGCGTACGGCGGCGCCGGTGGAGCGGACCGCGCGCAGGGTAGCGGGGGAGGCGCCGGAGGTGACGGCCACGGTCAGCCGCCCTTCCTCCGCGTCGAACCAGGCGCCGCCGTAGGAGGACCCGGCAGCCCGGCGGGCCTGCGGTTCCACGGTGGTGGCGGTGCGCTCGGCGGCGAGACGTTCGCGCGCCTGAGGCTCCGACAGGCCGAGGTCGCGCCGCATCGCGGTCAGCAGTCCGGCGGAGACCGGCCTGGAGTCGGTCGCGGCCGGTGCGGGGGCGTCCTTCGCCGCCGCGGGCAGGGCGGAGCCGGTGGTCCAGCCGCCGGCCAGGAGCAGGACGGCGAGTGCGGCGTACTGGAGTCTGCGGTGTCTCACGGGAGTTGCCCCTTCGTCGTTCCAACAAGGTGGGGGTGGAACAACCGCGTTCTGAGAGCGCTCTCGTACGGATGGGTGAAGCGTAGTCATGGGCCGTGAGCAGGTCCATGCCAATGACGGAATTCGGTTCTCCGGGCAGGCCCCGGAGAGTGGACGCCCCGGCGCACGCGGGGAAGGCGTACGCCGAGGCGCTGGGCCGTAGGCCCTGGACGCTGCCCGACGGCAGTGCCTCAGCGGCTGCGGATGGCGCTGGTGGCGAAGAATCCGGTGGCGGCGGCGGCGATCAGGGCGCAGACGGCGAGAAGGGTCGTACGGCGCATCGAAGTGCCTTTCCCGAGGTGATGGTTGGGCTCTGCACAACGCCGGTCACCCCCGAGCCGCTTCGCCGTCAGGCCGATGCCACCCGTACGGACGCGGCCGGAGGAGCCTGCGCGGGACGGGCCGCCTGCGGAGGCACCGCGCGACCGCGCCCCTTCGTCGGCCTGATCCGGGACGGGTCCGTCGACCCGGCCGAGGTGACTTCCGCCGCACGTCCGCATGGTGGGCCCGGATGTGACGGTCCCCATTGCGGTGGCCGGGCGGTGCGGTGAACATCGCATCACACGAATTTCCGAATAACTGTTATCCGAGGCTGCCTCAGAGATCTCCCTTGTCACGGACAGCAACGTTCGGCATCGACGACAGGGAAACTGCATTGAGTACTCAGCACACGGTGGCGTCGGCGGCACTGGTGACCGCTGCCCGAGGGGGCGACCCGGCGGCACAGGACGCTCTGGTCAGCGCGTACCTTCCGCTGGTCTACAACATCGTGGGCCGGGCGCTGAACGGCTCGGTGGACGTGGACGACGTGGTCCAGGAGACCATGCTCCGCGCCCTGGACTCGCTGGCCGCCCTGCGCGACCCCGAGAGCTTCCGGTCCTGGCTGGTGGCCATCACCATGAACCAGATCCGCGCGCACTGGCGGCAAAGGCCGATCACCCAGGGCCCCGTGGAGGAGGCCGGAGACCTCGCCGACCCCGGCGCCGACTTCGTCGACCTCACCATGGTCCGGCTCCAGTTGTCGGGCCAGCGTCAGGAGACCGCGCGCGCCACCCGCTGGCTCGAGCCCGACGACCGGAGTCTGCTGTCCCTGTGGTGGCTGGAGTGCGCCGGTGCGCTGACCCGGACCGAGGTGGCCGAGGCCCTGGAACTCTCCCCGCAGCACGCCGCCGTCCGCGTGCAACGGATGAAGGCGCAGTTGGAGGCCGCCCGCGTGGTCGTGCGAGCGCTCGACGCCCAGCCGCCCTGCGAGGAACTCCAAGGCATGCTGGGGGGCTGGGACGGACGGCCCTCCGCTCTGTGGCGCAAGCGCATCGCCCGGCACGCGCGCGACTGCACGCGCTGCTCGGGCCTGTGGAGCGGACTGCTGCCCGCGGAGGGGCTGCTCGCCGGTCTGGCGTTGGTGGCCGCGTCGCCCGCGCTGGCGGGCAGGATCCGCGCGGCCTACGACACCTCGGCCATGGCCGGATCGAACTCCCCGCTCGGGACCGGCGGGGGCCCCGGCACCGGCGAAGACCCCGGCACCGGCGAAAACCTGGGCACGGGCGAAGGCCTCGGCGCAGGGGAGACCCCCGCCGTGTCCGCCCCGTCCGTCGGCAGGCACCGCTCCGGGGGCGCGCAGAGCACCGCCCGCGGCGCGGCGCGTCGCAGGCGCCGCGTGCGGCGGCGGGCCGTCGGCGGGGCGGTCGTGGCCGCCTGCGTGGCGGGCGGGGGTCTCTACTACTTCGGCGGCCGGCCGGGCGACGAGCCCGGCGGGCGGACCGCGGCCCGGTCCGCCGAGGAGGTGGTCCGCACGGACATCGCCACACCCCGCCCCACCCCCGACAACTCCCCGTCGGCCTCGCCCTCCCCGTCGGCGTCCGCGTCCGCCTCGAAGTCCCCCAGCCCGAGCGCCTCGCCGAGCCCACGGACGTCCAGAAGCACACCGCCCACGGCGAAGGCGCCCGCGCCGAAGCCGGACGTGTCGCGCACACCGGTCGCGCGGTCCGCGCCGTCCGGCACTGTGGCGGAGGTGATCGCCCTGGTCAACAAGGAGCGGGCGGCGGCCGGTTGCGGCCCGCTGACCGATGACGCGAAACTGCGGAACGCCGCGCTGGGCCACTCCGAGGACATGGCCGCCCGCGGCTTCTTCGACCACACCAACCCGGACGGCGCCGACCCGGGCAAGCGCATCACCGCCGCGGGGTACCGCTGGTCCACCTACGGCGAGAACATCGCCAAGGGCCAGCAGAGCGCCGAGTCGGTGATGACGTCCTGGATGAACAGCCCCGGACACCGCGCCAACATCCTCAACTGCGCCTTCAAGAACATCGGCGTGGGCGTCCACGACGGCGGCGGCGGCCCCTGGTGGACGCAGAACTTCGGCGCCAGGCTGTGAGCCGTCGGCCGTCCCGCCCGGCCACCGGGCGGGACGGCCGACGGACCGGGTGCCCGGCCGCCACCGGAGGGCGGGACGCAGGAGGGCGGGACGCCTGCGCCAGGCGGGACGTCGCCGGTGCGGCACCCGGTCGCCCCCGAACCGTCCGGTACGCACCACGACCGGCTCAGCCGGCCGGCTCGCTCCCGATCAGGAAGACCTGGGCCGTGTCCGCGCCGGTGCCGCACCGCTCCGCCATGGCCACGGTGCCGGCCTCCGTGGCCGCCCCGCGCATCTCCAGACACAGCTCGTCGTCCTGGGCCGGCCGCAGTCGCCACCGTCCCGGCCCGCCCGTCCGCTCGATGCGGAACAACTGGGCCGAGCCGCCCGCCCGGCAGTCCTCCCACGGCTCCAGAGTGTTGCGGTACTCCCCGCCGGTGAGGACGGTGAGGCACCCGGTGCCGTGCTGCGGATGACGCCACTGGATGCGGTACAGCCCGTCGTCCTGCCGCTGGAGGTACGTCCGTGGCGGCACCGCCTGGTCGCAGGGCCGCTGGACCGCGACCGTCTTCGACCGGTTGGCACCGGGCATCCGGACGTCCCCGTCGGTCAGGCACAGGTCAGGCGCGCGCACGGGACGGATGCGGGAGTACCCCGCGGCCGGGCCGGGTCCTGCGGTCACGGCCGTCGACGCCACGGACGACTGGCTGCCCGCCTTCTCGCCGGCCGCGTCGTCGTCGTTCGGCAGCAGTACGATCGCGGCCACGACCAGCAGGGCGACCGTGCAGAGCGAGGCCACCGCGGCGAGCGACGCGATCCCCACCCCCCTGCTGCCGGCGGGACCCCGCCGACGACGTACGCGAGCGTCGTCCCCTGAGTCCGGTGAGTCCTCTGAGTCCGGTGAGTCCGGTGAGACCGGCGAGTTCGCCCCGGCCGCCGTCCCCCGATCGTCCCGCGGCGCTTCGTCCTCCGTCGAGGCGAGCCGCTCACGGGCCGCGAGCCATCGGGGCAGGTCGCTTTCGGCGCCGCAGGCGCGCACCAGAGCGGTGACCAGCTCCGCGCGTGGCAGCGCCTCCCGCCGCAGCACGTCGGCCACGGTGCTGCGCGCCAGGAGGTCGCCGCGGGCGGCGGCCCGCTGTTCGAGCTGCCGGTACGTCAGCCCGCTGCCGTCCTTCAACTGCCGGAGCAGGGCGACGTATTGGGACGCGGTACGTGCCTCGCACGGGTCCGATCCCCCCGAGATCGTCATTCCGTCATTGTCGTCACGGGGAAGGCGTCCGGCAACGACGGTCCCGGCCACATCCGGGCTGTCCGGACCGGCTGCCCGTCCACCGTCCGACCAGCCCGGACAGGCGGGCGGCTGTCCGGGACGGGCTCGGCCCTTGCCGGACAAGATCCGTCCCCACAGGCTCGGTTGGTGTCGCCGCGACCGGGCCCACGGGGGTGGGCCGGTCGGCGGCGTTCCCATCGACGTACACCCAGACGACAAGGAGTCCGGCATGCGCACGAACAGCCTGCGTGCCCGCATCACCCCGCTCGCCCTCACGGCGGCCCTGCTCGGCGGTGTCACCGCCACGTCCGCCCTGACCGCCCCGGAGGCGCAGGCGGCGACCGGCGGCTACTACCTGTACTTCAAGAAGAACTCGGCGAACCCCATCGACTCCCGGCTCTACCTCATGAAGAGCGTGCCCGACGCGGCGGACAAGGCGGTCGCCTCGTACCGAGCCGGCTCCGGAAACGGCAGCAAGAACGCGTGCGCCACCGCCAAGGGCTGGCTGCCCAACGGCAAGTACAAGGTGGAGTTCCACCGCACGAACTTCGACGGCATCATCAACGGCTACGTCATCAAGGTGTCCGACAAGCGGTGCAAGAACAACGGCGCGAGCGGCACCAAGCGCACGGAACTCTTCGTGCACAGCGAGATGAAGCCGAACGGCGGGCAGGGCCGCATCGAGTCGGAGCGCTGGGACGGCACGAGCGACTACTACTCCAACGGCTGCGTCAAGCTGAAGCCGGCCGACATCAAGAACCTCTTCGCCAAGGCGGGCCGCTACGGCTGGCCGAAGACCCTCACGGTCAAGTAGGCGGACTCGCCGCCTCGTGGGCGGCAGGCCCCCGCACGGCCACGCACGCGGCACGTCCCGTCCGGACACCCGGGCGGGACGTGCCCGCGCGCGGGTGACCCGGCACGTGACGAGCTCCCATGGGCCGGCCGACGGCGGGACGGCCCATGGGGCGGGGATCAGAGCTGGCCGGAGGCCGCGATGGTGATCTTCGCGGAGGTGGCGCCGCTCCGCGAGCCGAGGGACTCGATCTTCCGGACCAGCTCCATGCCGGCGTCGTCGGCGACCTCGCCGAACACCACGTGCTTGCCGTCCAGCCAGTCGGTCACGACGGTGGTGACGAAGAACTGCGAGCCGTTGCTGTTCGGGCCGGCGTTGGCCATCGACAGCAGGCCGGGCCGGTCGTGCTTGAGGGTGAAGTTCTCGTCGGCGAACTTCTCGCCGTAGATGCTCTTGCCGCCCGTGCCGTCGCCGCGCGTGAAGTCGCCGCCCTGGAGCATGAAGGAGGGGATCACGCGGTGGAAGGAGGAACCGGCGTAGCCGAAGCCCTTCTCGCCGGTGGCCAGCGCGCGGAAGTTCTCCGCGGTCTTCGGCACGACGTCGTCGAACAGGTTGAAGGTGATGCGCCCAGCGGGCTCGTTGTTGATGGTGATGTCGAAATAGACCTTGGTCGTCATGCCCCCATCCTGCACGTTCCGGCGACCGCTGCCGAATCCAGCCCCCTCGTGTCGGGGAGCGCGGGCCCGGAAGAGGCCCGTACCTGAGCCCCGGCGGGGGCGGCTACCAGGCCTCGCCGGGCGGCGCAACCCGTCCGGAAGCACCCCGTGCCCGGCAGTCTGTGGTGCCCGCGGCCATATCGTTGCCGGTTGTACGACCCCTACGGTGCCGGACACCGGATCGCTCAGCGGGCCGGTGTCCCCGCAGGTCACCGAGGGAGCCGCCATGCAGTCGCCTTCATCACGCAGAGCCGTCGCAGCGCTGTCCCGCTTCCTGGCCGCCATGGCCCTGGCACTCGCCGCGGTCCTGGCGGGCCCCGCGCCGGCCGTCCACGCCGCCGTCGGCCTGACCAGGGTCACCGACTTCGGTGCCGATCCCGGCGGGCTGACCATGTACGTCTACCGGCCCGCGTCCCTCACCGCGAACCCCGCCGTGGTGATCGCCCTGCACGGCTGCACCCAGAACGCCCAGGGCTACGCGGACAACTCGGGACTGCCCCGACTGGCCGACCGGTACGGGTTCCTGCTCGTCCTCGCCGAGACGACGTCCTCGAACAACCTGAGCAAGTGCTTCAACTGGTTCCAGGCCACCGACAACCGCAGAGGCCAGGGGGAAGCGGCCTCGATCAGGCAGATGGCCGCGCACACGGTCTCCGCCTACGGCGCTGACCCCCGCCGGATCCATGTCACCGGTCTGTCGGCCGGCGGCGCCATGACGTCGGTGATGCTCGCCGCCTATCCGGACGTGTTCCGCTCCGGCGCCGTCGTCGCCGGGCTGCCGTACGACTGCGCCAGGGACGCCGGCCCCTACACGTGCATGAACCCGGGTGTCGACCTCACCCCCGCGCAGTGGGCCCAGCGGGTCCGCGACGCCCACCCCTCGTGGACCGGCCCGTGGCCGCGGGTCGCCGTCTGGCAGGGCGACCAGGACACCACCGTCGTGCCGCGCAACGCCGACGAACTGCGCGACCAGTGGACCGCGCTGCACGGACTGTCCCAGGTGCCGAGCCGCACCTCGCTGATCGGGCCCGACTCGACGCGGCACGAGGAGTACGCGGCGGCGGACGGCTCGGTGGCCGTCGAGGTGAACCGGGTGCCCGGCATCGGGCACGGCACGCCGGTCGACCCCGGCAGCGGCCCCGAGCAGTGCGGTGGCACCGGCGCCCCCTACTTCCTGGACTCGATCTGCTCCAGCTACTGGATCACGCGCTTCTTCGGGCTGGCGCAGTCCGACCCCCCGCCCGCTCCGCTGCCCGCCCCGACCGCCCTGGCCGCGACCGGCGTCACCGACACCAGCGTCACCCTGGGCTGGAACCCGGTCGACGGAGCCGCCGGTTACGTCGTCCACCGCGACGGCGCGCCGGTCGCCACGCCCGCCTCGACGTCGTACACCGACACCGGCCTGCCGCCGGGCTCGACCCACACCTATGCCGTCGCGGCCCGTGACGCGGACGGCGGCACGGGACCGCTGTCGGCCACCGTCACCGCGCGGACCACCGGTGCCACCGCCGCCTGCTGGACCTCCAGCAACTACGCCCACGTCCAGGCGGGACGAGCTACGACCGGAGGCGGCTACACCTACGCCAAGGGGTCCGGCCAGAACATGGGCCTGTACAACACCTTCGTCACCCACACCTTGAAGGAGTCACCCGTCGGCCACTTCACCGTCGCCGACACCGCCTGCCCCTGACACGGCCGGGCACGGCTGCCGGCGACGTCCAGGAAACCGGCAGCCGTGCATGGAGTCAGCACACCCGATGAGCGTGGCCATGATGGCGCGCGCACACATGTCCAGCGGCCATCCGCGCCGCCTAGCCTCCAGCCGTCGAGTCCGCTCCCTCGGAGGTCGTTCATGGCCCTGTTCTCCGCCGCCGCACCGGCGAGACGGCGTACGGTCCTCGGTGCCGTCGCCCTGACCGCCGCCGCGGCCCTGCTGCCCACACCCGCCGCCGGGTCGGCCCCCGGCGCCGTCGCCGGTCACTGTGTGAACCTCACCCACGTGCGGATGCCGGGCGTCGCGTTCCAACAGGCGGACTGCCTCGACGAGTTGACCACGGCCGGCACCGTCGGATCCGGCCACACCGACCCGGCCGACTGGGCCGGGCTGACCCCGAAGGACCTGCCCGTTCCCAGCGGGGTGCCAGGCATCCAGGTCGACGGCTACTTCCCCGACACCTCGACCACCAACACCAACCACGGCTGGAACCACGACGCCCAGTTCGTCGTCCGGCTGCCCGACCGCTGGAACGGCGGCCTTGTCGTGGCCGGCACTCCCGGCAACCGCGAGCAGTACGCCAACGACCGGGCCATCGCCGACTGGGTGCTCGCGCGCGGTTACGCCTACGCCGCCACCGACAAGGGCAACACCGGGCTCGCCTTTCACGGGGACGGCGTGCGCCCGGGCGACGCCGTCGCCGAATGGAACAGCCGGCTCACCCAACTCACCCGCGCCGCCCGCACGGTGGTCGTCCAGCGCTACCACCGGCCGCCCACTCGCACCCTCGCCACCGGAATGTCCAACGGCGGCTACCTGGTGCGCTGGCAACTGGAGAACCACCCGGAGCTGTACGACGGGGGAGTGGACTGGGAGGGCACACTCTGGCGCTCAGCGGGCCCCAACCTGTTCACGTTCCTGCCCGCCGCCCTGCGTCACTACCCGGTCTACGCCGCGGGCGGCCCCGCCGCCGACCAGGCACGGGCGCAACTGGTCCGGGCGGGCTTCCCGGCCGGCTCCGAGTTCCTGTGGCCGTTCCACCACCAGGTCTACTGGGACCTGACCCAGCGGGTGTACCGCGAGGAGTTCGACCCCGCCTTCGACGGCGCCACCGAGGCCGGCACGCCGTACTGCGCCCCGGGTTCCGTTCCGGGCTGCGACGCCGACTACGACTACCCCGCCCGCCCCGCCGGCGTACACGCGGCGGTGCGGCGCGTCGCGCTGACGGGCCGTATCGGCAAGCCGCTGATCACGGTCCACGGCACCCTCGACGTCCTGCTGCCCATCGCCCAGGACTCCGACGTCTACGCCCGGATGGTCCGGGAGGCGGGCCGCGGCGGTCTGCTGCGCTACTACCGCGTCGAGGACGGCACCCACACCGACGCCCTGGTCGACAGCTTCCCCGACCGGCTCCGTCCGCTGCTGCCCTGCCACCGCTCGGCCTTCACCGCCTTGGAGACATGGCTCGGCACCGGCCACCGCCCGCCCGCGAGCCGTACCGTGGCGCGGCCCACGGACGCCGACCCGGCCACCCTGCTCAGTGACTGCCCCCTCGACGGCTGACCGGTCCGGTGCGGTGCCACCGTCGAGGAACAGCCGGGCCGGACCGGTGCTCAGTCCGCGAACACCCGGCCCTCCTGGCCCCGCCTCGGCTTGGTCGCGGCGGGTGTCGCCCTGTCGGCGACCGGAACGGTCGACTTGCGCTGGAGTGCGCTCCAGGTCGTAGCGTCGAAGGCACCGCGGCGCACGAAAGCCCGTATCGCCTGTGCGGGTGCCGCCCGGTGGAATCCGTCGCTGGGCGGAGGAGGGCTTCGTGCGGTCCGAACGACCAACGAGTACGCAGGGAAAGGCTGGGACACGGCATGCAGAAGCGCAGCCTGCGGGACCTCCAGGTATCGGCCATCGGCTTGGGATGCATGGGGATGTCCGCCTTCTACGGATCCGCCGACGAGGAGGAGGGGATCGCGACCATCCGGCGCGCCCTCGACCTCGGGGTGAACTTCCTCGACACCGCGCAGATGTACGGGCCGCTCACCAACGAGTCGCTCCTCGGCGAGGCGATCCGGGGGCATCGCGAGGAGTATGTGATCGCGACGAAGTTCAACTACCGGATGGACGGCGCCGTCCCCGGCGACATGAGCACGGTCGGCCCGCAGGACGGCTCGGCCGAGCACGTCCGTAGCTCGGTCCACGGCTCTCTGCGGCGTCTGGGGACCGACTACATCGACCTGTACTACCAGCACCGGGTCGACCCGAACGTACCCATCGAGGAGACGGTCGGCGCGCTGGGCGAGCTGGTCGCCGAGGGCAAGGTGCGGTGCATCGGGCTGAGCGAGGCGAGCGCGCAGACCCTTCGGCGCGCCCACGCCGTGCACCCGATCACGGCGGTGCAGAGCGAGTACTCGCTGTGGTCACGGGACGTCGAGGCCGAGGTGCTGCCCGCCTGTCGGGAGCTGGGCATCGGTTTCGTGCCGTACTCGCCGCTCGGCCGCGGTTTCCTCGCCGGCCGGTTCACCTCGCAGGACGACCTCGACGCGAACGACTGGCGCCGCGAGAACCCGCGTTTCCAGGAGGCCAATCTGGAGGCGAACCTGCGGCTCGCGGCAAAGGTGAAGGAGATCGCCGCCGAGAAGGACGTGACCCCGGCTCAGCTGGCCATCGCCTGGGTGCTGGCCCAGGGCGAGGATCTGGTGCCGATCCCGGGCACCAAGCGCCGCACCTACCTGGAACAGAACGCCGCCGCGGTCGACATCGCGCTGACCGAGGAGGACCTGGCCCGGATCGATGCGGAGCTGCCCGAGGCGGCGGGTGAGCGGTACGACGAGGCAGGGATGCGGGCCGTCGATCGCTAGCCGGGACGCCCGGAGCAGCAGGCGCGGGGCTCCGCCGTCGGCTTCAGTGGGCGTCTCCTCGGCCGTCGCGCCCACTCCGCCGGTCTCCGCTGCTCCCGAGGCGTTGCGGCCCGTGCCGAGGGACCGCGCGGCTCATGCCCGGGCGGCGGCGGGGTATCCGGTCCCCGTGGCATCGCGTCGCGCCTACTGAGGGAGAGACGGCATGGCTGACGGAATGCTGACGGTGACGGCGGCGGGAGGGCGAGCGCCTGATTTCGTGCCCGCCTGGGTGCAGGCGCTGATCGTCGTGGTCGCCTTCGGGGTGGTGGCGGTGGGAATGCGCCGCCGCCGCGACAAGCGATGACCGGCGACGGCGCGCCGCCTCCCGGCCTGCCGTGACCGGAGGCGAGGACGGCCCCCGCGTTACGCCCCCCGCCCGTCGCCGTGCACCGGCCGTCTAGGGTGCGGTCATGACCTCGCGCGACTACCTCTCCCAGTTGTTCTCGCTGGACGGCCTGACCGCCCTGGTCACGGGCGGCAGTTCCGGCATCGGCAAAGGCATCGCCGGGGCACTCGCGCGAGCGGGGGCGAGCGTGGTCGTCGTAGCTCGCAAGGAGTCCGAACTCACCGCCACCGTCGAAGCGTTGACGTCGGACGGCGGCCGTGCCGGATGGGTGGCCGGCGACCTGAGCACCCGCGAAGGGGTGCGTACCGCGGCGGAGCGGGCGGTCGCGGTGTTCGGCGAGCCCGACATCCTCGTGAACAGCGCCGGGATCAACCTGCGTCCGCCGATGAGCGAGCTGGGCGAGGACGTCTGGGACGCGACCATGGCGGTGAATTTGGAGGCGCCCTATCTCCTGGGCCGGCGGTTCGGTCCCGGCATGGCCGAGCGGGGTTACGGGCGGATCATCCACATCACCTCCCAGCAGGCACATCGGGCGTTCGCCGACAGCGGTGCCTACGGCGTCTCCAAGGGTGCGCTGGAGTCGCTGGCCCGCTCCCAGGCCGAGGCCTGGTCGCCCTACGGCGTCACCTGCAACACCCTGGTGCCCGGCTTCGTGATGACGCCGCTCAACACACGGCTGTCCCGTGACCCCGAGAAGGTGGCGGCGCTGGCCGCGCGCACCATGGTCGGGCGCAACGGGCTGGCCGCCGACTTCGCCGGAGCCGCGGTGTTCCTGGCCGGCCGCTCCGCCGGCTATGTCACCGGGCAGTCGCTCTTCGTGGACGGCGGGTTCTCCGTCCACTGAGCGGTGGCCCGTCGAGCCGGTGGGCGGGCGGACACGAGAGCGACCCGGCCGCACAACCCGGACGACCCGTACCACCGACCCGGCCGACCGTACCGGCCGAGGCGCTACGTCGGCAGGCGGGCCGTCTCCACCCACCCGGCCTCGTACGACGCGAAGGCCGGCCCGGCGCGTCGGACGCCGGGCCGGCCTTCGCGGACCGGGGGTCAGTCCGTGCCGAACTCCATCGCGGCGCGGTCCAGCAGCTCGTCGTCCTCGGAGATCTCGCCGCGCGAGGCGATGGCCTCGGCGCCGCCCTGCGGCATCTGCGGCATGGTGCCGATCAGACCGGTCGCGGCCGCCTGCGAGGCACCCATGGCGGGGCTGCCGGTCCCGATCAGGCCGAGGCCGACGTACTGCTCCAGCTTGGCTCGGGAGTCGGCGATGTCGAGGTTGCGCATGGTGAGCTGACCGATCCGGTCCACCGGACCGAACGCGGAGTCCTCGGTGCGCTCCATCGACAGCTTGTCCGGGTGGTAGCTGAAAGCAGGGCCCGTGGTGTCGAGGATCGAGTAGTCCTCACCGCGCCGCAGCCGCAGCGTGACCTCGCCGGTGACCGCCGAACCGACCCAGCGCTGCAACGACTCCCGGATCATCAGCGCCTGCGGGTCCAGCCAGCGGCCCTCGTACATCAGGCGGCCCAGCCGACGGCCCTCGGCGTGGTACTGGGCGAGGGTGTCCTCGTTGTGGATCGCGTTGACGAGACGCTCGTACGCCGCGTGCAGCAGGGCCATGCCGGGCGCCTCGTAGATGCCGCGGCTCTTGGCCTCGATGATCCGGTTCTCGATCTGGTCCGACATGCCGAGGCCGTGCCGGCCGCCGATGGCGTTCGCCTCGATCACCAGGTCCACGGCGGAGGCGAACTCCTTGCCGTTGATCGTCACCGGGCGGCCCTCGACGAAGCCGATCGTCACGTCCTCGGTGGGAATCTCGACCGACGGGTCCCAGAACCGCACGCCCATGATCGGCTCGACGGTCTCCACGCCCGTGTCGAGGTGCTCCAGCGTCTTGGCCTCGTGGGTGGCACCCCAGATGTTGGCGTCGGTGGAGTACGCCTTCTCCGTGCTGTCGCGGTAGGGCAGGTCGTGGGCGACCAGCCACTCCGACATCTCCTTGCGGCCGCCCAGCTCGGTCACGAAGTCCGCGTCCAGCCAGGGCTTGTAGATCCGCAGGTGCGGGTTGGCGAGCAGCCCGTACCGGTAGAACCGCTCGATGTCGTTGCCCTTGAACGTCGAGCCGTCACCCCAGATCTGCACGTCGTCCTCGAGCATCGCCCGGACCAGGAGGGTGCCCGTGACCGCGCGGCCGAGGGGCGTGGTGTTGAAGTACGCGCGCCCGCCCGAGCGGATGTGGAACGCCCCGCAGGTGAGCGCGGCCAGGCCCTCCTCGACCAGCGCCGCGCGGCAGTCGACGAGACGCGCGACCTCGGCGCCGTACGTCTTCGCGCGCCCGGGCACCGACGCGATGTCGGGCTCGTCGTACTGGCCGATGTCGGCGGTGTAGGTGCAGGGGACGGCGCCCTTGTCGCGCATCCACGCGACCGCGACGGACGTGTCGAGGCCGCCCGAGAAGGCGATGCCGACGCGCTCGCCGGCGGGAAGGGAGGTGAGGACCTTGGACATAGGAAGAGTATGCAGCATCTCGCATGATCATGCAAAGGGGCTTCCTTCGCATCGATCGACGGCGATGCGTCAGGGCACCTCGGTGTCGGTGTCCGTGGGGGTGTCGGGCTCGTCGTCCCTCTCGCCCTCGGCCTGGGACGGCGTCGGGTGGTCCGGAACGGGCATGTCGGTCCTGTTCCCGGTGTCGGGTTCGTCGGGCTCGCCCTCGGCCTGGCTCGGGGTGTGGTCGTTCATGAAAGGGACTCCTCGGTGGTGTCGTCCGGTCATCGGTGTGCCGGAAGGCCCCGGACCGGCCGTCGGGGCCGTCAGGGATGCGCTCCGGGTGCCCAGGCGGCCTCCGGGTCAACCGGCGTGGTCGGGTGCGAGGGCATGGAGCGCACCGTCCGCCGCGTCCGGCGCGGCACCTCGGCGGAGGCCGGCATCGATGTCGCGGGCGGGGCCACGGCCGGAGGCCCCCTGGACGAGGGGTCCAGCAGGGGGATGCGCTCGGCCGCGACCAGCGCCTCCGGCCTGGTCCACGCGAGGCTCGACGGCTGGCACCCCCGGAAGGGTCGAACTCGGGCCGCGAACCCGGGGCCGCGCTCCAGTGGGCGGACACATCCGCATCGCGTCCGGTGAGTCGGGTCGTGGCCGACGGGAGGCGAGGTCGTCGAGACCGCGATCGGAGTGAGCCGGCTCGGCATCAGCGGTGCGGGCCGCCGAAGGTCACGCGGTGCACGGACGGGTTCCCGCGCTGCCGTCGCAAGCGCAGCCGGCGTACCGGGCGTGGGGCCCCGGAGGGCCGACGCGGCGGGCTAGCCTTCCGTCCAGCGGCACAGCAGCCGGATCACCGTGAACAGGGTCACCGGCCACACGGCGGCGAACGCCCAGATCACGCCCGGTTCGGAGGTGACCATGCCGGTCACCATGAGCGTCACGGACACGGCGAGCGAGCAGAGCACCGTGTGCGGGCGTGGGCGGCGCGGACGCACGGCGAAGATGCGCAGCCGCGGGTCGAGCCGGCGGTCGCGGCGCAACGCGCGTTCGACTTCTTCCAGGACGCGCTGCTCCTGATCGGAAAGTCGGCCGACAGGCATTGCCCCTCCTCCCCGGAGCGACCGGCTGGACAGCCGAGCGAGTGCCCCGCGGGCGCCGGAGGTGACGCGCGGGCCGGACCGCCCGCGGAGGGTGCCGTCACGCCGCGGGACGCTCCCCGCCAGCCGCCGCTCCGCGTCCCGTCAGACGGGGACCGTGTCGGCGAAGAAGGGGGTCTCCTTCGGGTTGGGGCCGTACTTGTTCCGGCCCGGGGTGGGGTCGCCGGAGGTGAGGACCAGCATGGCGATGATGCCGGCGCAGGGGATCGCGCCGATCAGGACCCACCAGCCGGAGCGGCCGGTGTCGTGCAGGCGGCGGACCGTGACGGCGAGCGTGGGCAGCAGGGTCGCCGCGGTGTACGAGAGCGAGGGCCAGTCGTTGCCGACGTGGTCGTCCGCGAACATCAGCGCCACGTAGATGATCGCGCTCACGAGGGTGAACATCCAGTACTCCTTGCGGCGGGCGCGGCCGCGGAAGACGGCGTACCGTCCGAGCACCTTGAAGTACCAGCTCATGGCGATCCCCCGGGGGTCGATGCACGACGGTCCTGCATGATCAGGCACAGAAGGTAGGCGTATGGACGTGTACTCGTCAATTGAGATGCCGATGGGGGAGCCGGGTGATCGACGCCGGTAACCTGGCACTGTGCACGCCCCCCGTCTACGTCGTGTCGCCGTCCTCGTCCTCGAGGGAGCGAAACCGCTGGACGTGGGCATCCCCGCGCAGGTGTTCACGACCCGCGCGAGCATGCCGTACGAGGTGCGGGTCTGCGGCGCGGCACCGGGGCTGGTGACCGGCGGCGACGGACTGTCGTACCACGTCGCGGACGGACTCGACGCCCTGGACCGGGCCGACATCGTCTTCATCCCCGGCTACCGGTTTCCCGACCGTGACGACCCGCCGCCGGCCGTCGTCGACGCGCTGATCGCCGCCCACGGCCACGGCGCCCGGCTCGCCGCCATCTCCACGGGCGCCTTCGCGCTCGCCGCCACCGGCCTGCTCGACGGCAGGCGCGCCACCACGCACTGGCACTACACCCGGGCTCTGGCGGCTCGGCACCCGCTGGTCCGGGTCGACGAGAACGTCCTGTTCGTCGACGAGGGCAGTGTGCTGACCTCGGCAGGCGCCGCCTCCGGCATCGACCTGTGCCTGCACATCCTGCGCGGCGACCTCGGAGTGGCCGCGTCCAACCACACCGCCCGGCGCCTCGTCGCGGCCCCCTACCGCAGTGGCGGCCAGGCGCAGTACGTACCGCGCAGCGTGCCCGAGCCGCTCGGCGAGCGGTTCGCCGCCACCCGGGAGTGGGCGCTGCGCCGCCTCGACGCCTCCCTCACCCTCACGGTCCTCGCCCGGCACGCGGCGGTGTCGCCCCGTACCTTCTCGCGGCGCTTCGTCGAGGACACCGGGTACACACCCATGCAGTGGGTGATGCGCGCCCGTATCGACGCGGCCCGCGAACTCCTCGAACGGTCCGAGCGCAGCGTCGAACAGATCGCCGCCGACGTCGGGCTCGGCACCGGTGCCAACCTGCGGACGCACTTCCAGCACATCCTCGGCACCACACCCAGCGAGTACCGGCGCACCTTCACCCGGGGCGAGTGACCGGCCCAGCCGCTCGGGCAGGCTCACGGCCCGTGGCGCGATCCTTTTGAACCGTGGCGATCTCGCCGCTGTCCCGGCCGCGGGCCGCGCGCGAACCTGGGGGAGCGAACGGAAGGGACACCACACATGACTCGCATCGCCATCAACGGATTCGGCCGTATCGGACGCAACGTGCTGCGCGCGCTGCTGGAACGTGACACCGACCTCGAGGTCGTCGCGGTCAACGACCTCACCGAGCCCGCCACCCTCGCCCGGCTGCTCGCCTTCGACTCGACGGCCGGCCGCCTCGGCCGCCCGGTGAGCGCGGACGGGGACACCCTCGTCGTCGACGGCCGTCGTATCAAGGTGCTCGCCGAGCGCGAGCCGGCGCAGCTGCCGTGGGCCGAACTGGGTGTCGACATCGTCCTCGAGGCGACCGGCCGCTTCACGTCGGCGAAGGCCGCACGCGCCCACCTGGACGCGGGCGCGCGGAAGGTGCTCGTCAGCGCGCCGTCGGACGGTGCGGACGTCACCCTCGCGTTCGGCGTCAACACCGACGCGTACGACCCCGACCTGCACACGATCGTCTCGAACGCCTCCTGCACGACCAACGCGCTCGCACCGCTGGCCGCGGTCCTCGACGACCTCGCGGGCATCGAGCACGGCTTCATGACCACGGTGCACGCCTACACCCAGGAGCAGAACCTCCAGGACGGCCCGCACCGCGACCCGCGCCGCGCCCGCGCCGCCGGTGTCAACATCGTGCCGACCACCACGGGCGCCGCCAAGGCGATCGGGCTGGT
This sequence comes from Streptomyces sp. NPDC033216, assembly GCF_055577115.1. Classification (NCBI taxonomy): domain Bacteria; kingdom Bacillati; phylum Actinomycetota; class Actinomycetes; order Kitasatosporales; family Streptomycetaceae; genus Streptomyces; species Streptomyces sp. NPDC033216. The sequence goes on along the minus strand of NZ_JBVIQK010000009.1, from coordinate 197,834 downwards.
CCTGCCGAACCTCGAGGGCAAGCTCTCGGGCGACTCGATCCGCGTGCCCGTCCCGGTGGGGTCGATCGTCGAACTCAACACGACCGTGGCCCGCGACGTGACGCGCGACGACGTGCTGGCGGCCTACCGCGCCGCCGCCGAAGGCCCCCTCGCCGGCGTCCTCGAGTACTCCGAGGACGCGCTCGTGTCGGCCGACATCACGGGCAACCCGGCCTCGTCGATCTTCGACTCGGCCCTCACCCGCGTCGACGGCCGGCACATCAAGGTCGTCGCCTGGTACGACAACGAGTGGGGCTTCTCGAACCGCGTCATCGACACGCTCGGACTGCTCGCCGCCACCAGCTGACCGTCACCGCTCCGCCCCCGCCTTCGCCGGCGTGTCCTGACCCGCCTCACCATCCTGTCCTCGGCAGGTGTCCGGGCGGCGGGGCCAGGACCGCCCGGGCGTCCGCCAGGCACGCGAGCGGGACGGGCCGCGCCCCGAGCCCCGTCGCCCGGACACCGAACTCACGCCGGTCCAGGGGGACCTCCGGTGCGCCCCGCCGCCGCCTTCGCCTGCTGCGGGAACGTCGCCGACAGGGGCTCCCGCTCGGCCGGACCGGCCTGCCCGAACAGCGCGAGGACCCGCGGAGACCGCGGTGGCCCGGTCCGGGTGCCGGGAACTCGCGTCGGCGCGCGTCACGAGCGAGCGCACAGGGGTGTCGTCCACAACGATCTCCGACGCGAGCAGGCGGCCGATCCGGGCCGGGTGAGGTGAGGCCCGCGCGGGGGGTGTCGGCGGTCCGGGAACGACGGCCCGCACGTTCACGAGTCCGCCGGCAGCGGACGCCGGAGCAGATAGCCCGCCGCCGTCGACACGAGGATCGCCATGCAGGCGATGAAGACCAGGCCCGCGCCCTCCAGGCCGAGCGGGCCGGAGAGTACGCCCACGCCGATCACCGGGACGGAGATGCCGGCGTAGGCCACCACGAACAGCGTCGAGATCACCGCCGCGCGCAGGCGGGCGGGGGATGCCCCGGCCACCGCGGACAGCGCGCCGCGGAACGCGAGTCCCTGCCCGGTCCCGCCGACGATCGCGCTCAGCACCACCAGCGCCGGCACCTCCCACCGCAGCGCGCCCGCGAGGAGTGCGAGTCCGGCGAGGAGCGCGGCGCAGCCCAGGGGCAGCGATCGCCGGATCCCGACCCGCCCGACGACCAGTTGTCCGGCGGTCGAGGCGAAGAAGGCCAGGGCGACGATCAACCCGCTGACGGCGTGGTTGTGGACGTCCAGGGACTGGGCGAGGAACGCGGGGCTGACGGACGTGAACACCCCGAACATTGCGAACCCGACGAAGGAGGCGACCGCCGCCGGCCCGAAGACGGCTCGCACCTCGGCGGGCAGGGCGGGGTGCTGCGGCCGTACGGTGCCCAGTGGGCGCGCCCGTACGGTTTCCGGGAGCCGCAGCAGGACGGCCGCGGAGACCGCCACCAGGGCGAGGTGCACGGCGAACGGCAGGTGCAGCGGCCAGGGCGCGTACTGGGCGAGCAGGCCGGCGAGGAGAGGACCGCAGCCCAGACCGCCCATGTTGGCGGACGTCGCCACGAACGTGGCCCGGGGACCGCCGCCGCGCGGCGCGAGATCCATGACGTACGCCGTGGCGGCTCCGGTGAACAGGCCGGCGGACATCCCCGACAGCAGCCGTCCCCCGTACAGCCAGGCCGGCGACTCGGCGCCGAGGAAGCAACCGGCGCTCGCCGCCGCGCAGCCCAGGCCCGCGAGGAGCACGAACCGTCTGCCCACGGTGTCGGAGGCGTTGCCCGCCAGCAGCAGGACGCCGATCACCGCGAAGGCGTACACGGCGTACACGAGGGTGACCGTCAGCTCGGAGAAGCCGAACTTCGCCTGGTAGAGACCGTAGAGGGGAGTCGGCAGGGTCGTGCCGGCCATGCACACGGCGAACACGGCCCCGCCGAGCAGACACTGCGGCCATCCCCGGCGCTCACCGTCCATGCGGCCGACGGTAACGCGGTATCCCGTTTCCGCCCCGCACGACGTGCCCGTGCGGGGAGCGGCGGGGCGCCGGTCAGGATCCGTCGGAGCGAGGAGCGCCGGGAGGAGCGCACCGTGGCGGGAGAACCGTTCCGCCCGGTAGGTGCGCGGCGGGTTTTCGCCCCTGGCGACTGCATGGCAAGTCCCCCGATCCGCTCGACGGCTCGGCCAGGACTGCCGCTTCCCCGTGCACGGGAGCCGCGGGGATCGGCCCGGATGCACTCCCTTCCAGGTGGTCCATACCAAACCCTTGACACCCGTATTACTCACTCCTTAAATCACATACTGAACTAAGTCATCCCCCCCACCCCATGCTGCGCCGACCGGTCGATCCCGCTCGCATCTGTTGCTGTCATGCGCATGCAGTGTGCCGGTCCACGCGTCATGCCCGACGAAGGGAGAGTCATGGACTCCCCGCGCTTCACCCGGCGCCTCCTGTGGTCCCTCGCCCCGCTCCTGGCCTTCGCGTCGCTGTCCACCGGACTCGCGCAGGGCGCGCCGCCCGCGCCGGAGGGCGTCACACCGGCCGTCGCCGAGGCTCAGGCGGCCGCCGTCACCTTCTCCGACGACTTCGACGGACCCGCGGGCGCCGCCGTCGACGGCACCAAGTGGCAGATCGAGACCGGGGACAACGTCAACAACCACGAGCGGCAGTACTACACGGCCGGCAACCGCAACGCCGCCCTGGACGGCCAGGGCCATCTGGTGATCACCGCCCGCCGCGAGAACCCGGGCAACTACCAGTGCTGGTACGGACGGTGCGAGTACACCTCCGCCCGGCTGAACACCGCGGGCCGGTTCACCACGACGTACGGCCGTGTCGAGGCCCGCATGAAGATCCCGCGCGGACAGGGCATGTGGCCCGCGTTCTGGATGCTGGGCAACGACATCGGCCAGGTCGGCTGGCCCAACTCGGGCGAGATCGACGTCATGGAGAACGTGGGCTTCGAGCCGTCCACCGTGCACGGCACCCTGCACGGGCCGGGCTACTCCGGCTCCGGAGGCATCGGCGCCGGGTACACCCTGCCCGGCGGACAGGCCTTCGCCGACGCCTTCCACACCTTCGCCGTCGACTGGAGCCCGAACGCGATCACCTGGTCCGTCGACGGCACGGTGTACCAACGGCGTACCCCCGCCGACCTGGGCGGCCGGCAGTGGGTCTTCGACAAGCCCTTCTTCCTCATCCTCAACCTCGCGGTCGGCGGCTACTGGCCCGGAGACCCCGACGGCAGCACCGTCTTCCCCCAGCAGCTCCTGGTCGACTACGTCCGCGTCAGCACCGACACCGCGCAGCCGGGCGGCAGCGGTCCCATCACCGGCGTCGGCGGCAAGTGCGTCGACGTGGCCGGAGCAAACACCGCCAACGGCACGGCCGTACAGCTCTACGACTGCAACGGCACTGCCGCGCAGCGGTGGACGGTGGGCGGCGACGGCACGATCCGCGCGCTCGGCAAGTGCCTGGACGTGGCCTCCGGCGGTACGGCCGACGGCACCGTCGTCCAGCTGTGGGACTGCAACGGGTCCGCCGCCCAGCAGTGGGCCGTGCCCGCCGCGCGGGACATCGTCAACCCGCAGGCGAACAAGTGCCTGGACGCGACCGGCGGCAGCTCCGCCAACGGCACCCGCCTCCAGATCTGGACCTGCACCGGAGCGGTCAACCAGAAGTGGACGGTGACCCGTTGAGTACGCCCCGCCTGCGCGAGCCCGCGGCTCGCGACGCGCTGGACACGGTGGCCGCCGTGTGACGCGGTGGCCGGCACCCATGCCGCGCCCGGTACCGGACTTCCGGCACCGGGCGCGGCCCATGAGGGCGGTGACCGATCCCCCTCACCGGGGGGATCGGCCGTGTGTCAGCGGACGCTCCGCCGGGCCGCCGACGCCCCGTTCGGAGCGCCGGTGATGGTGAACTGCGAGCCGGGCTCGACCAGGACGTCGCCCTGGGCCGAACCGGTGATCGTGACGTTCGACAGGGTGGCGCTGCCGCGGGCGCCGCTCATCGCGAGGATGCCGGAGCCGTTGTGGGACCTGTCGATGCGGACGTCGGTGATCCTCACGCCCGGCATCGCGCCGCCACCCGTCTTGAACTGGATGCCGTCGTACGTCGAGTCGTGGATCTCGGTGTCCCGGATGGTGACGCCCGGGATGTCCTGGCCCTGCGCGAAGAGGGTGATGGCGCCGAACTCCTGCGCCTCGCTCCAGAACGCGCCGCCCGTGCGGTACAGGGCGTTGCCTGCGATGAGGGTCTGCCCGGAGAAGGGCAGCGGGTCGTGGTCGGTGGCCAGCATGATGCCCGGGTAGTTCATGGTGTCGGAGACGACGTTGTTCTGGATCGTGTTTCCGTGACCGCCGTACACCGCGATCCCGTTGGCCCGCCAGGGCAGCTGGACGGTGTTGTTGCGGAAGTGGTTGTCGTGGCCGACGTCCACCGAGGTGTCCTTGACGTACTTGCTGGCCCAGACGGCGAGCGCGTCGTCGCCGGTGTTACGGAAGGAGGAGTTGTACACGGTGGAGTTGCGGGTGCCGTTGGCGAAGTTGACGCCGTCGGCGTAGGTGTTGCGGATGCGGACGCCGGTGAACTCCAGCCCGTCGCCGGGGCCCCACAGTTCGGGGATGTTGGAGTAGTCCCGACCGGCCCACACACCGACGTTGGCGTGCTCGATCCACACGTTGGTGATCTTCGTGCCCTTGCCGAAGCGGCCGTTGAGGCCGACGCCGCCCTCGTGGTTGCCGTCACCGCCGCGGATGGTGCCCGAGCCGAAGATGGCGATGTCGGAGATCTGCGTGTTGTGGTCGATGTCGAAGCCGAAGTTGCCCTCGTGCGGGTGGTTGATGCCGCCCGCCTCGTGCGGCGGGGTCAGCGTGTACAGCTGCGAGTGCCACATGCCCGCGCCACGGACGGTGACGTCCCGGATGCCCACCTGGTTGAACTGGCCGCGGTTGAGCGGGTCGTCCGTGAGGATCTTCTGTTCCTGCCGCCACTGCCCGGCCGGGATCCACACGCAGGAGATCTGGCCGTTCTGGTCGGCGGTGACCGCTCGCTGGAGGGCGTCGGTGTCGTCGAGGCCGTCGTTGGGGACGGCACCGTACTCGGTGATCGAGGTGCACGCGGCCGGCTTGGCGGCCGGGGGCGCCACCTGCTCCAGGTCCACGAGATCGATGATCTGGAACGCGGCGGAGTCGCCGGCGTCGCGTTGGAGACGGAAGACGGTGCCCACCGGGTAGGTCTGCGACAGCAGCGCGTGGGACTCGTCGAACAGGCGCCGGGCGTCCCCGCCGGGCCGGTTGGTCAGCCCTTCCGGGTCGTCGGTGGAGCCGTACAGCCAGCTGTGCTTCGACGACAGGCTCAGCTTCCGTACGAACGTGCCGTCGGCGTAGAGGCTGATCGTGGCGTCCGCGCCGCCGCCGGTCGCGGAGTCCGGGACGGAGTTGCGCACGACGATGGAATTGGCCGGGTTGGTCGAGGTGAACTCCACGTACTGACCAGTGGAGTTGAGTCGGACCGACTTGCGGCCGGAGGACTCGGTGGCGAAGTTGGTGTGCCCGAAGGTCCGCTTGGGGTCGGCCGTCAGCAGGGTGCCCGAGTACCGGCCGTCCTCCGCCTCGTACTCGGTGTAGGGCACGGCGGCACCGCGTCCCACGACCAGGGACTTCGCGAGCACGTTGTTGTTCTCGTCGGTCTCGGTGACGATCCCGGTGGCATCGGCGGTCGCGGTGATGGTGGCTCCGCCCGCGGTCGCCGTCCAGGTGCCGCTGATCTGGACGTTCACCGTGGCGTCCGGAGCCACTTGGCCGGTGGTGCCGTTCAGGGTGGTCGAGCCCGCCTGGACCCGGGTCACGGACCCGGCGGGCACCGCGGTGGTCCCGCGGTTGCGCACGGCGACGGTGAAGGAGACGGGGGTGCCGACGGCCGGGTTGGCCGGGCTGGTGCTGATGGAGCGCACTTCCAGGTCCGGGCCCGGGGCCTGGGTGACGACCATGCGGTTCGCGGCGGCACGGCTGTTGTTGGTGTCGTCCAGCTCGGCGACGGTGCCGCGCGGGTCGACGACCGCCGACACGGCGTAACTGCCCGCCGGGCGGGTGCCGGTGGACACGTCCACGGTGGCGGAGGCGCCCGGGTCGAGCGCCGGGACGGCCCCGCTGCCCGCGACCGTCCCCTCGACGCCGGCTTCGACGGTGGTCGCCGCGGAGCGCGCGGTGCCGGCGTTGCGGACGGTGGCCTTGACGGTGACCGCGTCCCGTTCGGTGGGCGCGGCGGGCGTCCAGCCGAGGCCGGTGACCGTCAGGTCGGGGGCGGGGGCCGCGGTGCCGACGACCTGGAACTCGGCGACCTGACCGCCGGGCGCCCCGCTGTTGGAGGAGAAGCGCAGGCGTACGTCGGCCCAGCGGCCGCTGACCGGGATGGTCACCGTGTTGCCGCTCGCCGGGCTGAAGGCATAGGCCTTCGCGGCGACGAGGGAGGTGAAGGTGCTCGCCGACTGCTGGCGGCCCAGGACCTGGATGCCCTGGGTACGGGCGGCCCACACCGGGGCGGGGTCGAGTTTGACGACCACGGCGCTGACATCCGCGTCGGCGCCGAGCCTCACGGTGAGGTCGGCGGGGTGGCCGGCCGCTTCCCAGTAGGTGGAGGTCGAGTCGTCCGTGGCGTTGGCGGCCACGTAGCTCTGCACGGACGAGGTGGCCTCGACGGGCTTGTGGCGGGCGAGGTTGGTGCCGGCCGGCGGTGGCTCGGTGCCGCCGTCCTCGCCGTACACCTCCAGTTCGGCGAGCTGGGCGGCGTTCCAGCCGGTGTTGCCGGAGACGCTGACGCGTACGTAGCGGACGTCGGCGGGCGAGGGCAGCGCGACGGTCACGGTGTTGGCCTGCGCCGGGTCGAAGACCCGGACCGCGGAGGCGGCGAGGGTGCCGAACCCGGAGCCGTCGGTGCTGCCCTGGAGGGACAGGGTCTGGTTGCGCCCCTCCCAGCCCGTCGGAAGTTTCAGCACGACCCGGTCCACGTCGCGGGCCGCGCCGAGGTCGACCTGCACCCACTGCGGAAAGGAGCCCGCGGGGCCTTCCCAGTAGGACGCCTGGACACCGTCGGTGGTGTGGGACGCCGGGTACTCGGCGTGGGAGCCGCCCGCGGTCGCCGGGCGGCCGAGGGCCAGGTTGACGTCAGCGGCGGCCGGCGCGGCGTGGGCGGGGGAGGCGAGACTCAGTGGCAGCAGTCCCGTCGCGATCAGACCGGCGATGACGACGCCGGTCAGGGGCCGACGGCCTGGTGGGCTCCATCTCATGGGGGTCCTCTGTTCGATCGGTGGCACGGCGGAGGGCGTGGCGGACCGGCGGGGGAGGTGGGGCGGGAGAGAGGGCGGGGCCAACCTCTGAAGATTGGCCGCGAGAGGAACGGCCGGACGTGCACGCAATTTGAGTCGAACGGTCGATTCCTTGCGGAAACTACGTCCACAGGTTTCTAGCGTGTCCCTGGTTTGTCAACGGTCCTGCCGGGAGCGGGAGTTGACGCGCAAGTGCCTTGCGTGCCTTGCGGACCCGCTTGCGTTTCCGACAGCCCGCACGAAAGTTCCTGGCACGGGCCTTCCCTGGCTCACGTCGGGGACGCGGGCGGTTTCGGTCCGAGCTGCCGCGACGGTGGAGCTCCCCCGGCCGTCCGCAAGCTCCGTTGTGCTGCACGCAAAGAGGCCCCTGGACGGCGCCTCACGGTGGTGCCGCACCTTCCCGACCGACCAGGCAGCCGACCGCGGCCCGCCTGCCCGCCGCGGGCGGGACGGAATCGGGGGCGCCGGAACCGGACCGGGACGGAATCGGGGGGCGTCGGAACCGGCGACGAACGGCCACCGTCCTCACGGCCCCGAGTCCCGCAAGTGAGCCGCAGATCCTGACGGAAACCGAACTCCCGTACCGAGAGCGCCGCAAGCCGCTTGCGCAGCTTGCGCTAGCCTTGCGCGCATGACGCGACGACTTGCTCAGGTAGCCAAGAAGGTTGGGGTCAGCGAGGCCACGGTCAGCCGGGTCCTCAACGGCAAGCCCGGAGTCTCGGACGCCACCCGACAGTCCGTGCTGACGGCACTGGACGTGCTCGGCTACGAGCGTCCCACCCAGTTGCGCGGCGAACGCGCCCGCCTCGTGGGCCTGGTGCTGCCCGAGCTCCAGAACCCGATCTTCCCCCTGCTCGCCGAGGTCATCGGCGCGGCGCTGGCCCAGCAGGGGCTGACCCCGGTGCTGTGCACCCAGACCAAGGGCGGCGTCTCCGAGGCCGACTACGTCGAGCTGCTGCTGCAACAGCACGTCTCCGGGGTGGTGTTCGCCGGTGGCCTGTTCGCCCAGGCCGACGCTCCGCACGACCACTACCGCCGGCTCGCCGAGCGGCGGATCCCGGTGGTGCTGATCAACGCCCCCATAGCGGAACTGGACTTCCCCTGTGTCTCCTGCGACGACGCGGTCGCCGTCGAGCAGGCCTGGCGTCACCTGTCCCTGTTGGGCCACGAGCGCATCGGCGTCGTCCTCGGTCCCGGGGACCACATCCCCTCCCGGCGCAAGCTCGTCGCCGCCCGCGCCGCCGCCGAGGCGGCCGGCACCACCCTGTCCGAAGACCGGGTGGAGCGCTCGATGTTCTCCCTGGAGGGCGGCCAGGCGGCCACCACGCGCCTGCTGGAGCGTGGCGTCACCGGCGTCATCTGCGCCAGCGACCCGCTGGCGCTCGGTGCCATCAGGGCCGCCCGGCGCCGCGGACTGGCAGTGCCCGGACAGGTGTCGGTCGTCGGCTTCGACGACTCGGCGTTCATGAACTGCATCGAGCCCCCGCTGACGACCGTGCGCCAGCCCATCGAGGCCATGGGCCGAGCCGCCGTGGACCTGCTGTGCGCCCAGATCCGCGGCGGTGAAGTGCCCCCCGGAGAGCTGCTGTTCGAGCCGGAACTGGTCGTCCGCGGCTCGACGGCGCAGGCCCCGCGCGACTGAACGGCGTCCGGTGTCGCACCTGTTGCCGGCCTGGCCCACCGCGTGCCGCGCAACTACACCTTGGAAGACGTGACTTGCGTGGCGGCATCGCCACCGCCCCGGCTGTATGCGGCTGACTGTCGAACAATTACGAAATCAGCGCGAGATATTGCGGCCACTTGTTGGCGGTGGTTGAGTGTGCGGCGCCCCACATCGCATCGGCGACGGGGGCGCCTTCCACGTTCATGCCGAAGGGGACCACCCATGAGAAGAGTTCGGTTCCGCCGCACCCGCCGCGCAGGCGCGGTCACCCTCGTCTCCGCCCTCACGCTGACGGCGCTCGCCGCCTGCGGCACGAGCAGCAGCACCGACGACGACAACGGCTCCGGGAACGGCGCGAACTCGGATCCCGCCGCGCCGCTGGACCCCAAGACCAAGGTGACCATCACGATCGACTGCATGCCCCCGGCGGCGAAGGCGGCCGAACTCAAGGAGTGGAACGAGGACGTCAAGGAGTTCAACAAGTCGTACCCCCACGTCACCGTCCAGGGCCGCTCCACCCCGGGCCAGTGTCTGGAGCCGCCCCGCTTCACCGCGATGCTCAAGGCCAGGTCCCAGCCCGACGTGTTCTACACGTACTTCACCGACCTGGCGCAGGTCCTCGACAACGACGGCGCCCAGGACATCAGCGCCTACGTCAACGACAGGACCGTCCCGCTGCTCAAGGACATCGCCCCCGACGTCCTCGCCTCGCTCAAGCAGGACGGCAAGCTCTACGGCCTGCCCACCAGCAACTACCGGATGGGCCTGCTGATCAACCGCAAACTCTTCACCGAGGCGGGCCTCGACCCGGACTCCCCGCCGGCCACCTGGGAGGACGTCCGCGCGGCGGCCAAGAAGATCGCGGCTCTCGGCGGCGGTGTCGCCGGCTTCGGCGAGTACAGCGCGGCCAACACCGGCGGCTGGCACTTCACCGCGCAGATGTACAGCCTCGGCGGTGACGTCGTCGACGGCTCCGGGAAGAAGGCCGCGTTCAACGACGCGATCGGCAAACGGGTCGCCCGGAACCTTCACGCGATGCGCTGGGAGGACGACTCGATGGGCAAGACCCAGTTGCTGAAGTGGGGCGACCTCCAGAAGCAGATCGCCACCGACAAGCTCGGCATGTTCCTCGCCGCGCCCGACGACGTGACCTACATGGTCCAGCAACTCGGCGCCGAGTACGAGAACTTCGGCATGGGCCCGATCCCCGGCGGCAGGAACACCCTCGCCGGCGGCAACAACTACATGATCAAGAAGGGCATTTCGTCCGACAAGGTCAAGGCAGCCGTCGCCTGGCTCAACTTCAAGTTCACCACCGTCGGCAAGGGTCACTACGACTGGCGGCGCGCCAAGGCCGACGGCCTGCCGGTCGGGCTCCCACAGCCCAACCTGTGGCTGAACGAGAGCAAGGCCAAGGACGACGCGGCCCGCGAGCGGTACGCCACCATGCCGGTGGAGAACTTCAAGGCGTTCATGGACGACCCGGTCCCGGGCAAGGCCGAACCGCCGAAGGCCCAGGAGATCTACAAGGTCCTCGACAACGTGATGTCCGGCATCCTCACCAACAGGGACGCCGACATCGACAAGCTCCTGTCGACGGCGGAGACCCAGGTCGACCAGGTTCTCGCCACCCGGTGACCCGCGGGCCGGACGGGGCCCCGGGCTCAACCATGTTCTCGGCGCCCCGTGACCCCGCAGGGCCGCGCGCCGTCGCACCGCCCGGCCCGCGAGCGCGCGCCCCGCGCCCGTCCTCTCCCGCGACAGGGCGAGCCCGACCGCCCACGTCACGTGCCCGGACCGTCGCGTCCGGCGGCACCGCAGCACGTCAAGGAGCGCCCATGTCGGCCCCCACCCTCACGCAGGACCCGGCGGCCGGGGACCGCCGTCCCCGCCGCGCCAGCGCCGTACCGCCCCCGGCCGCAGGCCTCGCCACGGCCGTGCGCCGCAACCTCACCGCCCACGCCTTCCTCATCGGCGCGGTGCTCTGCTTCGCCTTCTTCTCCTGGTACCCGATCGTCCGCGAGTTCCTGCTCGCCTTCCAGAAGACCGAGGACGGCCGCGTCAGCTGGACCGGCTGGGACAACTTCGTCACCGTCTGGAACGACCCCGCCTTCGGCCAGGCGTGGCGCAACACCCTGTGGTTCACGGTCCTCGCGCTGGTCCTGGGCTTCGCCGTCCCCTTTCTCACCGCCCTGGTCATCAACGAGTTCCGGCACGGTCAGGGCTATCTGCGGCTGTTGGTGTACCTGCCCGTGATGCTTCCGCCCACCGCGTCCGTCCTGCTGTTCAAGTACCTGTACGACCCTGGTTACGGCATGTTCAACGAGGTTCTCGGCGTCCTCGGCGTTCCCGCCCAGCAATGGCTCCAGGACCCCGACACCGCGATGCTCTCCGTCGTCGTCGCCTCCACCTGGATGAACATGGGCGGCGCGACCCTCATCTACCTGGCCGCACTCCAGGGCGTCCCCGGCGAGCTGTACGAAGCCGCCGAACTCGACGGGGCCGGCCTGCTGCGCAAGGTGTGGCACGTGACGATCCCGCAGACCCGGCTCGTCCTGCTGCTGATGCTCCTCATGCAGATCATCGCCACCATGCAGGTGTTCATCGAGCCCTTCCTGCTCACCGGCGGCGCCGGACCGGAGGGCTCCACCACGACCGTCGTCTACCTCATCTACCAGTACGCCTTCAACTTCAACAACTACGGTGCCGCGGCCGCGCTCGGCCTGCTCCTGCTCGTACTGCTGGCCGGCTTCTCGGCCGCGTACACCAGGCTCAGCCGCGCCACCGACGAGTAGGACCGGGGGAGACACGCACATGTCCACACGCACGCTCATCTCACCGGCCCGACTGGCCCGGCCGCGCGGCAGACTCCTCTACTGGCTCGCCTTCGCGCTCGTCGTCGCCCTGTTCACGCTGGCCTTCCTCGGCCCCCTGTACTGGATGGTGTCCGGCGGCCTCAAGACCACCCAGGAAGCCGTCCAGACACCCCCGACCTGGGTGCCCGGCTCCGTCCACCCCGAGAACTACCGGCGGGCCTGGGAGGTCATGGACCTGGCCCGGCTGCTCCTCAACACCCTGTACTACGCCTTCGGTGCGCTCGCCTTCCAACTGGTCCTCGACGTCGCCGCCGCCTACTCGCTGTCCAAGCTGCGGCCCGTCCTGGGCAAGGCGGTCCTCGGGATGATGCTCGTCACCCTGATGATTCCGGCGACCGTCCTCGTCGTACCCCAGTACCTCACCGTGCTGGACGTGCCGATCGTCGAACGCAACCTGCTCAACTCGCCCTGGGCGATCTGGCTGCCCTCGGTCACCAACGCCTTCTCCATTTTCCTGCTGAAGCGGTTCTTCGACTCCATCCCCAGGGAACTCCTCGACGCGGCCTCCATGGACGGCGCCGGCCCGCTGCGCATCCTGTGGTCCGTCGTCCTGCCGATCTCCCGGCCCATCCTCGGCGTGGTGTCCATCTTCGCCGTCGTCGGCGTCTGGAAGGACTTCCTCTGGCCCATGCTGGTGCTGCCCGACCCCACCGGACAGACCCTCGCCGTCGGCATCTACTCGCTCGCCACCAGCGTGCCGGAGAACGTGCTGATCGCCGCCCTCACCATCGCGTCCCTGCCGACCCTGCTGCTGTTCCTCCTCTTCCAGCGCAACATCATGAGCGGGCTGACCGCGGGTGGCCTCAAGGGCTGACGCACCTCATCCTCCGGCACGGCGTGCCGCCGCCCTTCCGATCCCTCCGCCGCCGCCTCGTCCTCGACGCCCCGCTGTCCGAGGCGGCGGCGGGGAACCACCCTTGCCCCGAAAGGACCGTCACGTGGCAGCCCCTCATCGCGACACGACCCCCGGCCACTCGGACCACTGGTGGCGTGACGCTGCCATCTACCAGGTCTACCCCCGCAGTTTCGCCGACGGTGACGGCGACGGCACCGGCGACCTCGCGGGCGTACGGACGAAACTGCCCTATCTCGCCGAACTCGGCGTCGACGCCGTCTGGTTCACCCCGTGGTACCTCTCGCCGCTCGCCGACGGCGGCTACGACGTCGCCGACTACCGCACCATCGACCCCGCCTTCGGCACGCTCGGCGAGGCCGAGAAACTGATCGCCGAGGCCCGCGCCCTCGGCATCCGCACCATCGTCGACATCGTGCCCAATCACGTCTCCGACCAGCATCCGTGGTTCCGGGCCGCACTCGCCGCCGGACCGGGCAGCCCCGAACGCAAGCTGTTCCACTTCCGCCCCGGACGCGGCGAGCACGGCGAACTGCCGCCCAACGACTGGCCGTCGCAGTTCGCGGGCCCGACCTGGACCCGGGTCGAGGACGGCGAGTGGTACCTGCATCTGTTCACCCCCCAGCAGCCGGACCTCAACTGGGCCCACCCGACAGTGCGCGAGGAACACGAGGACGTCCTGCGGTTCTGGTTCGAGCGCGGCGTCGCGGGGGTCCGCATCGACTCGGCCGCACTGCCCGCCAAGGATCCCGCCCTGCCCGACTTCGTCGAGGGCCACGACCCCCACCCCTATATCGACCGCGACGAACTGCACGAGATCTACCGCTCCTGGCGGCGCGTCGCCGACGCCTACGGCGGCGTCTTCGTCGGCGAGGTGTGGCTCCCGGACTCGGATCGCTTCGCCCGCTACCTGCGCCCCGACGAACTGCACACCGCGTTCAACTTCGCCTTCCTCGCCTGCCCCTGGGACGCCGCGCGACTGCGCACGGCCATCGACGACACCCTCGCGGAGCACGCTCCCGTCGGCGCGCCCCCCACGTGGGTACTGTGCAACCACGACGTGACGCGCACGGTCACGCGCTACGGCCGTCGGGACACCGGTTTCGACTTCGCCACCAAGGCCTTCGGCACCCCCACCGATCTGGGGCTGGGCACCCGCCGGGCCCGTGCCGCCGCTCTCCTCACCCTCGCCCTGCCCGGCTCCGTCTACCTCTACCAGGGCGAGGAACTGGGCCTGCCCGAGGCGGAGATACCCCTCGACCGCATCCAGGACCCCATGCACTTCCGCTCCGGCGGCACCGACCCCGGCCGCGACGGCTGCCGCGTCCCCCTGCCGTGGGCCACCGACGCCCCCTACGCCGGCTTCGGCTCGCGCACCGAACCCTGGCTGCCGCAGCCCGCCGGCTGGTCCGGCTACGCCGTCGACCGCCAGGCCGCCGACCCCGCCTCGATGCTGGTTCTCTACCGCACCGCCCTGCGGCTGCGCCGCACCGAACCCGGCCTCGGCGACGGCCCGTTGGAGTGGCTGCCCGCCGCCGACGGCGTCCTCGCGTTCCGCCGCGCACCCGGCCTGGTCTGTGTGGTCAACCTCGCCGGCATCCCGGCCGGCCTGCCGGACCACGAGACCGTCCTCCTCGCCAGCGGTCCTCTGGACACCGACGGGATGCTGCCCACCGACACGGCGGCCTGGCTGCGCGTCTGAGCCGACGGCACCACCCCGCCGACCGGGCCCACTCCGGTCCCGAGGGCGCCTGCCGCTCGTCCGGCCCCTCCCGCGCGCCCGGAACCGGACGGCGCCGGACGGTCGAGGTCGACGGAGAACGGGTGCCGGGCCCCGTCGCGCTTACCTCTCGGGTAATCGACCGGTGTCCTGCGGTGGCGCAGGATAGTGACTGTCGAGAGCCCGACCGGACGGAAGGACACCATGTCTGCCTACGCCATCGCCCACTTGCAGGAAGCGGCACCGCACGCGGAGGTCGCCGAGTACATCGAGCGCATCACCGCGACCTTCGAGCCGTACGGCGGCCGCTTCCTGGTGCACGGCGCGCAGCACGAGGTGGTGGAGGGCGCCTGGCCCGGACACGTCGTGGTGATCGGATTCCCGTCGATCGCCGAGGCGCGGGCCTGGTGGGCCTGTGCCGCCTACCGGGAGATCGCGCCCCTGCGCGCACGGCACATCGAGGGTGACATCATCCTGGTCCCGGGCGTCCCCGAGGGCTACGACGCGACCGTCACGGGAAAGGCGATGCGCGAGGCGCTGCTCACCCGGTAGCGGAGCCGCTTCGAGGAGCGCCGGAACCCCGTCCGCTCAGCCGCGCCGGTCGTCCGCCGCGGGCGGGCGGAAACAGGCCGTGACCGTTTTGCCGTGCGGGCACTGGTGCGCCTCCCAGCTGTCGGCCAGGGCGTCGACCAGCAGCATGCCCCGCCCACCGACACGCTCGGTGCTGGGCTCCCGGGGAGAGGGCAGCTCGTCGGAGTGGTCGTGGACCGCGATGTGCAGGCACCGGCTGTCCCACACCATGACGAGCTGGGCGTTGCTGTGTGCGTGCCGGTGCGCATTGGTGACCAGTTCGGAGACCGTCAGCAGGACGGCGTCGGTGGTCTCCGGGGCCTCGCTGGTCCAGCCCAGGGAGTCGAGGTGTTCCCGCGCCCAGTCCCGGGCGCCCTTCACCGAACTGTCCAACGGCAGGGTGCGCGCCCACCCGACCGCCCGCAGCGCCGACCCGTCCATCTTGACCCCTTCCGTGGAACTGCCGTGACGGATTGGCGTGTACCCCCGGACAGCGAGGTGAGGCATGCCCCGCCGCGAGCGGCAGGCAGCGCCCCCGTTCCCGCCGGCCGCCCCCGGCCTCGGTGCGCCCGGCGCGACGACGGGTCCGGGCGCGGAGGAAACGGAGCGGTGACCCTTCCGCGCCTGGCGGCGACGCGTGAGGTGAATCCGCCCGGAACTGAGCGAGCAGGCGTCGCCTCGAGAATCACCGGCCGGCGGAGCGCCCGGTTTCGCGGATCCGACACCGTCGCCGTCCCTTACCGACAGCCGTTCCCCGGCACGGCGTCGCTCGCCGTCCCAGGGGGGGCGGTGTCACGACGCCGGGCGTGCGCTCGCCGTCAGCCCACGCGGTCGCCCGCCGTGACCGGGTGGGCCTCCAGGGCCGGATCGGCGAGCAGTTCGGCGATCAGCTCGGGGGGCCCGCCGACGTACGTGCTCACCAGGTCCACGTCGCCGCCCAGGCACCAGGCACGGTCGTCGGGCCACCACAGGTCGGGCAGTTCGGCGAACTCGTCCCACTCGACCGGGCTGACCGCTTCGGTGAGCATGCCGGAGAGGAGTACCTCGTCCCGGCCGGGAGTCTCGAACGAGGGGTAGCGGCCGAAGTCCCAGCGGCCGTAGCCGTTCCACAGCCCGAACCAGCAGTTCTGGGGGGTCCGGGTGTGCCGGGCCAGGACGGGGACGAGGGCCAGGGCGAGGGCGGGCGGGGTCGGCCCTTCCGCGGGATGCTCGTCCCAGACGCCGGGCAGGCCGTACTCGCAGGCGTTGACGTAGTCGGGGTCCATGCCGATCACCTCGTGCCAGGCGGTGTCGGGCTGCACGACGCGCCCCAGGGCGGTGGCCACCGTCGCCCATCGCACCGGCCGCTCGTCGAGCGACGCCGGATGGAGCACCCGTGCGTAGGCGGCGAAGCCGGGCGCGCAGACGCCCGACACGGTCCCGAACTCGCCGTACCCGGCGGCCCGTTCGGTGAGCCACCCGGCGGGGCCGAGGTCGGCGGACCGTACGCGGAGGCGTCCGTACCGATCGGGAGCGGGGTCCCGCCGCACCAAGGGGTGGTCGTCGTCCCCGAGAGGTCCCGGATGGCGCTTCGCGAAGGAGTCCGGGAGGAACTTGTCGTCCATCCGCCCATCATGCCCCCGTCGGACGGCACGTCGCACGACCGAAGTGATCGAGGGGAACACCTCCGTCGCCGTCACGCCCGTCGCCGTCGACGCCCACAGCACGTGTCTCACTCCGCTCGCACGGGCCGTTCTCGAGACGGCGGCGACCGGCCGGCCGGTACGGAGGGCGACGTTCCACGGCGAGGGCTCAGGAACCGGACCCCGGGTCGGGCCGGACGGGCTCCTCGATCCCGGCCCGTGCCGCCTCCAACTGGGCGGCGAAGGCGATGCCGAGGAACAGGGCGATCGCGGTGACGTTGGCCCACAGGAGCAGTGCGACGAAGGCGGTGAGCGGTCCGTACACCGCGCCGAACGAGGCACTCCTGCCCACGTAGAGCGACAGCAGCCAGGTGACGGCGACCCACAGGACCAGGTGCACCGCGCTGCCGAAGGCGAGCCAGGTGTAGCCGGGCTGCCTGCGGCGCGGAGACCAGCGGAAGATGACGGCGGACGCGATCCAGGCGAGCGCCAGACCCACCGGGATCCGCACCGCGTTCCACCAGCGGTCCCCGCCGGAGCCGGAACCGACGGTCTCCGCGACGGCGTCGCCCAGTGCTCCACCGGCCACGAGCGCCACGAACCCGAGCACCAGCGGCATCCCGGCGGCGACGGACAGCAGCAGGGCACGCCCGTACTTGCGCGGGAGGGGACGGTCCCGCTCGATGCCGTAGATGCGGTTCGCGCCCCGCTCGATCTGGGCCATCGCCGAGGCGAGGTTCAGCATCGCGAACGCCAGGCCCAGCCACAGCGCGAGGGTGCTCCACACGTCGCCGTCCGCGCTGCGCCGGGTCCCCGCGAACGCGTCCTCGAGTACGTCGGCGCCGGCGCCGGGCACGATCTCGCCGAGTGTCAGCTCGATGACCCGGCCCACGGAGTCGGTGTGCACGGACGTCGCGAGGCCCACCAGGGCCAGCGTGAAGGGCACCAGACCGAGCACGACCTGGAAGGCGAGCGCCCGCGCGTTGGTGAAGCCGTCGGCGTACCGGAACCGGGTGAACGCGTCGACGAGGAGGGGGATGCCGCCGTAGCGTCGCAACGCGGCCAGCGCCTCGTCGCCGGACAGCTCCTCCCCGATCATGTCCCTGGTCTGCGGCACGTGGACGGCGGTTCCCATCGCGGACAGGCTCCCTTTTGTGCGGCCGGAGCTGTCCTCCGGGTCTCTGCCTGTCCGACTGCCCCGGACACCGCACGGTACCCCGTGCCCGCCCACCACGAACCGCCGGCTACGGCTTCTCCCGCCGTGGCGGGCGCTCACCTCCCGCCCGGTGAGGGCGTCGGCGCCGTCCCGCTGTGCGCCGACCGGCGTGGGCTCGCCGCAGGTACGCCGTCGACGGGTTCTGCCGGACCCGTGGGCGCGGCCGGTCCGTGGGAGAGAACAGCGCGGCGACTCCACCCACCGACCACACGACGGAGCCGGGGCCGACAGGTGCTCGTCGGCCCCGGCCGGGGAGAGCTCTGAGGAAGGACGCCTAATCGACCTGGGCCCAGTCGAGTGTGCGTTCCACCGCCTTCTTCCAGCCCGCGTAGCCCTCCGCCCGTTGCTCGTCGGACCACTGGGGCTGCCAGCGCTTGGACTCCTGCCAGTGGGTGCGCAGTTCGTCGGTGTCGCGCCAGAAGCCGATCGCCAGTCCGGCCGCGTAGGCGGCGCCGAGCGCGGTGGTCTCGGCGACGACCGGGCGACTGACCGGAACGCCGAGCACGTCGGCCTGGATCTGCATGCACAGGTCGTTGGCCGTCACACCGCCGTCGACCTTGAGGACGTCGAGGTGGACACCGGAGTCCTGCTCCATCGCCTCGACCACGTCACGGCTCTGGTAGCAGATCGACTCCAGGGTCGCCCGCGCCAGATGGCCGTTGTCGTTGTAGCGGGCCAGGCCGACGATCGCGCCGCGGGCGTCGGAGCGCCAGTACGGCGCGAACAGGCCGGAGAACGCCGGGACGAAGTACATGCCGCCGTTGTCCTCGACGGTACGGGCCAGCGTCTCGCTCTCGTCGGCACTGCCGATGATCTTCATCTGGTCGCGGAGCCACTGCACCGCGGACCCGGTGACCGCGATGGAGCCCTCCAGGGCGTACACCGCCGGCTCGTCTCCGAACCGGTACGCCACCGTGGTGAGCAGCCCGTGCTGCGAACGCACCAGCTCGGTACCGGTGTTCAGGACCAGGAAGTTGCCGGTGCCGTAGGTGTTCTTCGCTTCGCCGGGGGCGTAGCAGACCTGTCCCACCGTGGCCGCCTGCTGGTCGCCGAGAACCCCTGTGATGGGGATGGCTGCGCGCAGCGGCCGGGAGGTACGCGTGACGCCGTATGCCTCGCGGTGGGAGGAGGCGTTGATGGTGGGCAGCATGGCCCGGGGGATCCCGAAGAAGCCCAGCAGTTCGTCGTCCCAGTCCAGGGTCTCCAGGTCCATCAGCATGGTCCGGCTGGCGTTGGTCACGTCGGTGGCGTGGATTCCGCCGTCGGGGCCGCCCGTCAGGTTCCACAGGACCCAGCTGTCGGTGTTGCCGAAGACCGCGTGGCCCTCTTCCGCCGCCTCGCGGACGCCGTCGACGTTCTCCAGGATCCACTGGATCTTGCCGCCGGAGAAGTACGTCGCCGGGGGCAGGCCCGCCTTGCGGCGGATGACGTCGCCCTTGCCGGAGCGGTCCAGGGCCGCGGCGATGGAGTCGGTGCGGGTGTCCTGCCAGACGATGGCGTTGTAGTAGGGGCGTCCGTTGCGCGGATCCCACACCACCGTGGTCTCCCGCTGGTTGGTGATGCCGATCGCGGCCAGGTCCTCGGGGGACAGGTTCCCGTGCCGGAGGGCGTTCTGCATCACCGAGTTGGTGCGTTCCCAGATCTCCACGGGGTCGTGCTCGACCCATCCGGACCGCGGAAGGATCTGGGCGTGCTCCAACTGGTGCTTCGCCACCTCGTTCCCCGCGTGGTCGAAGATCATGAATCGGGTGCTGGTGGTGCCTTGGTCCACCGCGCCCACGAAGTCAGCCATGGGATGCCGCCTTTGCTGCGGGTGTCACCGCTCGGGGTCGGGTGAGGGGACGCGGCCCGGGGGTTCCGGCTCCGCCGTCGGCAGGAACCGGCCGATGAACGCCTTGTAGAGGCCGGCGCCGAGCAGACCGCCGATCAGGGGACCGAGGATCGGCACCCAGAAGTACAGATTCCCGTACTGATCTCGCCACGCTCCGCCGTAACCGGTGAAGAAGCTGGCCAGCCGGGGGCCGAAGTCACGCGCCGGGTTGATCGCGTAGCCCGCGTTGGTTCCCCACGCCATGCCGATGCCCACGACGATCAGGCCCACGATGAAGGGGGCCAGGTTCGCGCCGGGCGGGTTGTTGAGCAGGTCCGTGACGGCCAGGATCAGCATCAGCAGGAGCGCGGTGCCGATGATCTGGTCGCGGAATGCGCCCCACTCGTGGAGCGGCAGGTTCGGGTTGCCGTTGGCGGGCAGCGTGGAGAAGACACCCTGCGTCTTGATGGTGTGGCCGGGGTCGGCCTTCGCCAGTGCCTCGGTGTAGTTCCATCGGACGATGAGGGCCGCCACGAAGGCACCCGCCGTCTGCGCCAGCGCGTAGGGCGCGACCTTGCGCCACGGGAACCCCTTGAACGCCGCCAGGGCTACGGTCACCGCGGGATTGAGGTGGGCGCCGCTCAGGCGGGCCGCGACGTACACGCCCAGGGTGACGCCGATGCCCCAGGCCCAGGCGATGCTGTCGTGGTTTCCGAGGCCGCCCGGCGGTGTCGTCAGGGCCCCGCCGGCCACCACTTGGGCGACGACGCCGCATCCGAAGAGGATGAGGACCATCGTGCCCGCGAACTCGGCCGACAGTTCGCCGACCAGTCCCGACCTTTTCAATCGCTCAGCCATGGAAGCTCGCTTCCCGCCGGTCGAAGGACCGGCTCTCGACTACCGAGCCCTCCCGACGTCAGCATAAGTCGATAAGACGGATATCGCTCGAATAGAGTCCTATAGCGGATATTGACCCCTATTGGTCGGTTCGGAGGCGGATGTCCCGCCTGGTGGACTCCGCTCTTCCGGATAGGGTGTTTTCATGTGAAATGTTGCCTGGTGGTTAGGTCGTGCGGTGGACGCTCACCAGACGGCGGGACCGGTGCCGGAACAGCCCTCCGCGGCTGTCGGGTACGCGGGTGTGCTGCGCGAACTGCTGCCGATCGCACTCTGGCGGGAGGACGCGGAGGGACGCGTCGTGGAGTGGTCCCTGGCCGCCCAGGACCTGCTCGGCTACCGGCCCGAGGACGTCCTCGACCGGCCCGCCTCCGCCCTGCTGGTCCCCGAGGGCAACAGTGAACTCGCCGACCAGCTGACCCGCCGGGTCCACGCGGGGGAAACCGTGGTCGGGACCCTGTGGGTGCGCCACCGCGACGGACACCAGGTGACGATGGAGATGTGGATCGTCCCCGCCGTCGACGCCCGCGGGCGGGCCGGAGCGCTGCTGATCGCCGTGGAGACCTCCCAGGTCCTGCGCATGCGGGACTCACTGGCGGCCCTGGAGAGCCTCTTCAGCCAGTCGCCCATCGGCCTGGCCACCCTCGGCACCGACCTGCGCTTCCTGCGGGTCAACGACGCGCTCGCCCGGATGAACGGACTCTCCGCCGCCGAGCACGTGGGGAAACGCCTGACCGAGGTCGTGCCCGGCGTCAACGCCGCGGCACTGGAGTCGACCATGAGGAAGGTCCTGGACCGGGGTGTCGCCGTCGTCGACGTCCGCCGCACCGGGCGCACCCCGTCGGACCCTCACCAGGAGCGGACCTGGTCCTGCTCCTACGCCCCTCTCGTCGACGGCGCCGGACGGACCCTCGGCGTGATCGCCTCCCTCATCGACATCACCGAGAGCCAGCGCGCCGAGGCCGATGCCGAACGGGCCAGACGCCGCTTCGCGCTGCTGGCGGAGGCGGGCACCCGCATCGGGACCACCCTGGACCTGCGGCAGACGGCCGAGGAGATCGTGCAGATGCTGGTGCCGCAGCTCGCCGACTCCGCCGATGTGCAGGTGCTCGAAGAGGTCATGCAGCCCGACGAGTCGGCCGCCACCACCCAGGGCGTGGTCCGGCGCATGGCCGCCCACTTCCCCGACCCCTCCGCCCCCACGGCGAAGCTGCTGCCGGGCATGACGTCCCAGATCCCGCGCGGCTCCCTGTACGAGCGGGTCATCACCGAGGGGCGTCCCACGAACCTCTACCGTTCCGACGTCCCGGCGCTGGTCACCGAGCCCCGCTCCGACAAGTTGCGCGCGTACCTCATGGGCCTCGGCTCCGCCAGACTGATTCCCCTGGTCGCCCGCGGCAAGGTCCTCGGCGCGGTCATCGTGACCCGGTTGCGCAGCCGCGAGCCCTTCGACGAGCAGGACTGCGTCCTCATCGACGAACTGGCCGCGCGCGCCGCCCTGAACATCGACAACGCCCTCATGTACACCCGTCAGCGTGCGGCGGCCCTCACCTTGCAGCGCAGCCTGACGAACAGCGCGCTGCCCGCCGTCCCGGGCCTCGAACTCACCGGACGGTACCTGCCGGCCAGCGAACACGACGTCGGCGGCGACTGGTTCGACGTCATCACGCTGCCCGAGGGCAGAACCGGACTGGTGATCGGGGACGTCATGGGGCACGGAATCCACGCAGCGGCCGTCATGGGCCAACTCCGCACCGCGGTGCGCGCTCTCGCCCGGCACGACATCCATCCGGCCCGCATGCTCCGCTCCCTGGACGCCGTCGTGGCGGACATGGGCGAGGACGAGATGGCGACCTGTGTCTACGCCGTCCACGATCCCGCGTCCGGCGGATGCCTCATCGCGCGGGCCGGCCACCCCCCGCCGGCCGTGATGGCGGCCGACGGCTCGATCGCCTTCCTCGACGGCCCGCCGGGCACCCCGCTGGGGACGGGAGGGCACGAGTTCCGCACCGAAGAGGTCCCGCTGCCGCCGGGCGGTCTGCTCGTCCTGTACACCGACGGTCTCGTCGAAGCCCGCGGCCGGGACCTCGACCAGGGCCTCGAACGGCTCGCCCATGCCCTGCGGACGCCCGGACGCTCACTCGCGACCCTGTGCGACGACGTCCTCGGCCAGATGCTGCCGCATCCCGCGCAGGACGACGTCGCCATCCTCATGGCCCGTCCGCAATGACCGGTCGGGCCCGCCGGGCCGGGGTGCGCGCCGGTGTGGTGTGGGGCGGGCGGCGGGGCCGACGGGTGGCACCCCGGCGGGGCGTGTCCGTGCGTCCCGCGGCCTCGGCCGGCCGGGACCCCTGCGGCGTCTCGCCGGCCGTCCGTCCGCCCACCGAAGACCATCCGGAAGCGACCGGGGCCGATGTCCGCCGGTTCAGCCCTGGTACTCGGTGAGGTCGATGGCGTGGAGGCCCAGCGGGAAGTCGTACACCGGGTGGGTGGTCACCCGCTCCGGCACCATGCCGAGCTTGCGGATGACGTTCTCGGAGGCCTCGTCCCCCACCCGGCAGATGCTGATGACCCGGTCGAGGCCACGGTCCTGGAGCGCGAACTCCAGCGTGGCCTGCGCGGCCTCGGAGGCGTACCCCTGGCCCCAGAACGGTGAACCGAGCCGCCAGCTGATCGCGACGTCGGCCGCGGCCTCCGGCAGGAACTCGGGCACGGACAGACCGGTGAAGCCCGCCAGCTCGCCCGAGGCCAGCAACTCGACGGCGAAGAGGCCGAAGCCCTCCTCGTCCCATTCCTCCTCCCACCGCTCGATGGCCTCCGCGGTCTGCTCCAGGTCGAGCACCGAGCCGTCGTCGACCCAGCGCATCACCTGAGGGTCCGCGTTGATCTCGGCCATGGGTACCAGGTCGTCGTCGTGCCAGCGACGCAGGATGAGGCGGGGGGTGCGGATCTCGGTCATGGGGCCATCCTGCCGAAGGCATGGCCCCTACCGGTAATCAGCGATCCACGAGCCGTTTCGGCCGGTCGTCCCGCCCGACCGAGCCGGACGATCCGCGCCTCGGCGCCTGCGGTCGGCCCCGTCGGCGCGTAGGAGGTGGGCCACGGGGCGCGTTCGTCGAGAGCGCGTACGGGTCGCTCCGACGCCCCGCAGCCGCGGCCGTGCGTCCACCCGGGCTCGGTAGGCTTCCGCATCGACGTGCGCCCCGTCGATGCCGGTGCGCGGTCTGCCACCCGAAGCGTCCCGCGCGCGCAGGCCCTGACGCGCACTCCGCTCCGCGTCGGCGAGGGCTCAGGACAGCTCCGAGGGCGACCGGTCCCGGGTCTCGCCCAGCACGCGGCGTACGGCGTCGTAGGCGCGGTCGCGGTCTTGCGGTACCAGCCCGATGCGGGTTCGGCGGTCGAGGAGGTCGGCCTCGTCGAGGGCGCCTTCGTGCCGTACGGCCCACACCAGTTCGGCGCCGGTGACGGGGTGGCCCGCGAGGACCGGGTCGGCGAGGTGCGGCTCGGCGGCGGCGAGGGCCTGGACGGCCGGTGCCTCCGTGCCGTAGCGCCGGACGAGGCGGCGGGGTGCGGCGATGGTCCGCAGGGTCCGTGGGGGCGCCGCGCCGACGAGGGGGAGGCGGGCCGTGCGGCAGGGGGCGGCGGTGAGGCGGCCCGAGTCCACCGCGGCGTCGACGGCGTCCTGGGCCATCCGCCGGTAGGTGGTGAGTTTGCCGCCGACCACCGTGACGACGCCGTCGTCCTGGCTGATGACCGCGTGCCGTCGGGAGATGTCCGAGGTGCGGCCCGTGCCCGCCGAGTCCAGGAGCGGGCGCAGTCCCGCGAAGGCGCCGACGACGTCGGAGCGGTGGACCGGGGTGTCGAGCACACAGCCGAGGACGTCGAGGAGGAAGCCGATGTCCGACTCGGGGGCGGCCGGGACGTCGGGCAGGTCGCCGTCGACGGGTTCGTCCGTGAGTCCGACGTAGACGCGGCCGTCGCCTTGTGGGAGGACGAGGACGAAGCGGTTCGTCTCACCCGGGATCGGGATGTGCAGTCCGGCCGGGAGCGCGCCGAGGCGCTCGGAGCGCAGGACGAGGTGGGTGCCGCGTGACGGCCGGATGCGGATGCCGTCGACCAGGCGGCCGGCCCACACCCCGGAGGCGTTGACGACCGTACGGGCCCGGATCTCGCCCTGCTGGCCGGTCAGTTCGTCGCGGACCACGGCTCCGGAACCGGTGAGCCGCAGTGCCCGGACCCGGGTGAGGACGCGGGCGCCGTGGGCGGCGGCGGTCCGGGCGAGGGCGGTGACCAGGCGGGCGTCGTCGGTCACCTTGCCGTCCCAGGACAGCAGGCCGCCGCGCAGCCCGTCGGGGCGTACCGCCGGGGCGAGATGGCGGGCCTCCGTCGCCGAGAGGCGGCGGGGCGCGGGCAGGGTGGACCGCGCGGTGCGGGCGGCCAGCCGCAGGGCGTCCCCGGCGCGGAAGCCGGCCCACGCAAGGGCGGCCTGGCCGCGCGGGACCAGCGGCGTGAGCGGCAGCACGAAGGGTTCGGCGTGGACCAGGTGCGGGGCGGTGCGTTCCATGAGCAGCCCGCGCTCCACCGCGCTCTCGTGGGCGACGTCGAACTGCGCGGAGGCGAGATAGCGCAGGCCGCCGTGGATGAGCTTCGAACTCCAGCGGGAGGTGCCGAAGGCCAGGTCGTGGGCGTCGACGGCGGCGACGGTCAGTCCCCGTGCGGCCGCGTCGAGGGCGGCACCGGCGCCGGTGGCGCCCAGACCGACGACCAGGACGTCCACCGTCGGGCCGTCCACGGTCGCGGCGAGATCCCGCGCGCGGCGGGCGGCCGACAGCGAGGAGGAACCCGGGGGAGGGGCGGGACTGCTGGTGCGGCTCATGGCGTGAGGGTCCTCTCCAGAAGGGTCCGCAACTCGTCGAGGAAGGCCGCGGAGTCGAGGTCCGGGTCGTCCTCGTCGGTCATGGTCCGCAGCGACAGGGTGAACGACTGGACGACGAGCAGCAGGGAGCGTGCCTGCCGTTCCGGATGGCCGGGGCGCACCGAGCCGTCGGCGTGGCCCTCCCGAAGTCCGTCGGTGAGCAGCTTCAGCAGCGCTTCCTGACTCGCCCCGCGCCGGTCGAGGACGTAGGGGAGGAGGAGTTCGGGGTCCACGTCGACGATCTTGCGGAACAGCGGGTGCTCGCGGAAGGCGCCCACCCCTGCCACCAGGCCGTCGACGAGGAGCGTCCGGGCGGAGGTGTCCGGACGGCGCTCGGGCATGGCGCCGGTGGCCACGCCGACCCACTCGCGGGTCATCAGGTCGCCGACCAGGGAACGGACGTCCGGCCAGCGCCGGTAGAGGGTCATGCGGGAGACCCCCGCCCGGCGGGCCACGTCGGTGAGCGTCGTACGGCGGACTCCGACGGCCAGGACGCAGTCGCGCACCGCGTCGAGCACCGCGTCTCCGTCCGACTGGTTGTGACGAATAGGCGTCATGTGTAACAGTGTAACGCCCCATGGAGGCCGTAACGAGACGGCGTCCCGCACCGCCGACCGGGAGGACGACACCGATGGACATGCTGTGGAGCGGCTGGGGCGATCCAGCCGCGGCGACGGTGCTGCCCGACACGGTGGTCGGGCTGCTGCGCGACCTGCTCGGCGTCAAGCCGCGTACGGCCGTCCCGGTGACGCTCGATCGGATCGCGGTGCCCGCCGCACCGCTCGACGCCGGGACGCACGCCGCCCTGCTGGCCGCCGTGGGCGGACACGCCGAGCACGTCCGTACCGACGCCGAGGCCCGCATCCGGCACACCCGGGGCAAGTCCACCCCCGACCTGCTGCGCATCCGCGACGGCGAGGTCGACGACATCCCGGCGGCCGTGGTGCTGCCCGCCGGACACGACGAGGTGCTCGCCGTGCTGCGGGCCTGCGCCGCCCACGGGCTGTCGGCCGTCCCCTTCGGCGGCGGCACCTCGGTCGTCGGCGGCCTCGCCCCCGCCGGGCGCGGCGCCTTCGTCGCCCTCGACCTGCGCCGCATGGACGGCCTCCTGGCCGTCGACCCCGTCTCGCGGACCGCCACCCTCCAGGCCGGCCTGCGCGCCCCGCACGCCGAGGCGCTGCTCGCCGAACACGGTTTCACCCTCGGCCACTTCCCCCAGTCCTACGAGTGGGCCACCATCGGCGGATTCGCCGCCACCCGCTCCAGCGGCCAGGCCTCCGCCGGCTACGGCCGCTTCGACGACATGGTCCTCGGCCTCACCCTCGCCACCCCCGAGGGCACCGTAGACACCGGCCGCGCCCCGCGCTCGGCGGCCGGGCCCGACCTGCGCCAGCTCCTGCTCGGCTCGGAGGGCGCGTTCGGCGTGATCACCTCGGTCACCGTGCGCGTCCGTCCGGTTCCCCGTACCCGTGTCTACGACGGCTGGCGCTTCCCGACCTTCCGGCAGGGCACCGACGCGCTGCGGCGGCTCGCCCAGGACGGGCCCCGCCCGACGGTGCTGCGCCTGTCCGACGAGACCGAGACCCTCGTCGGCCTGGCCCAGCCCGACGCCATCGGCTCCGCGTCGGACGCCGCCGGCTGCCTGGCCGTGGTGGGCTTCGAGGGCACCGAGGAGGACACCGCCCACCGCCGCGACACCGCGACCGCGGTGCTGCGCGAGGCAGGCGGAGAGCCGCTGGGGGAGGAGCCGGGCCGCCGCTGGGCGCACGGCCGTTACTCCGCCCCCTATCTCAGGGACGCGCTGCTCGACGCGGGCGCCTTCGCCGAGACCCTGGAGACCGCCACCTTCTGGTCCCGACTGCCGGAGCTGTACGCCGCCGTCCGCGACGCCCTCACCGGGACGCTCACCGAAGCGGGCACTCCGCCCCTGGTCATGTGCCACGTCTCGCACGTCTACGAGAACGGCGCCTCGCTCTACTTCACCGTCGTCAGCGCCCAGGGAGACGACCCCCTCGCCCACTGGACCCGCGCCAAGCACGCCGCCAACGACGCGATCCTCGCCGCCGGCGGCACCATCACCCACCACCACGGCGTGGGCACCGACCACCGCGACTGGTACGTACGAGAGGCCGGCGACCTGGCCGTCGACGCCCTGCGAGCCGTCAAGCGACGTCTCGACCCGGTCGGCGTGCTCAACCCGGGCGTTCTGCTTCCCGCGGACCGAACGGACCCGAGCCCCAGCCGTCCCGCCCGCTGAAGCACTGCCGTGCCGCGGCTGTCCGGCCCGGAGTGGCATTGCCGTGCCGCACTGGTCCCGCCTGGTGCGACACTCGCGCCGCAGCGGTTCCGCCTGCCGAAGCACTCCCATGCCGCAGCGTTCCCGGCCCGCTGAACCGACCCGGTGCTCCTGCTGAACCGACCAGGTGCTCTCCTGTTCCCCGCCCCTGATCCGCCCGCTCGCCGACCGCCCGGAGGCCCAACCGATGCGACAGTTCACGGCCGTCGTCAACCCCACCGCAGGCGCAGCCACGGGTGCGGCAGCCCTCCTCGGGGTGGCCAGGCTGCTTCGCGAGGCGGGCGCCGACCTGGAGACCGCCTACAGCCAGAGCCTGCGACACGCCCAGGAACTCGCCCGGACCGCCGGGGAACGGGGGCGGATCGTGCTCGCGGTCGGCGGCGACGGCATCACCGGCGCCATCGGCGGAGCCCTCAGCGGCACCGACGCGGTCCTCGGCCTGGTACCGGCGGGCCGCGGCAACGACTTCGCCAGGGCGCTGGAACTGCCCACCGAAGCGGACGCACTGGCCCGGGTCCTGCTGGAGGCCGAGCCGCGCCCCGTCGACACCATCGAGGTGCGCTCCGCGGTCCACGACCGCACCGTCGTCCTCGGCAGCGTCTACGCGGGAGTGGACGCGCTCGCCAACCGCCACGCCAACCACGCCGGACTCCTGCGGGGCGCCGCCGCCTACTACGCCGGAGGTCTCCGCGCGGTGGCCGACTGGCGTCCCGCCCGGTACCGCGTCACGGTCGACGGCGCCGAGCACGCACACCACGGCTACACCGTCGTCGCGGCCAACTCCGGCTTCTACGGCTCGGGCCGCATCATCGCCCCCGACGCCCGGATCGACGACGGCCTGCTGGACGTCGTGCTGATCCGGCACGCCCCACGGCACCTGTTCTTCGCCCTGATGAACGAACTCAAGACCGGCACCCACGTCCGTCGTCCCGAGGTGAGCGTCCTGCGCGGCACCCAGGTCCGCATCGAAGCCGACCGCGGCGTCCCCTACGGCGCCGACGGCGAGGTCGATGCCGAACTGCCCGTCACGGCCACGGTCCTCCCCGGCGCGCTGCTGGCACTGCACTGAGCCCCCCTCGGGGCCCGTCGACCCGGGCCCGATGCGTGCAGCCGGTGCGCACGGCCCGGCAACACCGCGTGCCTCCGTCACCGCGGCCTGCGCCGTGCACACCGACCTGACGACGTGCCGACCGGCGACGTACCGGCTCAGCGGTGCGGAGCGAGCGCGGATGCGGGCGGCACCGGGGCCGCCGGGCTGTCCCGGCGCCCGGGGACGGCCGACGCCGCCGCGTCTTCCCGGCAGCACGGGGGCGCGGCCACGGCGGCCCGTCCTGCGCGGCCGCCTCGACATCCACCACCGTGCCGTGGGGCGGCGACCGCCCCCGGCATGTGCGCCCACTACTGTCGGTCGCATGACCGAAAACACCTTGCGTTCCGTCACCGTCGAGCGGACCGACACCGGCCACTTCACCGCCACGAACCCGCGCGGCGGCACGATCAGTTTCGGGACCGGTTCCGCGGGTGACGGCGAAACCGACTTCACGCCGGTCGAGTTGCTCCTCGCCGCGCTCGGGGGCTGCACGGCCGTCGACGTCGATGTCGCCACCGCCCGCCACAGTGAGCCCACCGGCTTCACGGTCACGGTGACCGGTGACAAGGTCAGCGACGGACTGGGCAACCGGCTGACAAACCTCGCGATCACCTTCGCCGTGACGTTCCCGGACGACGAGGCCGGCGCCCGGGCCCGCGCGATCCTCCCCCGAGCGGTCAAGGTCTCCCACGACAAGCTCTGCACGGTCAGCCGAACCGTGGAGACCGGAACGCCCGTCACCGCGACGGTCGCGGACGCCTGACCCGCGAGCCGGTGCTCGCCGGGCCGGCCCCGGATCGGTCGGCGGCCTCCCGCCACCTGTCCGGGGCGGCGGACTCCGGGCCGGGGTGGGGATCAAATTCCTCGGTGAGGCGGACGCCGACGGCGCGCTCGGGCACCCGGGGACGTCACGGCGCCCCGGCGTCGGCACCGCCCTGCGGCCGGGTCTCGCGGCCTCCCGGGTGCCGATGCCGCCAGGTCCAGAAGACCCCGCAGGACACCACGGCCCATCCTGCCAACACCAGGAAGGGGAAGGCGTGTTGGTGTCCCCCGAAGTACACCGCCGTGTGCTGGGCGTTGACCGAGGCCCCCGGCGGCAGCCAGCGGCCGATCAGGCCCAGGGCGGAGGGCAACAGGGGCCACGACACCGCGCCGCCCGATGAGGGATTGCCCAGCAGGACCATCAGTCCCCACGTCGGCAGCATCGCCCAGCGGCCCACGAGGGTGTTGAACATCGTGAAGACCATGCCGCTCGCGAACATCGTGAGCGCCAGGATCAGCCACGACTCGACGAACGGCAGATCGAGCGCGCCCAGCAGCCAGTCCACCGTCGCGGCGATGGCGAACCCGCCCAGCAGCGCGTACAGGGCGGTGCAGGCGATGCGCTCGAGAGGCGTCAGGGCCCGCGCGTGCACGCTGAGCTGGATCGCGCCGACGAAGCCGATGATCACGGCCGCGAGCGAGATGTAGAAGATGGCCAGCCCTCGCGGGTCTCCCCCCTGGAGGGGGGTGATGTCCCGGATGGCGACCGAGACGCCCGTCCGCCGGCCCACGGCGGGCGCCGCCTCGGCCAGCACCTCCGCGACCGAGGCGCCGGAGGCCGCGGAGAGGTCCAGGACGACGGCCTGTTCGCCCTTGCGCACGTCGACGATCGCGAAGACGCGCTGTTCCTCGACCGCCGTCCGGGCCTCGGCCTCCGTGTCGTAGGAGCGGATCTTCACCGCTGTGTTGAGGGCCCTCTCCATGCCGTCGAGGAAACGCCGGCCCTCGGGCTGTCCGGGGGAGCCGACCAGCGCGGTGGGGATCGAGCGCGGGGTCGGGTCGGCCATGGAGTAGGTGTATGAGCCCGCGAACAGGGCCGCGGCCGCCGTCAGGATCAGCACGAGCACCGCCGCGGGCAGGAACGGGGAATCCTTGAACCTGGCCCACCCCCGCGTCGGCGGAGAGGACTCACCACGAGCGTCTTGGGGCATTTCGGGCATGCGGGTCACGTTAGCCGCCCCGCGCGGGAACCCGTCGAGCCACAAGATGCCCGGACGCCCGGCGCCGGCCCGGTCGCACCACGCCCGCCACGCGGGCGCTGACGGGCAGCTGCTCGTACGGTGGCGGCCCGCCGGGCCAGGTACGGCGTCCGCCGCACGCACCGGCGGGCGGATCGTGCGCGGCCGGACGCCGGGCGCACAGCCGGTCGTCGCGGTGCGGGGGAGAGGGCCCGTCTCCCTGTCCAGCGGCGTCACTCACCTCGAAGCGGTGCGCCGGACACCACGCCGTCTCCGGCCGGGACGCGCAGGCTGACGGGCGCCGGAAGTCGTGTGACGCCCATCGGTCGCCGCCGCCGGTCAATCACCGCGTGCTTCCGTCCGTCATTCGACTGAAAGAGGGACGCCGCTGGGCGTGGTGCCGAAAGGGCGGCAGGGGTTTCGGCTGGGCTGGTGACACGCTGCCTGACCCCGACACCCGGCGCGAGCAGAGCAGGACTTCGACGCGTCTCTGCCGGCCGGGACCCCCACCCACTGTCCACCGAGGAATCTGATGGCGACCGAGACCGAACCCGTTGCTCCTGTGCCCGCGGTCGAGCGCCGCAGCCGGGGCAAAGTGATCGTCACCTGGCTGACCACGACCGATCACAAAAAGATCGGCCACCTCTATCTGATCACTTCGTTCACCTTCTTCCTGATCGGCGGAGCGCTCGCTCTCGCGATCAGGGCGGAGCTGGCCCGGCCGGGACTGCAGATCCTCTCCCAGGAGCAGTACAACCAGGCGTTCACGATGCACGGCACGGTCATGCTGCTGCTGTTCGCCACACCGACGTTCGCCGGGTTCGCGAACGCGATCATGCCGTTGCAGATCGGCTCCCCGGATGTCGCCTTCCCGCGGCTGAACATGTTCTCGTACTGGCTGTTCCTCCTAGGCGGCCTGATCGTGATCGGCAGCCTGATGGTTCCCGAGGGCGCCGCCGACTTCGGCTGGACCGCCTACACGCCCCTCAGCGGCGGCGAACGCACCACTCAGCTGGGCGGTGACCTGTGGATCATGGGGCTCGCGCTGACGGGCTTCGGGACGATCCTCGGCGCCGTCAACTTCATCACCACGATCATCTGCATGCGGGCACCGGGCATGACCATGTTCCGGATGCCGATCTTCACCTGGAACGTGCTGCTGACCTCGGTGCTGGTCCTGCTCGCCTTCCCCGTGCTCGCCGCGGCCCTCTTCGCCCTGGAGGCGGACCGCAAGTTCGGCGCGCACATCTTCGACCCGGAGAACGGCGGGGCGGTCCTGTGGCAGCACCTGTTCTGGTTCTTCGGCCACCCCGAGGTGTACATCCTGGCCCTGCCGTTCTTCGGGGTGGTCACCGAGATCCTCCCGGTGTTCTCCCGCAAGCCGATCTTCGGCTACATGGGTCTGGTGGGCGCCACGATCGCCATCACCGGCCTCTCCGTGACCGTGTGGGCGCACCACATGTTCGCCACGCAGGCCGTCCTGCTGCCGTTCTTCTCCTTCATGAGCTTCCTGATCGCCGTGCCGACCGGAGTGAAGTTCTTCAACTGGATCGGCACGATGTGGAAGGGCTCGATCTCCTTCGAACCACCGATGCTGTGGGCGGCCGGCTTCTTGGTCACCTTCCTCTTCGGCGGGCTGACCGGCGTTCTCCTCGCCTCCCCGCCCATGGACTTCCATGTCACGGACAGCTATTTCGTGGTCGCCCACTTCCACTACGTGCTGTTCGGCACGATCGTCTTCGCGATGTTCGGCGGATTCAGCTTCTGGTGGCCGAAGATGACCGGCACGATGCTGGACCACCGGCTGGAGAAGATCCACTTCTGGACCCTGTTCATCGGCTTCCACACGACGTTCCTGGTCCAGCACTGGCTCGGCGCCGAGGGCATGCCCCGCCGTTACGCCGACTACCTCGCCGCCGACGGTTTCACCGCCCTCAACACCCTCTCCTCCATCGGGGCCTTCCTCCTCGGCCTGTCCACGTTCCCCTTCCTCTACAACGTGTGGCGGACCGCCCAGAAGGGGGTGCGGGTCGAGGTCGACGATCCCTGGGGCTACGGCCGCTCCCTGGAATGGGCCACCTCCTGCCCACCGCCGCGCCACAACTTCGTCACCCTGCCGCGCATCCGCTCCGAATCGCCCGCCTTCGACCTGCACCACCCGGAACTCGCGCGGATCGAGCACCAGGAGCACGGTGGCAAGCGCGACGTCATCGACGCCGAGAGCCACAAGGGCGAACCGCGGTGAAGCACGGTGGGCCCCCGGCACCCGATGGGCGGGACAGTGCCCTGGCGGCCGAAGCGGAGGGCTACCTCCTCGCCCGCGTCCATCACGACCAGGCGCACCGTGAGGCGGCAGACCTCTGCGGTCGGCTGCCCTGGCTGACGACCGCGCAGGCCGACGACCTCACGCTCCACTACGTCCGGCAGCGCACCGACCTCACCCGTCGAATGCTGCGGGAAACGGTCCACCGTGCCGCTGAACTGCGGCAGGAGTACCAGAGCCGATACGACGACCTACGGCGGGACCTGCTCAAGCGCCACGCCGTGTGCGCGTCGGCGGTCCTCGCCTGCACCGCCGGAGCGACCGCGGCGTTCGGCCTGCTCGCCCGCTAGGCGTTCCGAGCGGCAGACCGGGTCAGGCCCCATGACCGTGGGCGTCCCCGCGGCGGTCCCGGCCTGTGTCACGGTCGGCGCGCCGGGCGGCGCGGCGCCCTGACGGCGGGGCGCGCACCCCCTGGGCTGCGAGGGCGCGTACCCCCTGGGCGGCGGGGGCCGACGAGCAGCGTCCCGTTGCCCCGGCTCCCGCACACGGCGCAGCTCGCGCGTCGGTCGCACCCCGGCGAGCACCCCGTGCGGGTGCTGCTCACGGGCCCCGGAGCGGCCCGGTGCCGGCGGACGGAGGCGCGCCATCGCCGTCTCGACGTGCCGGATCTCGGCGCGCCCGTCCTCCAGGGTCAGCCGCTGTGCCCGCGGACAGACGGTCCCGCTCCCGCACTGCTCGCCCTGCTCGCCTCCCCGTTCCCCGACCGGTCGTGCCGGGCGAGGCGAATCTCGACGCGGCCGTCGAGGATCCGGGTGTCGAAGGCGGGCTGGGGCGCGGTGGCCGGCCCCCTGACGTTCCAGCCGTCGGAGAGCCGGAAGACGCTGCCGTGCCACGGGCACTCGACGCACCCGTCCGCCACGGTGCCCTCGGACAGCGGCCCCGAGAGATGGCTGCACCGTTCGGCCAGTGCGTGGACGGCTCCGCCGGACTGGCGGACCACCAGGACCGGCACGTCGTCCACGACGCGCCGCACGGGCTCTCCGGCCGGGAACTCGTCCACGGTGCCGATCGGGTGCCAGCCCTCCCGCACGACGTGCGCGACCTCTTCCGCGTGGTTGGCACCGGACGCCTGCCGGTAGGCCATGTGGCCGCCCAGCATGCCTCCGAGCCCGACCGCCGTCAGGCCGAGGAATCCGTATGCCCGGCCGGCACCCGTGCGGCCTCTGAGACGACAGGCGAGGGAGGTCGCGTAGAGACCGACGGCGACGACGTTCGCCGCCGCGTGCACGAGCCCCACGCGGGTCTGCTCACGGTGCAGTTCCGCCCAGTCCACCGCACCCGCCAGCGCCGATGGCACGGCGGCCGCCAGGCCGACGCCGACGAGCAGGCCCGCCTCGCGGGAGTGCCGGGGCCGGGCGTCCAGCACGGCGGCGGACAGCCAGCTCCCGATCGGCACCTGCACCAGGAGCGGATGGACCGGGTGCCCCAGCCATCGCCCGTGCAGCATGTCCCGCCCACGTCCCAGCGGCAGGGAACGCACCCCGTTGCGCAGGGTGTCGATCAGGGGGTCGGCCTGCGGACTTCGTTCCAGACGGTCCAAGAGCCACAGCAGGCGGCTCTGCTTCAAACGGCGGCGTCTCGGCGTTGCGTTCATGCGTAGCCGGGTCCCCGAACGGCGGGGGCGGCAAACGGCGGGTGTGGCAAACGGCGGACGGACACCGAGGGCCGGGGCTCTCAGCCCCGCCGGGCCACCGTGCCGGCCGTGCGGTCGTCGTGCCGCCCCGCGTTCGACCCGCGGCGGACATGGGCGCGTCCGGCGGCGCCGTACCACTGCACGGCGAGCGTGACAGCGATCGCGACCTCGATCAGGTCGCCGCCGTAGTACATCAGCTGGGCGCCGGTGCGCAGGTCCTCGACCGTGAAGGCGGTGCCGGGCGGTGGCGCCCCGTACAGCCCCTTGGCGAGAACCGAGTGGGAGGCGCCGACGGCCAGTACGGCGGCACCGCGCGCCGCGAGGCCCCAACGGCGGCGCACCGGATCGAGCTGACAGACCGAGAAGACGAAGACCAGGCCGGCCACCAGTACGTGTGCGTGTGTCAGGACGTGCAGGAGGGGGTTCTGGTGGGTGGCGGCCAGGAGCCCGGTCCGGTAGAGCAGCCACAGCCCGCCGATGTCCACCAGCGCCGCCACCGGAGGGGAGAGCAGTACGGCGACGGGTTGCGCGTGCGCTGCGTGGAGCAGGCCGCGTCGCACCCTTCCCGGCGCAAGGCCGCGCAGGACCAGCGTGAAGGGTCGGGCGAGAACGAGCAGCAGCGGGGCCGCCATGCCGATGAGCAGGTGTCGCGCCATGTGCGCGGTGAAGGGGCCACCCGGCGGTGCGACCGACGTGGCCATGATCAGGGCACCACAGCCGACGGTGAAGGCCACATCCCGCGCCCACGGCCAGGTGTCCCCGCGGCGGCGCAGGCGCAGGGCGGCCAGGAGGTACGCGGCGGCTGCCACCGACGCCGCTACCGTGACGCAGAGTTCGGCCGGCCGGGCCCACTCGGCGAGGGGGGATCCGGGATGGACGTGTGTCAAGCCGCCGGTCCCGTCCCGCCTCGCCGGCCCGCGCGGACGGTGAGGGCGCAGCCGATGAGCAGCAGGACCAGACCGCTCAGGTTCCAGGCCCAGTCGTAAGGGGTGACGTCCACGCCGTATCGAATCTGGTGCACCCGCAGCAGCTTGTGGTCCACGATCCCGTCGAGGAGCTGGAACGCGCCCAGGCCGAGGACGGTCCCCGCCCGTAGGTGGGCGGCGGCCATGGCGCCGCGGCGGCGCAGGTCGGCGGAGAGGAAGAAGCCCGTGACGAGCGCGAGGAGTTCGGCGGTGTGGAGCAGGCCGTCGGAGAGCAGGCCGACGCCGGTGGTGGACCGGTCGTAGAAGTGGTGCCAGCCCAGGACCTGGTGGAAGACGATCTCGTCGACCGCGGCCATCACGGCCATGCCGATCAGGAGGCCTGCCACCAGGGACCCGCGGTGCTCAGGGCGGGGGCCGCGGCCGGCGGGTGGCGAGGTCATTCACCGCTCCCGTCCCAGGCCCCGAGTCCCGCGGCACTGTCATGAGGGTCCGCACTCCTGGGCTGTACTCGCATGCGTTCCGGCACCGCTACCGGCCTACATGTCGCGGTCGTGGCGAGGCGACCGCTTCTCCCGTGCGACGGCGCTGGCGGCCAGCGCCAGGAGCAGGCCGATGATGCCGACGACGACGTTGTTCACCACGGTCCGGGTGGTGCTGACGTCGCCTGCCACCGCCCAGGGCGCGATGATCGTCCACAGGCTCAGCGCGCACGCGGCCCAGGCCATGCTGTGCGTGCGCTCGTAGGCGCGGCCGAAGCCGCCGCTCATCAGCAGCGCATAGCCGATACCGACGATCAGGTTGTTGACCGCCAGCGCGGAGAGACCGCTGAAACCGGCGATCCACGGGGAAGCCGCCAGGTACACACCCGTGAGGAAGGCAAGGGCCTCGACGGCCTGTGCCATGGGGGTGCTGGTGGCTCTTTCCGCCATCTCGTGACGGGCACGCATGGCGACGATGTCGGGATGGGTCTCCATCGACGACCGGGGAGAAGTGGTCACCGCGCTCACCTCCGGAGCGTTCGTTCGGTCTTTCGCTGCTCACGGGTACCCCCGCCGTCTCCCGCCCCAACCATCTCGCAGGACTTGGGTTTCCGGCTTGCGGGACCCGGGTCACGGCACCGCCGCGCGAGCAGGGGGACGCCCGTCGGGATCGGAGCGGTGGCCCTTCACCGAGCGGCGTCGGGGTGTGACGACACGAGGTGGACTCGGACGACAGGACGGTGGACTCGCGCGGCGCTCCCGCCGGCGCGGCGGAACGCGGGAAGAGGCCTGAACGTCGGCATGAGGCGATCTCCGCAGGAAGAAAATCTGTCGTGGCGACGGTAGACATTGGGATGTGGGGGAGCTAGCGTTGGTCTCGTACTCAGAAAGTCGAAGGAGGCGGCAGGACGAGCTGCCGTGCAGTAACCGTAAGTATCGAAATCGCGCAACCGAATGGAGGAGCAGACGCCATCAGGATCGCCCGGGCGAGGACGAAGTACCGCCCGGGTACCGCAGGCCCCAGAACGGAAGGTGGTCCACGGTCACGCATTCGCGATCCCCGCAGTCCCGCCCTCGCCGGCGGGCAGGCGGAACAAGAGAACCGGTGCAGGTCTGCCGGTAGATGGTGTTGAAACCTCGGGGCCCTGGGCGCAGAGCAGCGTCCAGGGCCCCCCGACGCGTCCCTGGAAAGAAGAGGTCTATGCCCCCTGCCGGTCCCCGCACCCCCGACCCGCTGGACGACGACGACTACCCGGCGTACACCATCGGCCGGGCGGCCGACATGCTCGGCACCACCCCCGCCTTCCTCCGCGCCCTCGGGGACAACCGTCTGATCGCCCCCCTGCGCTCCGAGGGCGGCCACCGCCGCTACTCCCGCTACCAGCTGCGCATCGCGGCCCGCGCCCGGGAACTCGTCGACACCGGCACCCCCATCGAGGCCGCCTGCCGGATCATCATCCTGGAAGACCAGCTCGAAGAAGCCAGGCGGATCAACGAGGAGCTGCGCGGCCAGGCCGACCGACGCAAGACCTCGGCCTGAACCGCGGCAGCGACGGCCCGACCCGCGGCATGTACGGGGGCCGACGCGTCCCGTCAGCGGCCCCTGCGCACCCGGGCCGCCGCGCGGGCCTCCGCCGTCCTGCGGGCCTCGGCCGTCTTGCGGGACTCCTTGGCGGCGCCGGCCGGACGGGTGCCGAGTCCACGGAAGGGGGCGTTGCCGCCACTGGTCTTCGTCCCGGCGGGGGGGCGTTTCGCCCCGGTGATGGCGGTCAGCGCCGCCTCGCCGGAGCGCACCTGCGTGACCGTCGGCCGGATCCCGGCCTCGGACATCATCCGATTCACCTCGCGCCGCTCGTTGGGCGTGACCAGCGTGACCACTCGGCCGGACTCCCCGGCGCGCGCCGTACGCCCGCCGCGGTGCAGATAGTCCTTGGCGTCGGCCGGCGGATCGACGTTGACGACCAGGTCGAGGGCCTCGATGTGGATGCCCCGTGCGGCGACGTTGGTGGCCACCAGCACGGTGACCTCACCGCTCTTGAACTGGGCCAGTGTGTGCGTCCGTTGGGGCTGTGACTTCCCACTGTGCAGCGCGGACGCCCGCACTCCGCTGGCCCGCAGGTGGCGGGTGAACTGGTCCACGGCGGCCTTGGTGTCCAGGAACATCAGCACCCGGCCGTCCCGCGCGGCGATCTCGGTCGCGGTCGCGTA
Source organism: Streptomyces sp. NPDC033216 (assembly GCF_055577115.1). Classification (NCBI taxonomy): domain Bacteria; kingdom Bacillati; phylum Actinomycetota; class Actinomycetes; order Kitasatosporales; family Streptomycetaceae; genus Streptomyces; species Streptomyces sp. NPDC033216. The sequence continues at coordinate 159,394 of NZ_JBVIQK010000009.1, read as the reverse complement.
CTTGTCGGCGCCGTGGATGTTCAGGACATGATGTTCCATCGTGGCGACCGAGCCGGCCAGCTGGTCGACCGAAGCGAGGACCGGGTCGTGCAGGTGGTCACGCACCAGCTGGTCGACGTTGCGGTCGAGGGTGGCCGAGAACAGCAGCCGCTGCCCGTCGGCGGGGATCTGGTCGAGGATGTCCGAGACCTGGGGCAGGAAACCCAGGTCGCACATCTGGTCCGCCTCGTCCAACACCGTGATCCGCACGTGGTTCAGATGGCAGTCCCGGCGCGACACCAGGTCCGCCAGACGCCCCGGCGTCGCGATGACCACGTCCACGCCGGCCCGCAGGAGCGCCGTCTGCTTGTTGATCGACAGACCTCCGACCACGGTGGCCAGTCGCAGGTCCAGCACGCGCGCGTACGGCTCCAGCGCGTCGCCCACCTGCTGGGCGAGCTCGCGGGTCGGCACCAGGACCAGCGCCCTCGGCCGCTTCGACTCCGCCCGCCGGCCAGCGGTACGGACGAGGAGGGCGAGGCCGAAGGCCAGCGTCTTGCCGGAGCCGGTACGCGCGCGGCCGAGGACATCGCGGCCGGCGAGCGCGTTGGGCAGCGTCGCGGCCTGGATCGGGAAGGGCTCCGTCACCCCGAGGCCGGTCATCGTCGTCAGCAGCTCCGGCGGAAGGCCGAGCGCGTCGAAGGACGCGGCCGGCGGCAGACCGGGCGAGACGGGCTGGGGCGTCTCGAGGTCACCCTGCGGCGCGCTCGCCGACCGGTGCTTGCCGGCATGCGGGAGTCCAGGGGCCGGCGGCTTCGCGTTCATGGGGAACCTTCCTCGGTGTGACGCCCGGAACGCGCCGGGGTCCGTACCCGTTGGTACGGACCCCGGCGGCGTGGAAGACGATTCCTCATTTTACCAGCGGCCGCCCGGCCGCCCGCGGCTCCGGCCCGCCCGTACTGGACACCGGCACTCCGCAGGCCCGGTCGGCCCTTCACACAGCGGGAGGTTGCCGGGGCGACAGGCGACAGGCGACAGGCGACAGGCGACAGGCGACGGGCGCGGGCGCCGGAGCGGGCGGGGTTCCGTTCCGGCTCGCCCCGGCGGCCGGGACCGCGGTGGGCGGGCGCCGACACGGAGGGTGTCGGCACCTCATATGTAATCGCGAGCCGGGGAACCTTCGTGAAGCCGAAAGGTTCGGAAGGTCCCGAGATGCCCGGTCCCACTTTTGCGTGAGAATGAGTGGTGACAGTGAATGCGCGACCCGGACCGCTTTCGCCGAGCGCCCCTGACCTTGGTCCGGGAAGGATCGTTCGAGACAGGCACGCAGCTCGGCAGCCTGTCCGCGAGGGTGCGCCGTATGGCTGTACGGAGCCGGAATCACGTGAGGGTGACAGAGCGAGCCGAAGACCCGGTGGTGTCGTCGGCGCACGGATTCGTTTGCGGTAGGAGTGTGCGGCGTCCGGCGGGTCCGGTGCTGGAGCGCGACTGCGCGGTGGTCCTCTCCGATCAGGCGCGTCCCAGGCGTTCAGTGACACGCAGCTTCCCGGCCCCCGGCTGGTCACCTTGAACGCGACCGGGCACTGCCCCCAGCTCGCCGCTCCGGGGGAGAGCGACGCCGCCGTCGCCGAGTTCGCCGGTGCGGGGCAATGATGTGCGAGACCGACGGCGACGACGAGGACGGCGGGAACACCGCTGTCGGCGGTCAGTCGGAAGGCGGAGACCGGGCACTTCTCTCGGCCCTGCCGGAGGACAGCGTGGAAGACCTCTACGAGCACGCACCGTGCGGCTACCTCTCCACCCTCCTCGACGGCCTGATCGCCAAGGTCAACACCACGTTGCTGGACTGGCTCGGTTACCGGCGCGGGGACCTGGTGGGCCGCAAGCACTTCTCCGACCTGCTCACCGTCGGCGGTCGCCTCTACCACGAGACCCACTTCGCCCCGCTGCTGCGCATGCAGGGCGAAGTCAGGGGCGTCGCCCTGGAACTCGAAGCAGCCGACGGCCGCCGCCTGCCCGTCCTGGTCACCTCCATCGTCAAAACGGGCGGCGACGGCCAGCCGCTGCTGATCCGCACCACCGTCTTCGACGCCCGCGACCGACGCGCCTACGAGACCGAGCTCCTGCGCGCCCGCCAGGAATCGGAACGCGAACGCGAACGCCTCCAGCGACTGAACAGAGTCCTTCAGAAGACGCTGCTCCCCCCTGTCCTCGTCAACGTCCCCGGTCTGGACGTGGCCGCGCACTACCACATCGCCTCCACCGACGAGGTCGGCGGCGACTTCTACGATCTGTTCCCCCTGGGTTCGGGCACGTGGGGATTCTTCCTCGGTGACGTGTGCGGCAAGGGTTCCGCCGCGGCGGCCGTCACCTCCCTGACCCGCTACACCCTGCGTGCGGCTGCCGTCTACGACCCCGCGCCCGCAGCCGCGCTCGCCAATCTCAACACCGTCCTGAACCACGAGTACCACGGGGACGACCCGCGGTTCTGCACCGTCATATTCGGCCTGCTCACCCCCGACGGACCGGGGGGAGGTTTCAGGGTCACCCTCGCCAGCGGCGGCCACCCCCCTGCCCTGCTGATGCGCGCCGACGGCACCGCCGACTACCTGCCCACCCCCGACGGACAGCTCATCGGCGTCCTGCCGGATGCCCACATCGCCACCACCACCCTCCGTCTCGAGCCCGGCGACACTCTGCTGCTCTACACGGACGGGCTCACCGAGGCCCGTACCACTCGAGGAGGGGAGGACGGCCGCTACGGCGACAAGGCGCTCCTCGATTTCGCCCGTGACCTGGCGCCCACCACCGCCCCGGACGTCGTCGCCGCCGTCCGTGATCTCCTCGACTCCTTCGGCTCCGGCGTGGAGGACGACACCGCCATCCTCACCCTCAACGCCACGCGAACCACCGGTGACCAGCAGACGTGAGCCGGTCGCCCGCACCCGCACCACGCCGGTCGGACCGACTCGGTCATCGAGATGGCGGCGAACTCGACACCCACACCGTCCCGGACCTTCGCCGAAGGGGGAGGAGCGCGGTGGCAGGGCCGGTGAGGACGTGGTGCGGGACAGCGGGACGTACGGGAAAGCCGCTCGGGCCTGGAACCGCGACGACCCTTCCCTGCGTTGATCAGTAGACAGTCGACTCATGCAGGATCAACCGGGCGAGGGCATCGGAGGGGGTTGCTGTGGTGTACGAATCGCACTTCGGTGCCGGATCGCGGAACGGACCGGACGGTGTGGTGCGCCCCGCGCCGCAGTCGCGGCGGGCGCGGGCCCGGGACGCGGCGGTGCTGGTCGCGGGATGGGGCGCCCTGCTGTGGGTGCTGGAGATCATCGACGCGGTCAGCGGCCACGCCCTGGACACCTACGGCATCACGCCACGGCAGTTCGGCGAGCTGCGCGACGTCGTGCCCGCCGCCTTCCTGCACTTCGGCTTCGACCATGTCGCGGCGAACAGTCTGCCGCTGCTGGCCATGGGTTTCCTGGCGGCGCTCGCCGGCATCCGCCGCTTCCTCGCCGTCGTCGCCGTGATCACCCTGCTGAGCGGCCTGGGTGTCTGGCTCACCGCACCTGCGTACTCCAACACCGCGGGCGCGTCGGGTGTCGTCTTCGGTCTCTTCGGCTATCTCGTCGTCCGCGGTTTCGTCGACCGTCGCGTCGGTGACGTACTCGTGGGACTCCTCGTCGGTGCCGTTTACGGTTCGATCCTGTGGGGGGTGCTGCCGACGGCGACCGGAGTCAGCTGGCAGGGGCATCTCTTCGGCCTGATCGGCGGCATCGCCGCGGCGGTGGCGTTCCGGCGGAGTCCGGACCGCCAGGGATGAGCGGTCACCCGCGCCTCGCCCGTTGCGCCGGGCGCGGTTTCCCGTGAATCTCGGATCCGGCTCCGGTTCGCATGCACATGAGCACCGTATCGGGGTAGTCGGACCGGCATGACACCGGAGAACGATCACGCTGAATCCGTGCGGGCCGTACGGCAGCTGCGGCGAATGCGCCCTGTGTACGCGGGGGGAGCAGCTCTGTGGGCCGCCTCGGCCGCCTGGGCGGGATGGGAGGACCCGGGTAGCCGACAGATGTGGGTGTCGGTGCTCTTCCTGGTCGTCTTCACCGGCCTGTTGTCCGTGACGTCCCTGTGGCTGTCGCGTCAGCAGCCGGCCGGCGCGGGTGGGACGGCGCACCACGCCGCACCACGGAGGATGGTCACCCGCCGGCAGGTGAGCGCCTGAGCGCGGCAGTTCCGCTTCCGCACGGCCTGCCCCGCCGTCGACCAGCCGGATGCCACGTCCAGGCGTCGGCGATCCCGCCGCCGTGGAGCCCGCCGCTCGCCCGATCCGCTCGGCCTGGAGTCCGCAGACGGAGCTCCGACTGCACTGCCCGGGCGGCGGCGGGCGCTCGCCCTCCGCCCCGGTGGGGCGGGCGGGGTCGTCGTCAGCGGCGGGGACGGGCCCCTGGTCCCAGGCGGGCGGTGACTTCCCCGGGGGTGAGGGCCGAGTGGTCGGCGGAGCACTCGACGACGACGCGGACCGGAGCCTCGCAGTCCGTGTGGCGGAGGTCCAGCAGGGGGCCGTCCGCGTCGAGGGCGTAGGTCTCGCCCCACTGGCTGAGCGCCATGAGGACGGGCCACAGATCCCAGCCCTTGCGGGTCAGGCGGTACTCGTTGCGTGAGCGGTTGCCCGGCTCCCGGTACGGCACGGTCTTCAGGACGCCGGCCGAGATGAGCTTCCGGAGGCGGTCGCTGAGGACGGCCTCCGACAGGCCGATGTGGCGGTGGAAGTCGTCGAAGCGACGGACTCCGTTGACGGCGTCGCGCAGGATCAGCAACGTCCACTTCTCTCCGACCACGTCGAGCGTGCGCTGGACGGGGCAGTTCTCCGTGCTCGCCTCAAGCCACTCCATGCCACCATCGTAGAGGGCTGGCTTCGCCATTGACAGTCAGGTGAGCCGAGAGCTAGCTTCATCTGTAAAAGTCAGATGGAAGGCCTCGGCTCGTGGGACGAACGCGTACGTATCAGTGGGACGACCCCGCGATCCTGGCGGAAGCCGCCGGACGCATGGCCGGCATCGACTTCCTGCGCGAGTTGCAGGCGGGGCGACTGCCGGGACCGCCCATCGGCCACACCGTCGACTTCGGCCTGGAGGAGGTCGAGCCCGGCAGGGCGGTCTTCTCCCTCACGCCGGGAGAAGAGCACTACAACCCGATCGGCAGCGTGCACGGCGGCATCTTCGCCACGCTGCTCGACTCGGCGGCGGGCTGCGCAGTCCAGTCCACCCTCCCGCAGGGCATGGCCTACACGTCGCTCGACCTCACGGTGAAGTTCCTGCGGCGGATCACCGTGGACACGGGAACGGTGCGCGCCATCGGCACGCTTGTCCACAAGGGCCGCCAAACCGCTCTCGCGCAGGCGCAGTTGGTCGACGCGACGGGACGTCTCCTCGCCCACGCCACCAGTAGCTGCATGATCTTCCCGGTACCTCCGGCGCGGTAGGCGACGCGGCGTTCGGCGGCGGCCTGCCGAGGCGACGACGACGTCCCCTACGGCAGGCCGGACGAGCTCAACCGTGGTCCATCGCCTTGCGGACGGTGTCGCGGGTGCGGTCCATCAGGGCGGCGACCGGGCCGAGTGCCGCATTGGCCCTCGCGGATTCCACACCCGGGTGAGGCCGGGTGGGCGCCATGGCTTCGGCCGCTTTGACACCCTTGGCCAGTGAGGCGAGTGTCGAGGTGTCGGCGCTGCGCCGGAGGTGGATGAACTCGTAGCGCTCCTCCGCGCGCGCGTGCTCCTGGACGTCGGCGCGCAGGGCCAGCAGCCGGGGCAGGAACTCCGGGTCGTCCGGATCCATGTCGTCCAGGGCGCTCAGTGTCTCCTTGGCCGACCGTTCCTCCGCGAGGCGGGTCTCGACGATCTCCTCTCCCCCCGCGACGTTGCGGCGGACGAACGGGTGCACGATCTCCTCCTCCGCCGTCTCGTGGACGGCGAGAAGACGTACCAGGCGGCGGAAGGCTTCCTGCCGGGCGTCTCCGGTCGCGGCCTCGACCTCGTCGAACAGATTGCGGATGTCGCCGTGCTGCCGCATGAGCAGGCCCACCACGTCGGTGTCCGGGGCGGCGTCATCACCGGCCTGCGGGGTGTGAAGCTCGGACATGACCGGTCTCCTCACTTCTCGCGCAGGGCGGGGTCGGGGTGCTCGCCCTCGGTCTCGACGCGGTACTCGCGCCCGAACATCTCGTCATGCTGCGTCATCACCCGCTCGCTGGGCGGTTCCTCGCCGCCGTGGATCTGCTCCTGCATCTTCTCGAAGCGCTCGTGGGCCTCGCGGACGTACCCGGCACCGAGCGTCGTCAGGTCGATCTGCGTGGCGAGCAGTTCCCGCACGTAGGCCTTGTTCGGTTCGAAGGTCAGAACGTTCGGCAGCTGCGGTGCCAGCACGGACTCCGGGTCCCGTCCGTCGTGCCGGCGCATCAGGTCGCAGGCGATATGCAGGTGCTCCAGCTCCTGGTTCAGATGCAGCTCCCAGATCGCCTTCACCTTGGGATCGCTCTCCTGCTCCATGAAGGAGTAGTAGAGGTAGCACTCGTTGTACTCGTGATTGACGAGTTGCTCCCACCACGTCTCGCCCGGGTCGACCAGCGACTCGTAGTGGGTGACGTGCTCCTCCTCGATGAGGCCGATCTCCTGGTAGAGCTGGCGGGCGATCGGCTCCATATAGGTGGGACCGGTGTTCATGTAGAAGTTCATGGTCTGCTGCTCCGCGGACATGATCGTCAGCGCGTGCAGCTTCGACAGCGGGTTCGTCTCGTCCTTGACGTACGGATCACGTACGTTGTCGGCCGGGTGGCGGTGGTGGAACTTCGTCGGCCGGCCCGGCATGACCTCGGTGAGGCCCTCGACGATCGCGTCCGCCTTGCGGTGCTCGATCATCTCGTACAGGTTCGCGTACCGGTACAGGTGATCGAAGTCCTCAAGGACACCGAACTGGTACGCCTGCTTCAGATAGGGGTCGGGCTCCATGCGGGCGACCCAGGCGGTGAGGTCCACGGCCACCTGCTCGTAGGCGATCGTCGTCTCCAGCACCGACGACACGCCGGGCAGCAGCCAGTTGACCGCCTTCTGCTGCTGCGCCTCGATGTACCGAGTCTGGGCCAGCTGGCGCTTCACCTCGGGATCGACGGTGTTCCGGGCCAGCTGGTGGCTGAACATGATCGCCTCGACCTCGATGCCGTTCATCGTGATGATGCGGCAGCGGGTGTAGGGGTCGCAGTGATCGGGGTCGATGGGGGCGACGTTCAGTTCTCGCCAGTTCCTGATCTGCCGGTCCAGCGGGATACCACGTTGTTCCAGGGGGTTGAAGGTCACTTGTGCCTCCAGGGCGGTCGATGGTGAGCACGCGGGTCCCCCATGGCGAGGAGTCACTCATCCGAAGGGGGAGGGGGATCCTCGGTCCAGCCTGACGTCGCGGGCCCCGGACCGTGGCGTCCGCGCCGGACCGGCCCCGAGGTAGTCACCCGACCGGCGGCACCAGTCCGGGCGCGCAACGCATCGCCGGGGTACTCGCCGGTCGCGCCTGCGCGCATCGACGCGCCGAAGGAGGCACAGTCGCGAGGGGATGCGACCGCCGACGGTCCCAGGAAAGTCACGGGGACGGCCACCGGGCTCACCGCCGGTGCCGCTGTCCTCGTACGGCGCTCGACGGCGGGTCCGTCAGAACCGGCCACCGCGGGCCGGGGGAAGGACCGATCGTGGCCCCAACGACATCCGCCCGCAGGTGCTGCCGGCGCCGCTCCAGGACACGACGACCGGATGGCGACACGCATCCGCCCCGAGCCTGGCGGGGCGGGGCCGGGCCGCTCCTGCGGATCTGTTTGCCGGATGCCCTGGCGGGGACCCGGTGGCAGGCGGCCGGAGGCGTACCCTCGCGACCCGCCCCTCGGATGAATCGGAACGGCGAGAGCGCATGAACCGCGGTGGCGGAACCGACCGGCGAACACAGTGGGACAGGAACGGGCACGAATTATGGGGACAGTAGCTGACAGCCGCTTCGTACGACGCCTGGAGAGGCGACTCCGAGGTGCGGAACGTGACTATTCGGCAGGCCACGAGCGGCCGCTGGGCGGCTACCTCACGGCGATGGTGGGATTCGGGGCCTACACGGCCGCCTGGGCGACGGCGGTGCGGCTCCGTCGGCGCCCGCTGCCCGACCGGCCCGAGCCCTGGGACGTGGTCCTGACCGCGGTGGCCACCTTCCGGCTCAGTCGGCTGCTGAGCAAGGCCTCGGTGACCAGTCCCCTGCGGGCTCCCTTCACGCGGTACGTCGGCCCGCAGGGTCCGGCCGAACTGCACGAGGAGGCCCGCGCCGACGACGGCGGGGACACCGTGGGCGAGCTGGTGACCTGCCCGTTCTGCATGAGCGTCTGGGTGGCCTCGACGCTGACCGCGGGCCGGCTGATGTGGCCACGCGCCACGCGGACGGCCATGGGGGCGCTCACCGCACTGGCCGGGGCGGACGCGCTGCAACTGGCCTACGGGGCCCTGGTGGACAAGGCCACCGGCGACGAGTAGCGCCGGCCCTCCGCCCGGCCCCTCGACCACATCCGTCTCGGCGCCGCGCACCGCTTGCCCCGCGCGCACGGTCAACGCGGTGCTCTCGGCCCTCAGTCGGGCAGGTGCCGTACCAGTTCCTGGACGAACGTCTGGGTCGCCGGCGACGTCCACCGTCTACGGTGCCGGGCCAACCGCACCGGGACGTCGGCGAACCACGGCCCGTCAAGGCACAGCAACCTGCCGTCGCGCAGATGGTCTCGCACGGTCGTCCGGGGCAGCAGGGTGACTCCCAGCCCGGCGGCCACACAGGAACGCGCCGCGTCCACACTCCCGAACCGGGTCAGGCGCGGCCGGGCGCCGGGCACGGCGAGCAACCGACGCTCCAGGTCATCGCTGTAGGAACAGCCTTGCTCCAGCAGGAAGACGCTCTCGGCGGCGAGCTCGGCCCACGACGGTGCGCCGGCCCGCGCGGCGAGCGGGTGGCGGGGAGCGCAGACGAGGGCGAGGGGCTCACTGGCGATCGGTTCGGTCGCCACATCGGTGAAGTCGGCTTCCCGCTCCAGCAGGAGGGCCACGTCCAGGCGCCCGGACCGCAGTCCCTCGACACACTGCGCGGTGCCTCCCGCGTACAACTGGACGTCCACCCCGGGGTGGCTGGTGCGCAGGGCGGCGACCACCCCCGGCAGCCGAGTGGTGCACAGCGACTCGGGGGTCCCTACGACCACTCGCCCCCCTACGGCCCCGGCCCCGTCACCGTCCGCCCGCAGTCGAGCCACGGCGTCGAGTACGTCCTCGGCTCTCTCCAACAGCCGTCGACCGGTGTCGGTCAGCAGGGCACCCGTGGGCAGACGGTCGAACAGCCGCGCGTCGAGTTCCCGCTCAAGGGCGCGGATGTGCACGGTGACGGTGGACTGGGCCAGGTGCAACTCGGCGGCAGCGGCCGTGAAGCTGCCCGTCCGGGCGAGGGTGGTGAAGGTGTGCAGCAAGCGGGTGTCCACAACCCCCATGGTATGCGACATCACGATGGAGAGGATCGCGATCCATCGTTGGACGCGATCGTCGACGCGGAGGCACCGTAGGGACATGACCACCGACACCGACGGGACGAGCCCCGTCACCGACACCACGCCGCCCGCTGAGATCCTGCGCTACGCGGCCTTCACCGACGACCCGGCCGGAGGCAATCCCGCCGGTGTGGTGCTCGACGCCCGCGGGCTCGACGACGCGACGATGCTCGCCATCGCCGCCCGGGTCGGCTATTCGGAGACGGCCTTCGTCACGAGCCGTGACGAGGCCTCACGGCGGTTCGGCGTCCGCTACTTCAGCCCGCTCGCCGAGGTCGCCTTCTGCGGACACGCGACCGTCGCCCTGGCCGTCGCCCTCGCCGAGCGGGCGGGACCCGGCGAGATCCTCCTCGACACCCCGGCCGGCGAGATCCCCGTCGCCACCGAAGCCGACGACGGAGCCGTGCTGGCCACCCTCACCAGCGTCGCGACCCGCTCCCGGCCCGCCGAGAGCACCGAACTGGACGCGGCGCTGAAGGCCCTGGGCTGGGAGGCCCGCGACCTGGACCCGGCGTTGCCGCCGCACGTCGCGTTCGGCGGCAACGACCACCTGGTGGTGGCCGCCGCCTCCCGCGCGCGCCTGGCGTCCCTGGACTACGACTTCGACGGCCTCGCCGAGGTGATGCGGCGTCACGGCTGGACCACCGTCCACCTGGTGTGGCGGGAGTCGCCGGACCGTTTCCACGCCCGCGATCCGTTCCCGATCGGCGGCGTGGCGGAGGATCCGGCGACCGGAGCGGCGGCAGCGGCGTTCGGCGGCTACCTCCGTACGCTCGGCCTCGTCAGCGGTCCCACCAGGATCGGCATCCGGCAGGGGGAGGACATGGGCCGTCCCAGTGACCTGCTGATCGACGTGGACCCCCGCAGCCCTCACACCCGCGTCACTGGACAGGCCGTTCCGATCGGCTAGGGTCTTTCGCGGATCAGGCCGGATCAGGCCGGATCAGCGCGCGCTGCCGGACCCCGCGACACCCGGCACGAACGACGCCCGACATGCACCGGACGACAGACCCCACGGGTGCCGAGCGGGGGAGACGGCTGCTGGGACCTGCGCTCAGGACGCCGGGACGCGCCGCATCACCCTGCCCTGTCCATCTGCCTCCAGGCGGCCGCGCCGTCCGGGCCGGTCACTCAGACCCCGGACCCGCGGAGGGCCGGCCGGCAAGGGCCGGTTCCGGGCCGTCGGTGCCCGCCGGGCCGGTTCCGAGCCGCCGTCGCCCGCCGGACCCGCTCCTGGACGGCCGGTTGGGCTGGTCACGCCGGTCGGCACGGGCTCCCGCGAAGTGGTCGACGAGGCCGGGCGCGCCGTTGTGGCCGACGGTCGCTCCCGCGCCGTGTGCGCCGGAGTGACGCCGGTGCCGTCGGGGCACGGAACGGAGCGCGGAGTGCGACCGTCCCATCCGGGACCGCCCCCCCGACCTCCGGCATCGGCCCGCGGATGTGCCGCTTCCGGGTGAAAGGAGTGTCCGCCGTGACCGCCCCCACTCCCCACAGCGTGGCCGAAGGCCCCGTCCCCATACCGCCCCACCTGGCCGATCTGCTCCGTGACGGGCTCCACGCCGTCGCCGACGAGGTCGAGCGGGAGGTTCGTGGCCGGGTCCCGGAGTACGCGCGCCCGGCCGGCGCGACCTACCGCGCGCACCTCAGGGCCGGAGTCGTACAGGCACTCACCTTGTTCGTCGACCACATCGCCGACCCGCGTGGCCCCGGCGACGCGATAGCCGCGACGTACTACGAACTCGGCCGCGGCGAAGCCCTCGAGGGCCGCAGCCTGGACGCGTTGCAGTCCGCGCTGCGGGTCGGCGGGCTGCACGCATGGCGGCTGATGGGACGGAGGGCCGAGGAACTCGGTCTGCGCTCCACGGTCGTGGCCGCGCTGGGGGAACTGGCGTTCCGGACCGTGCACGAGGTCGCCGAGGCGGCTGCCGCCGGTTACGCGGAAGCCCGGCTGCGCGACACCGACGAACTGGACCACCGTCGTAAACGCCTGCTCGACCTGCTGCTCGGCGAGGGGCCGGTGTCCCCGGAGGCCGTACAGGACCTGGCGCACGGCGCCCGCTGGCCGGTGCCGCGGCAGGTCGCTCGGAGGTCAACGCAGGACGAGCAGGACGGCGAGCGCGACGAGCAGCGAGTCGATCCGGTCGAGAAGGCCGCCGGAGCCGGGCAGCCAGCGACCGGCGTCCTTCGCCCGCGCACCTCTCTTGATCATGGACTCGAGGAGGTCTCCGGCCGGTCCGCCGACCGCGACCGCCAGCGCCATGGGCCAGCTGAACGCGGACAGCACGGCGAGCACGCCGAGGCCGGCCGCGGCCCCGGCCAGGGTTCCGCTCCAGCGCTTGGCCGGTGACAGGGGCGACAGCCGAGGCCCGCCGAGCCGTCTGCCGGCGAAGTACGCCACGATGTCGGCGACGGAGACCGCGACGAACAGCGCGAGCCCGCTCGCCCCGAGCGGCACCAGCGCGGCAAGGACGCTCAGCCACGTCAGGCCGAGCAGTCCGGCGGCGAGCCGACGCAGACCGTGGTCGGCGTCCCCGGCCAGGAGCGGCACCGCGGCCACCACGAGCGCCCCGATCGCGGCCACCCGGAGCACCTCTCCGGGCGCCAGCCACGCGGCCAGTACGACAGCTGCCACCGCGGTCGCCAGCACTCCGCGGTCCGCCCGGCCCAGCCGCATCAGCCCGCCGTACTCCAGCACGGCGATCACCCCGACGGCGAGGGCGACGGCCGCGGCTCCCGGGCGGCCCAGCCAGAACGCACCGGTGACCAACGGCACTCCCACCGCCCAGGCGCACCACCGGATCCGCAGCTCGCGGCGCCGGGAGGCCGCCACGGCGATGCCGCTGAGCGCCATCGCCCCACCGAGGTGGGGCACCAGCGAGGCCACGGTGATCATCGGGCGGAACCTGCCGCCGGGACACCCTCAGGCATCGAGACGGGCGAGGCCGAACGCGGCGGCAGCAGCGGATCCAGCACGGCCCGCAGCGCGGTCACGATCCGCGCGTTCCCGGCAGCGTCCTTGACCGCGATGCGCACGGTGCGCCCCTGGTACTCCGGCGACAGCGGCGACAGGTCGCGCAGGTACACGTCGTGACGGCGGCACTCGTCGACCACTCGGGGGGCGCTCGGCCCGCCGGGCGGCAGGGTCACGGAGAGGAAGTTCGCCACCGACTCCTCGACGACGAGTGTCTCGTCCAGCGTCGCCAGGTCTGCGGCGAGTCGGCGTCGCAGGACGTGGGTGCGAGACCAGCAGTCGCTGTAGTGCGCCGGGTCGCGCAGGGCTGCCACCGCGGCCAGCTGCGCGGGGAGGCTTACCGGCCACGGCGGCGTCCACCGGCGCAGCCGGGCCGCGGTGTCCGGCTCGCCCACCAGGTACGCGGCCCGCATACCGGACAGGGCGTACATCTTCGACAGTGAGGTGCAGACCACCACCCTCGGGTCCGTCGCTGCGAGGCCGGCGAGCGACTCGGCCGGATCGACGTACCCCAGGTACGCCTCGTCGATCCACCAGCGGGTCCGAGCCGGTGCGGCGGCGATCAGGGAACGTAGGTCCGCGGCCGGCGCGTGGCGTCCCGTCGGGTTGTTCGGGTTGACGATCACCACGAGGTCGTAGCGGCCGGTCTCCACGACGGCTGACAGCCGAGCGGCATCGATCCGCCAGCCCTCCTCCCGGCGCAACCGGAACCGGTCCACCCGGCATCCGATCACCCTCTCGGTGACGTGGGCGTACTCGCCGTATCCCGGGTCCATCAGAAGCACCCTGCTCTGCGGGGTCAGCCACCGTCCGAACGTCCGGAAGATCAAGTCGGACGACCCGGCGCCGACCGCGAGCGCCTCGACGGGAAGCCGCCGCGCCGCGGCGATCTCCGTCAACAGGCCCTCGGCGCCGGTCGGCGGCGACGTCCGGGCCATCCAGGCCGGATCCTCCGCGAGCGCCGCCCGCACTCCGGGCGCCGGCGGGAACCAGGCGTCCAGCACATCGGCCGCGACGACCTCGTGGCGGCGATGCAGACCGCGGAAGTCCGTGCCGATGGCGGTGAACGAGGCACCGCCGTGCTCGCAGCCGTCGGGGCCGGGCGCGAACGGCACGTCCAGCCGCCAGTCCACCGCGCACCTCAGTCGCTCCACCAGGGCGCGGTGACGGTCCATCGAGACCATCGTCAGTTCGCCCACGTCGCCGGTCAGTACCTCGAACGTGAGCGCACCGCTGCGCACGGTGCGGCCCACCGGGCGCAGGCCGGCGGCGAGATACATGTCGAGCAGCTCGGTGCGCCCCATCGCCACAACCCGGCGACCACCCCGGGCGGCGATCCAGCGCAGCGCCGCGTACATCAGCAGCGGCGCCGCCGCGGTGGCCCGCCAACGCGGCTCGACGGTGAGGATGCGCACCTCGAACACATCGTCCTCGGTCAGCAACGGCAGCTCGTCGCGGGTCAGGTACTTGTCCAGCGCGTACCGCCCCGACCAGGGGGGAGTCACGCTGACAAAACCCACGCGGACCGCACCGGACGCCACGACCAGGTACACGTTCTCGCCGTCCAACCCGTCGCGGAGCCGCCCGGCGGGATTGGGCGCGTGCTGACCCAACTCCCGTGCGTACACCCGGTGGCGGAGTTCGTGGATCCAGTCGAGATCCGCCTCGGTGGCAGCGCGCAGCTGTAGGTCACGGCCCATGAGCACCTCTTTCGACGCGGGGTCAGGCCCTGTCATCGTGGGGCACGCCGACCGGCCGCGACTGAGCCGAGCGACATGACGGCCTAGGTACGGCTACTCAGGCGCGCAGGGCCGCCGCGTGCCGTGGCCCGCCGCGGCGGAGGTCGGTTCCCGGACGCCCACACGCGTCCGGAGCGGCGAGGGGTTCGTCCCTCTCGGCCCCCGTGTGCGGACGATGGCCGGCCGGCGACACGGTCGGTCCGTCCTCGGCCGAGGGGGACCGGCCCGGCCCCGGGCGTCACAGAGCGATCGGACCGGTACGACCCTGACACTCCCGAACGCCGACGCCGACGCCGACGCCGACGCCGACGCCGACGCCGAACGCCGAGGGCGGTCGGCGGTCCGGCGGTTGGGTGGTGGGCCGAGAGGTGACCTGTCAGTCCCGAGGCCAAGGTGACCTGTCAGTCCCGAGGCCGCAGTTCGGAGGTGATCGGAGGTCGGCCGGTGAGGTTGGTGATCAGTTCGGCGCAGAAGTCGCGGAGTTTGACGTTGCGGTGCTGGGAGGCTGAACGCAGGATGCCGAACGCCTCGTCCGCGGTGCAGCGGCGCTGGGACATGACCACGCCGAGGGCTTGGTCGATGACGCTGCGGGACCGCATGGCGGTCTTGAGCTGTTCGGCGAACTCCTGGGTGTCGCTGATGCGTTGGGCGAGGGCGATGCCACCGGTGGCCTGGGCGGCCAGGGACCGCAGGGCGCCGAGGTCGGTGTGGGTGAACGCCTCGGGAGGACCGGCGTACAGGTTGAGCGCGCCGGCCGTGTGGGTGTGGGCGGCGATCGGCAGGGAGTAGGAGGAGCGGATCCCGCAGGACACCGCATAAGCGGGGTAGTCGCCCCAGCGGCGCTCGTCGAGCATGTCAGGGACGGAGACTTCCTCGTCGGTGCGGAGGGCCTGGAGACAGGGGCCGTCGTCCTGCCCGTACTGCTTCTCGTCGAGTTTCGCCGCCGCGGCCCCCGCGCTGGCCACGGTGAGGGGCCGGCCGTCGCGCTCCAGCGTCACTCCGGCCCCGTCGGCGCCGGACAGCTCCAGGGCGGCGTCGGCCAGCGTCTGGAGGAAGTCTTCGAGGGAGTCGGTTTCCAGCAGCCAGCGGGTGACATCGCCGCTGCGGTACGTGTCGTCGCCGTTCATCGTGGGTCTCTCCGCGAGGCCCCGGGCCCCTCGGGTCGGCAGCTGTCGTGCTGCGGCGGTCGACGGAGTCCGACGTCCAAAGGAACAACCTCCAGAATGACCACTGCCGGATGCCGGGCGACGGTCGGCGCGGCGTGGTCTCGACTTCACACGCTACTCCTGCCTGACCGCCGGGCCGTCTGACGGACCGTCCCCCCTCGCGCGCCACCCGCCTCCGAGGAGGCGGGTGGCGCGCGGCAGGAGCGGTGACCGACACCTGCGCCTTGTGCCGCTCATATGTGAGGCCAGTGACGCATAAGTGCGCTCGTGAGGCTTATTTCCTCGCGTTCCGGGAACTCGCGGTCAGGCAGTGGTCGTCACCGGTCTCCGACCTGGCGGGCGATCGTCCGGTGCGGATGAGGGAGAGCCGTGGCCGTTCGGATCGGGGTAGAAGAAGAATTCCATGTGCTGGACATCGACAGCGGGCTGCTGGTGCCCCGTGCCGACGAGGTTCTCGGACGTCTCAGCCACCGGCCCGATTTCACGGCCGAACTACAGCGGTCGGCCGTGGAGTGGAACAGCCGGGTGCACGCCTCGCTGGAGTCCCTGCACGCCGACGTGGTCAAGGCGCGCATGCGGCTGGACGCGGCGGCCTCCGGTCTCGGGCTGGCCGTCGCGGCGGCCGGGACCGCCCCGCTCGCGCGAGTGACGCCGGGCGACGCCACCGCCGACCCCCGTTACCGACACATGGCCGACGAGTACCGGCAGGTCGCCGACGAGCACCTCGTGTGCAGCGCGCAGATCCACGTCGACGTGGCCGACCGGGACACGGCCGTACGGATCATGTGCGCTGTCTCGCCGTGGCTGCCCCCGCTGCTGGCCCTGTCCGCCAGCTCGCCGTTCTGGCTCGGCGCGGACACCGGGTACGCCAGTTGGCGTTCGATGCTGTGGCAGCGCTGGCCCACCTCCGGGCCGGCCGGCTGCTCCGCCGGAGCCGACGAGTACGACGCCACGGTCGCGGGCCTGGTGCGCTCCGGGGTGATCAGCGATCCGGGGATGATCTATTACGACGTACGGCCGTCCGATCACCAGCGGACGCTGGAGCTGCGCATCTGCGACGCCTGCCCGCGCGCCGAGACGGTCGTGCTCATCGCCGGGCTGTTCCGCGCCCTGGTCGAGGACGCGCGTGCCCGGCTGGAGCAGCCCGGCCGGGGTGTCGACTGCGACGGGCGGCACGAGTGGGTGCGGGCGGCTGACTGGCGGGCTGCCCGCGCGGGTCTGGAGGGTGCCCTGGTCGACCCGGCCACCCGTCTCGCCGCGCCGGCCCCCACCGTCCTGCGCGACATGCTGCGCCGGCTGCGCCCGGCGCTGGAGGCAGCCGGCGACTGGGACACCGTACGCGTCCTCACGGACGAAGCCCTGGCCCGTGGAAGCGCCGCGCACCGTCTGCGCAGGGTGGTGGAGGGAAACGGTCTGCTCGCCGGCGTCGAGACGCTGATCGCGGAGACCCGTGGCGGGCACGGACCCGACCTCGCACCCGCGGCCGTACGCCGGCCCGTCGCCACGGCCGGTGCCGCTCCCGCAGGGATCCGGGCACCGGGCTGGGGGAAAGCCGGGGACGGCTGACACCCGCGCGGCCATGCGGAACACGTCCGATGCCCGCCCGCCCCTCCCCGGCGGTGGCCGTGGCGAGGACGCCGCCGACCCGCCGCCTACGGGCGGCGCCCACCGATCAAGGAGAGCAGTTCACCATGCCCAGCAGCAGTACCACCCCGCACCGGATCGGCTCGTGCACGTGCTTGTGCTCAGGCTCGCTCGGGACTCCTCCGGCGACCAGGCCGAGTCCGGCCGACGGCGCCCGACGAGGGGGTGCGGCCTGATGTGCGGCCTCAGCGGAGAGATTCGTTTCGACGGCGGACGACCCGACCTGGCGGCGGTCGAGCGCATGACCGACCGGCTCGCCGCCCGGGGACCGGACGGCAGGGGCATGTGGTCGCAGGGCCCCGTCGCGCTGGGACACCGGCGGTTGAAGATCATCGACCTGTCGGAGTGCGGTGCCCAGCCCATGGCCGACCCCGCGGGGCGGATCGCCGGGGTCTTCAACGGTTGTGTGTACAACTACCAGGAGCTGCGTGACGAACTGCGGGGCCTCGGCCACCAGTTCTTCTCCGGCTCCGACACCGAGGTGGTGCTCAAGGCGTACCAGGAGTGGGGCACCGCGTGCGTCGACCGCCTGTACGGCATGTTCGCCTTCGTCATCGTCGAACAGGACACCGGTCGTGTCGTACTGGGACGTGACCGGCTGGGCATCAAGCCGCTCTACCTCGCGCAGGCACCAGGGCGGCTTCGTTTCGCGTCCTCGCTGCCGGCGCTCCTCGCGGGCGGCGGCATCGACACCTCGCTCGACCCGGTCGCGCTGCACCAGTACATGAGCTGGCAGGCCACGGTGGCCGCGCCCCGCACCGTCCTGGCCGGTGTGCGCAAACTGCCCCCGGCCACCGTGCGCGTCGTGGAGCCGGACGGCAGCCACCGCGACATCTGCTACTGGCAGCCGTCGTACACCCGCCGGGACGAGTACGCGCACCTGGGCGCCGACGACTGGCGGGACGCGGTGCTCGACGCGCTGCGCACCGCGGTACGGCGCCGTATGGTCGCCGACGTCCCCGTGGGCGTCCTCCTGTCGGGCGGCCTCGACTCCAGCCTGATCGTGGCGCTGCTGGCCGACGAAGGACAGCGCGATCTGGCGACGTTCAGCGTGGGCTTCGAGTCGGAGGGCGGCGAGGAGGGCGACGAGTTCCACTACTCGGATCTGGTCGCGCGGCACTTCGGGACTGACCACCACCAGCTGATGGTCCCCTCGGACCGCGTGTCGACGGCGCTGGACGCGGCGATCGAGGCGATGAGTGAGCCGATGACCAGCCATGACGTGGTGGCCTTCCACCTGCTGTCGGAGCAGGTGGCGAAGGAGGTGAAGGTCGTCCAGAGCGGTCAGGGCGCGGACGAGGTCTTCGCCGGCTACCACTGGTACCCGGATCTGGCCGCCGTCCCGAGGCAGCGCGAGCCCGAGACGTACGCCGAGACGTACTTCGACCGGCCGCACGCCGACCTCACCCGCATCCTCCAGCCCCACGTGCTGCCCGACCACGACGCCTCCGGCCGCTTCGTCCGGGAACACATGGCGCATCCGGGCGCCGAGACGGCCCTCGACGCGGCGCTGCGTCTCGACACCCATGTGATGCTCGTCGACGATCCGGTCAAGCGCGTCGACAACATGACCATGGACTGGGGGCTGGAGGCCCGCGTCCCCTTCCTCGACCACGAACTGGTGGAACTCGCCGCCGCCTGCCCGCCGGAACTCAAACTCGCCGACGGCGGCAAGGGGATCCTCAAGGCCGCCGGCCGCCAGGTCCTGCCCGTGGAGGTCGTCGACCGGCCCAAGGGCTACTTCCCGGTCCCGGCTGTCAAGCACATGGCGGGCCCCGTGCTGGAACGCGTCCGCGACGCGCTGTCGGCTCCGGAGGCCAGGTCGCGGGGCGTCTTCCGGAACGACTACGTGGACAGGCTTCTCTCGGCTCCCGACGAGCACCGGACCAGGCGTGGGGCGAACGCACTGTGGCAGGTAGCGTTGCTGGAGATATGGCTTCAGACGCACGGAATCAGGTGACCGGGGCGCCGGGGCCGCGTGGCCCGCACCCGGTGACGGAAGCCCGGCCGCACCCGCTCGGAACGTCTCTCGTCCGCGGAGCCCCCGGCAGGGACCTCGCCGCGGGGGCGCCGTCGTCCCGGGCCGACGGCGCCCCCGCGGGGACGGCTGCGGCGGCCGACGGCCGCGCGGGCCCGGGCTCCGCTCCGGTACCTGCCTCCACAGGGCCGGTACCGGTGGTCCTGCCCGACACGGCCGGGCCGCGGGACACCCCGCAACGGCTGACGTCCCACGGCTGCTGGTATCCGTCGGTGGACCCGATCGGCAGGTCCGTCGCGTTCATCTGCGACCGCGGCGGCGTGCCGCAACTGTGGACCGGACCGGTCGACGGAGACGAGGTCCACCTGCTCGACTCCGACCCGCACCCGGTCAAGGAGGTGGCCTGGTCGCCGGACGGCCGCTGGATCGCCTACACCACCGCCCCGGGAGGCGGCGAACACACCCAGGTGCTGTGCGTACGCCCGGACGGAACCGGGCGCCGCGTCCTCGCCGGCGCCGAGCCGGGCAGCTCGGCGCACCTGGGCTGCTGGCAGCACGACGGCTCGGCCCTGGCCGTCACCGTCGCCGATCCGGTCCTCGCGCGGGGTGCGGGCGACCCGGAGGACGGTCCCGTCCCGGAGGAGCCGGGCCTCGCCGATCCCGGTACGTACACCGCCCCGCGCGCGGCCGGCTGGGCCTCCCGCGACGGCCGGGCCGTGCTGCTGGGCAGCCCGCACCACGCCGACGCCGGGCCCGCCGCCCACCCCCCGGAAGGGGGAAGAAGCGGCGCGTCCGCCGACGGGCCGCCGCGGGAGGACGCCCCGCGGATCGGACGTGCGCGGACCATGGACGCCCTGCGCGCCGGATCCGCCCGCCCGGACGAGGGGTACGGCGGCGTCGCGGCGGCCCATGGCGCGGTGGTCCCGAATGCGCACGGCGGGGGCGGACCGGACGGGACGGCCGGCGGGGGACTGGCGGCCTACCTCGTCGACCCCGAAGGCGCGGTGGCACCCACCCTGCTGGCGGTCGAGCGCGCCGCCGCCACGCTGCGGGTGTGCGACATCAGCCAGGACGGGCGGCTGGCACTGGTACGCAGGGGCCCCCGCGGCCGACGCGAGGCCCTCGTGGTCCGCACCGCCGACCTGCGGACCGCGTACGTGCTGCCGGTCGCCGACGGTGATCCGTGGATCGGCCGCTTCTCGCCGGACGGCAGGACGCTGTGGCTGCGCAGCGACGCGGGACGCGAGTTCGCCGCGCTGTTCGCCGTCCGTCTCTCGCCCGAGGGAGAGGGACGGGGGCTGACCGTCGTCGCGGAGCGTGCGGACCGCGGACTGGAACTGCTGGCCTTCGGCCGCGACGGCCGCACCATGGCCCTGGCCTGGAACGTCCGCGGTGCCAGTGAGCTGGAGGTCGCCGCCGTCTCACCGCAGGCCGGTGCCGGGGACGCCCTGGTGGGGCCGCCGCGGTCCGTGCCGTTGCCGCACGAGGTGGTCACGCGGATCGGGCAGGCGGACAGCCGGGCCGGACTGGTACTGGCACTGTCCGGGTCACAGCGCCGGCCCGGAGTGTGGTGGGTCGCCGACGGTGCCGGGCTGCGCACTCCGTGGTCGTCCCGGGACGAGGACGCCGTCCCACCGGGCCGATCCCCCGTGCGCCCGGTGCCGCTCCGGCTGACGGCCCGCGACGGACTGCCGCTGAGCGGCTGGTACTAC
The DNA here is from genome assembly GCF_055577115.1 of Streptomyces sp. NPDC033216. Classification (NCBI taxonomy): domain Bacteria; kingdom Bacillati; phylum Actinomycetota; class Actinomycetes; order Kitasatosporales; family Streptomycetaceae; genus Streptomyces; species Streptomyces sp. NPDC033216. The sequence goes on along the minus strand of NZ_JBVIQK010000009.1, from coordinate 138,596 downwards.
CGGGCGCCGGGGAGGGAGACCGGGGAACCGGCGCCCTGCGTGATCCATCTGCACGGCGGACCCGAGGAACAGGAACGGCCCGTGTTCAACCCGCTCTACCACGAGCTGCTGGGCCGGGGCCTGGACGTCTTCGCCCCCGACGTGCGCGGCTCCTCCGGTCACGGCCGGTCGTTCGTCGACGCCGACCTCGGCACGGGGCGGTTCGCGGCGATCCAGGACGTCGCCGACTGCGCCGCCCACGCCGTCGTGACCCGTCTCGCCGATCCCAGACGGCTGGCCGTCATGGGCCGCTCCTACGGCGGCTACCTGGTGATGGCCTCCCTGGTCTGGCACCCGGACCTCTTCCGCACCGGCGTCGCGGCCTGTGGCATGTCCGACTTCGCGACCTTCTACGCCGGTACCGAGCCGTGGATCGCGGAATCGGCCGCACACAAGTACGGCCACCCGGAGCACGACCGCGAACTGCTCCACGCGCTGTCTCCGCTGACCCGCGTCGACGCGCTCCGGGCGCCGCTTCTCGCCGTCCACGGTGAGCACGACACCAATGTGCCGCCCGGCGAATCCGAACAGTTCGTGCGCGCCGCCCGCGAACGAGGTCTGGAGGCGGAACTGTTGGTGCTGCGCAACGAGGGCCATGACTTCCTGCGCGCGGACAGCCGACGGATCTTCCGCCGGGCGGCGGCCGACTGGATCCAGCGTCACGTCGAGAAGTGACCGAAGTGCCGGGGTTCGGCGGGTGGGGCCGACCGTGGCCCGGTCGCCTCCGTCCCCTCCGCGAGGAACGGGGCCGGGGCGGGGGCCGGTACCGCCGGGGACGCCGAAGCCGGGGTCGTCCGGTGACTCCGCGGGCCGGGGCCCCGGCATCCACGCTGCCACGACGTGCGCGGTTCCCCCGGCCACGGCCGGTCGTTCGTCGGCGCCGCCTGGGGTGGCGGGCGGCCACCGGGGGCCGGTGCGACGGGCCGCGACGGCGTGATCGGCGCCGGTGGCTCACGGGGGCCGGCGCACGACCGCGCTGCATGCCGCCCGCCGCTTCGCGGCCACCGTCTCTCGGCCTGCGACGGGCTGCCGAGCCGCCTCCGACGGGCTCTCGAGGTCGGCTGCGGCTCCCCGCCCGCACAGCGCCACACGCGAGTGACATGATCCCGTTTCTGGACATCTCGTCCGCAAATATGTCGGGTTTGTGATGCGTCGAATGCGGCACTCGGAGGCAGCCCCACGGTATGCGTCCCGCGAGGCGAGGGGCGCCGCCGGACGGGCGTGAGCGCATCGCGAGCCGGTCCACGGCAGCGACCTGAACAGAGGGCGGTCGATGACCACGATCGGTGTGGAAGAGGAGTACCTGCTGGTCGACCCCATCGTGGGCCTTCCGGTGCCGCAGGCGGAGAAAGTGCGTCTGGCGGCGGACCTGGCGGACATCGTGGGCGGCAAGGAGGTGCAGGCCGAACTGCTCCAGGTGCAGGTCGAGGTGGCGACTCCGGTGTGCGGCACGCTGGAGGAGGTCGGTGGGCATCTGCTGCGCCTGCGGCACGCCGTCGGCTCGGCCGCCGAGGAGCACGGTTGCCGGATCGCGGCCGCCGCGACGCCGCCGCTGCGGGCCGGCCGGCCCGTGGGCGTCACCGACGAGGCGCGGTACCGGGCCATGGTGGTGCAGGCGCCCCAGCTGGTGGCGGAGCAGTTGGTCAACGGCATGCACGTGCACGTCGCGGTGCCCAGCCGGGACGCGGGTGTCCAGGTGTTGAACCGGATACGGGGGTGGCTGCCGGCACTGACCGCGATGTCGGCGAACTCTCCGCTCTGGGACGGCCACGACACCGGATTCGCCAGCTGGCGCACGGTGATCTTCAACCGTTGGCCGGTCGCCGGCATCCCTCCGTTCTTCCGTGACGCGGCGGACTACGACCGGAGGGTGCAGCGCTTGCTGGAGAGCGGTCTGATCTCGGACACCGGGCAGCTGTACTGGCAGGCCCGTCTGTCCGAGCGGTATCCCACCGTCGAGGTGCGCTGCCCGGACGTCCAGCTGCGCGCGGACGACGCCGTCATGCTCGCCGGTATCGTCCGGTCCCTGGTGGAGACGGCCCTCGATGAGGCAACCGCCGCCCGGGCCCCCTCCCCGGACTGGGCGCCGGAACTGCTGCAAGCCGCCATGTGGCACGCCGCCCGTCACGGGCTCGGTGACACCCTGATCGACCCGAGCGGCGATCGACGCCGCGCCGGTGACGTGCTGTGCGGACTGCTGAAGCATGTCGCCCCCGCTCTCGACGCGTCCGGCGACACCCGGCAGGTCACAGCGCTCGTCCACCGACTCCTGCGGAACGGGACCGGCGCTGACCGGCAGCGGGCGGCACTCGCGGAAGGCGGCATGCGCGCGGTCGTCGACCTGATCACCAGGGAGAGCACCGCGCCGTAGTCGCGGCGGCCTCCCGCCACACCTCCCGCGCCCGCTGACCGGCGCGGCAGGTGTCCGGCGAGGAGATCCCGTCACATTCACCCGAACGGAGTGGTCACCGGGGCAACTGTGGCAAGAGCGCCCCAGCGGAGAGGCGGCGGCAGTACCTTGACCGTCGTATCCCTCGGCACGGGAGTGGCCGCCCGTCATGCTCGTCACCCCGTCAGGTGTCGTCCGTGGGGATGGACGGTGTGCCGGCGTGCCCCGGCTGCCCGACAACGCGACATGGCAGGGGAGTTGACGGATCATCAGGGGGAGCGACGTGTCTGGCGTGAGCCTTCCGGAACACCGTTACAGCCGTACGGAGGCCACGCGCCTGCTGTGCGCGGGTGTCTATCAGGACGCGGGCTTCCGGCGACGCGTCGTCGAGGAACTGCTCGACCACCGCGAGCGGCCGGTCGCCCCACCCAACGGGGTCGACGTCCTGCCCGTGCTGTCCCACGCCCTGCGGGTGACCCGGCAGGAGGCGCGGGCCGCACTGCTGATGCTCGGTGCCTGGGTGGGCTTCTTCCTGTCCGACGTGATCATGTTCTGGGACAGCCTCTCCGACCGCTGGGGCGACGGCGCCGACGTCCACCTCGGCGACGTCGTCCTCGTGCTCTTCGAGGGAGACGACCGGCTCACGGCCGGGATGCCACTGCCCTGGTCCGTGTTGTACGCGATGGTCTGCCTGGCGCTGTGGTTCGCCCACACGGTCCGCGCCGGTGGCAGCGCCGCCCGTTCCGCGGGGTTACCGGACCCGGTCGCCAAGGCCGCCGACGGGGCGGGTTCACTGTTGTCCCTGGGAGCCGGGGCCTTCGCCCTCTTCTACTGGTGCTGGTACGTCTTCGGCGTGCTCGGCGGCGACGTCCAGACGCCGTACCCCCTGCTGTTTCCCCTCGCGATGGCGCTCATCGTCTGGTGGTACCAGACCTGGCAGCGCAAGGCCCTGTGCCGCCGACTGGCCCGCTGGACGTTTCCCACCGCCACCCAGCCCGAGCTGCCCGCGGGCCACCTCTACGAGAGGGTGCGCGACGACGTCCGGCGTGAGCAGGAGGCCGCGCTCACGCTGTACGGCGACGACAGCCCCTTCGTCGGCCTGGGGGAGCAGGGCGCTGCGTGGTCGTTCGCCATGGAGTTGCGCAAGCGCGCCCCACGGGCCGGCGAATCCGACACCGCGGATGCCGGTCCCGACCGCACCGACGGCAGCGTTCTGCCCCACCAGGTCAACAGCACCGATGACGGCACTCCGCCCCACCAGGTCAGCGGTCCCCTCACCGCGGATTCCGCGCTCGCCATGATCGAACCGCAGCTGTCACGGCTGCGCGAGTCCGCCGCCCTGAGCGGCCGGGACCGGCTGCGGGACCTCGAGGTCGATCGGTTCGTCTACCTGCCGGGAGGGGTGGCGCGCGACGAGGAACTGGAGGTCGGCGGGGCCCCCGACCCGACCACCCTCACCCATGGCGCCGGCCGACGGCGCGGCCTGTCCGTGTACGACCCGGCCCAGGTCGCCGCCCACCTGCGCGAAGCCGTCGACGAGAGCGGCGAGGGCCGACGCGTGTTCCTCCGTGTCCGCGTCGGCGCCTGGCACGAGCAGGTCGTCGTCACCGTCCTCGTCCGTGTCCACACCCAGGGCCGCATGCTCATGCTCGAAGTGCTGCCCTTCGTCCTCACCCCCGTCCGCAAGGACTTCCGCGCCGTCGACACCTTCGTGGACAAGCTTCCCGAGACCTGGGTCCGGGCGGCGATGCGCGCCCTGCGCCGGGCGCCGGTGATCGGAGTCGACGCCGGCATCGGAGGGCTCGCCACCCTGCGCAAGGCCCTGGTGACCTGCTGGAAGGACAGCGAGGCGACCCCGGACGCACCGAGAGTCTCCCTCCGCGAACTGGTGAGCACCCACAAGCTGTCGGCCTTCCAGCGGATGGACAGCACCCGCTATGTGAAGACGATCCAGGAACGCATCGTCAACGGTGTCCGCGAAGCCCTCAAGGCCCACGGATACCGCACCGAGGAGTTCGAACAGCACGTCTACCAGCTCAGCGGCGGCAGCGTCTTCATCAAGGACATGTCCGGCGGCGCGGTGGCCACGGGCACCCACGGCAGCGCCGCCCACCACGCCACCGAGCCGCCCCCGTCGGCGCCCCGCGCGAACCGCACGACCTGAGCGCGCACCACACGCCACCAGACGCACGCCACGAGACGCGAACAGCACGCCACGAGAGAGGGGACGCCCCCATGTCGACCAGCGGAAACAACGCTCCGGAGCAGCCGCCGAGCAGCGGTGGCAGCGTGAGCATCGGCTCGATGACCGGAGGATCGGTCGCCACCGGCAGCCACGGCAAGGCCACGTCGTACAACACCACCGGTGCGGGGCCGGACCCCCGCCACGCCGAACTCCTCGCGGCCATCTGCGACTTGCGCGACGCATTGCCGCCGGTGGGGGAGCGCAGTGCCGAGGACGCGAGGCTCGACGGCGAACTCGCCGAGGTGGAGGCCGAGATCGTGGACACCGGCTGCGCCGGGAGCGGCCGGCTCACCCAACTGCTCGGCGGGGTGAGGAGTTGGCTGGGCTCCCAGGGCGCGGCTGTCGGCGCGGTCGCCTCGGCCACCGCTGTCGTCCAGGGTGTCGCCCAACTGCTCGGCTGATGAGCGCGCCACGCCCGATGACGGACACGCCACTGAGGCACGGAGGACGGCAGAGATGAGAGTGTTCGACACCGAACGCCAGGAGTGGGCCGGATCCCGACGTGAACGCCTCTTCCACGTCGAGCAGTATCTCGACCTGCCCCGTCAGCGGAACGCTCTCCAGCGCACGGCGGTCGTCCTCGCCGTGTGCGGGGTGGCCTTCGGCACCTGGGCCCTGGCCTGGAAGGACGAGCCGAAGCCCTACCGTCCCCCGGCCCAGGAGGCGCCCGTCGATCCGGGCGCGACCGACGACGGTCCCTCGGGGGAGGAGACGTCGGCCGACCCGAGCGTGACGGCCTCGGCGTCGCCGCCGACGGGCTTCGAGGCCCTCGACGACTCCGAGGGCTTCCGTATCGCCCTGCCCGAAGGATGGTCCCGCGACAGCAACCCGTCGCAGTACGGCATCGACATCGTCGAGTACCGCGGCCCCGACGGCATCCGCCGGGTCCAGATCTTCCAGCTGATGGAGGATTCGCCGCACGCCTCGGTGGTGGAAGCCCGGACCACGGCGAGCAAGCTCGACGGGTACCAACAGGTTCGCCTGGAGTACGTGCCGGACCCGGCCGGGAACGAGGCGGCCGAGCACGAGTACACGGCGGACGAACTGAGCGGTGAACCCACCACCGGTTCCGGCTACCACGTCATCGACTACCGCTTCGCGGCCGTCGACGGAAAGAACTACGCCCTCATCGTCTACGGCGCACAGGACGACGGAGCGGAGGACGAACGCGAACTGCTCGACACGGCCCGCGCGTGGTTCTGCCCACCGTCCACCCCGTGCGAGGCGCCGGAGGCATCCTGACCACTCGTCTCGGGCGTCAGCGGTGGCGCGGCATGATGGAGCCCATGATCACGATTCATCTGAAGTACGAGATCGACGCCGACAAGCTGGACGACTTCGAGGAATACGGCCGCCGCTGGGTCGGCCTCGTCAACCGTTTCGGCGGAACGCACCACGGCTACTTCCTGCCCAGCGAGGGAGACAGCGACATCGCCTACGCCCTCTTCTCCTTCCCCAGCCTCGCCGCGTACGAGCAGTACCGCGCGGACAGCATGTCGGACCCGGAGTGCCGGGCCGCGTTCGAACTGGCCCGCAGCACCCGCTGCATCAAGCGGTACGAGCGCCGCTTCCTCCGGCCGCTGGAGGGTGTGGCGTAGCCGGGGGCGCGGGCGGCGGAGTCACAGGCGGAGCCGGTGCGGTCACGCGCGGAGCCGACGGGATGAGGAACTCGAACTCGGGGCGGTCCCACCCGACGGCGGGTGGGTTCGCGGGTGCCGTCCCGGTGCGCACCGCGCCCACGCCGCGGTAGAAACCCTCGGCCGGGGGATGCGACACCACTCGGACCCGGTCGAGCCCCGCGGCACGCGCCTCGGACTCCATGTGCGCGACGAGCAGTCGCCCGATGCCGCGCCCCTGTGCCTCGTCGGCGACGAACAACAGGTCGAGCTCCCGCGCGGCGAGGAGCAGCGAGTAGAAACCGAGGACGCGACTCTCGCGCTGGTCACCGTCGACGGCCACGAAGACGCGGTGCGCCTCGATGTAGTCGCGTCCCACGCGATAGTCCGAGACCATCGCCGCGTACTGCCCTTCGTAGGCGCGCGAGCCACGCACGAGTCGCGTGAGCCGCTTGGCGTCCCTGGCGACGGCGCGCCGTACGGTGATCGGCCCGCTTCCAGGCGTAATGCTCGACTTCATAAGACGAGTATTACGCACCAGGTGGGACCCGCGTCCGGGCATGCTCCTCTCGCCCTGCTCACGACGGAGCCCTGCCCGCGGCCGTCGACCGCGCGCGCCGGACGGGGAAGAACGTCGGGACGGGATCGTGTGCCAGGTAGTCCAGGACGAGGCGGTTGACCTGCTCGGGCTTCTCCATGGGCAGCGCGTGCGACGTCCCGGGGACGACGGCCAGCTCGGCATCGGGGACGGCGCGATAGAGGGCGATGGTGTGCTCGAGTGTCACCAGGTCGTCATCCCCCACGACCACCAGGGTGGGTGCGCTGATCCGTCCCAGGTCGTCCGTGGAGATCGTCGGCTGCGTGCGGATCATGTCGATGACCTTCTCCGCCACGATCGGCCAGTGCGCGCCGCCATCGGGCGACGTGGCTTCGTACATGTCACGGAACATCGCCATGTCGGGAGCATCGGGCCTCATGTGATCGAACATCTCCGGCGTCGATGAACTCTCCGGACCTGGAAGGAAGTTGGCTCCCATCACGACGATCTTCCGCATTAGTTCCGGACGCGCGACGGCGACGAGCAGCGCCACGATCCCGCCGTCGCTCCACCCGACGAGATGGGCCGGACCGCCGACGACCGCCTCGATGAAGGCGATGGTGTCCTCGGCCATGGCCTGGTAGGAGAGCGGTCCGTCGACGTCGGGGGTGTGCCCGTGCCCGCGACGCTCGGGAAGGAAGACGTGGTACCGCTCCGCCAACGCGGCTCGCTGCGCCCCCCAGGTGTCGTTCGTGCAGAGGCCACCGTGGAGAAGGAGCAGCGGATCACCGGCGCCCTCGGACTCGTACCAGGTGCGCACATCGGGGAGCTGCACATAAGTGCCCATCGGTCCAGGCCTCCTCGCCTGCGACTGGCGTCGGTACCCGCCAGTCTCCCCGGCCGACCGGACGGCCCGCAACACGAGGCCGGATCCGGGAGCCTCGGCCGCCGGGTCGTATCCGGCGGCACCTCGGGTACTCGTCGCCACGAGCCGCCGGCGAGAACCTGCACGTCGACGGCGGGATGAGCGTCGGTCCTCGACCGGCGGACAGGCGTCGGTCCCTGACCGGCGGACAGGAGAGCCCCCGTGAGCGGGACGACGGACGGCACGACCGCCCCGCACGGCGTCCTGGGCCAGGGGAAGGCCGCCGTCGCCGTCGACGCACAGCAGCCGCGGAAGGTCGCGGCCCGCTTCACCGAGGACGCGGTCTTCCAGGGCCCGCACCCCTCACGGCGTGGGGAGCGGGGAGTCGCCGAGCAGTACGAGGGAGTCGCCGAGTACTACGACTCCCGGCCCCTCGGTGCGCGGGCCGACTCACCGGATTCCGAGGGCCGGACGGTTCGCCGGCGACCTCTGCTCGGGCGCCTGAGCGCGGGTTCACCCTTGCCCGATCGACCCACGATCGTCTTCCACCTCGGTGTTCCGGTCAGGAACGTGCAGTACGGCCGGCTGATCGGCCACGACCAGGTCTCGCCCTTCGGCCGGCCCGGCAGGTCACACCTCGATTCCCCAGGACGGGGATGGGTAAAGGTCTTCCCATAAGAGAGCGTGAAGCAGTCGCTCGGGTGCGGCGCCGCGGTGAGGTCCGTGAGCGTGTCACCAGAACACCTCCGCCGGTGACGGACGCGACCGACGCGCCGTACCGGTGACCACGGACGGTGCGACCCGTTCACGCGCTCGTGTCCTCGGAAGGGGGCCCTATGGATCCGTGGCTGATCTGGTTGATCGTTGCCGGAGTCCTCGCGGTGGCGGAGATCTTCACACTCACCGCCGCCCTGGGCATGCTCGCCGCAGCCGCGGCGGTCACGGCCGGCACCGCTGCCCTGGGGATACCGGCGCCCTTCCAATTCCTGGTGTTCACCGTCGTCGCCACGTGCGGCGTGGTGTTCTTGCGCCCCGTCGCGCTGCGACATCTGGTGCAGCCTCAGAGAGAGCGCTTCGGCATCGACGCGTTGATCGGGAAGCCCGCCTACGTCGTCTCGGAAGTGACCGGCCTCGGTGGCAGAGTCCGCATCGAGGGTGAGGAGTGGACGGCGCGCGCCTATGACGAGACGTTGGTGATCCCCCCTGGAACGGCCGTCGATGTCATGGAGATCAGCGGCTCCACCGCACTCGTCTACCCCCGGGAGTGAACCATGGAAGCCTCGGCGTTCCTCATCGCCGGCCTGATCGTCGCGCTGATCGCGGTCTTCACCGTGGTGCGGGCGGTGCGCATCGTGCCCCAGGCGCGCGCTCGCAACGTCGAACGACTCGGGCGCTATCACCGGACGCTGAAACCCGGCCTCAGCGTCGTGATCCCCTACATCGACCGTGTGTACCCGGTGATCGATCTCCGGGAACAGGTCGTCTCCTTCAAACCGCAACCCGTCATCACCGAGGACAACCTCGTCGTGGAGATCGACACCGTCCTGTATTTCCAGGTGACCGATCCCCGGGCGGCCTTCTACGAGATCGCCAACTTCCTCCAGGCGGTCGAGCAGCTCACCGTCACCACCTTGCGCAACGTGGTGGGTTCCATGGACCTGGAGAAGACCCTCACCTCCCGCGACACCATCAACAGTCAGCTCCGTGGCGTGCTGGACGAAGCCACCGGCAAGTGGGGCCTCAGGGTGAACCGGGTGGAGATCAAGGCCATCGACCCTCCCCAGTCCATCAAGGACGCGATGCAGAAACAGATGCGGGCGGAGCGGGACAAGCGGGCCGCGATCCTCGGGGCCGAAGGACAACGCCAGTCGCAGATCCTCACCGCCGAAGGCGACAAGCAGGCCGCCGTGCTGCGTGCGGAGGGCAACCGCACGGCCGCGATCCTCCAGGCCGAAGGACAGTCCCGGGCCATCGACGAGGTGTTCCAGGCGGTGCACCGCAACGATCCCGATCCCAAACTGCTCGCCTACCAGTACCTCCAGACGCTGCCGCACCTCGCGCAGGGCCCCGGCAACAACTTCTGGGTGATCCCCAGCGAGATCACCTCCGCACTCCGTGACGTCTCACGGGCGTTCACCGACGTGCTGCCCCAGTCGCCGGCCACCCGCGAGAAGCTCTCGGACGACGGGGTCGCCCAGGCCGCCAGTGACGCCGCGCAGGCCGCGGAAGCGGCTGCCGAGGCCCTCGCCGACGCGGCCAAGGCCGACGGCGCCGCCCCCGCCGCCCTCCCGGACGACCGGAGCCCCCGAACCGGGTGATCCGGGGGCGCCGCGGGCCGCACATGTGCCTCCGGGGCCCGGCGGGCGGCCGGTGTCCGGCCGGAGCGACCTCGACCGGCAGCTTGCCGAGACCATGGACGAAGATGGGAGCGCACGCGCGGGACGGCCCCGACGAGCCCGAGGCCCGCGCGGTGGGGTGAGTTCCACGAAACAAGGAAGGCAGAACCCGTGACGAGTGAGACCCGCCAGAAGGCATGGCTGGCCGGCGGTTGCTTCTGGGGCATGCAGGACCTGATCCGAAAGCTGCCCGGCGTCCTGAGCACGCGAGTCGGCTACAGCGGTGGCGGCACGCCCGACCCGACGTACCGTGATCACGGCAGCCACGCGGAGTCGATCGAGATCGTCTTCGATCCCGCCGTCACCGACTACCGCACCATCCTGGAGTACTTCTTCCAGATCCACGACCCGACGACGAAGAACCGGCAGGGCAACGACATCGGCGCCAGCTATCGTTCGGCCATCTTCTACCTGGATGACGAGCAGCGCCGTGTCGCCGAGGAGACGATCGCCGACGTCGACATGTCGGGACTGTGGCCGGGCCCGGTCGTGACCGAGGTCGTCCAGGCCGACGAGTTCTGGGAGGCCGAACCCGAGCACCAGGACTACCTGGAGCGCTACCCGGAGGGTTACACCTGCCACTTCCCGCGCCCCGACTGGCGCCTGCCCAGGCGCGACGCGGTCTGACCCGCCGACCGTCACGTCCGAGGCCGTCCCACTCGCCGAGGTGGGGCGGCCTCGGTGGTGTAACGGTGCTCGGGCGGGCCGGCCCGCAGTGGTCATGAGCAGGCCGTCCTGACGCCCGGCCGGTGATCGTCCTGTCGACGCGTGCCGGCCGGGTCGGCATCTGTCGCCGGGTCGGCCGTGCGGCGGTGGGACGAAGTGCTCGCGCGTCGACCGCCGCGCCGGCCGCCGAGTCCAGGACCGCGAGGGGATGACCGTCGGCGAGGAGCCGTGCGCAGCCGGGGCGCAGGTCACGGCGGGATGCGCGGAACCAGCAACGTGTGTACGTCCTGGCCGGCGAAGATCAGACCGTCGGGATGGCCGAGGTCGATGGCGAGCGCCAGGTCCTCGTCGGTGGGCCAGTTGACTGCCAGCAGGCCGAGGAGCACCTGGTGCCCGATGCGGACGTCGGGGAGCGTCCGGAGCATGCGCTCGACCGACGTGAAGACGGGAACCGTATGCGGTCGCGGCGGGTCGTCGATCACCGGGAGGGTCAGCCTGCCGTCCTCCGGGGAACGGCGGGCGATGAACTCGTCCGGCTCCGGGACGAGGATGTCGCAGGCGACCAACGTGTCCAGCACCGCCCGGTCGCCGGGGGTGCGGTTGAGGTCGCGCAGTGCCTCCTGCGCGGCCGCCACGAGCACTTCCTCGGGGATGCTGTCGTCGTGCATGGCTTGCCCCCATCAGGGCCCCGGCCGGACCGTCCGGTGCGGGATGCGCCAGGCGGCGGCGTGGCTTCACCTTCCCCCTACCCGGGGCCTGATGGGGCCATGCGGCGTCCCTGCCAGCGAGGCGGGCGGACGTGTCCCCGGGCCCAGCCGATCCGACCCCTCCTCACCTCGGGCGGGCGTGGATATCCCTGGGAGTGGGCAGAGCGTCGTCCGGCGTCAGGGCCGTCACCGACGGGCGGGTGCCACCGGCTCGGCGCGGCCGTGCCCGGACATGTCACGTCGCGGGTCCCAGGAACAGGCCCCCGTGCCGGTGCGGTCATGCCGTGGAGCGCCGCGCGCCTGGGGAGGGTCCGCCGGGGACGGGCCCTCTCGGAGCGGTCACGCCGTGGAGCGCCGCGCGCGTCGGCCGCCCTTGTCCAGGAAGCGGCGCAGCCGGGCGTGCGGCCAGGTGTTGATCACGTCCTCCTTGGAGAGCCGGCCGCGCTGGGCCGTACCCACGCCGTACCGCATGTGGGCCAGGTGGAGAACGGAGTGGGCGTCGCTGTCGATCGCGAACCTCACGCCGTGCCGCCCCGCCCGCAGAATGTCCTCGTCGCGCAGGTCGAGCCGGTCCGGATGGGCGTTGACCTCCAGGGCGGTGCCGGTGCGGGCGCAGACGGCGAAGATCTCGTCGAGGTCGGCGTCGATGCCCGGCCGCTTGCCGAGGATACGGGTGGTGGGGTGGCCGATGACGTTGACGTACGGATTCTCGCAGGCCCGGACGATCCGCCGGGTCAACGCCTCGCGACTCTGGTCGAAGTGGGAGTGCACCGAGGCCACGCAGAGGTCGAAACCGGCGAGGAAGTCGGCGGGCCAGTCCACGGCGCCGTCGGGGGCGATGTTCAGCTCCACTCCGTGCAACAACCGCATACCGCCCCGCCTGCCGAACCTCCGGTCCAGTTCCCGGACTTGATCGCGCTGGGCGAGCATCCGCCCGGTGGTCATGCGTTGCATGTACAGGTCCGGCCCGTGGTCGGTGATCGCGTAGTAGGCGTAGCCGCGCTCCGCCGCCGCCCGCACCATGTCCTCCAGCGTGGCGAGACCGTCGGTGAGATCGGTGTGGGTGTGCAGGTCGCCCCGGAGGTCGGACTCGGTGACCAGCTCGGGCAGTTCGTCGCGCAGTCCGGCCTCGATCTCGCCGCGGTCCTCGCGCAGCGTGGGCTCGATCCACGGCAGGCCGAGCCGGGCGTACACGTCCTCCTCCGTGGCGGAGACGATCTTCGCACCGCTGTCCACGTCGAACAGCCCGTACTCGGAAAGCCTCAGCCCTTGGGTCAGGTCCGCGTACTCCTGGAACAGGGCGGCGACCTCGTCGTTGGACCGAGCCACACCTCCAGGATAGGCAGTGAAGCGGCGGTCGGACCGGCGCGGGCCGATGCGCGCCGCCCGGTCGTCCGCCGTGTCGCCGTGCCTGCGGGCAGCGGCCTCCGTGACCGTGTGCTCGGGTTACCCGTCCAGTGGGGTGGCGGCGCGGTGCCCAGCACCGTGGGCGACGCGCTCTCCGGCGGCGATCTCGACACAGGGCGCCGCCCTGCTCCCGTCCAGCTCCGCCGCTTGTTCGGCGAGGGCCGACCCGGCGGCCTGGCCGGCGCCCGCCGGACAGTGGGGTGTCCCGAGGTTGCAACCGGTACCCGGGTACAGGTTTACCGTCGGAGGTGTCCCCGCCGGGGGACGTGACGACGGGAGTGGGCGCGATGAACGATCTTGCCTGGGTGCCGCAGTCCTGCGCGCTGCCCACCGCTGATCGACCCCTGCGGGTCGCCGAGTGGGATGCGCTGTTCGCCGAGCGGCTGACCTCGCTGTCGCGGCCCCGGCCGCTCGGCCTGCGCCTCGAGCTGACCGGGAGCCCGCTGGTGGAGGACCAGCTCCTGGACCTGATGGAGCGGGAGAGCGGCTGCTGCTCGTTCTTCACCTTCACCTTCACCACCGCCGACGACCTGATACGGCTGGACATCTCGGTGGACCAGGCACACGAGGCGGTCCTGGACGCCCTGGCCGCGCGGACGGCTGACGCGGGGGAGCGGCGGTGAGTGCGGGCCTGCGCAGCGGCAGGTCGCCGAAGCGGCCGGGGTGAACCTCCAGACCCTTCGCTATTACGAGCGGCGCGGTCTGCTCGCCGAGCCCGAGCGCAGCAACGGCGGTCACCGCCTCTACGACGAGAACGCGATCACCACGCTGCGGGTCATCAAGGCCGCCCAGCGGCTCGGATTCACGCTGGAGGAGGTCGCCGAGCTGTTGGAGGCCGGCCGGCACCGGCACGGCCGTCCCGTGGCAGGGCTCCAGGCGCGGGCCGCGGCCAAACTCGCCGAGGTGGACGCCGAGATCGCCGATCTGACCACCATCCGCACCGCCCTGACCGCCGCCGTCGACGCCGGGTGCGACGACCTGACCGCCTGCGCGTCCAGCTCCTGCTGCCCCCTTCCGTTCACCGACCTCGCCGAGGAGAACCGTCATGCCGGACCGGACGGCTGAACTCACCTCCGGCGCCCGCGAGGCCCTCGGCAGCCTGGCACCGGCCTTGTCCCTACGTCCGTCAGCTCGACGCCCTGGAACGGCTCGGACTGGGTGACGCGTGGTTGCGCGCGGTCTGCCACGGGAACGGGGCGCGGCTCTGCGGGCATAGGCGCGCCGACGTCGGCGCCACGCCGCGCGTTGCCGGGACGGCGCCCGGCTCGGAGCTGCGGGCGACCGCGCCTACCTCGTGACCGCGTCCTCCGCCCCGGCCGGGCCCTCGGCCGCGTTCGCCGGGTGCGCGGTGAGCAGGTCGGCGAGGCCGACCCGGGTGAGGAACTCGCGGCGGACGCGGTCGGCGACGTCCGAGACCTCCTCGGAGCCGTCGTCGGCGGGGTCGATGTGGACGCGGTACGGGCGCTGCCCGGCCGGCAGGGCGACGATGCGGGTGATCTCGTCGGAGACCATCGAGGCGTCGGCGTCCTCGGGGGCCAGCCCGGCCAGTTTCCTGGAGACCTGTTCCATCAGGCCCGGGTGCCTCGTCTCGTACGCCGCCTCGGTGGCGCTGTCGGCCGGGTGGCCGGAGTGGGCGAAGTGGTTGGTGCCGCTGGTGAAGGAGCCGGGGACCACGATCGAGGTCTCCACGCCCCAACGGGCCACCTCGGCGGCGTAGCTGACCGCGAGGGAGTCCATCGCGGCCTTGGCGGCGAAATAGGGGGCGAGGTAGGGCGGGGTGCCGCCCTTCACACTGGAGCTGGACACCCAGACCACCAGACCCCTGCCCGCGGCGCGCAGGTGCGGCAGGGCCGCGCGGTTGACGCGCTGGGTGGAGAGCACGTTGACGTCGTAGAGCTCCGCGAGCTGTTCGGGGGTGAACGCCTCGGCCGGACCGGTGACCATGTGCCCGGCGTTGTGGATCAGGACGTCGATACGGCCGTGTTCGGCGATGACCCCTCCGATCGCGGCGTCCACAGACTCCTGGGAGGTGACGTCGAGTTCGACGGCACGCAGGTCGACGCCGTGCTGGGCGCCGTACTCGGCGGCGGCCCTGACCTGCTGCGCGTTGCGGGTGCCGGTCTGGCGCATACCGGCGTAGACGGTGTTGCCGGCGTCGGCGAGGGCGCGGGCGGTCAGGGCGCCGAAGCCGCTCGAGGCGCCGGTGACCACGACGATGTTCTTCACGGGGTTCTTCTCCTCGGGCATCGGTTCCCGGCAGGGTGGCAGGGCGAGAGAGGCGTGCCGGGCGGGACGGGAGGGGGCCAGGCGGTCAGGCCAGGCCGCCGTTGGCGTACAGGACCTGGCCGTTGATCCAGCGCGCCGGTCCGGCGAGGAACGCGACCGCCTCGGCGATGTCGTCGGGGGTGCCCAGGCGCTCCAGTGGCGCCGCCTTGGACAGATTGTCGATCGTGGCCTGGTCCTTGCCCTCCAGGAAGAGGGGCGTGGCGGTGGGGCCGGGGGCCACGGCGTTGACGGTGATGTCCCTGCCGCGCAGTTCGCGGGCCAGGACGAGGGTCATGGCCTCGACCGCGCCCTTGCTCGCCGCGTAGGCGCCGTAGGTCGGGAACTGGAGGCGGGTGACCGAGGTCGAGAAGTTGACGATGGCGCCGCCGGCGCGTACCCGGCGGGCCGCCTGCTGGGAGACCACGAACGTGCCGCGGATGTTGGTGCGGTGCATCCTGTCAAGGTCGTCCAGGTCCAGTGTGGCGATCGGCGACAGCAGCATGATGCCCGCCGTGTTGACGACGACGTCGACGCCGCCGAACTCCCGCTCCAGGGTGTCGAAGGCCTCCGCCATGGCGTTCTCGTCGGCGATGTCACCGCCGACCGCGATCGCCCGGCCGCCTGCCGCCGTGATGGCGGTGACGGTGTCGTCGGCGCGGGTCTGGTTGCCGGCGTAGTGGACGCCGACGGCGATGCCGTCCTCGGCGAGGCGCTCGGCGACGGCGCGGCCGATGCCGCCGGAGCCGCCGGTGACCAGGGCGACGCGGGCTGTGGAGTCGTCCTTCATGGTGATCCGTCCTTCGTGAGGTGTTCCGCGGGCGCGGAGCCCGGGACGGTGCGCGACAGCCGTGGGAATCGCCGCTAACGGTTCTGACACATCAACGCTAACACATCGATGATGTGATGCAAGTGTTAGCATCGATGCATGGCGACGGTCGAGACGAGGACAACCCAGCCCCGCGAGCGGATCCTGCGAGCCGCGACGGCCCTGCTCGCCGAGGGCGGACGAGACGCGGTGTCCACACGCGCGGTCAGTGCGGCCGCCGGCGTGCAGGCGCAGACCATCTACCGGCACTTCGGCGACATGCGGGGACTGCTCGACGAGGTGGCCCGTCGCGGATACGCGTCCTATCTGGCCGCCAAGCAGGCCCAGGACGGCGTAGGCGACCCCGTGGCGCAGTTGCGGAACGGCTGGGACACGCATGTGGCGTTCGGGTTGGCCAACCCCGCGCTCTACAGGCTGCTGTACACCGAACCGCGGCCCGGCCAGCAGTTCGCCGTCACCGGTGCTGCGCACGAGGTGTTGCTGCACATCGTCGAACGGGTGGCCAGGGCCGGCCGGCTGCGGGCGGGCGTCGAGGCGGCCGCGACGATGATCCACTCCTCGGGAATGGGCGTGACCCTCACCCTCATAGCCGCGCAGGCCGACGGCAGGCTCGCACACTACGAGGGTCTGTCCGAGAACGTCCGGGAAGCCGTCCTGGACTCCGTGCTCACCCCCGCCGACGTCGTCGTCACCCGGCCGGGCCCCGAAGCCCGCTCCGTGAGCGTGCACGCCATCGCCCTCAAGTCCCTGATACGCGACGGAGCGCGGTCCCTCACCTCCGCGGAGCGCATCCTGCTCACCGAGTGGCTGGACCGGATCGCGGCCGACGGGGGCGGTGCGCAGCCCGACGCCGGCACGGCCGTACCCGGCGTGGGCCCCGCGCCACGGCAGTAGTGCCTGACGGGCCGCGGGTGCAGTGTGCGGGAGCACGTTCCGCGGCTGGACCGATGGCCGAAGCCGGACCGGTGGCCGACGCGGTTCGCGCGAGGCGGCCCGTGAACACCCCGCCGTCGGCGCCCCGGACGGTCGACGGCGAGGTGCGGTGGCTCGTCAGCGGGACCCGCGGGCGTTGAGCCGGGCGGCCTGACGCGTCAGGTGGTCGCGCTCGGCAAGGCCGGGTGCCTTCCGGGCCGCCTCGGCGTACAGCCGTGCCGCCGTCGCCACGTCGCCGTCGCGCTCGTGGAGGTACGCCGCCACCGCGGTGTGGCGGGGCAGTGAACAGTCCACCGCCGCGAGCGCGGCCAGGCCGGCGCGCGGCCCGTCGGCCTCGCCGACCGCCACCGCACGGTTGAGCCGGACGACCGGGCTGTCGGTCAGCCGAGTCAGCTCGTCGTACCACTCGACGATCTGCACCCAGTCCGTCTCCTCGGTGCTGGGCGCGTCGGCGTGGAGGGCCGCGACGGCGGCCTGGGCCTGGAACTCGCCCAGCCGGTCGCGGGCGAGAGCCGCCTGGAGGATCTCGACCCCCTCGGCGATCGACGCGGTGTCCCACCGGCCGCGGTCCTGCTCGGCGAGCGGCACCAGACTGCCGTCGGATGCGGTCCGGGCGGCGCGCCGGGCGTGATGGAGCAGCATCAGGGCGAGCAGCCCCGCCACCTCGGGGTGGTCGATCGCGGCGGCGAGCTGCCGGGTGAGCCGGATGGCCTCGGCGGCGAGGTCGACGTCGCCGGAGTAGCCCTCGTTGAAGACCAGGTAGAGGACGCGCAGCACGGTGGCGACGTCGCCGGGCCGGTCGAACCGCACGCGGGAGACGGTGCGCTTGGCCCGGCTGATGCGCTGCGCCATGGTCGCCTCGGGCACCAGGTACGCCTGGGCGATCTGGCGGGTGGTCAGCCCTCCGACGGCACGCAGGGTGAGCGCGACCGCGGACGACGGCGTCAGCGAGGGGTGGGCACACAGGAAGTAGAGCTGGAGCGTGTCGTCCACGGCGGCCGCGGGCCCGGGCGCCGGCTCCTCTTCGACGAGGTCCTCCCGACGGCGGCGGGCGGTGTCCGAGCGCCGCGCGTCGAGGAACCGGCGCCAGGCCACCGTGACCAGCCAGCCCTTCGGGTCCCGCGGCGGGTCGGCCGGCCAGACGCGGACCGCCTCGACCAGGGCTTCCTGCACGGCGTCCTCGGCCGCCGCGAAGTCGGCTCCGCGGCGGACGAGGACGGCGAGCACGCTCGGTGTGAGGCTCCGGAGCAGGACCTCGTTCATTCCGGTCTCACTCCGTGATGGTGTGGTGCGCGGACAGGAACGGGCGCAGCTCGAGCCACTCGTGGATCGGCCTCCCGCCCGCGCCGGGGGCGGCCGACAGCTCCCCGGCCAGCTCTACGGCGCGCTCGTAGCTGTCGACGTCGATCACCATCCACCCGGCGATGAGGTCCTTGGTCTCGGCGAACGGGCCGTCGGTGACCGGCGGGCGTCCCTCGCCGTCGTACCGGACGAACGTCCCCTCGGGAGCGAGGGCCTGGCCGTCCACGAACTCGCCGGTCTTCTCGAGCCGGGCCGCGAAGTCGTTCATGTACCGGACGTGGGCCGAGATCTCTTCCGGCGTCCACTGGTCCATGGGCACGTCGTTGACCGAGGCCGGCGCGCCACGGTAGTGCTTGAGCAGCAGATACTTGGCCATCGTGGTTCTCCTCTACGCTGGTGCGACCCATTGTGGTCGCGTTCACCCCGGGGACGGAGCCGGCCACGCGTTCTCGACATGGCCGTCCGAGATTCCTCTTCGCGGCTCCCGTGAACGAGCCCGGGGGAACCGGCGCGGGGTGTCCGACGCCGCGCCGTGCCGAACAAGGACAGTCACTGTCGGGGGGAACGCCGACGCCCCGGTTCTTCCGCTCCCGCACGGATTCCCCCCGCCTCCCGCCACGTCCGGCGGCCGATCGCACGGACCCGCCGCGTCCGCCCTGTCGAGGCGCCCGGCGACGAATACTCCCGTGCCGGGAAACCGACGGTGATGCAGACTCGCTCCATGGTGGACACGGTGGACATGGAGGCCTTCCAGAACGAGGTGGCTGTCTGGGCGGCCGGCGGTTCCGGCGGGCCGGCGGGTGAACTGGCCGAGCGACTGGGCGTGCGCACCGCGGTACTGCTGGAGGGACCCAGCGACCTCGCCGCCGTCGAGGCACTGGCCGCCCGGCGTGGCCGGGACCTGGCCGCCGAGGGGGTGTGCGTCGTCTCGATGGGCGGGGCGATGAGCGTCGGCCGCTACGCCGACATCCTCGGACCACCCGGCCTCGGCCTGCGCCTGACGGGACTCTGCGACGAGCGGGAGCAGCCCTTCTACGACCGTGGCCTGGAGCGCGCACGGGCGCCGCGCCGGGGCTTCTTCGTGTGCGTGTCGGACCTGGAGGACGAGCTGATCCGCGCGCTGGGCACGGTCAGGGTCGAGGAGGTCGTCCGGGCGGAGGGCGACCTCCGTGCCTGGCAGACCTTCCTGCACCAGCCAGCACAGCACGGCCGCCCCCCGCACCAGCAGTTGCGGCGCTTCCTCGGCACGAAGAAGGGCCGCAAGATCCGCTACGGCCGCCTCCTGGTCGAGGCCCTCGACCCCGGACAGGTGCCGGCCCCGCTCGACGACCTCCTCACGAGCTTGTGAGCCATGGGCTGGCGACTCATGGGCCTGTGACCGGCGGGCCCGTGACCCATGGGCGCGCGACTGGTGGGCGGGTCTGTGACCGGTACTCCCCGCACCCGAGGGAACAGGACCGCTCGAGACGACGGTGGCCGAGCGCCGCCGTCGGTTCGGGCCTCGACCCCGGCTTCTGCCTTCACACCCGCACGACCGGCGTCATGGAGCTGGACGGCCGGCAGCCGCCCGCCCCCGACGCAGCCGCCCGGTTGCTGACCCGCCCGCCAGGAGGAGCTTCGCGTAACCGTGATCAGGGGCGGCCTGTCGCGTCGATGTACGTCTTGGTGGCGTCGGTGATGAGGTCCCGGCTGCTGTCCAGGTCGAGAGCCTGGGCCTGGAGGTGGTCGTACATCACGCGGTAGTGCTGCACGTCGGAAGCTTTCTCCAGGTAGAGATCGCTGGTGAACCGTTCCAGGTACACCACCGCGTCGGGGGTCTCGGTGAACTCCAGAATGGAGAACTGTCCCGCCAGGCCCGGGTGGGCGCCCGCCCTGTAGGGGAGGACCTGCACGGTGATGTGAGGCTCGGCGCCGAGCGCGTTCAGGTGCTCCAGCTGGTCACGCATGACGTCAGGGCTGCCGACGACGCGGCGCAGGGCCGACTCGTCCAGGACGACCCACAGGCGCAGTAGAGAGGCCGGGTCGTAGATCCGGTGCTGTCGGCGCAGTCGCACCTTGAGGTGCGTGGCGGTCCGCTCCGCGGTGAGCTGGGGGATCGACTGCTCGATGACTGCGCGGGCGTAGGCGGGAGTCTGTAGCAGTCCGGGGATCACCATGGGGGCGTAGGTGTGCAGGGAACCGGCGTCCGTCTCCAGGGCGATATAGACGCTGTGGGGGACGTTGCCGTAGGCGTGCCACCAACCCTGCTGTCCGGATTCCCTGGCCATCTGCATCAGGTTGTCGACGACCTGCTGGTCCGTCACTCCGTAGATCGCGCACAGGTCACGCACATCGCGGGAACTGATAGCGCGGTTGCCGTTCTCCATGTGGCTGATCTTGGACTGAGAGACCATGAGCCGCTCCGCCACCTCATAGCTTTTCAGCCCACTGGCCACGCGGAGCCGATGCAGCTCGGCCCCGAGACGGCGTCTCCTGACGGTGGGGTTGATGTTCGCCGCCATACGTGGTGTACCTCCGGCTCCAAATCATCGTGCGGCCCGAAGACTGCCATGCGGCAAAGGCTGTTGATCAAGCGCCATGCCGTCGTGTTCGCGGCGGCCGAAAGCGGACTGTGACCTTGTCATGTGCCTCACGGCAGCAACCATGGGGCGTGCTGCGGGGAAGGTCGAGAGCTGACGCGGAAGGCGGACGTGTGTACACCCCGTTGCATACCTTCTGTCCCGCACTGTGGCCGGCCTTCGATGACGCTGGTGCGGCTGAAGGCGGCTGTGGGTACGGAGGAGCGACTGCGGGGTGATATCGGACCGACTTCTTCTCTTTCCTCCCACCTTGCACCGCAGCACCCAGAAACATGCTGAATCAGGATATTGAGCTCCAGATGGTGGAAGTAGCCGCCCTCTTAATCGGTTGACCCCGTGACGTCGCCTCGGCAGGGTCGGCAGCGTCCTGCCACACCCGAATGGAAGCCTGCTCGCTGGTGGACCGCGCCGCCCCGCCGGGCGGTGGGACAGCGAGCCGGCGGACCGGAGATGCCACCCAATGACTTCTCACCTCCATGCGCTCACCTTCGACGCGAACGACGCGCCCCGTCTCGCGCGCTTCTGGGGCGACTTCCTGCGCTGGGAGGCGGCCGACGACTCCCACGACGGCATCGCTCTCCTGCCGAGCGACGACACCGGGTTCCGGATGAGGTTTCTTCCGACCGAGGAGCAGAAGACCGGCCCGAACCAGATGCACTTCGATCTGACGAGCACGTCCCCCGACGACCAGCAGCAGATCGTGGCGAGGGCGCTCCGACTCGGCGCCCGGCACATCGACATCGGTCAACGCCCGGAGGAGGGGCATGTGGTGCTCGCCGACCCCGAGGGCAACGAGTTCTGCGTCATCCCGCCGGGCAACGAGTTCCTCAAGGACTGCGGTTTCATCGGGGCGCTCGCGTGCGACGGTTCGCAGGACGTCGGCTACTTCTGGAGCCGCGCGCTGGGCTGGCCGCTGGTCTGGGACCAGGACCAGGAGACCGCGATCCGCTCGCCGCACGGTGGACCGAAGGTCACGTGGGGCGGCCCGCCGCTGGCGACGAAGACCGGGAAGAACCGGCTGCACTTCGACATCGCCCCGCCCGCCGACGGCGATCAGCAGGCGGAGGTCGACCGCCTGGTCTCCCTCGGGGCCAAGCGCATCGACATCGGCCAGGGCGAGGCCGGTTGGGTGGTGATGGCCGACCCCGACGGCCATGAGTTCTGCGTGCTGCCCCCTCGATGACACGCAAGACCCGCGGAACCGGCGACTTCCGTACGACGGACTCTCGCACAGCGGACCTTGCCACGACGGGGCCGGCGTCGCGCGACGAGCGTGCGCCCACCTCGTCGACGGTCAGCTGGTCAGTCCTCACGTCGACACGTCGCACCGGACGCGTCCCCCGACTGCTTCCAGGTCCCCAGGGCGCGAGCGGGTCTTCACCGTGGTCCACGGTGCCCGAGCGGTCTGCGCCGGCGGACAGGACCGGTTGGCTACGTCGCCGTTCCGGTGCCTGGGCGCACGTTCTCGCCGGACACGTGTCCGCAGGAGTCCACCCGTTCGGAGTCACGCGGCTCCCGGGCCGCGCCGGTGGGTGACCAGTTGAGCATGCCCGCGCCGGTCCGCCGGTCCGCCGGTCTGCCGGTCCGGCCATGCGGCCCTCCGGCGTCCGGCCGTGCCCGCCTACCCGCGCGCCGACTTCGGGAAAGTGTGTGCAGAGCCCGCCGGGCCTTCTCCCACCCCGGCCACCCATGGCACCGGCACGACGGCGTCGGCACCGCCACCGCAGAGACGGGGCGCCGAAGCCGCTCAGGCTCTGGCAGGAGACACATCGGTGTTCCAGGCGGCGCGCAACTGTGATCATGGGGCGGGACAACTGACGCCGCATTCACGAGGAATCGCTCACCATGCCTGTGCCTGCCGACCCGACGGTGCTCCATCCGATGCCTGAGCACCCCCGGGTGGTGCTGCTCAAATCCTTGGTCACCTCCCCGTTGATCGAGGTCGGGGAGTACTCCTACTACGACGACCCGGACGATCCCACCGCGTTCGAGACGCGCAACGTGCTCTACCACTACGGGCCGGAAAAGCTGGTGATCGGCAAGTTCTGTGCCCTCGGCACGGGGGTACGGTTCCTCATGAACGGCGCCAACCACCGCATGGACGGCCCCTCGACCTTTCCCTTCCCCACCATGGGCGGCTCGTGGGCCGAGCATTTCGATCTGCTCACCGGCCTGCCGAACAAGCGCGACACGGTCGTGGGCAACGACGTCTGGTTCGGCTACGGCGCAATGGTGCTGCCCGGCGTACGGATCGGGCACGGCGCGATCATCGGTGCCGGCGCCGTGGTCGCGTCGGACGTGCCCGACTACGGGATCGTCGGCGGCAACCCGGCCCGCCTCATCCGCACCCGCTACAGCGACGAGGACGTTGCCCGGCTCCTGGCTGTGTCCTGGTGGGACTGGCCCGCCGCGCACATCACGGAACACGTACGGGCGATCATGTCGGGCAGCATCGCCGACCTGGAGGCCGCCGCCCCGGACGCCGGCCGCACGTGACGCGGACGAGGAGACTTCAGCTGAGCTTCTCGGCCGCTCCGGCGATGACGCCCCTGGGGCCGCGGACGTTGTGGACTAGGAAGCTGCCGTCGAAATGCCGTACCTCACCGTCGAGTTCGGCACCTTGGGCGCGTCGACGGGCGAGGGCGTCCTCGATGTCGTCGACGGCCGACATGGTGCGACGCTTGCGTTTCGCGTGACCTCGGCTCCGCGGCGGCGACCGCGGAGCCGAGCGGTGTCACTTGGTCGCGCCCTGCGAGAAGCCGTTGTAGATGTAGCGCTGGAGGAAGAGGAACACGAGCAGGGTCGGGGCGATCACCAGGATGGTGCCGGCCGAGATGTTCTCCCAGTGCGCGCCGAAGGGCCCCTTGAAGCGGAACAGCGCGGTGGAGATGGTGCCGAGATCCTCCGAGGGCATGTAGAGGAAGGGGATGTAGAAGTCGTTGTAGACGGTGATTCCCTTGATGATCACCACCGTGGCGACGGCCGGCTTCAACAGCGGCAGGATGATCTTCCAGTAGATGGAGAGGGCGTTCGCCCCGTCCAGGCGCGCGGCCTCGTCGAGGGAGACCGGGATGCCCCGGATGAACTGAAGGAAGATGTAGATCGAGACGATGTCCGTCCCCATGTAGAGCAGGACGGGCGCCCACAGGCTGTTGAACAGGCCGAAGCCGTTGACCACTTGGAAGGTGGCGACCTGCGTGGTGACCCCGGGGACCAGGGTGGCCACCAGGAACAGCGCCATGACCGGCTTCTTCGCGCGGAAGGCGAAACGGTCGACCGCGTACGCCGTCATCGAGCCGACCAGGACCGTTCCGGTGATCGAGAAGAGCAGGATGAACGCGGTGTTCCCGAAGGCGGACAGCATCTTGCCGTCCGTGAAGGCCGTCGCGTAGTTGCCGAGGTTGAGCCAGTCGCGCGGCGGCGTCAGGGCGCCGCCGTCGGCGACCTCCTCGGACGTCTTCAGCGAGGTCAGGAAGACGACGACGAGGGGGACCAGCACGATCAGGGACGCGACGACCAGCGACAGGTAGGTCAGGGCCGGTCCGATCCGACGACGGCGCGGGGCGGGCAGTGGCGTGGTCATACGAGGTCCACCTTCTCGTCGGGCACGAGGCGGCGCTGGATCCAGGTGACCAGCAGGATGATCAGGAGCAGGACGACAGCGGCGGCGGATGCCAGGCCCGTCTTGTTGAACTGGAAGGCGAGCTTGACCGTCTGGATGACGAAGGTCGAGGTGCCGGTCGCGCCGCCGGTCATGATGTACGGGATCTCGAAGACGGACAGGGACCCCGAGACGGCCAGGATGACGCTGAGGCTGACGACCGGTCGGATGCTCGGGGCGATGATGTGCCGGAACTGCTGCCACCGGGTCGCCCCGTCCAGTTGGGCGGCCTCGTGCAGTTCGGCCGGGATCGACTGGATCGCGCCCAGGAACAGCACGAAGTTCAGCCCGGTGAACCGCCAGACGGACACCCCGGCCAGCGAGGTGTTCGCCGACGTGGCGTCACCGAGCCACGCGTGGTCGGAGCCGGCGCCGAACAAGGTCAGCACCGAGTCCAGCGTGCCGCCGTCCTGGAAGAAGTAGAGGAAGACGAATCCGATGGCCACGCCGTTGACGAGGTAGGGGAAGAACAGGATCCCCTTGAAGAGGTTCCGGAAGCGCAGGTCGAAGCTGAGGACGGTCGCGAGGTACAGGGCGACCACGATCTGTACGGCGGACGCGGCGAGGTAGTAGAAGCCGACGAAAAAGACCCGGAACAGTTCGGGCCGGGTGAAGATCTGCCGGTAGTTGTCGAGGCCCGTGAAGTTCCGGTCCGGGCTGACCCCGTCCCAGTCGGTGAAGCTGTAGAAGATCATGTTCCCCACGGGCACGTAGGTGAACGTGACCAGCAGGGCCAGGGGTGCGGCAAGGAAGAACCACGGGGTGAGGCGCCGCAGCAGCGGGGCGCCGCTCCGGGGCGACGGGCGGCGTGTCGTCCTGAGGTGCTGCGGGGCGGTGCGTGGCACTTTCGCGGGTGCCGTCTCGGTCGTCTCGGGCATGTCGGGCCTTTCGTCGTCCGCTGATCCGCGGCGGGCGGTCGGCCCCGTCCGTCGGTCCGGGCGGGGCCGGTTACGGCTGGGGGAGTGGAGAGGCCGGCCGGCGGTCAGGAGCCGACGGTCCCGGCCGCCTCGTTCCACCTCTTGTCCAGGTCCGCGAAGAAGTCCTCGGGGCTGCCCTTCTGCGCGCCTCGAGCGGTGTCGACGAGCTTCTGCCGGTAGTCCGGCTTGTTCAGTCCGATCTCGGCCGCGTTGTCGATCGCGTTCACCTCGCCCGTCTCCGCCTCCGAGCGCTCCAGGAAGGTGACATCGTTGTCAACAAAGTCCTTGAGAGTGCTGGGCATCTCGGCGGACTTCAGCGCGGAGACGGCGCCCTCCTCTGCCGGGAAGCCGGACTTGTCCGAGAACCAGTCGATCCAGGCCCGCGCCGCGGTCTTGTGCTCGGAGTGCGCGTTGACCGCCTGCTGGTAGTCGGAGGCGAGCAGGGCGCAGTACTTGCCGTTCTTCTGTGCCGGGAAGGGCATGAAGCCGATGTCGTCGGGATCGGTGCCGGCCTGCTGCGCGGCGTCGCGCATCTGGGTGATGGCCCAGGAGCCCAGCTGCATGGTGGCGACCTCACCCTTGGCGATCATTCCCTTGGACGCCTCCCAGTTGGTGGTGTTGGGGTCCTTCTCGGACAGACCGGATGCGACGATGTCGTAGAGGAGCGAGTCGATCGACCGCAGTTCGCTGCCCGCCTCCCACGGGGACACCGGGCCGGCGAGCTTGTCACCGGCCCGTGCGTCGCAGGTCACCGAACCGATGTTGTTGCTCCACGCGGTCAGGGGCCAGCCGTCCTTGAAGTTCGTGTAGTACGGCACCGAGTCCGTCTTCGACTTGATCGCCTCGAGGTCGCTGACGAACTCCTGCGGCGTGGTGGGCCAGGCGGTGATGCCGGCCTTCTTCCACACGGCCTTGTTGTAGAGGAATCCGTTGGCGGTGCCGAAGGTGGCGATGCCGTAGATCTTGCCGTCGACATCGGTCTTGTCGCTGAAGCGGTACTTGCCGCCCAGTTCCGCGCTGCTGCCGAGGGGGGCGAAGAACTTCGGGTAGTCGTTCTTGGCGACGACGGACGGGATCATCAGGACGTCACCGTAGTCCTCGGTGTTCATCCGGATCTTGACCTCCCCCTCGTAGTCGGTGAGGGCCTCGAACCTCACCCGCACCTCGGGGTAGATCTTGTTGAACTCGGCGGCGTACTTGTCCATCGTCCCGTTCTGGACGAGGTCGGTGCGGTGCGTCAGGACCTTGATGGTGCCCGAGGCGTCGGAGGGATCAGCGGGTGCCTTCGCCGATTCTCCGGAGACCGTGGCCTGGCCACCGCAGCCCGCGACGGTCAGGATCGCGACGGCCACAAGCGCCCCCGTGAGCGACTTCTTCTTCCCCATGTGCCCAGCTCCTTCAGGATTGCGGCTCAGCTCTGCGGGTGGGATGTGGGCACTATGGCAGCCGGGAGTTAACCGGTAAAGCTCGGATTTCCCGCACGATACGCAATCGTTACCGGGAGCGGTAGGGGTCGGGGGGCTGACGTGCATGAACGGGTGAGCGAGGATGGCGAGAACAACTAGACCGGTTTATGGACAGCGGTTGATCAGCGGGTTAGGTTGTCGGCCGTTGTTCATCCACCCGGCCTGAGTCAGGCGATTGGAGCGCACCATGAAGGACGTCACCCAGCTCTGCGAGGGCTGGAGCCTCAGCCACGGACAAGATCTGCTGGAGGCCACGGTGCCCGGATGCGTCCACACCGACCTGCTGAGCGCCGGGGTCATCCCCGACCCGTTCGTCGGACTCAACGAGACCGAGGTCGCCTGGGTGGGCCGCCGGCCCTGGACCTACGTCCGCGATCTCGAGCACGACAGCGCGCACGAGCGCACCGATCTGGTCTTCGACGGCCTCGACACGGCGGCGCACATCACCCTGGGCGGCCGTCCGGTCGGCGCGACCCGCAACATGCACCGCCGCCACCGGTTCGACGTCACCGGCCGCTCCGGTCGACTGGAGGTCCGCTTCGCCTCCGCCTACGACGAGGCGGCGGCCGTCCGTGCCACGACGGGGGAGCGGCCCAACGTCTATCCGGAGCCGTCGCAGTACATCCGCAAGATGGCCTGCAACTTCGGCTGGGACTGGGGGCCGACCCTGGTCACCGCCGGCATCTGGCGGCCCGTGCGACTGGAGCACTGGTCCACCGCCCGCATCGCCCACGTACGCCCGCTGGTCACCGTGGACGAGGACACCGGCCGGGTGGAGGTGCGCCTGGAGGTCGAACGCACCGCGCAGGGGCGGGGGCGCACGCTGCGCGCCGAAGCCCGGACGGCCGGAGCCCGCACGGAGGCCGTCCTTGTCGGCGACGAGGCGGTGCTGCACCTGGAGGTGCCCGGCCCGCGTCGGTGGTGGCCCCGCGGTTACGGCGAACAGCCCCTGTACGACCTCCACCTCGCTCTGCGCGACGACGAGGGCCGCCCGCTGGACACCTGGCACCGCCGGATCGGCTTCCGCACGGTCGAACTCGACCGTTCGGCCGACGAGCACGGCACCGGCTTCACCCTCGTCGTCAACGGTGTGCGGATCTTCGCCCGCGGCGTCAACTGGATCCCCGACGACGCCTTCCCCTCCCGGGTCACCCCCGAGCGCTACCGGACCCGGCTCACCCAGGCCGCCGAGGCCAACATCGACCTCGTGCGGGTGTGGGGCGGCGGCATCTACGAGGACGACGCCTTCTACGACGTCTGCGACGAGCTGGGACTGATGGTCTGGCAGGACTTCCTCTTCGCCTGTTCCGCCTACCCCGAGGAACAACCGCTGCGCGGCGAGGTGGAGGCCGAGGCACGCGACAACGTTGTCCGTCTCATGCCGCACCCCTCGCTCATCCTGTGGAACGGCAACAACGAGAACCTGTGGGGCTTTCGCGACTGGGACTGGGAGGGCGCCCTGGCAGGCGACTCCTGGGGCGAGGGCTACTATCTCGGCCTGCTGCCCCGCGTCGTGGCCGAACTCGACCCGACCCGCCCCTACACCGCCGGCAGCCCCTGGTCCGGCTCCTGGGACCACCACCCCAACGACCCGGCACACGGCACCCATCACTCCTGGGAGGTGTGGAACCGCCAGGACTACGCGGAGTACCGCGCCAGCGTCCCCCGGTTCGTCGCCGAGTTCGGCTGGCAGGCGCCGCCCGCTCGGGCCACCCTGCTGCGCGCCCTGCCCGCAGAGCGGCTCGCCCCCGACTCCCCGGGCATGCTCCACCACCAGAAGGCCGAGGACGGAAACGGCAAGCTCGAGCGCGGCGTCGCACGCCATTTCCCGCTGCCCGAGGGCGACTTCGACCGCTGGCACTACCTGACCCAGCTCGTGCAGGCGCGGGCGGTCGCGACGGGCATCGAGCACTGGCGCTCCCAATGGCCCGTCTGCGCGGGCACCATCGTCTGGCAGCTCAACGACTGCTGGCCCGTCACCTCCTGGTCCGCCATCGACGGCGACGGCCGCCCGAAGCCCCTCTACCACGAGCTGCGCCGGGTGTACGCCGACCGGCTTCTGACCTTGCAGTCCGGCACCGACGGACTGGTGCTCGCCGCCGTCAACCAGGCCGCCGAGCCCTGGCGGACCGCCGTGACGCTGCGCCGGTGGCGAGCGGACGGGACCCTGATCCACGAGAAGGTCGTCGAGGTGGCCGCCGACCCCCGCTCGGTCGTCCGGCTCCCGGTGCCCCGCGACCTGGTGCCGGACGGGCGGTCGGCGAAGGAGTTCCTGGTCGCGGACGCAGAGGGCTCCCCCCGGGCGGGTGAAGCCGAGAGCGAGGGAGGGCTGCGCGCGCTGCACTTCCCGGTCGCCGACAAGGACTTCGCCTACCCGCGGCCCGTCTATGACGTCAGCGTGGAGCCCGTGGCCGGGCAGGGGGATAGAGTCGACGTCGTGGTGAGCGCCCGTACCCTCGTCCGAGACCTCCTGCTCCAGCCCGACCGGCTCGGCCCGGCCGCCGTCGGTGACCGGGGCCTCCAGACCCTGCTGCCCGGCGAGCACGTGCGTATCCGGGTCACCGGCTGCGCCACCGCCGACGTGCGGGACGTCAGGGCCGCCCTGCACTGCGTGGACGTGGCGTGAGCAGCTCGACGGAACGGGTCACGATCAAGGACGTCGCCGCCCGGGCCGGGGTGTCCAAGGGCGCGGTGTCGCTGGCGTTCAACCACAAGCCCGGCGTTTCGGCGGCCACCCGTGAGCGGATCTTCGAGGCGGCCCGGGAACTGGGCTGGGCCCCCAGCGCCACCGCGCGCAACCTGTCCAACCAGCGGGTGGACGTCGTCGGTCTCGCCCTGTGCCGGCCCGCCCGGCTGCTCGGCCTCGAACCGTTCTACATGGAGTTCATCTCCGGCATCGAGAGCGTCCTGGCGGAGCGGTCGTGCTCGTTGCTGCTGCGGCTGGTGCGCGACCTCGACGAGGAGACCGCCGTGTACAAGGCGTGGTGGGGCGGCCGGATGATCGCCGGCGCGATCCTGGTGGACCTCCGCGAGGACGATCCCCGGCTGCCGTCCCTGAAGCGCGTCGGGTTGCCGGTCGTAGCCGTCGGCCATCCCTCCCTGACCGGTGCTTTCCCGGCGGTGTGGACCGACGACGCCTCCGCGGTCGGCGAGGCCGTCCGCTACCTGGCGGCGCTCGGCCACCGCAGGATCGCCCGCGTCGGCGGCCCGGCCGACCTCGGCCACAGCGCCATCAGGACACGCGCGTTCGCGTCCACCATGCGCGAACTCGGGCTGGAGGAGGCCCGCCAGATCGCCACGGGCTTCGACGAGAAGGAGGGCGCCCGCGCCACCCGCTCGCTGCTGCTCGCCGCCGACCGGCCCACCGCCATCGTCTACGACAACGACATCATGGCGGTCGCGGGCGCGGGCGTCGCCGCCGAGATGGGCTTCACCGTCCCCGACGACCTGTCGCTGGTCGCCTGGGACGACTCGCAGCTGTGCCGCATCACCCACCCGACACTGTCGGCGATGAGCCACGACGTGCACCACTTCGGGGCCGAGGTGGCGCGTGTCCTGTTCGACGTGATCGAAGGGACGCACACCGGCTCGCACCAGGCGCCGACGCCCACGCTGACACCACGGGGGTCCACCTCCCGGGCGCCCGGGACCGGTGGGTAGTCGGTGAACACGCGCAGGGCCGCTCCGCCGAGGGAAGCGACCCTGCGCCCGGCTGCCTGCCGTCGTCAACTCGCCGTGCAGTTGTCGCCGTTGAGGGTGAAGGACGCGGGAACTCCGTTCGTTCCCGTGGAGGAACCGTTGAAGCCGAAGGTCACCGTGCCGCCGGCCGGAATCGTCTCCGTCCAGGACTCGTCGGTGGCTCGCACCTGGTTGCCCTGCTGGGCCGCCCTGGCGTTCCAGACCTGGTCGAGCTTCTGCTCTCCGGGGAAGGCGAAGTCGAGCCGCCAGCCCTTCACGGCCGTGGTACCGGTGTTGCGTACGGTCACGTCCGCGTTGAACCAGTTGCCCCAGTCGCTGAGCCGGTAGGTGACCGCACAGCTTCCTTCGGAGGGGTCGTCGCCCGGGCCGGAGGTGAAGACGCTGGCCTCGCGCGCGGTCTGCTTGATGCCGTTGGGGCCGTCGAAGATGCGCCGACCCCAGTCGGTGAGCCGGGACGCGTCGAAAGCGGTGGCCATGTCGAGGTATTCGACGCCGCCGCCGTTGCCGCTCCAGGACCAGCCCAGGTAGCCGACGCCGAGTCGTTGGGCGGCTGCCATGATGGCGTCCTCGTCCGGGTTGCCGTCCGAGTGGTCATTGCCGAATTCGCCGACCACAATCGGCAGGCCCTGGGAAATGAACCGGTTCAGGTAGTCGTTCACCTCGGCCGCGGTGTCGAAGACGCCGTACATGTGGATCGAGAACACCGTGTTGCGGTCGGGGTCGGCCGCGAAGACCTTGCCGGCGTTGTCCCGCATGGTGAAGGACCAGTCCTGGCCCCAGTTGGGCGCGTCGACCATGAGCGTGTGGTCGAATCCGGCGTCACGCATGCGCGCGACGGCCTTCTGCGTGTCGGCGGTCCACGTCTGGTAGGCGGTGTTGCCGTACGGCTCGTTGCCCAGGTTGAGGACGACGTACTTCTCCTGACCCCGCAGTACGTCCTTGAGGCCGAGCCAGTAGTCCACGGCGCGGGCGAGGGACACCGCCCCCGCCTGCTCGCCGTAGCCGGTGGTGTCGTGCGCCTCCAGCACGCAGACCAGCCGGTCCTGCCTGCACTCGTTGATGATCGCGGTCACATCGGCGGCTTCGGTCCTGGTCCAGCGGTCCCCGGTGGCGAGGACCACGCGCACCGAGTTGCCGCCCAGCGCCTTGATGTCCTTCAGCGCCCGTGGTGTCCGGGTGGGGTACCAGGCGTGGGCGTGGTTGACGCCGCGCAGGACGAAGTCCTTGCCGTTCGCGTCCCGCAGGCGGCCGTCGCGGACGTGGAAACCGGATGCCGCCCGTGTCTCCGCCTGTGCGGGGGACGGGGTGGCCAGGAGTGAGGCCGCGACGGCCAGCAGCGCTCCCGCCGCGGTGGCCAGTGTTCTTCTCATTGCCGCTCCCAAGGTTGTCGCGGGCGCGGGCACGCGTGTCCGCCGGCCCGGGCCGTGACGAGGCCCGGAGGCGGAGGTGCGCGTGCCTGCCTGGAGCCCCGCTGCCCCGGTCTGGCGTGCGGCGCACGCCGGGCGGCGGGACGTCGGGTCGCCACGAAGGGTCACCACGTGTTTCCCGCGGTCAGGAGAGGAACGGGTGGTGGTGAATGCCTCCGATCGGCGGTTGGGAGAGAGGCTAGAAGGAGACATGGTGCGCAGACAACCATTCGAGCGAAACCGGTTAAGTTTAGTAACGGTTCAGTTCGCGGGGGAAGAACGGCGGCGGCACGGAACGGCACGCCGTTCGGAGCGACGTCTGGCGCCGGGGACTCAGCTGTCCGTCGTCGGGTCGGTGCGGATGACGGCCTGATCGCCGTGGGGCCCGAACAGGTGCAGGATCTCCACCGCTTCGGCGCCTGCGGGGCCGAACCAGTGCGGGGTGCTGGTGTCGAACTCGGCGACCTCGCCGGGCCGCAGGATGGTGTCGCGCTGTCCGAGGATGAGGCGGAGTTCACCGGCGAGCACGTAGAGCCATTCGTAGCCGGAGTGGGTCACCAGCTTCGGTTCGCGGTGCGCGAGAACCTGCTTGAAGACCTGGACGCGGCCCGGGTACCGCGTCAGCGGGACGACGATGTTTCCGCGTTCCCGGCTCCTGGGCCTGAGGTGGACCCGGGGATCGCCGGTGGCCGGGGCCGCCACCAGCTGGTCCAGCGCGACGCGATGGGCTCGTGCGAGCGGGATGAGGAGGTCGAGTGTCGGGCGCCGCAGACCCGATTCGACGCGTGACAGCGTGCTCACGGAGATTCCGGTGTCGCGGGCGAGCACGTCGAGGGTGAGACCCCGGTCGTGTCGCAGGGCGCGCAGTCGTGGCCCGATGCTGTCGATGAGTTCTGCGAGTTCAGGGTCCATACGACCATTTTGCGGTCCTCGCAAAATTTCTGGGCCCCGTCCCGCTCCCGGCCCGAGTCTGAGCGCACCCGATCCCGTACGAAGGGGGACCTCCCGTGCTCACGAAATCCCTGGCCGCTGCGCCCGCACCGCTGAGTGCGTGCCGACGCTGGACGGTGCTCGCCGTCTGCGCGTTCAGCATGTTCCTGGTCGGTGTCGACACCACCATCGTCAACGTGGGCCTGCCGGAGATCGGGCATGGTCTCGGGGTGGGCACCCATGGTCTGGAATGGGTCGTCGACGCCTACACCGTGGTCCTGGCCAGTCTCCTCGTCGTCTCGGGGGCGCTCGCGGACCGGTGGGGGCGCCGCCGGGTCTTCCGGTACGGGCTGGTCGTCTTCGGCCTGGCCTCCCTCGCGTGTGCCCTCGCCCCGTCACTCGGTGTGCTCGTCGCCGCGCGGGCCGTTCAGGGGGCCGGGGCGTCGATGCTGAGTCCCGTGGCACTGGCGATCGTGGTGAACGCGATGCCCGACCGGCGGGAGCGGGCTCGGGCGATCGGCGTGTGGGCGTCGGTCTTCGGGCTCAGCATGGCGGCGGGTCCGGTCACCGGCGGTGCACTCATCGCCGCGTTCGGCTGGCGTTCGGTGTTCTGGATCAACACGCCGGTCATCGTGGCCGCCCTCGTCCTGGTCGCCGTGTTCGTGCCGGAGTCCCGCGCTGCGCGCGCCCGTCGTCTGGACTGGCCCGGACAGACGCTCCTCACCGTGGTGCTCTGCCTCGTCGTCGGCATCCTCATCGAAGGACCCCGTATCGGCTGGGCCTCGCCGACGGCCCTCATCGGCTACGCCGTGGTCGTGGCCGCGGCGACCGCGTTCGTCATGGTCGAACTGCGCCGTGACGAACCCCTGATGGACCTGGGCCTGTTCCGCCGGCCACCCTTCGCCACGGCGGTGCTCGGTGCCATGGCGGTGTTCGTCGCCCTGAACGTGAGTCTCCTCCTCAACACCCTCTACTTTCAGCACACCCGGGGCTGGACTCCGCTGGCGACCGGCGCCACCACCCTGCCCATGGCGCTGGGGGCCACTTTGTGCGCGCCCTGGTCCGGCAGCCTGGTGGGACGCCTCGGACCGAGGCGTCCGCTGGTTCTCGCGGGTGCGTCCACCGTGGCCGGGGGTCTGTGCCTGACGCGTCTGGACCAGGACACGAGCGTGCCGCTGATCCTGTTCGCCCACCTGCTGATCGGCATCGGATTCGGCTTCGCCAACGCCCCTCTCACCAACACCGCCGTCAGCGGTCTGCCGGCCACCCGGGCCGGTGTGGCGGGGGCGATCACCTCCACCGCCCGTCAGGTCGGTGCGGCGGTCGGTATCGCTGTCGCCGGGGGACTGGTCGCCGGCACCGGGCCCGTCGGCTTCGCGGCGGCGTCGCATCCGGGATGGCTGCTCGTATCGGCCTGCGGACTCTTCCTCTTCGTCGTGGCCCGCGCCTCGCAGCCGGCGGCCGCCGACAGAGGTCCCTCGCACGCCGGACGCGGCTGAAGCAGCCGGACCGCCCCCGCGGCACGGCCCGGTCGGCCGCACCCGCGGCGTCCTGTCGACTTCGCCCGCATCCGGTCCCCCCGAGCCGCCGTCGGCCGGAGCGGACCCATCACATGCCGACCGTCCGGACGAAGCCCGAGCGCACGTCGGGGAGTCCACCCGCCTCCGCCGGGAGCTGGGATTCCTGCCGGGGGTGGCGGCGAACCTGGTCGGGCTGACGCATCCGGCCGCCCAGCAGGGGCGTCGGGACGACATCGTCGTGCTGCTCAGGGAAGCGACAGAGCCGGCCGAGGGCCCCGCCTCCCACGGCGTGCTGCGCCGGCTGGCGGGAGCCCGCAAGGAACTCGGCTTGCCGTGAGCCCTTCACCAGCGCGGCGACCTGCTTGTCGGAGAACCGTCCGGGGGCCGCCGGGACGCGTCATTCCACCCAGCCCGGCGATCCGGTGCGCGACACACCTCGCCCTCCTCCGGCCCACCGCATGCGGCGTCGAGCCGCCCAACTGCGCCGCGAGGTCCTCGTGCGACGCTCCAGTGGCGCAGGCCAGCATGATTCTGGCACCCGAAGCAGCCCACGCCCGCGGCACGGAACGGGGCCGCACCCGCCTCTCCGGCACAACCGCCCCTCATCTGACAGGGGCAACCCGCCTTCGGCCGCCCAGTACGTGCCACCCGGCAACCGCACACATCGGAACGGAACCCCTGACTCGGAGGACCGACCGCGCTGCTTGCGCGCCGGAGAGCGACCAGCCGGTCAGGCTGCGGGTCCTGGGGACGGACGTGGCGCTGTAGCCGGGATGACGGCACAACCTGTGCGGCATGCTCGCGGCGTGTTCGGATCAGATCAGGTGCTTCTGTGTGCCCCAGCCGTGGCCGATTTCGATGCCGGTGTTGAGGCTGTTGCTTTTGCTGGTGTAGAGGTGGAGGTTGCCGGTGCTGCGGTTGATGGCGGTGATGTCGGCGCGTCCGTCGTTGTTGAGGTCGGACAGGGTGAGTTTGCTCATCAGGTTGAAGCTGGAGCCGATTTCGATGGCGCTGCCGACGCCGCCGGTGGTGGTGCCGGGGTAGAGGAGCAGGCTTCCGTTGTCTTCGTGGGTGGCGACGAGGTCGGCGCGGTTGTCGCCGTTGAAGTCTCCGGCGGCGAGGTTGGTCATCTTCGACCAGCCGCTGCCGATCTGCTTGGTGTAGGTGACGCCGCTGCCGTTGCCGGTGTAGAGGTTCAAGGTGGCGTCTGTTTCGTTGACGGCGACGATGTCGGCCTTGCCGTCGCCGGTGAAGTCGCCGGCGGCGAGCTGTTCTATGCCGGTCCAGCCGTGTCCGATCTCGCTGGTGGACTTGAATCCGCCGTCGCCGTTGCCGATGTAGAGGAACAGTTCGCCGGTGGTCTTGTTGGTGGCGACGAGGTCGCCGTCGCCGTCGCCGTTGAAGTCGGCGGCGGCCACCTTGTCCATGGCTGTCCAGCCGCTGCCCACTTCGTGGGTGAAGGCCACTGCGGAGGAGCCGTTGCCGGAGTACAGCCGCAGGGTGCCCGCCGAGTCCACACCCAGCAGATCGTCCTTGTGGTCACCGGTGTAGTCGTGATCGCGGTGCACCTCGACGGCCGGGTACGGGTCGGCATGGTCATAAGCCAGACCGGCCACCGCGCCGCATCGCGGCCATGCACCGGCGCCCTGGCTGGCGAGGACCTTCTCGGCTATGAGGATCTGCTGCTTCTTCGTCGCCAAGTGGGCGTTGGAGGCGTAGACCTGGCCGCCGTAACCGGCCCAGGTGCTCGCCGAGAACTGTAGTCCACCGTAATAGCCGTTTCCGGTGTTGATGGACCAGTTCCCGCCGCTCTCGCACTGGGCGACCTTGTCCCAGGTGGCCACGGAGGCGGCCGTGGCGGGTTGGGTCATGACCAGCGGGGTGGCGAGACCGGCCACGATGGCGGCGACGAGGGCGGGGCGGGACCGGAGGGCGGAGGCGAGACGCGGCATGACGGGCTTCCGTTTCAGGTGAGGGGGCGTCACAAGGACTGGGGGAAGGGGCCCGCGCCGGGCGGGCCCCTCGGTGGTGTCGGGCCGTCGGCCTCAGACCAGGTGCCGGAAGCTGCCCCAGCCGTGGCCGATTTCGATGCCGGTGTTGAGGCTGTTGCTTTTGCTGGTGTAGAGGTGGAGGTTGCCGGTGCTGCGGTTGATGGCGGTGATGTCGGCGCGTCCGTCGTTGTTGAGGTCGGACAGGGTGAGTTTGCTCATCAGGTTGAAGCTGGAGCCGATTTCGATGGCGCTGCCGACGCCGCCGGTGGTGGTGCCGGGGTAGAGGAGCAGGCTTCCGTTGTCTTCGTGGGTGGCGACGAGGTCGGCGCGGTTGTCGCCGTTGAAGTCTCCGGCGGCGAGGTTGGTCATCTTCGACCAGCCGCTGCCGATCTGCTTGGTGTAGGTGACGCCGCTGCCGTTGCCGGTGTAGAGGTTCAAGGTGGCGTCTGTTTCGTTGACGGCGACGATGTCGGCCTTGCCGTCGCCGGTGAAGTCGCCGGCGGCGAGCTGTTCTATGCCGGTCCAGCCGTGTCCGATCTCGCTGGTGGACTTGAATCCGCCGTCGCCGTTGCCGATGTAGAGGAACAGTTCGCCGGTGGTCTTGTTGG
The DNA here is from genome assembly GCF_055577115.1 of Streptomyces sp. NPDC033216. NCBI lineage: Bacteria > Bacillati > Actinomycetota > Actinomycetes > Kitasatosporales > Streptomycetaceae > Streptomyces > Streptomyces sp. NPDC033216. The sequence continues at coordinate 101,625 of NZ_JBVIQK010000009.1, read as the reverse complement.
TGGCGACGAGGTCGCCGTCGCCGTCGCCGTTGAAGTCGGCGGCGGCCACCTTGTCCATGGCTGTCCAGCCGCTGCCCACTTCGTGGGTGAAGGCCACTGCGGAGGAGCCGTTGCCGGAGTACAGCCGCAGGGTGCCCGCCGAGTCCACACCCAGCAGATCGTCCTTGTAGTCACCGGTGTAGTCGTGATCGCGGGTGGTGGTGACGTCCTCAACGATGTTGTTGTAGCGGTACGGCAGGTAGGAGCCGGAGTTGTTGAAGTAGGCGTACGGGATGGTGCGGCGCACGGCGTGCGGAGGAGTCTGCTCGATCCCGACGTACGAGGTCATCGACGAGTCGGTCCAGCGCTCGAACAGGACGACGTGGGAACCGCGCGAGGGGTTCGAGGGGTTGTGGAAGAGGAGCATGTCGCCCTTGCGCAGCTCGCCCTTCGAGATCCGCCTGGCGTAGCTGTCGAGGTTGCCGGTCCACGCATTGGTGCCGAGGTTCCAGGCCATGGAGACCAGGCCGGAGCAGTCGGTGCGGTAGCCGTCACGGTAGTTGTTCATGCTGTAGGGCACCTGTGCGTCGGCCCAGACCTTGGCGCGAGCGATGACCGCGCTGCGGTTGATCGGCGCGCCGGCGGCCGTGGAGGCCAGGGGGTGCGAGGAGAAGGTGCTCCGTGGGGAGCCGCTCACCAGGGGGCCGACTTCACCCTGGGGACGCTCGACGTCCTCGGTGGCGGTGCGCACGCCGGAGACAGCGGTGTTCGGGGCGGCCGTCGCGGCAGGGGAGACGGCGAGGGTACCCAGCACTGTGGCGGAGGCGAGGACGACGGTGAGGAGGGAAGTGTGCGGCATTTTGGACATAGGCATGACAGACAACTCCTTGTTGGGTTGTTCGGGCGGGGAGGGCGGGGACTGCCTGCCGGGGCGTCGTGGCCCGCACGGCGGCGTCGAGGCGAGGGAGGAGTGGTCAAGGGAGAACGGGGGGCTCACCCGGAGAGGTTCAGCGGCCCCACCGGTGTCGCGGACCTGTTACTGCCAGCCGAAGTCGCCGACGACGGGGGTGGTCTGCCAGCCGAAGTCGTTCGTGGACAGGGCGGGGCCCGCGACGCCCAGCCGACCGGAGCCCTGGCTACCGGGGCCGCTGGCCCCGGTAGCTGCTCCCAAGCCGAGGAGCAGCGCTCCCGCGGCGAGGAGGGTGACCGCGGCGGTCTTGGCGGTACGGATGGCGCGCATGGCGGGTGACCCTTCGGCGGGAGTGGACCTGTCGGACTGTTCCGGCCTTCCGTCCCGCGGTGACGTGGCGCCGGTTCCTTCGTGTCTGCCGGTCGGTGACCCTTCCGGCGAGAACTACTCTCGCCGCAGGTCGCAGGGGTGGGAAGAGCTTTCCGATGGCCCCAATGGTCCATGTCCCAATGGGGCCAGCAGCGGCACTTGCGCCCTGCGCAGACCCCAACCGGTCCATTCTGTGTGCGAGTTGAGCAACCGGCGGCACAGCATCGCCGTCAGCGCCTCTGCCTCGGTCAGCGATTCCGCCACAAGGAAGACCCCGAGTACCGGGTCGGGTACGGCGTGCGGGTGCGCGGTGACGTGCTCCACCCCTTCACCGGGACGTGCGAGAGCGAGGACACGCCGGGCCGCGTCGGAGGGAAGGAGGCTGCCCAGCGGGGCCGACAGGTGGGCGTGGATCAGATACATACCGACGAAGTGTGCGACCGCAGCGCGAGAGGGACAGGCCCGAGCGCTGGCCCATTGAGGATCTGGACGGAACAGGCCAACCCTCCCTTCCGACCCTCCACATGGACCCGGCCGCATGCGACGATCGGCGGTGAAGATCACTTCACTGGGGGGGACGCCATATGTTGACCTTGCTGGGTCTGGACAGACGGACAGAAGCCGTCTATCGCGCGATGCTGGGGTCCCCGGGCGACGCCGTGGCCGATCTCAGCCGGCGCCTGAAGATGTCAGAGGAAGATGTCCGCAGCGGTCTCGACCGTCTCAGTGAGCTGGCCCTGGTGCAGCCCTCGTACGAGGAGCCCGGCCGGCCCCGTGCGGTCAGCCCGGACATCGGCATGGAGATCCTGCTCGCCCGCCAACAGGCGGAACTCACCGCTCAGCAACACCGGATCGAGGCCTCGCGGGCAGCCGCCGCGCAGCTCATCTCCGAGTACGCGGGCCTGCGCCCTTCGGCTGCCGAGCCCGGCGTTGAGCACCTCATCGGTCTGGACCGCATCCGCGATCGGTTGACCCTGCTCCATCGCGAGATTCGGGAGGAGGCCATGATCTTCGCCCCGGACGGGGAGCAGACACCCGAGAACCTCGAAGCTTCCCGGCCGTTGGACGAACACCTGCTGGGCCGGGGCGTCCGGATGCGTACCGTCTACCTCGACAGCGTGCGCAACAGCCCGCACACCGTGGCCTACGCGCAATGGCTGAGCGGCCTGGGCCGACAGGCCCGAACCGCGCCCACGCTGCCTACTCGCCTGATCATCACGGACCGTAGCACCGCCGTGATCCCGGTCGACAGCGACGACACCGCTGCGGGCGCGGTGGTGCTCACCGGCCAGGGGGTGCTGACCGCCCTGTGTGCCCTGTTCGAGGCCGTCTGGGAGGCGGCGAAGCCCTTCGGCGAGATCACGCGGCGGCACGAGAGCGGGTTGACCGATGCCGAGGCGACGGTATTGAAGCTACTGGCCGACGGTTTCACCGACGAGGCCATAGCCAAGCGACTGGGGGTCTCGCATCGGACGGCTCGCCGCACGGCGACGGGTCTGATGGAACGCCTGGGGGCGCGCAGTCGCTTCGAGGCGGGGGTGCGCGCCGTACGGCAGGGCTGGTTGGTGTGACACGTCAGGAGCGTTTCGCCACCTCACCCGGATACTTGGTCGCCGATACGTCTTCCCTTCCTGCCGGATAAGGCTATTGCGACAGGGAGACCGGACGGTTTCCTTGATGATGGGAGACGAAGGCCGCCCAACGGGGTTCCATGACGAATCGTCAGGTAGGAAGCGTGCTGCTGGACATGCGGATCGATTGTGGGCAACCTCCGGTTGCGTCGTGATCATCAGAGGGAAGGGCCGCATTTTCCTGGAGTTCTGGCGAAAGGGTTCCGTTGCGATGCTGGCTCCTGTGGCCCTGGCGGCAGGGGGCCACCGTGTGGCCAACGAGGCCCCCGGCCTCGTCTGACCCAAAGGCCTCACTGGCCCCCGAGACACATGCATGCCAGTCGCGACGGCGAACATCAGACGACATTTCAGCAAGATCTCATCACTGTCAGTTCCGACGGCCGGGGCTGGAAAACCTATGCAGGGACGACATGGTGTTCAAGCGTATTCGTTCGATGGCGACCGTATTGCTCGCCCTGGTCGGCACGGCTGTGCCCGCGTTTGCGTCGCCGGCCTCAGCCACTTCGTCGGCTTTCGTGTACGAAGTCACGCGCAACGCGGCGCCGTACCGGGATATACCGGGAACCGAGGTGACGTTCACCGCCGCGGCGGGTGAGCAGTCGTATCTGTGGTCGCGTTATCTGTCGGTGGCGAGCGTGACAGCTCTGGGCCTCGGGGACAACATCGGGTCCACGGTGGCGGTGCGCTGCGGCTATGCCGACGGCGGAGCGCTCCCTGCCGGGACGGAGGCCGGAGCGTACTGGGCCACGAACCTCGTGCCGCCAGGAGAGGCGGCGGTCACTCCTGCCCTCCGCTGGGTGTTCACCGCTCCCACCGGCGGAACGTACAATTGCCGCCTTTCCGTGACTAGTTACTCATCGATCATCCAGAATGGACGCACGGTCACCATGCAGGTACCGGCCAATGCGGAACTGTCCCGGGGAGCGTTTGCTTCCACAGCACACTGGACGCTGCCGGCGGTCAGCACCGCTGTGATCGCACGGGGCTCGACGCGGACCACACTGGGGTACACCTACACGCCGGGCGCCGGCGACGGCATCACTGTCGTGCAGGACGCGGCGCTGACGACCTGCGCCCCCGGCTCCACGATCTGCGCGGGCGGGACGACGGCCTACACCGGCACGCAGGCCGAAACCTGGATCGAGGCCCAGCCGCAGAATCCCGACGGAACCAAATGCGGCAGCGCGATCAACGGGTCCGTGGCGAGGTGGAACATCTCGACCGCTAAGCACCATCAGACAGCCACCAATGTGCTCCACTTGACGGCTTCTCAACTCGACGGATGCACCGCATTCCGCGTGTCTCTCAAGGTGAGGAACGTCGACGGCAACCCGCTCAACCTGCACGCGGGGTATGCCGCTGGGCAGATCGCCGGGACTCACGGCCTGGCCTTCACGCACTGACCCGACGGGACGGCGCCCGTCGAGAGTCCCGTAGCGTCCCCGGGGGTTGTGCGCCGTTGTCTCGCCCGACCATGTCGAGCGCGAGCCAGGCCCAGGTACGTATGGCGGACGTAGGAGTGGGCGCCGCCATCCACCGCTCAGAGTTCGTAGCCGCACAGGCACAGGCTCCGATCCCCGTACAGCACCCGGCCCCCGAAGCCCCCCCCGGCAAGGCGTCCGTCCTGGTGCGGGAGCGGGCCACCACACCACCGATGCGGATCCGCGGGTGGTGAGAACGAGAGAGACGAGAGGGCCATCGCAAACCGCTTCGGGCACCGTGGCGAAGGCGCGCTCGTAGGCTGGTGTGCGGTAGGACCGCCGGGAAACCCAGACACACGCCCACTCACTTGGAGTCGTCGATGACCGTTCGCCGCGTCATGCCCATCGTCCAGTCCGACGCGATGCAGGAGAACCGGGACTTCTATCGCCTGCTGGGCTTCGAGGAGGTCATGGACCAGGGCTGGATCATGACGCTCGCCTCGCCGTCCACTCCGGCGGCCCAGGTCAGCTTCACGACCGGCGACAGGACCGCTCCGGTCACGCCGGACATGAGCGTGGAGGTGGACGATGTGGACGCGGCCCATGCGCTCATGCGGGACAGCGGCGCGGAGATCGTCCACCCCTTGCAGGACGAGGAGTGGGGGGTCCGGCGGTTCTTCGTCCGCGACCCAAACGGCCGGGTGGTCAACGTGCTGAGTCACCGCTGACCCCGCGCGCTCGTGCCGAGACGGCCGTGCGCAGCGGTGTTCCCGCGGACACCGGCCGGAGCCCGCCGCGCGACTACCCCAGGCCGTAGAAGTGCAGGGGTGAGTTCGGTTCGAAACCGATGCGCGGGTACACGGGTGCGCCCGCGACGGTCGCGTGCAAGGTGGCGCGCGTCAGTCCGGTGGCCCGTGCACCCTCGTGGAGCGCCTTGCGCGTCACGGCCTCCCCATAGCCTCTGCGCTCCCACTGCGGGTCCGTCGCGACGAGTACGACGAAGAGGCGGCCGTCGGCTTCCACCGCCCCGGCGCACGTGACCGGGACACCGTCCCGCAGACCCAGGTAGGCGTGCACCTCCTCCTTCCACAGCACGGACCCGACGAGTCCGTCGCGACCGTGTTCCAAAGGAAAGCCGTACGCACGCGAGTTGAGGTCCGCGTACGAGCGCAGTTGCTCGTCGTCGCTGACACGGACGAAGGTCAACTCCGGGTGGATCGGCTCCGGAACGGGGAGCAGGTCTCCAGCCATGCCGGTGCCCGGGAAGGCGTACACGAGACCCGCTCGCTCGGCCGCCGCCGGGAGGCCTGTGCGCGCCCCGGCGTCGATGAGGTCCTCGAACACCCAGAGGAAGCCGGGGTACTTCTTCGAGCGCATGACGTCCGCCGCCTCGGCCAGACGCTGCTCCAGGAGCGCGGCGTCCGCCCCCACATCGGTCAAGGTGACGCAGTTCCAGAAGGCGAAGGGGCAGTCGGCCCAGCGGACGGCGATCCCCGGAAGGTCTCGCACGTCGGCATCCGCGTTCCGGTCGAGCACCATGTGCCGCCAGACCGTGGCGAGTTGCTCCATCGATTCGACAGAGGCAGCGAGAGGTGTCACCTTGACTCCCTTGATCGTCGGGGGTTGTGCACGCCGTCACGGTGCCACGACCGCGGCCCGTCCGCCAGGACGGTTTCGACCATCCCGGCGGACAGGGCGGGCCGTTCGCCGTTCCCGACCCGTCTGCCCGCCCGCCCGACGGCAGGTGTCAGAGCCGACCTCGGGCCTCCCGCGCCCACCTCTCGACGACGGGCACACAGGCGTCCGCGAAGTACTCGTAGTCGTCGGGTGTGTTGTAGACGTGGGCCGACAGCCGCAGGTATCCGGCTCCGCCGAAGCTGGTGAAGGCGGCCTCGACGCCCAGCTCCGCGGTCGCCCGGTCGCGCAGGGCGTCGGCCTCGATCCGGGTGGTTCCCAGGCCCTTTGGCAGCCGGACCAGGCGCATCCCCGGCACCGGCATGCCGACGTCGACGGGCCCGCCGGGGCCGCCGGACGCCTCGAACGCGGCCGCCACCACCCGCGCGCCGTAGTCCGCCAGCTCGTCCATGTAGGTGCGAGCCGTGTCCCAGCCCCAGGTGCGGCCGACGAAGTCCAGCGCGGTCGGCGCCGCGAGGCAACCGGTCGCGTCGATCGTGCCCTGCTGGTCGAAGCGGTCCGGGAAGGGTTCGGCGGCGCTCCAGGAGTCGATCAGCGGATGGAGTTCCTCGCGCAGCGGACCGCGGGCGACGAGAGCGGCGGTGCCACGCGGCGCGCATCCCCACTTGTGGAGATTGCCGACCCAGGCGTCGCAGACCAGGCCCTCCAGAGGCGCCGCGAGGAGTCCGGGGGCGTGCGCGCCGTCCACGAGCAGCGGGATGCCGTGCCGGGCCGCCTCCTCGCCGACACGTCCTGCGGGCATCAGTCGTGCGGTGGCGGAGGTGATCTGGTCCAGGACGATGAGCGCGACCCGCTCGTCCACCCGGGACATCACCGCCGTACAGGCCTGCTCGGCGCCCGCGCCGAGGGGTACGTGGGCCGTGCGCACGCGTCCGCCCCAGCGCCGGGCGAGCCGCTCGGCGCCCATCGTGACGGCCCCGTAGCCGTGGTCGGTGACCACGATGTCGCCGCCCGGACGCGCCGTGAGGGCGGCGTACACGACGCTCGCGCCGGCACTCGCGTTGGGGACGAGCGCCAAGTCCTGCGCGGGGACGCGGAGATGCTCGGCGATCGCTCCCCGGGCGGCGGCGATCCGGCCGGGCAGCCGCGGGAACCAGGCGACGGGGGCCCGCTCCATCTCGTCCCGCAGTGCGCTCTGCCGTTCCTGGGCCACGCGGGGAACCGCCCCGAACGAGCCGTGGTTGAGGTGCCGCATCCCGGGATCGAGGGTCCAGGCCAGTGCGGCGTCCCGGCCGTCGGCCAGCAGCAGGGGGCGGGGCGCGGCGAGCGCTCGGGTCTCGGTCACGTGAATCCTGACGTGGGCGGTGGGGCGGTGGGGCGGTGGGGCGGTGGGGCGGTGGGGCGGTGGAGCTGTGGGGCTGTGGAGAGGCGGAGTGGCGGGGCTGTGGGGCGGCGGGCTGTGGAGTGCCGAGGCTGTGGGCGGCGGAGGCGGCAATGACGCGCGCTCACGATACCTATGCGCCATCGGTGCCCTGGGACGGGGGAGCGGTGGTCCGGGCGCCGCCGGATCCTCAGCGTGTGCCGGAACACGGCCGGGTGCGACGCCTGGTGGCGGCGGACCCGGCCACAAGGCAGGAGACCGACCGCCCGACGTCGATGCGGCGACCGCGCCGGAGACCTGGCGGACGTGAACCGACGGGGCCGGGCGGCGACGGACCATCGGCGGTGACGGAGCTGACGGCGGTGCGACCTGTCGCCGGCTCCGTCACCGCCACCCCGGCGCCGGGCCGCCCACCCGCATCCCCGGGCGGCGGACGGTAGGCCGGTACGTGCCCCCGGTGTGCCAGCCGTGTCGGCCGTAGCGCTGCCACTCGCGGCCACCGTCGCGGGAGATCCATGGTCCTCCCCGGCGGTGGACGAGGGCCGGCTCCGGCAACGCGAGCAGGATGTCGCCGGGGCGGGTGAGCTGTGCACGGGGGCCGTTCACGTCGTCATCCGCCAGGTGGTCGGATCGAACACGGGCGGACGGCCGGGCAGCGCGATGGTCGGGTGGTTCGGCGTGCTCGTCATGCTGTCCTCCGTGGTGTCTCGTGCCGGGCGTTCCGTACGCCGCCACTCCCTACGACGGTCACCGCGACAGACTCGGGACCGGCCGAGCCTCATCGCGGCGCGGCCGCTCCCTCGGCGAGCCGGTACGGACCACGGCCGGCTGACGGGGCGGGCCCTGACAGGATCGCGGCCCTGAGGCGCGGGCCCGCGGTATTAGGGTCGTGGCCGGTCATGGTCATGGAGGCCGTGGCCGGTCATGGTCATGGAGGAGGGGACATGAGGATGGTCGGGATGGTTACGGCGGTCAGCAGTAACGGCGAGTACTCGTTCTCCAAGCCGAACCGGGACAGCGTCACGTTGCTCGCCGGCCTCGGGGTACAGGGTGACGTCCACGCGGGCGTGACCGTCAAGCACCGCTTTCGGGTCGCGCAGGACCCCACACAGCCGAACCTGCGACAAGTCCATCTCCTCCAGGAGGAGCTGTTCGCCGAGGTCGGTGCAGCGGGATTCAAGGTGTCGCCCGGTGACCTGGGCGAGAACATCACCACTCGCGGCATCGATCTGCTCGGCCTGCCGGTCGGCACGCTGCTGCGCATCGGCGATCTCGCAGTGGTGGAGGTGACCGGACTGCGCAATCCCTGCCGGCAGATCGACACCTTCCAGGACGGGCTGCTGAAGCAGGTCGTCGGCCGCGATGAGGCCGGCAACATCGCACGCAAGGCCGGAATCATGAGCGTGGTGAAGGAGGGCGGCGTCGTTCGCCCGGGTGACGTGGTCGAGGCGGAGATTCCCCGGGGGCCGCACCGGCCTCTGGCGCCGGTCTGACGTCCGGGTGACGGGCCGGCCGTGAAACGGCGTCGGCCGGGGTGGACGCCGAGCCCGCTCGTGTGGCCTGGTCCGCGGGTGTGATCTGCCGCGCCTCGGGCTGACCCGGCTCACGCGCCGTGGACGCGGGCATCGCGGTGGCTGGGGGCGGTGACGGCGTCCGGCAGTAGGTCAGCAGTCCCGTCAGTGCCGGGCGTCCAGCGGCTCCTCCGGGTGAACCGGGTCAGTCGTCCCGCGACGAAGGGTTCCTCGGCGCTGCACTGCGCATGGCGAGTGCCGGGCCCGGCCGGGCCACTGGTGATTCAGCCGATGGCGCCCCGGTCCCGCCCCATGACTCTGGTCGGGTCAGGCACCTGATCCCCGCACCTTTGTCAGGAGGGCTCCATGCGTCGTCGTTCCCCTCGCCCCCTTCTCGGCGTGGTCGCGGCCGCCACGGCCGCGTTCACCCTGTTCTCCTCGGCGTCGACGGCAGGTGCGGCCGATGCCGCGGCACCGGCGGCCCGGACCGCGTCCGCAGCGCGATCGGCGGGCACGGCCGAACAACCGCTGTCCGCCGACACGCCGGTCGTCTTCGTCCACGGATACACCGGCAACGCGTCCAACTGGGTCACCGCCATGAGCGTCTTCCGGCTCAACGGCTGGTCCGGCTCCAACCTCTTCGCCTACGAGTACAACTCCTACGGCGACAACATCACCAACGCCCAGGGCCTCGCCAGCTTCGTCAACAACGTCAAGGCGCGCACCGGAGCGAGCAGGGTCGCGATCGTCAACCACTCGATGGGAGGCCTGGTCAGCCAGTACTACCTCAAGGTGCTGGGCGGCGACACCAGCGTCAGCCACCTCGCCTCGATCGCGGGCGCGAACCACGGGACCACGTATGCCGGCGCCTGCCTGATCTACACGACCTGCCGGCAGATGTACCCGGGCTCGTCCTTCATCTCCCAGATCACCTCGGGCGACGAGACACCGGGTGCCACGAGGTACGCCACCTGGTACTCGGCGTGCGACGGCATCATCCTGCCGTACACCAGCACCCGGCTGGACGGTGCGACGAACAACAACGTGCTGTGCCAGACCCACCTCGGGTACCTGGCGGACCCGGTCGTGCTGGGCCAGATCGCCCGCTTCGTCGCGTCCTGACGCACCGTGCGGTGGTGGACCGCCGAGGCGGTGGCCGCGCGGAGGCGGCCGTGCGAGCCGTAGGCCCCGTCCCCGGCAGTGGCCGGGGACGGGAAGCGAGAGGAATCCCTTCTTGAATTCTCCGCGAGGGTGGGCGGCGACGATTTCGTCCACCTGGTCGCGGTCCAGCCCGTCCAGAGCCCATCCGACGGCGTCGGTCAGGACGCCGTGGTTCGTGGCAGCCGTCTCCGGGCCCATGCGACCGGGAATTCCTGGCGTCGTGTGCAGCGCTATCGCCGTCCAGACCACATCGGCGGCGCTCTCGCGGAACCCGCGGTCGAGCAGGAACCTGCGCGCGTGATCGGCCCCGTCGAGCTCGAAGCGCTGCTCCTTCTCGGAGAACGGGGTCAGAAGGCCTGTGTCGTGGAACATGGCGGACAGGTACAGAAGCTCCGGATCGGGCTGCAAGCCTAGCCGTTGCGCGTGCAGGGAACCGAAGAGGAAGACCCGCCGGGAGTGGTGGAAGATGAGCGGGTCGGTCGTTTCCCGGAGAAGACCGGTGGCCTCCGTGGTCGCCGCGGTGTCGGGGATCTCCACGCCTGCGATGATTCCGGTCATGCTGTTCGCGCCTTTCGATGTGACGTGAGGGGAGCGGGCACGGCGTCCCTCGTCCATGCTGCCGTCGCGTGGCCTTCGCCGCCGCAACGGTCCGGACGTGAACCACTCGGATCCAGACGCCGGGCGTACGCCGGACCGCCCCTCCCGCGGCCTGGTCGAGGCGCGGCGGTGGTCCCGGCGGAGCGGGATGGAAGATGTGAGGGGGACTGCCGCGCGGGCCGGACCACACTGGGATGAGAGCACATGGCATCGAAGACGCACACCGTCGGCGTACTGGCGTTCGACGGCATGAAGATGCTGGACCTCACCGGGCCTGCCGAGGTCTTCAGCGAGGCCAATCGGTACGGCGCCGACTACCGTCTGACCGTCGTCTCGGTCGGCGGTGAGCCCGTGTCCTCGTCGATCGGCATGCTCGTACCGGTGGACGCCGCCGTGGCCGACGCGCCGGCCTTCGACACCCTCCTCGTGATCGGCGGCGACCGGCTGCCCGAGGCGCCGATCGATCCTGCCCTCAGCGCTGCCGCGGGCGCGCTGGCGGGTGAGGCGGGGCGGGTCGCCGCGATCTGTACCGGGGCCTTTCTCCTGGGGGCGGCGGGATTGCTCGACGGCAGGAGGGCGACGACGCACTGGCAGCACACCGACGCCCTGGCCCGGCGCCATCCGGAGGCGCGGGTGGAGGCCGACGCGATCTTCGTCAAGGACGGCGCCACCTACACGTCCGCGGGTGTCACCGCGGGAATCGATCTCGCGCTCGCCCTCCTGGAGAGCGATCACGGCCCGGACCTGGCCCGCCGAGTCGCTCGCTCACTGGTCGTGTACATGCAGCGATCCGGTGGGCAGTCGCAGTTCTCCGCCTCGCTTCAGGGGCCGGCCCCGCGGACGCCGGTACTGCGCCTGGTACAGGACGCCGTCCAGGCGGATCCGACAGCGGATCACAGTCTGGAGGGGCTCGCCGCGCGGGTCCGTGTCAGCCCGAGGCACCTGTCGCGCATGTTCCGCGCCGAACTGAGCACCACGCCGATGAAATACGTGGAACTGATCCGCTTCGACATGGCGAAGGCCCTGCTGGACGCCGGTCACAACGCCACCGAGGCCGCCGCCCTGGCCGGCTTCCCCAGCTACGAGAGCCTGCGCCGCGCCTTCGCACGCCATCTGGGAGTCTCGCCGACCAACTACCAGCGTCGGTTCGCCAGCACCGGTTCCGGCTCCCGTCGGCCGGCCTCACCACGACCGTCGTCCGACGACACCGGCCGCGGCACGCATGACCGTTTTCGAGGGCTTGACGGCCATCGGGGAGCGGCGCCGAGGTCCCCGACGCGCGGATCGTGAGGGGACCACGTCAGCCCCGCACAAGGAGGCCACCATGAGTGAAAAGATCGCCGGTGTCGCGATACCGGACAGCACACTGGCCCAGGCCGCGACCGAACTGATCCGCGACACCACTCCTCCTTTGATCTTCCACCACTCCCGCCGTGTCTATTTGTTCGGCAGTTTGCAGGCCGACGCGCTGGGACTCCGGCCCGATCCCGAGCTGCTCTACGTGGCCGCGCTGTTCCACGACACCGGTCTGGTGGCCCCTTATCGCAGCGACGACCAGCGCTTCGAGATGGACGGTGCCGACCAGGCTCGCGCGTTCCTGCTCAGCCATGGCTGTTCCGAGGGCGACGCGGACACGGTGTGGACGGCCATCGCCCTGCACACGACCCCCGAGGTGCCGTACAAGATGGCATCCGAGATCGCCGCCACGACGGCAGGCGTGGAGACCGACGTGCTCGGCCTGCACCTGAGCAGGATCACGCGGGCCCAGATCGCCGAGGTCACCGCCGCGCATCCACGTCCGGACTTCAAGCGACAGATCCTCCAGGCGTTCACCGACGGGTTCCGACACCGCCCGGACAGTACCTTCGGCACGGTCAACGCGGACGTTCTGGAGCACTTCGTGCCGGGGTTCCGGCGTATCGACTTCGTCGAGGTCATCCAGAACTCCGACTGGCCCGAATAGCCGGGCCGACCGGCTGTCGTCCGACGGAGCGCGTACATGTGGCTGAGCCCACGGGCCCTCGCTGCCGGGCCCGTGGTCGGCCACCGGCCGAGCGCGGAGGCCTGTGAAGGGCTGGCCCGAGCCCCAGCGGTACCGGCGTCGTCCTTGCCTGCCGCAAGGCGTGTGGCCTGTGGGGGTGGGTACAGCGTAGAAGGGCTGGAAGGGGCCGTGAAATGGTGAATCTGCCCGTGGCGTGCCCGGCGGTGCCGGGTGGCGGCCTGCCCCCGTTCTGCCCGCTGACGGGGGTGGGGTGTGGTTGAGAGGGCCGCGGCGGCGCCGCTCGTGCGACTGATGCAGGTCAGCCACACCGTCACTCTGGAGCAGCTTCCGGCGTTGATCGCCGAGCACGCCGCCATGGCCGGTATGTACGAGACGGCTGTCTTCGTCGTGGACCTGCGGGAGACGGTGCTGCGTCAGCTCACCGGTGAGGGGCCGGGCGCCGGGGACGGCGGTGAGCGGTTCCCTGTCGAGGGCAGCCTGCCCGGGCAGGCCTATCAGCGCGTGGAGCTGCTCGCCGAGCACGGCAGGACAGGCGATGGCCGAGGCCGGCGACGCTGGTGGGTGGCGGTCACCGATGGTGTGGAGCGTTTGGGTGTGGTGCGGGCCGACACGGACACCGACGACGAGGTGATGCGTCAGGCGCTGCGCGATCTGGCGTCCATGATCGCGCTGCTGCTGCTCAGCAAGCGTTCCTTCAGCGACTCCTACGCCCGCCTGGTGCGTACCGAGCCCATGAACGTGGCGGCGGAGATGCAGTGGCACCTCACCCCGCCGCCCGCCTACGCCGGTCTTGGCGCGACCGTGGGCGCGGTGATGGAGCCCGCCTACCAGATCGGTGGAGACGCCTTCGACTACGCCGTGGCCGGCACCACGCTCCACCTGAGCGTCTTCGACGCCATGGGCCACGACACCACCGCCGGGATCACGGCCAACGTCGCCGTGGCCGCGTGTCGCAACGCCCGCCGCCAGGGCGCGTCCCTCACGGAGACCAGCGAGCAGGTGGAAGCCACCTTGATCCAGCAGTTCGGCACCAGCCGCTATGCCACGGGGATCCTGGCCGAACTCGATCTCGCGACCGGTCGGCTCACGTGGATCAACCGCGGTCACCCACTGCCCATCCTGCTGCGCGGCAACCGGTGGGCCAGCGAGCTGGTCTGCCCGCCGGCCGGCCCGATGGGCGCTGACCTCGGGCTGACGGTGACCGAATCCAGCGAGCAGTTGGAGCCCGGTGACCGTCTGCTGCTGTACACCGACGGTGTGGTCGAGGCCCGCGATGCCGAGGGCGAGCAGTTCGGGCGTGAGCGATTCATCGACTTCGTCCGACGCCACCATTCCGGCGAGCGCACCCTGCACGAGACCCTGCGCCGTCTGATGGCCGCCGTGCTGAACCATCACGACGGCAAGCTCGATGACGACGCCACCGTCCTGCTCACCGAGTGGCGCGGCGGCCACCAGCGGAAGCTGAACCCATGAACGGTGGATCGCGTGGACGGGAGCGGGGATGAGCACCGACCAGCCCGCCTTCCGAAGGGAGCGGGCCGCGCTGGACGTGCACGTGCGCACCCTGGCCGCCGGCCGCCATCTCGTGACGGCCGCGGGCTCCCTCGACGTCCGCACCGCCCGCCAGTTCTCCGATGTGCTACAGCCGCTTCTCAAAGCCGTGGGCCACACCGTGCTCGCCGACCTGTCCGGCGTCACGTTCCTGGATTCCACCGGCCTGACCTGCCTGATCGCCGGCTATCGCACAACCCGGCACACCGGCGCCCGCCTGGTGCTGATCGCGCCCAGTGAACGGGTGCGCCACATGTTGACGCTGACGGGGACGGACCGGGTGCTGCGGAGCTACCCCACCCTCGACGCGGCCCCCGACTGACCGTCTCGGCGGTCGACGGCACGCACCGGGATCGCCGTGCCGGTTCCACTGTGCCCGGGTGCCGGGACGGTGAGAACCGCACCCGGCCGCAGAGCCGGGACCACTGAATTCGTCGGGTGGGGGTAGTCGGTTCCCGAAGGTTCCGTCGAACGAAAGTGATGCCTCTTCCATGACCGAAACACGAGACGTCGTCGAACTCATTCTCCGGGATCACCGCAGAATGGAAGACCTCTTTCGTCTGATGCGCAGCGTCGAAGCCGACCGGGGCGCCGCACTGCGGGAGTTCGCCGATCTGTTGATCGCGCACGCGCTGGCCGAGGAGGAGAAGGTGTACCCCGCCCTCAAGCGCTACAAGAACATCGACGACGACGAGGTCGAGCACGGCGAGGAGGAGCACGAGGAGGGCAACAAGGCGCTCCTCGCCCTCCTGGAGGTCGACGAGGTCGGCTCCGAGGAGTGGGACGAGAAGCTGGAAGAGCTGGTGGAGGCGATCAACCACCACGCCGACGAGGAGGAGCGAACCATCCTCAACGGCGCCCGCGAGAACGTCTCCACGGAGCGTCGGGAGGAGCTGGGAGAGGCCTTCCTCGCGGAACGTGAGCGTCACCTGAAGGCGGGGCTCGGCACGGTGGACAACGTGCGCCGTATCGTCGGCTCCTGACCGCCGACGCGCGGTGCCGTCGGGTCGGGACAGGGCTGACCCGACCCCAGGCAGCTTGGCACGTGTGGCTCGTCGGGGGGTGGCGGACGGGCCGGCGCCGACACCCTGGGGAGCCAGGGATCCCGCGACTCGTTGTCGCGGATGGGGCGGCGGTTCGGTCACCGCGACGAACCGGGCCGGACGGAGGACGGAAGGGTCTGCCGCTGACCGGACGCCGATCGCGCCACCTCGGGCCGAGTCCACAGGACTCGGCCCGAGCATCTTGCCCCTGGTCGGGACAGCTGATCGCCCTCGTACAGGTCTCCTCCCGATC
Source organism: Streptomyces sp. NPDC033216 (assembly GCF_055577115.1). Lineage (NCBI taxonomy): Bacteria > Bacillati > Actinomycetota > Actinomycetes > Kitasatosporales > Streptomycetaceae > Streptomyces > Streptomyces sp. NPDC033216. The sequence continues at coordinate 86,181 of NZ_JBVIQK010000009.1, read as the reverse complement.
TTCCCGGACCGCTCTCCGGCCCTCGCCGGCGAACGGCCGACAACCCCGTCGGCCGATGATGTCCGCGCCCCGATGTCGGCGACAGGCGGACCGATACGGCGGGGCGGACGGACAGGCTTCCGCTGGCCGGCGCGGAACCCGCGGTCCGGCCGGCGGTCGGCACCGTAGCCTCCCCGGATGACTACCGCCTCCGTGGACCATCTCGCACGTTCCTACGGAGCCGTCGGTGGCCCGATAGCCGAGATCCACTCCGAGCACCGAACGGCGCCGACCCCGTGCATGGAAGGGATCGTGCGCGAGGCGGTCCACCGTCTGGTCGGATGGGCCTGGTGTTCGGCGCCATGACGAGCGTGGCCCGGTGCCCGGTGCCCGGTGCCCGGTGCCCGATGCCCGAGCGCGGAGCGGACTCCCTCGGCGGCGACCGGGCCTGCCCGAAGATGTCGCCGACCACAGCACTGGCGTCTGCCCAGCTCCCACTCTCCGCTCAGCAGCGAACGGGACGATTCGCCGAACCGCGACCCGGCGAGGAGACGGCTCCGGTCGTCCGACCGGCTCGTCGCGTTTCCGGGCCGGCCGGTGCCACGGCCGCGGTGAGACCGATCGCGGGCCCCGCCGCCGGGCCGACGTTTGGCCGGATGGCAGGCCAGGGACACTGAGGCGATCACCCACGGCCGCTGGTGGCCTGGGTCGGCCGCGGCGAGGTGCCTTCCGTCGGGACGATGCGTTCCCGGTGATGAGCGTCGCCGACGGGCCGCCGCCGGCTGCGAACCCTCTCCGGTGGGGGCGGTGGGTTTCGCGCCAGATTGGAAGGAGACTGTTTCCGGCCGGTCACGTGTGGTGGCGAAGCGCTGTCCGTTACCGATCGCTCCGCGGGGTACGGCCGGTCCGGGTCGGCAGCTCGCGGCCGTGGCCAGGAAGCCCGGGACGGTGACATGGGCGCGGCGGTCGGCCTTCCGGTCGCCCATGCGTCGGTTCGGGTCGCCGGTCGGCGCATGTCTGCGCCGTTTTCCGCCGCACGGGCATCGACTTTTCGCTGCCTTCCGGGCGCTGGAATCGGCGGATTGCCTCCGGTGCGCTCCCACCGCGCTTGTGTGCCGTGTTCCCCCGCGACGGATCAGGGCAGATGCCCCTGGTGCGGGAGGAGCCCAGGCGGTCGTCCCGCGAAACAGCTGCTGACAAGGGGTGGGGGACATGGTTCGTATTCTCGTGGTGCACGACGAAGAACTGCTGCGCTCGGCACTGGTGCAACTGCTCAGATCCGACGACACACTGGAGGTGTCGTCCATGTCCCCCCGCGCCGACGTGACGGCTCACGAGGTGTCGCCGAGGGACGTGTGTGTCGTGGACGGCGAGTGCCTACAGGGACCGGGGGAGGGGGAAGGGCACGACGCACCGTTCTGGGAGAGATGCGGCAACCTGCTCGTCGTCCTGACGACCCCCAAGCGTCCTGGTGTTCTCCGCAGGGCGTTCGATGTCGGCGCGCTCGGGCTCGTCGACAAGAACGCCCCAGCCCAGCGGCTGATCACGGCGGTGCACACCGTGGCCAAGGGGGAGCGTTTTCTCGACGCCGCCCTCACCGTGCCCCTGCTCGAAGGTTCGGTCATGCCACTGACGGCCCGCGAGCTGAGCGTGCTGTCCCTGGCGGCCGAAGGGGCGCCGATGGCTGAGATCGCGGCCCGACTGCACCTGTCCCGGGGAACCGTCCGCAACTACATGGCCACGGCGGTCCGCAAGATGGGCGCCCGCAACCGGGTCGACGCGATACGCATCGTCCAGGACGGCGGGTGGGCCTGACGGACCCCGCGGTGCGGTGACCGTACCCGCACGGCGCACGGCCTTCAGGTCTCGCGGTGGGTACCGCCGTTCCAGTGGCCGGTCAGGTCACGGTAGAGGGACGAACGGACCAGCACCTCCTCGTGCTTGCCGCACACGGCCTCCACGCCGTCCAGCACCAGTACCCGATCGGCCCGGACGGCCGACGACAGGCGGTGCGCCACGACCAGCAGGGTCCCCGGTCGCCCCGCGAGTGCCTCCTCCGCCTGTGCCTCGGAGGCCGGGTCCAGATGGCAGGTGGCCTCGTCGAGCAACAACAGGGGTGCGGGTGACAGATGCGCGCGTGCCAGCGCGATCAACTGCTTCTCCCCTGGAGACAGTTCGCCGGGCCGGACCGAGCCGTCGAGTCCGCCCAGGCGATCGACCAGCGACCGCAGGCCGAGGGCCCGGACGGCCGCGTCGACATCCTCTCGCCCCGCGTCCGGCCGCAGATACGTGAGGTTGTCGCCCACGGTGCCGGAGAAGACGTACGCCTCCTGCGGCACCAGCGCACGGAGCGCGGCGAGTTCGGGGGCAGCGCGCCCGGTCACCTCCCGTCCGGCCACCCGTACCTCGCCGCTGCTGGGCGCCAGCATTCCCGCGACCAGACGGGTGAGCGTCGATTTCCCGATGCCGCTGGGCCCGACGACGGCGAGATGCTCACCCGGGGCGACGCGCAGGTCGAGCGAGTCGAGGACCGGCTCGGCGCGGACGCCGTAGGACAGGGTCACGGACCGCAGCTCCACCGCCGCCGGCCGTCCGCCGGCGGGGGGCCGCGCGCGCCGGGTGGAGGCAGGACGCGGCGGGTCCGCCATCGTGGGAGACGGGCCGCGGCCCCCGGCGTCCGGAGCGGGTACCGGGGGATGGCCGTGAGCCGTCGATGTCACGGCCGCGCCGGCGAGGCCGTGACTGAGCTTCTTCTGCTGGGGGGTGGGGGCGGAGCCGACGGTGGCCACGGCCGACTCCGGCCCTGCCGACTGCGCGGGCTCGGGCCGCGTGCGGGCCGTGATGGTCGGTGGTGGCGCGGGACCGGTGATCCGGTCCAGGACGACCAACAGGCGGGCCCCCGCCGCACCGAGCGCGGTCATCAGGGTGTGCAGGGCGGGCAGCAGCGACTGGACGAGGTAGGTGAAAGCGCCCAGCAGCGCGCCCGCGGTCACGCCTCGCCCGCGTAGCCACGGCACCGCCGCCAGCAGCGCCAGCACGGGCAGGTGGCCCGCCACGCCGAGCGCCGCCGTGCGCACGGCCGCCCATCCGGCCAGGGCACGGGATGCCGCGGCGGCATCGGCGACCAGGTCCGCGCCGCGCCGCGCCGTCTCGGGGCCGGTCCCGCAGGCTGTGAGATCACGTAACGCGGCCCGGGCCCGGGCCGCGTGGTCGCCCAGCGCCTCGTCGGCCGCCAGGGCGCGCCGTTGCGCCGCCGCCATGGGCCGCAGCGTCGCCAGGAACAGTGCCAGGCCGCCCGACAGCGGTGGCAGGACGACGACGACAAGAGCCGGGTGCAGGGACAACAGTCCGAGCAGTGCCCCGGCGGCGGTGAAGAGGAACGAACGCAGGGTGAGGACCAGACCGGCGAAGCTGTCCCGGGCGATCTCGACCTGATTCGTCAGCCGGGAGACGGCCGCCCGGTCCGTCCCGCCGGACCCGTCCAGGGCCTGGGCCATGGACCGGTCGACGGCACGCCCCACCAGGCCGTCGCGCAGCGGCTCCGTCAGCCCGGCCAACTGGGCGAAGACGCCCCGGATCACCGGAGCGCCGAGCAGCACCGCGACCAGGGCGACCGCGAGCCACAGCAGACCCGTTCGAGTGTCACCGGCGAGAAACCCCTGGTCGACGGCTTGGGCGACGCCGTATCCCACCAGGAAGGCCTGCCCCGCCTCCGCCAGCGACCAGACCCCGAGCCGCGCCAGCACCCCCCTGTGGCGGGCGAGGAAGCGACGGGCCTGCGGCGCGATCCGGCGCACTGCCCCCGACCCGTCATCGGCGTGGTGCGCACGATCGTCCCCGGAGCGGGTCACGGCCGTGCCTCTTCCGGCTCGGGCAGCTGCGCGGGTCCGTCACCCGGCGCCGGGGACTCGATGCCGCCGACGCCGAAGACCGCCCGGTAGTCGGGCACGTTCCACAGGTCGCGGTGCGACGCGACGGCCCGCACCTTTCCGTCGTCCAGCCAGATCACCGCGTCCGCCCGGCCGGCCACCGACGGGCGGTGCGCGACGACCAGCCGGGTCCCGGGCCGCAACGACCGGCGCAGCGCCCGGTCCACCTGGTGCTCCGTGGCGGTGTCCAGGCTGGACGTCGCGTCGTCCATGATCAGCAGCCGTCCGGCGTGCGCGAACGCCCGTGCCAGCCCGAGGCGCTGGTGTTCGCCGCCCGAAAGCGGCGCGGCGGGCAACGGGGTGTCGTATCCGTGCGGCAGCCGGCGTACGAAGCCGTCGGCGTCCGCGGCGAGGGCGGCCTGCCGTATCTGCTCGCGCGAGACCGGCCGCGGCCCGGTGGCGACCGCTTCGGCGACCGTCCCCTCACCCAGCACCGGACGCTCGAAGGCGAAGGCGACCTCGGTGCGCAACGCCTCGCGGCTCAGGAGGTCGAGGCGGACCCCGTCCAGCAGCACGTGTCCCTCGTCGGGGTCGATCAGCCGCCCCGCCACGGCCGCCAGGAGGGACTTCCCCGCCCCGCTGCGGCCGACCACCGCGGCGGTGCTGCCGCCTGGTATCCGCACGCCGTCGGCGACCAGCACCTCCCTGCCGTCGCGCACCACCCGCACACCGCGCAGTTCGAGATCCCCCGGGCCGTCCGGCGGCAGGACCCACGTCCCGTACGCCAACGCGGGCAGCCGTTCCAGTGCCAGGGTCCGGCCCCGCGCCTCGCGGCCCCGTACGACCGCGCCCAGCAGTGAGGCTGCGCCGCCGATGCCGGCCGTCAGCTGCGCGTACCGGCAGGCGGCGAGCAGGTCACCCACGCTCAGGGCCCCCGAGGCGAGCCGCAGGCCTCCGACGGCGGTGGCGGCCAGGATCAGCAGGGGCACCAGGACGCCGCTCCTGCCCAGTGCCCGTCCGTGCAGCGCCCACATGCGCCGGCCCAGGGTCGCGAGTTCCGTCAACGGCGCGAGGACGCGCGCTCGTTCACGGGCGGCGGTCCCCGCGGCGGCGATCGTCGCGGTACCTTCCAAGGTTTCCAGCAGGCGGGACGCGATCTGTGACTGCGTGTGCTGGTAGGCGGCCACCGACGCACCGGTGTCGCGGGTGAACGTCCTGAGCACCAGCGCCAGGGCGGGCAGCCCGGCCAGCACACACACCGCCACCCACACGTCGACGACGGCCAGCGCGGCGAGCGCGCCCATCGGGGTGAGCAGCGAGGCCGCCAGCGCCGCCCGGGCCGCCGGGGCGCCTCCCGCGTCGGCGGCGTTGAGGGTCAGCCGGGTCCCGACGTCCCCCGGCGTGAATGGGCGCGCGCGGTCCGGTACGGCGCCCAGCAGTCCGGCGAAGGCGCGGGAGCGGATGGCAGCCGTCCAGCCGGCGGTGCAGCGACCGGTGAACAGCGCGGTGAGGCTGTCGAGCAGCATTTCGCCGACGAGCAGTCCAGCGCTGAGCGTCAGCCAGCGTCCCGCGTCACCGTCGCGCAGCAGGAGGTCGAGTGTGCGGCCGAGCACGAAGGGCTGGGCCACCGCCGCCGCGGCCGCCCCGGCCGAGGACAGCAGCACCAGCAGTTCGGGCGTGCGCCCCGGCTTAGTGCCGTCGGCTCGGCCGCCCGCCGCGGACACCCGCCGTTTCCGTGGCCTGGTCGTCACCACCCCACGAATCCCCTTCCGTCCGTCCTGCCGTCCCGGGACCCCGCTCGCGCACCGCGCCAAGGCGCGTGGCCCGGATGTCCGCGCGAGCAGGCACCGGTGCCCCGGGCAAGAGCCTGGGGCACCGGTGCCGAGCGGCGTCGCTCACCGCGTCGCCGCGGCGGTCAGCTCAGGCGTCAGTTACAGGTCGTGACGCTCAGGCTGCTGTCGCCGCAGAGCAGCAGGCTCGCGCGGCTGCCGGTCTCGACGTCCCCCATGGCCTCTTCCTTCGGGGTCTCCATCGACTGCAGGTCAAACAGGTTCATGACATCTTCCTTTCCTGTGGCAACGGATCCTGCTCTTTCATCACGACCCCTGATGGGGCCGAGTCCGGGGCCGCCGCGCGGTGGACAGCGGCGGGAGGAACGGCAGTGCGGCGGGCGGGTCGCCGTGGACGGAGGCGACCGCCAGCAGGCATCCGGCCGTTCCTGTGGAAAGGTCCATGGACAGGCGCATCATCTGCTCACCGGGGAAGGCGAGCCGGCCGCGGTAGGACATGGCGTGCCAGGACAGCGCGTCGAGCTGGCGTCGCAGGGCCTCGGGTCCGGTGCCCGGTGCCGTGGCCGTGGTGCGACCGAGGTACAGCACCATCCCCGCCACGCCGCGGTAGAGACTCGGCTGGGCGTAGAACATGGCCTGTGCGGCGGCCACGATCTCGTTCCTGGCCCGCTCGAACTCGTCGTCGTACCGGTGCGCCAGATAGTCGTCGAGCACCATGCCGATGCCCACGCTGCCCGCGCCCAGGTAGGGCATGGTGCGCCACCCCTCGTCGACCTGCAAAGCGCCGCCCGCGCCCCGGACACAACGGGCCAGGTCCCGGCGCAGCGCGTCGCGCGCGAGGTCCAGCAGCGCGGAGTCCCGGGTGCGTTCGTACAGCCGCAGGAAGAGCAGGGCGCTGCCCGCCGCGCCGTGCAGCAGGCCCGCCCGTTGCCGGGCGGAACCCTCACTCCCGGCCGGCAGGCCGCGGGCGGTCAGCTCGGCGCAGCGCAGGGCCGCCGAGCGCAGCGCGGCGTCCCGGGTGGTGGCAGCCAGCGAGTCCAGGGCGAGCCCCAGCCCGGCGGTGCCGCTGTGCAGGTCCGGGGCCAGGTGGTCGAAAGGCTGCTCGAGGAGCAGGTCGGCGAGATCGAGGGCACGGTCGCGATGGCCGAGGTACTCCAGCGTCCAGACGATCCCCGCGAGGCCGTCGTGGAAACCGAGCGGCATGCCCGAAGGCGGTTGCTTGGTCCGCTCCAGCAGCCACTGCTCCTCGTCCTCGCTGCGTTGCGCCCCGCTCTCGGCGAGGGCGTACAGCACCCCCGCCGCGCCGTGGCCGAAGGTCAGACCGCCGCCGGCCGTGGCGAACTGCGCGATGTCGCCGGGAAAGAGGCGGTCCGTGCGGGACGGCGTCGCGGAGGCGTGGATCGCCGCGGCCATGGACTCCCGGCTGAGCGGCCAGTCGCCCGGTCGGATCGCCACCAGCGGCTCGGACGTCCCCCGCACGGCGGGCGCGCCGGCGGCGTCGGCCGTGATCTCGTCGACCGCCGCGTCGAGGAAGGCGCGGTCCACCGGGAACTGGTCGGCCACCACGTCGGCGAGATGCGCCGCCTTGCGCCGGTCCAGCGCGAGCAGACTGGTGAGCGGGAGGAACAGCGCCAGCCGCAGGCAGGCCAGCGCGTACCGGTCCACCGCGACGCCCCGCCGGTCGGAGGGCGCCACGAACCCCGGGTTCGCGACGGTCTGCCGCCCGGGTTCGTCGATCTGGTGCGCCGCCTCGAAGTCCAGCAGGACGACGCTGCCGTCGTCCCGCAGCATGATGTTGAACAGGTGCAGATCGTTGAAGACCACGCCCCGCGCATGGACGTCCTCGACGGCCCGTTCCACGCGGGCGTGGACGTCGAGGGCCCAGGCGGTGTACTCGGCCAGCCGCTGCTCACCCGGCGCGGCTTCGATGAGCGGGTGGCGGCGAGCGAAGAACGTGTTCAGCGGCTTGCCGTCGATGTACTCCAGGACGAGGAAGTGGTGTTCCCCGACCGTCAGGTGATCGAGCACCTCGGGGGTGCAGTCGAGTCCCGACAGACGTTCCAGCGCCCGGCGTTCGCGGTGCAGCCGTGTCACGGCGTCGGCGCCGTCGGCCGCCAGCCCGGCGTGCGGGCGGGCTTCCTTGAGGACGACCCGCTCGCCGGTGCGGGTGTCACGGGCGAGGTAGACGCCGCCCCCGTTGGAGAAGTGCAGCGCCGACTCGATGGTGTACGGGAGGTCGGCAACGGTCACCGCGGAGCGGGCGTCGAGGTGCGGGCGCAGGAAGGCGGGCACGTTCACCCAGTCCGGCACCCGGAAGACGGGGCCGCGGAGATCGGGCACCAGCACTCCGTCGGGACCGGTCACGGCAGGCCGCAGCTCGCCGCTCGCGTCATAGCAGTTGCGGCGGGTGAAGCCGCCGTAGCGAACGTGCACGGGGCCGTCGCCGAGCCGCAGGTCGCTCAGGATGTGCGGCCCGGGCTCACCGACCAGCAGGGCCGACAGCTCGCCCGCAAGCTGTTCGAACCGCGCCTCGTCCGCCGGGTACACGGTGATGAACTTCCCGCTGCCGGCCCGGTCCGCGTACTTGGCGTTGCGCTGGTGCAGCAGATAGCGGCTGGGAACGAACTTGAAGGCCGTGCCACCGGCGACGCAGTGCCGCCAGACGCGTTCCAGCACGGACTCGGCGTTGTCGAGGCAGGCGGAGACGTGGATCTTCCAGCCCTGGTCGGGCAGATCCACGTCCACCGGACGCAGGGCGAGCCAGTCCCCGCTCTCGTTGCGCTGCCATCCCGACGGGACGGGCAACGAGGCCGCGGCGTACCGGGACCGTCCGGAGGCGGTCCGGGCATCCCTGCGGTGCGGAGCGTCGTAGAAGTACGGGTCCGCGTCGCAGTACACGGCATAGCCCTTGTTCACGCCTTCTCCCTCCCACCGATCGCTGACCGGTAAGACGTTGTCACGCCGCTCACCGGCCCGCACAGTTGCCGCTGTCATCAATCCGACGTGCGGAACGCACGGGTAACTTCGCCGGGCGGGCACCCGGTCCGTCGGTGCGGGCGCTCGCCGCACCGCACGCCATCGCCCGGTGTGCCGCCTGCTCGACGGCGTCCCCACGGTCGGTGCGGAAACACCCGATGCCGGCCGGCCGGAGGCGCGCGCGTCCCCTGGCGCACGGGGGTGGCCAGGCGGCCTTCGCCGGCTGTCGAACCCCATGCCGTTGCGGCTCGGCCCACTCTCCGGACGTCCTCACGGACGGACGACGCCCGCACTGCGACTTCGCCTCGTCGTGCAGTGCGCCCGAGCAGGCGGACGGGCGGGTACGGCGCCGGGCCCGGTCCTGGTTGCCGCTGTGGGCGCCGTACTCCCAGAAACGTTGCACCCGGAGTGAATCAATATCTGTGCCCATGAGATGAGAGTTCAACGGACCATGCGGTGAGAGATTTTGTCGTGATGAGTAGAGTGGGAGAATTCGACGAGCACGGGCCGTTCCGGCGTGCTACTGTCGATCTCAGTTGCAGTTGTGGTTCCCAAACTTCAAGTGCCCCCATTCGGCTACTGCCGGTGGGAGCACTTTTGTATGCCGGTCATTTGTCGGGCGGGGTAATCATCACGGCGACATGGTGTCCGCGCAGTGCGGATTCCGATGTACTGCCCCAAAGGAGATATGACATGGCTGCTGGTACCGTGAAGTGGTTCAACGCGGAAAAGGGCTTCGGCTTCATCGAGCAGGACGGTGGCGGCCCCGACGTGTTCGCCCACTACTCGAACATCGCCGCGCAGGGCTTCCGCGAGCTGCTCGAGGGCCAGAAGGTCACCTTCGACATCGCGCAGGGCCAGAAGGGCCCGACGGCCGAGAACATCGTTCCGGCCTGACGCTGACGCGCACTTCGTAGCTGGGGCCCGCATCCTTCGGGGTGCGGGCCCCAGCTGCACGCGTCTCCCGCGGCGGTTCCACCCGCGGGGACGACTCGGCGGACTCCGGAGTCCCACCCTGTGCGGCTCGTCCCTTCGCGGTGCGAAGGCGTCCCGAAGGACCGCACCGGAGTCGACGCCAGGACTGCACGCCTCCATCGCTTCACCCATTTCAGCACCTCTGCCCGCGTGATTTCAGCCGGCCAGGTCTGCTCTCTTTTGCTATCGGTCCATACTTGTAATTCTCCGTGCCGCTCATCGCTGCGGAAATTCCTTGATATGCGCCGCATCGAGGAAGGTTCCGCATGAACCGCGCACGTACGAACGACCGCTCGTCCCGCACGCGTTACGGCAGTGTCGACGCAGGGAAGCGCGGCAGCCGCTTCGACTCGCAGACACCGCGCCGCTCCACCGGTTACGGCCGTCGGCCCGCCGCGCTACAGGGTGAGTTCGCGCTCCCCGAGACGATCACCCCCGCGCTGCCCGCCGTTGCGGCGTTCGCCGATCTCGCCATGCCTGAGCAACTTCTGGCCGAACTCGGCAGGCAGGGCGTGACCGCACCGTTCCCGATCCAGGGCGCGACGCTGCCGAACTCCCTGGCGGGCCGTGATGTCCTCGGCCGCGGACGCACCGGTTCCGGCAAGACCCTCGCCTTCGGCCTCGCCCTGCTCGCCCGCACCGCGGGACAGCGTGCCGAGCCCCGACAGCCGCTGGGGCTCATCCTCGTACCGACGCGGGAACTGGCGCAGCAGGTGACCGACGCGCTCACCCCGTACGCCCGCTCGGTCAGGCTGCGGCTGGCCACGGTCGTGGGTGGGATGTCGATCGGCAGGCAGGCCGGCGCGCTGCGGAGCGGGGCCGAGATCGTCGTCGCGACCCCGGGCCGTCTCAAGGACCTCATCGACCGTGGCGACTGCCGGCTGAACCACGTGGGCGTCACGGTGCTGGACGAGGCCGACCAGATGGCCGACATGGGCTTCATGCCGCAGGTCACCGCGCTGCTCGACCAGGTGCGTCCGGAGGGACAGCGAATGCTGTTCTCCGCCACCTTGGACCGCAACGTCGACCTGCTCGTGCGCCGCTATCTCACCGACCCGGTCGTGCATTCGGTCGACCCCTCGGCCGGCGCCGTCACGACGATGGAGCACCACGTCCTGCACGTCCACGGCGCCGACAAGCACGCCGCCACGACCGAGATCGCCGCCCGCGAGGGCCGCGTCATCATGTTCCTGGACACCAAGCACGCCGTCGACCGGCTCACCCAGGACCTGCTCAACAGCGGTGTCCGGGCCGCCGCGCTGCACGGCGGCAAGTCGCAGCCGCAGCGCACCCGCACGCTGGAGCAGTTCAAGACGGGGCACGTCAGCGTGCTGGTGGCCACCAATGTCGCGGCGCGCGGCATCCACGTCGACAACCTCGACCTCGTCGTCAACGTCGATCCGCCGACCGACCACAAGGACTACCTCCACCGCGGAGGCCGTACCGCCCGCGCCGGCGAGTCCGGCAGCGTCGTCACCCTCGTCACCCCCAGCCAGCGCCGCGGCATGGTCCGCCTCATGTCGGACGCCGGAATCCAGCCGCAGACCACCCAGGTCCGCTCGGGCGACGAGGCCCTGAGCCGGATCACCGGCGCCCAGGCACCGTCCGGCATCCCGGTCGTGATCACCGCGCCGGTGGTCGAGCGCCCCAAGCGCAGCGCCTCCTCCCGAGGTCGGCGCCGCCCCTCCTCGTCTACCCGGCGCGCATCCGGGCGCCCGCCCGTCTTCGACGCGGCGGCCTGAACCCTCGTGACCGGGAAGCCGATTCGACCTGCGCAGGAGGCACCTTTGACGCTGATTCAGACACCGCCCCACCCGGCGAGCGCCAACCACCCGCACAGTACGGTGGTTGCCGTCTTCGACGCGGCCGAACCGCAGGTCTGTGACGACATGAGCGTCGAGGTGGCGCTTGCCGTCATGGCCGCCGCACGCACGGACCGACTCCTCGTCTGCGATCAGGACGGCCAGAGCACCGGCGTGGTCACCCGCACCGAACTCACCGCCGTCCGCCACAGCTCCGCGTACACGGACCGCGTCCGTCTGCGCGACACCCTCGGCGAACACGGGACCTTCACCTCAGCCGTGACCACTGCGGCCGAAGCCGAACACGTCACGCGCATCCGTCGGCTCGGTGTCCTGCCGGCGGTCGGCGAGCAAGGCAGCGCCCTGGGCGTCCTCGCCCTTTCGCGCTGAACCGTCTCATCCCCGGTCGGACCGTTCTCCCCCCTTTCTCTGTGAGGCCTCATGCGCTGCGTCATCGCCCGCTTCCCCTTCGAACTCACCAAGAGCGGTGTGCTGGATTCCATGAAGGGCGTCAAGCCCGAAGCGGCCATCGGCGAGATCGTGATCATCGGCCGCCGCCACTACCCCGTCAAGCAGGTCGGGCAGGTCATCACCCGCCAGGACCGGCGTGACTTCACCGCCGCCGAAGTCCTGCGGGCCATGACTCGGCTCGGCTTCACGTGCCGCACTCTCCCCACGGCCGCACCGGTGCGCATCCTCGACTCGGTCCAGCGGGCTTCCGCGATGCTGGGCACCCCGGTAGCCGTCTGACCTCGAGGGAACAGGCACCGAACGAACACCCGGACCGCGTGTGGGCCCGGCCGGCGCGCACCGGCCGGGCCCACATCGCGTGCGGCCGGGTCTCCGTCGCAGTGGTCCGCTCGCCTCGGAAGGCGGAAGTCGCCCGCGGTGCGGATCAGACCGCCGTCGATCACCACGCGATCCGTCCCGCCGCCCCCTCTTGAGGCCCGGGCTGTGCGTGGCCGGTTCACCCACGACGCCAGGCCGCTCGTGCGCCTGGCCGGCCGGGTGACGACGAGCAACGGATCGTCGGTCATGCGGCGACACAGGCGGATTCCCGGAGTCGGGCATCGGGCAGGTGGTGCGTTGCGACGCAGAGCCCTCCGTGCGGCCGACCTGGGGTGGGCGGCACCACCGGAGGGCGCCCGCGGCTTCCCCCGCACGTCGATCGGGAACCGGCACCTCCGGCCTCCCCGCTACGTGCCCCTACCGTGCACTCCTGTCCGAAGGGGCCGTGGTCTTCGTGGCGGGGTGGTTGCCCGGCCCGCCCGTCTGGGCGGTGAGCGGAGTCGGGGAGAGGACGCTGTCCTCCTCACCCGGTTCGAGGAGGGTGGCTGCTGCGCCGACGATGAGCGGATCCGGCTCGCCGACGGTCTCCGCGTCCTTCGCCGCGTAATCGATGCGGTGGAGCAGACTGCGCATGGCCTCGAGGCGAGCACGTCGCTTGTCGTTGCTCTTGACGACGGTCCACGGGGCGTGTTCGGTGTCGGTGGCCCGGAACATCTCCACCTTGGCGGTGGTGTACTCGTCCCACAGATCGAGGGACTCGACGTCGGTCGGTGACAGCTTCCACTGGCGGACCGGGTCGACCTGGCGGATCGCGAAGCGCGTCCGCTGCTCCGCACGGGAGACGGAGAACCAGAACTTCACCAGGAGGATGCCGTCCTCCACCAGCATCCGCTCGAACGACGGGCACTGTTCCAGGAAGAGTTCGTATTCCCGCTGGGTACAGAAGCCCATCACGCGCTCGACTCCCGCCCGGTTGTACCAGGAACGGTCGAAGAAGACGATTTCTCCTGGTCCGGGGAGATGGTTGACGTAGCGCTGGAAGTACCACTGCCCCTTCTCGCGCTCCGTGGGCTTGTCCAGAGCCACGATGTTGGCGCCACGCGGGTTGAGACGCTCGGTGAAACGCTGGATGGTGCCGCCCTTGCCTGCGGCGTCCCGGCCTTCGAAGATCACGACCAGGCGGCCGCCGGTCTCCTTGATCCAACGCTGGAGTTTGAGCAGCTCGATCTGGAGGACCCGCTTGCGGCGCTCGTAATGCTTGCGCGTCACTTTGTGGTCGTAGGGGTAGTTCTCCCGCCAGGTGGTGATCGGTTCGCGGGCGCCGTCGAGGAGTATCGGCTGTTCGGGCCTACGGTCGTCGACCGTCAGACCGGCCAACAACCGTGCCTCGGTCTCATCGCCGTCCATGTGGTCCTCGCTCCCTGCGTGGGCGGTCGCTACTTCTGGGTTTCATGGGAGCGATTGCCCGAAACATCGCAGCTCTCACCTGAACGGACGAGGGCCGCTTCACGCGGCGGGGGCCCCGTCGACGGGGGATGCCACCGTCCGGTGTCTGACGAGAACGCGGGGTGGTCCGGGACCCTGCCGAGGCGCCGGACGGTGCCCGGGGGCCGGGGAGGAAGAGCGGTGGTGCGACGCCGAACGCGGGAGACGGCCGGGGGGGGGGGGGGGGGGGGGGGGGGGGGGGGGGGGGGGGGGGGGGGGGGGGGGGGGGGGGGGAGGGATGGGGGGGGGGAGGGGGGGAGGGTGGGGGGGGGGGGGGGGGGA
>NZ_JBVIQK010000009.1:0-72224 GCF_055577115.1 Streptomyces sp. NPDC033216 | reverse complement strand
TGTTTCCCCCCCCCCCCCCCCCCCCTTCCCCCCCCCCCTCCCCCCCCCCCCCCCCCCCCCCCCCCCCCCCCCCCCCCCCCCCCCCCCCCCCCCCGGCCGTCTCGCATCAGCCGGGGAGGGCTGCGGAGCGGAGCGCGGCCGTCCCGCACGGGCTCCATGGGGCCGGCATCGCCTGCGCGTCCGCGTAACCCCCGGCAGACGCTTGGACGGACTCAGCCTGGTCCGGAGCTTCGCCGGGCCTCGTCCGAGAGGCTTCGGCCGGAGTCGCGTGCCTGTTCCTTGACCTGGCCGGCCTGGTCGCGCGCCTCGTCCTGTGTGGAGCGGGCGGCTTGCGCGGCACTGTCCTTCATCTCAGCGGCCGCGCTCTGCGTCACCTCCTTGGCGCCTTCCTTCAGATGCTGCGCGGCCTCGCCGGCGGCCTGCTTGACCGGCTCCATGGCATCGCTCTCCATGAGGGCGGTGGCCTTCTGCTGCTCGGCCTCGGAGGCGGGCAGCAAGGAGGAGGCCAGTACGCCCACGCCGAAGGCGACCAGGCCGGCGGCCAGCGGATTGCCGCGGGTCTGTCGACGGGCCAGTTCGGGCGCTTGCTGAACGGCCTGGCCCGCCTGGCCGGCGGTGTCCCGCACCGAGTCGGCCGCCCGTGTGGTGCCTTCCTGAAGGGAACCGGCCGCGGACTGCGCTGTACCGGTCACACCGTGCGCGGTGTCCGACGCCGTGCCCATGACCCGCTCGCGGATGCCCGACATGGCGCCGCGCATCTTCGCCTTGCGGCGGTGTACCGCCCGTCGAGGACTGGTGCGATCGGCGAGCCGGTCCACGTCCGCGGACAGTCGGCCGCGGGTGGCCTCGATCTCGGCCCTCATTTGGTCGGGTGACGTGCCCATTCCGCGTTCTCCTTCATGGTCTCGACGGTTCGCTCGGGCTTCGGGGAGACGGTGCTCATTCGTCCGCGGCCCTTCTGGTACAGAACGGCTCCGACGACGGCCCACACAGCGGCGACGATCAGGGCGGCCCAGCCCCCGTCCATCACGTTGGCCAGGCCGAGCACCGCGGCCAGCGACAGGAACAGCAGGACCATGTACCCGGCGAATCCGGCACCGCCGAACATTCCGGCGGCCTTGCCCGCCTTGGTCGCTTCTTCCCTGATCTCCGTCTTGGCCAGTTCGACCTCCTGACGGAAGAGCGTCTGGAGGTCCGCGGTCACCATGGACAGCAACTGCCCCATGGACCGGTCCTGTCCCAGCGGCTCGGCCGGGCCGGGCGTAGGGGACATCGAAGCCATCTCACACCTCCGGGTACGGACGGCCCGTCGGGCCGGCCGGCGGCGTACCGGGCTCCGGGGGGAGCGGTGGAGCGGGCGGTGCCTGGGGAGGGGGGCTGTGGACGACCCCCGGCGGGGAGCCGGTCGGCAGAGCGGAGGAGGTGGGGGCGTTCAGCCCCTGGTTCGTCGCTGCGGCGGTTTGCGGCGACCCGTCTCCACCGGACCGGGCGGCTCCTGCCACCCGCGCCAGGCGTCCGACGGCCATTCCGGCCAGCACGGCGCCCCCGAGGAAGGCGCCGGGCCGTCGGCGAGCGAAGCCCTGGAGGTCGGAGACGAGGCCGTCGACGCCCTTCCTGTCCAGGTAGTCGGCCGTCCGATGGCCCTTGTCGGCCGCCTGGGCCGCGAGGCTGCGGGCGGGGGAGTCCTTCTGGGCGTTCTCGGCCAGGCCGGAGAGGTCACTCGCCCACTGTCGCAGGGTGCCGGCGGCCCGCTTGGCCTGCTCCTCGGCCTCGTCCATCGCGCGGTGTCGCAGTTCGTCGATGGCCGTGCCCGCCTGCTGCCGTGCTTCACCTACCACGTTCTGAACCTGCTCCGCCGCGGTTCCCGCCACCTGGCTCGCGGCCTCTTTGGCCTGGCCGGCCGTTGCCGAGGTCTCCGCCTTGGCCTTTTCTCGGGTGGTCCCGGTCCCGGTTCCGGTCTGTATGGACTCAGTCATCGGCGGCTTCTCCTCATCGGATGTTCTGCGTCTACGGGAGCGGTACGCCGGACATCACACGTAACTGTCCGTTCTCAGGCCGAGTGGCCCTTTATGGCTATCTGACACATCTTGAGCAACTTAAAGAAGAATGTGACTCGGCTCCTCCCGCGCGAGGGGACTGTCCCGTCGGTGCGGTCTTCCCTGGGGATGCGGCGGGAGTGGTCGCCCGGAGCGGTGCGGGGAGGCGTCTCCGGTCATGACGGCTTGTGTCGGCTCTGCGGCGCCCCCCTCGGCTGGACGGCGCCCACCGCCGGGCTCGGCGGTGCCCACCGCCTGGGACCCGACCGAGTTTCTCGACGGCGAGGGGGAGCAGGGCACCGACCGTGCGCGTCCGTAGCGGCGAACGGGTTCGGCGGTCGCCCGGCCGCAGGCGGCCGGAGTGGGTCAGAGCATGCCGCCCCAGGATGCGGTGACCGGTGGAACGCGAGGCCGGCGGGCGGCCAGGCGGAGCGCCCGACGCGGTGCTCGCGCCGCAGGCGTACGCCCCCTGCCTCGACCGGGGCCGTGGTGCGCCGCGGCTGGTGGTGGGGGCATGCGGGAGCGGTCCCGCATGCCCTCGGCGCCCGTCTGTCGGTAGCGGCTCGCCCGGCGAGGGGGGTGACCTGGGGACGCTCCGGCGGACCGGCGCCACGGCCGGCCCTCGTCCACGACGAGCTGGGCCGGACGCGCCCTGCCGGTCGGGTGAGCGGCGCAGATCGGTGGGACGCGAGGGCCTCCTGCGGTCGGTGTGGATGTCGCACGGGCACCCCGTCCCGCCCTGGCCGCCGCCCTCGCGGCCGTCGAGGCCACCGTCGATGGCGACGTCGGCAACTCCGCGAGCGCCCGCAGGACGCACCACAGGCAGGGCGAGCGCCGGGCCGGCCCTGGAACGCCCCGCGAGGCGCCCCGATCCGCGCCGCCCCAAGGCCCGCGTCCACATGCACCGCACACTTCGCGACAAGGCGAGGACGAGCGGGTGTGTGGCCAGTGCACGCGGTGGAGGACACCGCGGTCCTACAGGTGATCTGGAGGGCACTCCGGGCCGGGGATCGGCACGTTCGTCGTGGCGCCGTCGGCCCATCTGATCCGCGCCACCTGCCCGCCGTCGCCCTCAGGACTGACGGTGAGGGCGGGGGAGGCGGGCGGCGCGCTGCCTCGCCGAAGGGCCACGACCGCGCCCAGCACGGTGTGGGCCGCGGGTATGCGGGTGGTGAGCCAGGGGATCGCGGTCCAGGTGCCCAGTGGGCTCGTGTCCTGTTCCACGAGCACCCCGGAGGCCTCATAACCCGTCAGACCGTACAGCCCGGAGGTGAGTTCGCTTGTCGCCGCGACCGCGTACGGCTCGCCCCGGGGCCGCGTGTCGTCCGAGGTCTCGGTGGCCGGCCTGATCGCCGCCGCCAACGGCCAGCCACCGAGGCGGAGTCTGATCGCGGGCCCCCGTGGGCCGGCCACGCGGACCAGTCGGATTTCGACACCGTCGCGCACCACCGACGCGACGGTCACCTCGGGGCCCGGCGTGACGGCACCGGTACGGCCCGAGCCGTGGTCAGCCGCGGTGTCGCCGGCGGCGTCCACCCAGTGCACCCGGCCCGATGACACCGCGGCCAGCACGCCGTGGGGCAGTTGTTCGGCGTAGCGGGTGTGGAACCCCGTCCGGTGGGATGCCCTGCCGTCCTGGTCCAGCAGGGCGAGTGTGTTGTCGACCGGGTCGTCCACCGTCGGTCCGGTCAACGGGGGCAGGGTCGCCGTGGAGTAGCCGAGCCGTGCGTACAGGGGCGCGTCGGTGCGCGGTTCGCCGGGCCGTGCGTGGTCGGTGCCGTGATTGAGGACGGTGACGATTCCCTCCCTGCGGCGTGCCGACACGAGCCAGCCCGGTGCCGTGACGATTCTTGTCTCGTCGTTCCGCTCGACGGGCAGTGGTTCCTCGGTCGCCGTCCAGACCGGGTGGTCGGCGGGCAGCATCAGTCCCAGCATGCCCTTGGCCGCCCAGTACGGGGAGCCGGGGCCGGAGTACGCCTGGCGCATGCCGGGCCACGGACGGTGCCAGCCGAGCGTCAGCAGTCCCTCGTCGTCGGGCACGCCGTGCCGGGTGAAGTAGTCCACCATGCCGCTCGCCGCCCGCCGGGTGAGCCCCGGTGCCAGAGGCGAGTCGCCGCTGATCGCCCCGGTCCACAGAGGTGCGGCGGCCGCGAACCGGTAGATCAGACTGCGGCCCTGCATCAGGGGCGCCCCGTCCGCGCCCACGAGGTGGACGGCGTCGTCGAGGTACCGCGCCAGGTCGGCGCCCCACGTGGAGCGCAGGCTTTCCGGGCAGAGCGATCCGGTGACGTCGAACAGTTCGGTCCACAGCAGGGGGTAGGTGTGCAGGGCCCAGCCCGTGTAGTGGTCGTAGGCGCGTTCCTGCCCGTCGGAGAGCCATCCGTCGGCGCGCCGCAGCGAGGCGTGCACGGCCAGGTCCTGCTCGATGTCGGTGGCGGACCACGGGCCGCCCGCCTCGCGCAGGAAGGATTCCACGACGATGCGGAACCAGACCCAGTTGATGGGCGGATAGGGCCGGCCGATGACCGAGGACAGCCATTCGACGGTGGTGTCCCTGACCCGGTCGTCGAGGCGGTCCCACAGCCAGGGCTTGGTCAGTTGGAGGATCAGGGCGATGGACGCGGCTTCTACCTTGGCCTGGTCGAGGTGGTCCGGGCGGGGCCAGGCCTCCGGGTGACGCGGGTCGGTTCCGGCGGCGAGGCCGGCGGCGTAGCGCTCGAGGAGCCCGGTGGGATCGGCGCCATGTTCGCCGGCGATGCGGAAGCCGGCGAGCAGGAGGGAGCGGGCGTAGCCCTCCAGACCGTCGGAAGCGGGGCCGTAGGAGCTGCTCGGGCCGGGCAGCAGGATGCGGGCGCCGCCTGGTGACCGGTGGGCGTCGAGTGCGGCGAGCAGCCGGTCGGCGAGGGCCGTCCAGTGCCGGCGTTCCCACCCGGTGTACGGCGAGAGGCCGTCAGGGCGGCCGGGGGCCGGCGGCAGGCTCATGCCCGCACCGCCCGATCGTGCCGGGTGACCGGACAGAGCGCGGGCAGGCCGGCCGCGCCGCGTTCCCGTTCGGTCAGGACCACGGCGAAGCGCACCACCGGTAGAACCTCGGCGTCGGTCGCGGTGGTCACGAGGACGCCTCGGTGGCGGACGGTGTCGTCGACGTGCGGCCGCACGGATCCGCCCCGTGCCGCGCCGCCCTGAGGGGGGAGGCCGTCTCGAGGATGTCCTCCTCCGGGCCGTGGCAGCCCCGGGAGGCGATCAGCACCCCCGCCGCGGGGAGTCGGCGCGGAACACGCGGTGAGGGGAGTTCGTCCACCGCGACCGCGTCGTCGGGGGTCGCGGTCGCAAGGAGTCGGCGCCCTCCCGCCGGACCGGACCGGGTGCCGAGTGCCCGGCCGTCCATCACCGGCGTGGGCTCGGGGTGACTCACTCGGCGCTTCCTGCGCCGCGACGCCGGTGTGCCACTGCCGCTGCGGCAGGACGAAGGCGGCGACGAGGGGGACCATGGCGAGCAGTGGCCCGCGAGCGGAGCACGCCTCCGCGTCGGCGGGTTGTCCGTGCAGCACCATGGCTCTCCCCTGTACGAGTGACTCGGTCACTTCAGCGTCTGCCGGTGTTCGGGTCAACACCGGGAATCACATCGATCAGAATCGATCACAAGCGTTGATCCCGTCATACGACGACACGTGACGATACGGACCTTGGGACGTGGGAGAAGTCCGGCCGACCAGCGCCAGGAACGATGAAGGAGGCCTGGTCGCCCGGCCTGCCGCACGCGGACCGTCCGACCTTCGACGCCACCGGCGGCTACAGCGCCTCCGGCCTCGGGACAGTCCCGCAGGACTCCCGGACCACCACGTTCGGCCACAGTTCGGTGCGGTGCACGGGCCATTCCCCGCTGATGTCGGCGAGCCTGGCCAACGCCAGTTCGGCGGCGGTCATGCCGAGACGGTGCTTCTGCGGACGCAGAGCGGTCAGGGGCGGATCGGAGGCCGCCCCGATCTCGTCGTCGTAGGTCACTATGGCCAGGTCACCGGGAACGCCGATCCCCAGGTCCCGGCCCCGCTCGATCAACCCGATGGCCTCACGGTCCGAGTGCACCAGCAACGCCCGGACGCCGAGGTCGCGGCTGCGCTCCAGAACGCCGGTGTACGCCTTGGCCCAGCCCGGAGCCCCGTAGGAAGGCACCTCGATGTCGAGGTCCAGGTGGGAGGGAAGCCCCAGGGTGTCCACCGCCTCCTGCCAGCCGGTGCGAAGGGCCCTGCTCGTGGGGCTCTGGCGCGTGGTGATCAGCCCGACCCGGTCGTGCCCCAGAGTGACCAGATGACGGACGGCGAGACCGGCACCGAGGGCGTGGGCGGTCCTGGCGGTGTCCAACGCGAGGGTGAGCAGTTCCCGGGGCGGCCGGCGTTCGACGAGGATCACGGGCACCGTCAGCGAACCGAGCCAGCGCAGTACTTCCCTCGCCGCGTCTCCGGTCGTGGCGGGGGCGACCAGCAACGCCTGCACCCCGCGCTCCAGGAGGGCGCTGACCTGCCGACGGTCCTCGGCCGGGTCGTCCCAGCGGGAGGCACGCATGATGAGCCTGCCCTCGGCTGCGGCCACGGCCGTGTGGGCACCCTGGATGACCTGAGGCCAGTAGTACTCCACCGAGGGCACCACCATGCCCACCAGGGCACGCGTGGCCATCGGCCCGTGGGCGCCGGACACGACTTCCCTCATCGGCTGGGTCTGTGAGCGGTGAGGGAGCGCGATACCACCGTGCACGCGCTGCACCAGACCGCGGTCCGCAAGCAGCGTGACGTCCCTGCGTACGGTCACCGCGGTGACACCCAGAGGGGCCACCAGATCCGACAAGCGCACCGTGCCGTGCTTGCGTACGGCGGCGAGGATCATCTCCTGACGCTCTGCTGCCAACGGCATCGATGGGCACCCCCTCTGCATCCGACGCCTCACCCCGAGGCCGACGGTGACCTGACATTAGCTTCGTGATCGAATCGCCGACACCGAAAGAATTCGGTCGCCGGAGTTGCCGCGCGGCTTCCAGGACGCGTCGTCGCCCGGGCCCGCGAGGACGTGTTGCCCCTGCGCCAGTTCGCTCGTGCCACCTTCACCGGCTGCCAGCCCGGCCGACGGCTGCCGCGGGGGCGGCGAGGACCGGTGCGAAGCGGCAGTTGTGCCAGACCACGAAGAGCACGCAACCAGGCAGCACGGCCAGCCCCATCAGTGGTGCCTGGTTGATGAGGAGGAGCCCGGAGGTCACCAGGCCGAGGTTCACCAGGGCGAGCGGCCAGTGCCGGAGAACCGCGTACGGCGCCAGGATGAGGGCCTTGAGGCCGGCGCGCCGGGTGGCGTCCGGGTGGGCCAGGGCGACGATGCCGGACAGGGCGGCCAGTACCGCCGTGGTCGCGGCCATGGGCAGGAGCGCCGGCCCTGCCGGGGTCGTACGCAGTGCGATGGCGTCGACCACAGCCGCGGTCAGCAGCAGGAGCGCCGCACCGGAGACGCGCAGTGCCGTGCGGAACACTCGCGCGTAGGCCTGTGCGAACGCTCGGACGGATGCCTCGCCGTCCGCGTCCGCCTGCTCGAGGTAGGCGAAGGCCGCGGCCACGGAGGGGCCTGTCAGGAGCAGGAGCGGGCCGAAGAACAGCGGATGCTCCCAGGGCTGATGGCACACCCGCAGGGCGGCCAGCAGTGGCAGGTTGGCCGTCACCACTCCGAGGTTGATGACCAGGACGCGGTGGACGTGGGCCCAGACGAGTTCCCAGGAACCGTGGGCGACGTTGAGGCGCAGTCGTGGGCCTGCGTCGGGTGCGGTGGTGTGTCTGCCGGTCATGGCCCCTCCTTCCGTCATCCCTTGACGCCGGTGGTGGCGATACCGCGCACGAAGTAGCGCTGGCCGAGGAGGAAGACCACGAGGATCGGCAGCACGGACAGAACCGAGCCGGTCATGATCATCGCGTACTGGGCGTCGTACTGGCCGATGAAGGAGCGCAGGCCCAACTGCACGGTCCACAGGCTGTTGTCCGTCAGGTAGATGAACGGCCCCATGTAGTCGTTCCAGGTCTGGACGAAGGTCAGCAGGGCGAGGCTGGCGAGGGCCGGCTTGGAGAGCGGCAGGATGATGCGTGCCCAGATGCCGTACTCGGTGAGCCCGTCCAGGCGGGCGGCCTCGCTGATCTCGTCGGGAATGGTCAGGTAGAACTGCCGCATCAGGAAGACGCCGAACGCGCCGAACGCCTGGAGCAGGATCAGGGAGAAGTGGGTGTTCACCAGATCGAGCTTCTGCATGATGATGTACTGCGGAACCATGTAGGCCTGCCAGGGCACGGCGATGGTGGCGATGTAGCCGGTGAAGAGCAGGTCCCGGCCCGGAAAGCGCATCTTCGCGAAGCCGTAGGCGGCGAAGCTTCCGGTGAGCACCTGGAGGAAGGTGATCACGACGCTCAGGAAGAGGGAGTTGCCGAGGTAGGCGGCCAGCGGGATGTCCGTCCAGATGCGGCTGAAGTTGTCCCAGTGGAAGTCTCGCGGGATCCACTCGACGGGCACGGTGAAGACGTCCCGGTCCGCCTTGACCGACGAGACCAGCATCCAGACGAACGGCAGCAGGACTCCCAGCGCCACCGCGGTCAGAGCCGCGTAGAGGAGCGCGCCGCCGGCCGCCCGCAGCGCGGGGTGCCGGTGTACCGGCGCCCCCGTAACGGGAGTGGGAGACGGCTCGGAGACCCGGGTGCTGTCCTTCCGCAGCACGGTGGTGCTCATCGTTCGCTCCTTCGCTGGAAGTAGAACTGGACGACCGTGATCACCAGGCAGATCACGAACAGCGCGAGGGAGACCGCGGAGGAGTAACCGAAGCGCCCCTGGGTGATGCCCTCCCGGAAGATCAGCTGGGAGAGGACCAGGGTGGAGCGGCCGGGGCCTCCCTCGGTCATGACCTGCACCAGGTCGAACACCTTGAAGCTGGAGATGGTGAGCATGACGGTCACGAAGAAGGTCGTGGGGCGCAGGCACGGCAGGGTGACGTGCCGGAACCGCTTCCATGCGCCGGCGCCGTCCACGCGTGCCGCTTCGTGGAGTTCGGCGGGAACGGTCTGGAGACCGGCGAGGAAGAGGATCATGTAGTAGCCCATGTCCCGCCACACGCTGGCGATGATGAGGGCGGGCATGGCCCAGTCCGGGGAGGTGGTCCAGCCCGGCGGGTTGTCGATGCCGAGGGACCGCAGGAACTGGTTGACGGGTCCCACCTCGGGGCTCAGCAGCATGTTCCACACCACTGCGACGGCCACGAGGGAGGTGACGTAGGGGAAGAAGAAGGCGGTCCGCAGCACCTTGACGCCGCGCAGCTTCTGGTTGAGCAGGACGGCGAGACCCAGCGACACCACCAGCGTGAGCGGGATGTGCCCGAACGCGTAATAGCAGGTGTTCCGGACCGCGGTCCAGAAGTTGTCGTCGTTCCACATCCGGCGGAAGTTGTCGAGGCCGGCCCACTCGGGTGCGCTGTAGGAGTCCCAGTGGGTGAACGAGATGGCCAGTGCGCCGACGACGGGCACGAGGGTGAGGGCGGCGAATCCCAGGAAGTTGGGGAGGACGAAGGTCCACCCGATCAGCGTGGCGCGTCGGCGGCGGCGTCCGGCCGCGGCAGCGTGTGCCGCGGAAGCGGGTCGGGCCGGTGGGGAGACCGTGGTCACCGGACTTCGTTCCTCACCCGGTCGTTCATCTCCTTGATGCCCTCGTCGGCGGACTTCTCGCCGCTCATCACCAGTTCGTGCTCCTCGGTGAGGATCTGGTCGATGTCGGACGACTTGTCGCTGACCGGCATCTCGAGCCGTACCTCGGACGGCTCCATGGCCTTCCGGGAGATCTTGTCGCCGGGCATGCCGGTGACCCCGAAGAAGGTGTCCATGACCTTGTCGTCGGTGTAGGCGGGAACGACTCCGACCTTCGCGACGGCGGCGGCGCCTTCCGCGCCGGAGGCCCACGTGACGAACTTCCGCGCGGCTTCCGCGTCACGGGCCTTCTTGTTGACCGCGAACGCGGTGGGCGAGCCGAAGGTGGTCGTCTCGCCGTCAGCCGTGATCTGCGGTATCGGTGCCATTCCCCAGTCGACCGGGTTCTTGCCCTGGGCCTTCTCCGCCAGGAGGGCCGCCGCCCACCAGGTGCCCATCGGCACCATGGCGGCCTTGCCGGTGGTGAACTGCGAGTCGTAGGTGATGTTCTGGCTGGAGGCCGTGGAGAACGGCATGGTGGCCTTGGCCTTCTGGAGGTCGAGGGCCATCGTGTACTGGTCCTTCATGAAGCCGTAGTCGCCGCCGAGCAGGTCTCCGCCGGTCTGCGCCGCGGCGGTCGCCTGTATCACGGAACGCCAGGTGTGCAGGTACGTGCCGTACACCTTGGAGGAGCCGGAGCCCTTGGTGGTCCTCCTGGCCAGGTCCGCGAACCGGGTCCAGGTCAGGCCGGTGAGGTCGGCACCGTCGACCAGTGCCTTGTCGTAGTACAGGACCCAGAAGTCCTGCCGGTACGGAATCGCGTAGTACTCGCCCTTCAGGTTGAAGTCCTCGAGCCCGGAGTAGGACCGCTGGGGCAGCTTCTTCACCTCGTCGGTGAGGGGCATCAACTGACCCCGGGTGGCGTAGCGGGCGTAGTCGGTGACGTTCTTCATGGTCAGGACGTCGGTGGTGTCACCACCGGCCAGCATGGTGGTGACCTTCTCGGGGTAGTCCTCGGCGAGGATGTCGACCGGCTGAACGTCGATGTCGGGGTGTTCGGCCTCGAATCCGTCGATCAGCGCCTTCCACTCCGGCGTGGTCTTGTAGTTCCACAGACTGACCTTGACGACGGTCCGGCCGTCGGACGCGGTGCTCGAGCCGCCGGCGTCGCAGCCGCCGGCGACCAGGCTCGCGGCCACCACCAGGGGCGCCATGGTGGTGAGGTTCCTCTTCGACTTCATCTCGGGGGCTCTCCTTCGAGCGTTTCGGTGTGATGGGGACGGCTCGCTGCGGTGGCGGCGGGTCAGGCGCTGAGGCCGATCGCCCAGGTCTCCTCGGTGATCTCCGCCAACAGGGGCCGTCGGGAAGTCCAGCGGGACAGCTCGTCGAGCACGTGATCGGTGAGCCTGCCGAGCTCCGTGCCCAGTGATCCCGCGATGTGGGGGGTGATCATCACGTGGGCCACCCGCCGCAGGGGTGAATCGTCGGGCAGCGGCTCGGGGTCCGTGACGTCGAGGATCGCGAACAGCCGCCCGGAGGCGCACTCCGAGGCCAGGGCCCGGGAATCGACGAGACTGCCGCGGGCGGTGTTGATGACCGTCGCGAAGTCGGGAAGCCGGCGCAGCTGGGCGGCACCTACGAGGTGCCGGGTCTCGGCGATTTCCGGTGCGTGCACGGACAGGACGTGCACCCGGGGCAGCAGGTCGTCGAGGTCCACCAGCCGGGCGCCGGCGCGTGCCACCTCGTCCGGATCCGCGTATGGGTCAGCGACCAGGACCGTGGTGCCACTGAGCACGCGCAGCAGTTCGGCCACCCGCCGGCCGACGCGCGAGAACCCGACGAGGCCCACGGTGCGTTCGAAGTTGGACAGGTCGCCGTAGCCGGTGACCGAACCCCAGCCGCTGTACGCCTGCCGTTCGTCGGCGGCCAGGAACGGGGCCTTCTTGCCGGCGAAGATGATCGCCGCCAGGGTGTACTCCGCCACCGGCACGGCATTGGCGTCCGCAGCGCTCGTCACCCTGATACCACGGCTCCAGACCTCTTGGTTCACCAGTCCGCGTACGCTGCCGGCACAGTGCAGCACCGCCTTCAACCGGGGCGCGGCCGCAAGACGTGGCCGCGTCAGCGCCGGCGCCCCCCACGACGTGATCAGCACGTCGGCATGTTCCAGCCGAGCGCGCGCCCGCGGCGTGTCCAGCTCATCCGTCCAACAAGGGTCGTCCAACGACACCAGTTCGGTGAGGCGCCGGAGCCGAGACTGATCGAAGTGCGCCTCGAAGCTCGACCTGCTCATCACGAGCAGAGCATGGGGCTTGGTCCGCATCGGATACGGGCTCCTCTTCTCAGGGCAAGCGCCAGACATGTCCCGGCGAGACCTGGCCGGAAGACGCTGGGAAAGGAATAGTCGTCCGGCGCACACAGTCGCCAGAGATGAACCAAAAGCGAAGAAGATCGATCAGGAGCGAACATCGTTCTGGGGGCATTCGTGCCGTATGCGGGGGCCAGGGGTGGAAAGAGTGATCGCTCAGGACGATCGAGCACTTCTCCGGGCCGACCGAGGCGGGATGCGCCGGGCTGTCGGCGCCGGTGCTCGGTCACCGGAGACCCCGGAGACGAGGGTTCGGCAGGGGACCGCACGATTGCGGGAAGGGCCGCGAAGGGTGCAGGCGGCGCTCGGCGACGCGCGACCCCCGTTCCGGCGGCTGGTGAGGCCCAGCCGTGGTGGCCGAACCGTCGGTCGAACGGCCTGCCGTGGACGGGGAGCCGGCGTCAGTTGCGGTGGCGGGGGCGGTGGTGCCGGGACGACGGTGGACATGGCGGCGTTCTGTGCTCGCTCGCCGAAATGTCAGCGGGTTCTGTCCGTGCCGCGGCCGGTGACGGGCCGTCCGCCGGAATGAGAGAGTCGGGGAGATCTGTTGCCGCGGGGGAGTAGGCCGCCGGCAGACGTCTTCATCACCACTGATCCTGGGCAGGGAGCGCCGGCCTCCGTCCCTCGGGGACCCGACAGTCCACCATCGATGCTCAGAAGGCGACCCGGGCCGCGGTGAGAGCCGCCGCGGCCTCTCCGTCGCCCTCGAACGTCAACTCGCCCAGCGGCGGTCGGCCGGAGAGGTGGCGGGCGAACGCCAGGGCATCGGCCCGCAGCGTGACCACGGGGGGACCGCTGCCGAGCCGGTAGCGGCCACCGGCCGGACCCGAGAGCTCCAGCAGACAGGACGGGCCGGTCCAGCCGAGTGCCAGATCCAGCAGCACCTGGCTCATGATCTCCCTGTCGTGCGCGTCCAGGGCCAACTCGGTACCGGTGGCATCACTGATGTCGATGCGGTGCATCCAGGTGTCCCGGGCGATGAGAACGCTGTTCAGGTAGTCCATGGAGTCCTCGGGCAGCGCCTTCGCCTCCGGGAAGACCATGCTCGTGCGGATCCGACGCCGTACCGGTGCCGGCATACGGGCCAATGAGCGCATTCCCTTGGGGGCGATGCGAGCGAATTCCGAGACCAGTCGCTCTCCTGTGGCTTGGCCACGGTCTTCGATCTGGCTTTCGTTGTGGCCGTCGAGCGCGCCCAACTCGGGATGCGTGCGACGAGCCCGTCGCACCCGCGCGATCATCAGCCAGGGCTTGCCCAGTTCCTCGAACTGGCCGACCTCGTGGGCGAACATGTCCCGGACGGTCCACCCGGTGCACGCGGTCGGCCTCGACCACGACGCGGCGTCCAGCGAGCCCATCATGGCGAGCGAGGCCCGGATCTCCGCCTCGTTGACCCCGGTCGCCCGCGCCGCGGAAGTCCGGGGGATGTCCCTGGCGGAGACCGTGGGCGTGTGCCATACCGCACCTCCTCGACCCCCTCGGTCAAGGCTACAAGGCACCCACGCCGACGGCACCCGCATGGCACCAGGAGCGCCGAACGGCCGGTGATGCGGCGGCCCGACGGCACCGGGCGGACTCGGCCGCGGCCGACGTGGCCGGGTCGTGACCGCGGGGCGCGCGGCCCCCGGCGTGGCGCCGGCCACGCGGAAACTGCGTGGGGCGGGAGGTGCCCGCGGGCACGGGAGGGGCGGCGGGGGAGGTGGACGGGCCTTGTGTGCGGTGGCGTGTGAAGACGACGAGGCGCAGTACGGCGAAGCGGGCGGTGCCGGCCAGCGCGGAGGCGGAAAGGTAGACGACCTGCTCGAGCACGGCGCTGGGCGCTGCCACCACTTGTTGCAGGACCAGCATCGCCGCACAGGTCACCGTGTACGCGGCCACGGCCGACCCGGCCGACTGCGCGTGCTGGCGCCGGCTCGCGGGCCCGCCCGCGCCGAAGGTGCGGCGGGCGTGCAACTCGGTGGCGAGGAGCGTGGAGGCCACGGTGATCACGGCGTTGGCCAGGGCCCAGGGAATCCAGGAGGCGAGCGCTGCCACGGCGAAGCCGGAGGTGAGGCCCACCGCGCCGCCGAAGAGCACGAAGCGGGCGAAAGCGGTGAAGGCCCCCGGAGCCGCCTGCTGCCGTCTCTGTGCTGTCTCCATGATCCGAGCTGTCTCCATGATCCGACCCCCCTGGCCGCTCGCTGCGCGAACGTGCACCTCTCTCGACGGGTGAGGCATTCCGTCCGTCCGCTGTTTCGGATAAAGAAAACGCTACGTTGCATTCAGGGATCGCGCAACGCATTTATTGCGAGGCGTCACTGTATATGCAGGTCAGACCGCAGAAGTCGTTGCGATGGCATGAGGGTAATGCAATGGAATCGCCTGTTGCTCGTTGCAACAGATGGGAGTGAACGCTATGCCGGAGACAGTGCCCGCCCGGCGACCACCGCCGGCCGGCCCGACGCTCCCGGGCCACTGGCGCAACGAGGGCCTCGGCTCCGGCGTCGACGTGTTGCGGGCGGTCCTCGGCTCCGGCGCCGAGATGTCGTGGGCGGCCCTCGGCCCGGCCGGACAGGTCGGCGCACCGCGTGGCGAGAGCCGGGTGTCGAGTCGGCTCACCCGCACGGTCCGGGTCGCCGGCGACCGCAGCCCCGCCACGCCGCCACCAGGCGCATCAACTCCGCCGGCCGCGCCCCGTCCGCACCCACCTCGACGGCAGTCGTCCGCACGCCCCGTGCGGCCGCGGGCTCGGCCCGCGGAACCACTCCCGTGTGGACACCCCCGTCGCTCCTGTTCCCCGGAGCGCCGGAGTCCCGGCGGTGGTCGTGCGGTCGGCCCGTGTGCCGCCCTTCGCTGTGATCGCGCGCCTCGCCCGTCGCCGTGCTCGAACAGCGGCAGAGCGCGAGGTGGGAAAGGCAACTTTTGATATCTATATGGTGATATAAGGAGCGTATTAGTGGGGGTGCGACGGCCGGCCGCCGACGTTCGGCGGCCGGCCCCGCGATCTGCGACGGGGGCTCGAGGGAGAGGACCATGCGGCGGTTCAGAATCGCGATGTCCCGACAGGCGCCGATGCCCGTGGCGCATCGCCCGATCCACCGTCAGGAGAGTGGCGCGCACTGGTACGCCCCCTTCTCGGTGAGTGTGGACCTCCTCGCTGCGGCACTTCCGGTCGCGGCGGCTTTCGTCGAGGTTCACGAACCCCACCCCCTGCGCCTGGCGGCCGCCGCCGCCCTGCTCTGGCCGCTCATCGGGGTGATGAGCGGGCGCCACACGCCCTTGGCCTGGGGTGACGGAGGCGGCCTGAGGGCCGTGGTGAGGGACTGGCTGGTCCTTGTCGGCGCCCTGGCCACGCTGCGTGTGGTCTGCGGACTGGACAGCGTGCCTGCCGAAGCGTTCACGGCATTGATCCCCGCCCTGGTCCTGACGGGCGTCTGTCAGAAACTCATTCACCGGCACGTGCTCGCCGCCCGCCGGGCCGCCCGTGCCCTGCGCCACGTCATCGTCGTCGGTGCGGCCCCGACGGTCGACGCCGTCGTCGAGCAACTCGCCCAGCGCACCGACCACGAGTACGTCATCGTCGGCGCCTGTCCGGTGGGTGACGGCGAGGTCCGTTCCGGAGTGCCGGTGTGCGCGCGGCTGCCCTGCGAGGCACCCGAGACGCCGGAGGAGGACGCCGCGGCGGTGCTAAGGGCGGCCGACGAACTCGCCGCCGACATGGTCTTCGTGGCGCCCGGTCCCCATGTCTCCGGTGACCGGGTGCGCAGACTGTCGTGGATGTTGCACGACCAGGGCCGCTCCCTCGTGGTCCTTCCCGGGATCGTCGACGTGGCACGGCGGCGCGTGCGGCCGACGTCGGCGGCCGGTCTCACCCTGCTGCACATCGCGCCGCCGTTGCAGCGCGGCATGCACACCTTGCTGAAGGCCCTCGTTGACCGAGCGAGTGCCCTGGCGCTGATCGCCCTGCTCTCACCGCTGCTGTTCCTGGTGGCCCTTGCCGTCCAACTCGGCTCGCCCGGGCCGATCCTGTACCGCCAGACACGGGTGGGCCGCGACATGGCTACGTTTCCCATGTGGAAGTTCCGCACCATGGTGGTCGACGCCGACCGGATGAAGAGCGGGCTGGAGGCGCAGAACGAGAACGACGGGCACATGTTCAAGATGCGTCGGGACCCCAGGGTCACTCCTGTGGGGCGCGTCCTGCGCCGCTACTCCCTGGACGAACTGCCCCAGTTGTTCAACATCCTCTTCGGTCACATGTCCTTGGTCGGTCCGCGCCCCCCGCTCCCCGAGGAGGTGGCCAAATACAACAGCATCGAGATGCGCCGGCTCAGCATCAAGCCGGGCCTGACGGGACTGTGGCAGGTGAGTGGGCGGTCGGACCTGTCCTGGCGCGAGACGGTCGCACTGGATCTGCGCTACGTCGACAACTGGTCGCTGGCCGGTGACATGAACCTCATGGCCCGCACGGTGCGGGTGGTCCTGGACGGCCAAGGCGCCTACTGAGGGCGGGTGCGGGTCCGCAGCCGGGCCGCATCCTCCATCCGGGCTGGTCTGCCACCAACACGCGGTGATCGCGGATGATCCGTCCCCGGGGACGTGAAGGATCGCGGACGGAGACGTCTTCGGCCCTTGGAAGGGACATCCGCCATGGCACAGACCTCAGCCGCGCGTACCCCGGCCGTACGGAGCGCATCTGCCGCGTACCCGGGGGACACCCACGGCACCACGACGCACCGACCCGTCGGCGTGCGCTCCCTGCGGGGCTTCACCGGCGCCGGATACGACAAGGGCCGCCCCCTGCCGGTCCAGGCCGCCTGGTTCGCCGTTCTGCACCTCCTTTTCGCCGCGTGGTGGTTCCCCGCCCGTTGGCGGCCGGCACTGCTGCGCGCCTTCGGGGCACGGGTCGGACAGCGCGTGCTCATCAGGCGCGGAGTGCGGGTCCACTGGCCCTGGAAGCTGGACATCGGTGACGACGTGTGGATCGGTGAGGACGCCTGGATCCTCAACCTCGAACCCGTCACGATCGGCAACGACTGCTGCGTCTCCCAGGGCGCGCTGTTGTGCACGGGCAGCCACCGTCGTCGTTCCGCCACCTTCGAATTCGACAACGGTCCCATCCGGCTGGAGCCGGGCAGCTGGATCGCGGCGCGTGCCGTCGTACTGCGTGGCGTCACCGTCGGAGGCGGCGCGGTGGTGGGCGCCGGCGCCGTCGCCCACCGGGACCTCGCGCCGGGCGAGGTCCTGACCGCGGGAGGCGTGCCCGGACCGGACGCGCCCGCGCGAGCTGACGTGTCAACGAAGGGAGCCACGGCATGAGACTGGTCCATGTGGTCACTCTCGTCAGCGACGACGGCGCCTTCGGCGGGCCGACGAGCGTGGCTCTGGCCCAACTCGGGGAGTTCGCCGCCCGCGGTCACGAGGTGACGCTGGTGTCGCTGTGGCGGGGCGGACGCCCCGCCGCGCGGCGCATCGGCGCCGTCCGTCTCCTCTCCCGTCCGGCTCGGCGTCTCGTCCCGGGCCGGGGCTGCCTGGGACTCATGCACCCACTGCTGCTGCGGGACCTGTGGCGGGCCATGGGAAGCGCCGACCGCGTACACCTGCACGTGGGACGCGACCTCGTCTCGTTGTCCGCGCTCGCTGTCGCCTGCCTGCGGCGCACCGCCTTCGTGACCCAGACGCACGGCATGGTCGAGCCCCGCACCGGCCCCGTCGCGCGTGTCTTCGACCGTCTCTATGTGCCCCTGCTGCGCCGGTCACGCTGCTGTCTGGTGCTCACCGAGCGGGAGCGCCGTGCCCTGACCGACGTACTGGGTCCTGGCGCGCCACCGCTGGTGACCCTGCCCAACGGTCTCCGTCCGGCAGGCGGCGAGGCGAGCACCCTGCCGCGCGGCGACCAAGAGGTGATCTTCCTGGCTCGGCTCCATCCGCGCAAACGCCCCGAGGCGTTCGTCGAGATGGCCGCCCTGGTCCACAAGGAGATGCCCGAGGCACGCTTCACCCTGTTCGGTGCGGACGAGGGGTCCCTCCCGGTCGTGCACCGGCTGATCGCGGACCGCGGACTGACCGACGTGGTCTCCTACGGCGGTGCGCTGGAGCACGGCGCGGCGCTGGAGGCCTACCGAAGGGCCGCCGTGTACGTCCTTCCGAGTGTGGACGAGCCGTTTCCGATGACCGTGCTGGAAGCACTGGCCGAAGGCACGCCGGTGGTGTGCACGGACAGCAGCGGCGTCGCGGCCGAACTGACGCGCAGGGGAGCGGCACTGGTCACCGACGGCAGCCCGGAGACCCTGGCCGACGCGGTGTGCCTCCTCCTGGCCGACGAGACGCTACGCCGCTCCCTGGCCGAGGCCGGTCACCGTGCGATCGAGGAGGCCTTCTCCATCAGGGCGGTCGTGGACCGCCTCGAGGACGTCTACCGGGGGCGGCCGGGACGCGGATGATCCGGATGCTCCGGCCGTCTCGGGCCCGCCGCGGGCGCGGTGGATCCGAGACGGCCGGAGTCCGGACGTCGGTCAGCGTGCCGAAGTGCGGCTCACCGTACGGAGAATGGCCTCGAAACGGGAGGCACAGTCCTCCAGGGCGAACTCCCGCTCGGCGAGGGCCCGGCTCTCCTTGCCCAGCGTCTCGGCGCGTGCCGGGTCGGACAGAACCTCCTGAGCCCAGGCAGAAGCCTCGTCGAGTGCGGACTCCGCCGGGGGGAAGACCGCGGACCCCGCCTGTCGGAGCAGGTGCGCGGCCAGGTTGTCGGCGGGCATCAGGCCGAGCACCGGACGCCCGGCGCACAGATACGACAGCGTCTTGGACGGGACCGAGAACTCACCGGCGTCCGCCGCCAGGACGACGACGAGAAGGTCGCCCGAACCCAGTACTTCGGGCAGTCGCTCATAGGGCTGGAAGGGCAGCAGGGTCAGGTCGATTCCGCGGGAGGCCGCGGACCTTCTGAGGACGGGCACGGCAGGGCCCTCGTTCACGACGACGAGACGGACCGGCGTGCCCCGGTCCCGCAGCCGCGCCGCCAAGTCCACCAGCAGCTCCGGGTTGTGCTTCAGGCCCAGCGTGCCGGAGTACAGCACCGTCCGCACCCCGTTCAGCTCCTGTTCGGCCGACCAGGCGTTGTCCCGGGCCCGCGGGACGATCTCGTCGAGCGGTGCCCAGTTGGGAATGACGGTGGCCTTGCCGGCGGTGCCCCACCGCTGGTGGACGCCCAGGAAGGAGGGAGCGATCACCACGATGGCCGCGGCCCTGCGTGCCGACCACTTCTCGCCGGCTCCGAAGACCCTGGCGGCGACACCCATCGACTTCGCGACGCCCGCGAAACTCCTCAGTGCGACGGCGGTGACGTCCTGGTGCCACAGGACCCAGGGAATGCGCAGCCGTTTCAGCACGGCCACCGCCGCGACCAGCATCGGGACGGGAAGGTTGGACAGCATCGCCACGTCGGGCTTCTCCCGGCGCACCTGCCGGGCCAGTTCGAGGCCGAGCAGGGTTTCCTGGCGGAGCCGTCGGAAGTAGTCCTCCTTCCTGAGCACGGTGCTGTCCCCGATGGTGACGAAACGCAGGCCCGGAGCGTCCCCGGCGAGGTTGCCCTTGCCGGACACGTAGGCGGTGCAGGTCGAATGGACCACGTCGTGGCCGCGGCGTGCCAGTTCCCGGCTCAGTTGCGCCTGGAACGGGTGACCGCTGTAGTCGTGCACGAGGATCCTCATGGGCTCTCCGCGTCCGGTTTCTCTGCTCCGACTCACTGGTGGGCGCGCTTGACCTGGTCGTAGACCCAGGCGTAGGTCTTCTCCAGGCCGTCGAGCAGGGGGATCGACGGTTCCCAGCCGTAGATCTCACGGATCAGGGTGTTGTCGGAGTTGCGGCCGCGTACGCCCTGGGGGGCGTCGAGCCGGTAGCTGCGCTCGCAGCGGATGCCGGCGATCCGCTCGACGATGTCGACGAGCTGGTTGATGGTCACCAGTTCCGACGAGCCGAGGTTGACGGGTACGCCACTCTCCGCGCGCATGATCATCTGAGTGCCGTGCAGGCAGTCGTCGATGTACATGAAGGAGCGGCTCTGTAGCCCGTCGCCCCAGATCTCGATCCGGTGGTCACCGGAGACGACGGCCTCGGCCACCTTCCGGCACACCGCGGCGGGGGCCTTCTCCCGGCCGCCGGTCCAGGTGCCGTGCGGGCCGTAGACGTTGTGGTAGCGGGCGACGCGGGTGACGAACCCGTAGTCCTCGGCGTAGTGCCGGCACATGCGCTCGGAGAACAGCTTCTCCCATCCGTAGCCGTCCTCCGGCTGTGCCGGGTAGGCGTCCTCCTCCTTGAGGGCGGTGACGTCCGGGTCGGTCTGCTTGTCCGCGGCGTACACGCAGGCGGAGGAGGAGTAGAAGTAGCGCTCCACGCCGGCCTCGTGTGCCGCCCGCAGCATGTGGGTGCTGGTCAGGACCGACATCATGCAGGCGGCCTTGTTGTTCTCGATGAATCCCATGCCGCCCATGTCGGCGGCGAGCATGTACACCTGCCGGGCGCCGCGGACGCCCGCTCGCGCACTGTCCAGGAGCGACAGGTCGGCGACCACGTTCTCGGCGTGCTGGTGGACCTGGTACCACTCGTGCGGAGGCTTGATGTCGATGCAGCGGACGGTCATCCCCTGGGCGAGAAGTTCGCCGACGAGGTGACCGCCGATGAATCCCCCGCCTCCGGCGACGACGACATCGGTCTGCTTGCTCATGCGCAACCCCTTAATGGGTGGGAGGTCTGATGCGTGGTCAGGTCCACCGCCCTCTGTCACGGCCGATCCAGCACCGGGCCCGCGGAGACCTGCGCGATAAGCTATGCAGATTTGTCAGTATTTGAGATAGAAGGCACGCTCACGACCATCAGGATCACTCGATGACCATGTTTGCGGACTAATACATCGATTTGGATGCCTTGTGCGTGGTTAGAGTAATTTTGTGATTCGGGGCGCTATATATGCTTCGGTGACGTTCCAGGCTGAAAAATCACACGACGGAGAGGCCGGGATGCGAGGCGCTCGCGCCCGTAGCGTGGCCGCGGTCTCCCTGTGGGTCGTGGCCCTGACTCTCCTGCTGCCAGGACTGATCCTCCAGTCGGGCGGCATGCGGATGTCGCCCGCGGTCGTTCTACAGGCTGTCGTGGTGGCCCACACCGGTGGTGCGCTCAGCCGAGTGCTCACCGCGCCCACGGTGCGGCTGGTCGGCTTCGGATTCTGGGTCTTCGCCTACATCTGGCTCGGCCTGGCACCCCTGGCGATGCTCGTCTCCGACACATACCCATGGCCCTACCGGACCGGCGAGCTGACCGCCTTCAAGGCGGTCGCCGTCGTCGAGCTGGGCCTCGTCGCCTACAGCGCCGGAACGGCTCTGGCCGCCCGCCGACAGCAGGCCCGCCCGGCCAGCGCCCCGCCAGGATTCCTGGAACGGCTGCTCTCCCGCCGTCTCGCGCCCTGGCGGCTGCTGGCGCTGAGCGGTCTGGCCCTCGCCTTCGCAGCGCTGCTGATCTCACGTCAGCCCGGACGACTCACCGCCTACTTCACCAGCCGTCAGGCGATCACGGAGGCCGGCGCCATCGGCGACGGGGAGGGCGCCTTCCTCCAGGTCCTGCTCAGCTGGTCGCTGTCCGTCCCCGCGTTCTGGGCGCTGCTGGGACTGCTGCACGTTCCGCGTCTGACACGGGGCGACCGCTGGCTCCGCGTCCTGCGCCGACTGCTGCTCCCCGTTCTCCTCGTGCTGAACGCGGTCGTCAACAACCCTGTCAGCAAGCCGCGGTTCTGGGTCGGCACGGTCGTACTGACCGTGCTGTTCACCCTGCCGAGGCTGAGCCGGCCCCGCCCCTTCCGGATGACGGCGGCCGCACTCGTCGCGGCGCTCCTGGTCGTCTTCCCCTACAGCGACTACTTCCGCTACAGCGACCGGGAGGAGGTGGCCGTCACCTCTCTCGCCGACCAGTTCACGACCAACGGCGACTACGACGCCTTCCAACAGGTGCAGACAGGCATCGACTTCGCACAGGACAACGGGTTCTCCCCGCAAGACGCCCTCGGCCCACCGCTGTTCATGGTGCCGCGCTCGATGTGGCCGGAGAAGCCCGAGGACACGGGCATCAGACTGGCCCGGTACGCGGGTTACGAGTTCCTCAACCTCTCCGCACCACTGTGGATCGAAAGCTACCTCTGGGCCGGCCCCTTCGGGGTGGTCGGCGTCTTCTGTCTGCTCGGCTCGGCGAGCCGGCGTGTGGACGACGTACGGCACCAGTTGCGCGGCCGGGCGGGGAGCCTCGCCGCGCTGCTGGTGCCGGCCTTCGCTTTCTACCAGATGGTCTTCCTGCGCGGCAGCCTGCTCGGCATCGCGGGCCCGCTGACCCTGCTGGTGACCGTCCCGCTACTGATCAGCACCCGCACCGGCCGGCTCCCCTCATCGGCGGTGCCGATCGCACCCATCCGTCACGCATCCATCTCCGGAACAGGAGGGCACCGGTGACCGGCCCCATCCCATTCGACGACCGGTACGACGAACCGGACCAGCTCCGTGACCAACTGCGCCGAGTCCTGCGCCACCCTGTCCTCATCGTGCTGGGGATCCTCCTGGGTGCTCTCGGAGGACTGGCGTTCTCCCACCAACGCGCCCACACCTACACCGCCACCAGCGAAGTCCTGGTGCGCTCCACCACCGACCCCTTCGGCGCGGTCGGCGTCTCGGCCGACAACCAGGTCAGCATGAGCACGGAGCAGCGGATCGCCGCCAGCGCCACCGTCGCCGTGCGCGCGGCGCGCCTCCTCGGCCGGCCCGACAGCCAGGCCGGCAGGCTCGGAACCCGGTTGCGGGTCACCAACCCCCTGAAGTCGCAGATCCTGCGCTTCGAGTTCACCGCCGGCGCCCCCCAGCGCGCGGCGCGGGGCGCCAACGCCTTCGCCGACGCCTATCTCGCCGACCGCGAAAGCCGCAACGAGGCCACAGCGGCGCGGACGACCCGCGCCCTGCAACAGCAGATCGCCGTGCTGAACCAGCGGCTGTCCCAGGGCGTCGAGACAGCCAAGTCGGCCGCGCAGAACCAGCTCTACAACCTCCAGAAGCGCGTCCTGGACATCAAGGCGCGCGACACCGACGGCGGTGACGTGGTCCGCAGGGCCACGGCGCCCGCCCTGCCGGTGGGCCCCGGGCCGCGGACCCTGCTCGCCCTCGGGCTGGGATGCGGACTTCTCCTGGGCATCGTGCTGGCCTGGGTGCGCTCCGCCCTGGACACCCGGGTCGGCTCGGTCGGCGAGGTGCAGAGCGCGCTGCGCGCTCCGGTGGTCGGCGTCCTGCCCGCCGACGACGGCGGAGACGGCGCCCTGCTGACGGTCGGCCGTACCCCCAGCCCCCGCACGGAGGCCTACCGGGCCCTGGCATTCCGGTTGCGGCAGGTCGGCACATCCGGCGGCCTCGGCCAGGTGGTCGTGGTGGCCCCCCGGCGCGTCGGCGACGCCGAGGAGGTCGCCGCCAACCTGGGGGCCGCCCTCGCCGACAACGGCAGCGACGTGCTCCTGGTCGACGCCACCGCGCACACCACCAGGCTCGGGACTCGGCTGCCCTTGATCCCGATCGAAGTTCCCAACCCGGGAACGGCGTTCCCTCCGACCGGAAGCGCCTTCGTCGAGGCCGACGTCGCCGGCCGCTTCGCCTTCTCCTCGAACGGCGGCACCGGCCTGTCCGACCGGACGGAGTCCGCCGATGCCGACGCCTCGACCGTCGTCGTCGCCGGTCCCTTCCTCGCACAGGCCGACACGCTGTCCGTCGCGCAGCGTGCCGACGGCGTCCTCGTGGTCGTCCGGCCCGGCCGTACCCGGAGGGAGGAGCTCCGGCAGATGCAGGAGCTGATCGTCTGCTCCGGCGGACGCATCCTCGGGGCCGTGCTCGACGCCGGGCGCCCGCGCCGGTACCTGCGTGTCCTGCGCCGCCCGAAGAACAACCCCGTGTCCGGCACCGACCTCTCCGCCACGGACCTCCCCGTGCGGGACGACACACTGAGCATTTCCCGCCGATGACCGCTCCCGAGGCGCCCGCCCGCCCCCGCGCCGACGCCACCGCCAGCGGCGTTGCCGCCACCGCGCGGGGCGGCTGGTGGGGGATGGCGGGCTCCGTCGCGAACGCCGGCTTCTCGTTTCTCCTCGTCGGTCTGATCACACGGGCCGTCGGGGCGCAGGGGGCGGGCGTCCTCTTCACGGGCGTCGCCCTGTTCACCATTGTCAGCAACGCCTGCAAGCTCGGGGCCGACACCGGGCTCGTGCGCTTCGTACCACGCGACCTCGCCGTCGACGACGGCCGTTCCGTGGACGCGTTGCTGCGCACGGCCCTCCTGCCGGCGGCCATGGCCGGCACCGCGGCCGCCGTGCCTCTGGTGCTGTTCCCCTCGGTGGCCACGACGCTCCTGCCCCAGCTGCCACCAGCGGACGCCGCCGCACTGGTCCGGTTGTTCGCGTTCTTCCTGCCCGCCGCCACCGTGGGCATGGTCCTGCTCGGCGCGGCGCGGGGATACGGCACGGTGGTGCCGTTCGTCGGTGTGGAACAGATCGGCAAACCGGTGCTGCGCGTACTGATCGCCGTGCCCGTCGCCTGGTGTGCGCCCAGTGTGCCGGCGCTGGCGTCCGCCTGGCTGTTGCCGTCGCTGGCCGGGTCGGTGGCCGCCTGGCTCGCCCTGCGCCGCTGCCGCGCCCGGCGTCCCACGGCCCGCCGGGCAGGAAGCCCGGCGGTGCCCTGGCGGGCCTTCTGGGGGTTCGCCGCCCCGCGCGCGGTGTCCTCCGTCTTCGACATCGGGGCGGTGTGGGTCGGTGTCATCCTGCTGTCCGCTCTTGCCACCAGCGGTGAGGCGGGGGTGTACACGGCCATCGGCCGCATCGTCACGGCGGGCACCCTCGTCCAGCTCGCCGTACGGCTTGCCGTCGCACCGGAGCTCAGCCGCCTCCTCGCCGTCGGTGACCTCTCCGGGGCGCAGGCTCTGCACCGCGTCTCGACCTGCTGGACCGTGCTCCTCTCGTGGCCGCTGTTCGGCACCGTGGCCTGTTTCCCCGGGACCGTCCTTTCCGTCTTCGGGCCCGAGTTCACCGACGGCGCCCTCGCGCTCGTCGTGCTGTGCGCCGCCTCCACGGTCAACGTCGCCGTCGGCAACGCTCAGACCGTGCTGCTCATGGCCGGCCGCAGCCGCTGGCACCTGACCGTCACCGCGGTGGCGTTCACGGTACAGCTGACCGTGGGTGTCCTCGCCGTGCCGGCCTGGGGCGTGCTCGGCGCCGCGGCGTCCTGGGGCGCGGCGATCGTGGTGGAGAACCTCACGGCGGCCGTGCTCGTCCGGCTGCGCCTCGGCTTCACCACCGTGGACCGGGGCTACACCGGAGCCCTCGCCGTGGGGCTGGCCGTTTTGTCGGTGCTGGTGGCGTCCCGTCTGTCCCAAGGTGACACCTTGCCGGGACTCGCCGTGGGAATGGTCTTGGGATTGTGTGCTTTTGGTATTACTTTGTGGCGATATTGGACGCTGCTGAGGTTGGGCGAGCTGGTCGGAGCGCTGCGGCATCGCGCCGCATGAACGCAGACGCGTTCGCACCGTCAGGGTCACCCCACCGGCGTCGTCGCCCTCCCACCACTGCCATCCGGGGACTCCCGTGTACCTGAGAAAACGCCGCACGAAGCCGGCCGCCAGGGTCGCAGTCACAGCGCTCATGTGCTGCGCCGTCGCCCAGCTCGACGTCTCCCTCGCCGCGGCCGCCGACGGCGCACCCGCGTTCACCGCCGATCCGCTGGCCACCTGGCAGACGGACGGCATCGTCTGGTCGCTGACCGCCGCGAAGGGTGTCGTCTACGTCGGAGGAT
The DNA here is from genome assembly GCF_055577115.1 of Streptomyces sp. NPDC033216. NCBI lineage: Bacteria > Bacillati > Actinomycetota > Actinomycetes > Kitasatosporales > Streptomycetaceae > Streptomyces > Streptomyces sp. NPDC033216. Next base: position 46,297 of record NZ_JBVIQK010000009.1, on the reverse strand, counting down.
CCTTCGACACCGTCCGCCCGCCAGGAGCCGCACCCGGCCAAGGGGAGGTGAAACGCCGCAACTTCGCCGCCTTCGACGCCGCGACCGGCAAACTGCTGCCCTGCGCCCCGTCCTTCACCGGCAACCACCACACCGTACGGGCCATGAAGGCCTCCCCGGACGGTCGCGTGCTGTACGTGGGTGGTTCGTTCAGTCAGGTCGGATCCGTCCGTGTGGCCAACCTGGCCGCCTTCGACACCGCGGGCTGCTCACTGCGCAAGACGTTCAAGCCGGCGGTGTCCGCCACCGTCCGGGCCATCGAGACCACGGACCGGGCGATCTACTTCGGCGGCGACTTCGGCCGTGTCGCGGGCCAGCCCAGGAACCGGGTCGCCGCCGTGGCCCCCGCGGGTTCCCTGCTGCCGTTCCGAGCGGACGTCGACCTGCCCGTGCGGGCGCTGTCGGCCGCTACCGCTCACGGAAGGCTCTTCGTCGGAGGAGACTTCGAGTCGGTCAACGGCCAGGGGGCGCGCTCACTCGTCGCCCTCAATCCCACCAGCGGGAAGACCGTGCTCACCTATCCGGGCTGGTTCCCTCCCCAGTCATCGGTCAAGACGATCGCACGCGACAGCACCCGCTTCTACGTGGGTGCGGAGGGCCACGGCCCCGGCATCTTCGACGGCCGGATCGCGGGCCGCCTCGCCAACAGCACCATGGTGTGGAAGGACACCTGCTTCGGCGCCACCCAGGCCGTCCTGCCGTACAAGGGTGTCCTCTACAGCGCCTCGCACGCGCACAACTGCAACGAGACGCCAGGAGGGTTCCCCGAGCGGGGCGACCGGCAGCACCTGCTGGCCCAGTCGGTCGACAATCGCACCATCCTGCACTGGTTCCCCGACACCAACGACGGACTGGGGGAACAGGTCGGCCCCCGTACCCTCGCGGTGTCGGCCGGTGTCCTGTGGGCGGGCGGTGAGTTCACCCGCGTGAACGACGCACCGCAGCAGGGCCTGACGCGTTTCGGGAACCGCGACACCGGAGCACCGAAGGTCCCGGTGCTGGCGGTGTCCGACACCGGTCCGGGCAAGGTGACGGTCACCTGGCGCGCCTCCTGGGACCGCGACGACGCATCCCTGACGTACCGGATCTACCGCGACGGCAGACTCGTGGCGCAGAAGGAGAAGGCGTCCACCTCCTGGGACCGTCCCCAGATGAGTTACACGGACACCGTGCCCGCCGGCACCAGCCACCGGTACGCCATCGAGGTGACCGACGGGACGAACACCTCGTCCAAGTCGAACTCGGTCAGTGTGGCCGTGCCGAGGGCGGCGGTCCAGGCGCAGTTGGAGGGTGACCCGCAGTGACCCGCATCGGATTCGCGCCCGGCGTCTACGACCTGTTCCACATCGGGCACCTCAACATCCTGCGGGAGGCGCGTCAGCACTGCGACCGGCTCGTGGCCGGCGTGACCTCCGACGATCTGGCCGCGAAACTGAAGGGCCATGCTCCCGTCATTCCGCTCGCCGAACGTCTGGAGATCGTCCGGAGCCTGCGCTACGTCGACGAGGCCGTCGTGGAAGCGGACGTGGACAAGCTGAAGACATGGAAGCGAGTCGGTTTCCACGTCATTTTCAAGGGGGACGACTGGCGCGGAACCCCCAAGTGGCTGGAGTTCGAGAGGCGCTTCGCGCAGGTCGGCGTCGAGGTCGTCTACTTCCCGTACACCCGGCACACCTCCAGCACCCTGCTGCGGGGCGCACTGGAACTGCTGTCGGCCGACGACTCGCCGCGGACCGTCTCAGCGCAACTCGCGGAACCACTTCACCAGGAAGGCGCCCATGAACAGGACGTGCGCCACGAGCAGCGCGCAGTAGACCGCGAGGAAGAAGTCCTGGTTTCCCAGGAATAGGAAGCTGAGGCAGGTCAGGCCGTAGTCGACCGGCAGAAGCAGGACGGAGCGCAGCGCCGGGGATGAGGGCGCCGGGGTCTGCCCCGGCGTCCGCCACTTGAGCTTCTCCGTCAGGATTCCGGCGAAGAAGATCACCACGGCCGCGAGTTCGAAGACCATGGGTGCCAGCAGGAAGGCGGCGCTGGGCAGGGTGAAGAACCGGTAGAACGACACCAGCACGACCAGGTGCAGGGTGACGATCTTGATGCAGTCCACGACATGGTCGAGCCACTCGCCCGACGGGCTGCCCGAGCGCTGGCTCCGTGCCAGCTGACCGTCCGCCGCGTCCAGCGCGAATCCCACGACCAAGGCCGCGCCGACGCCGAGGGCCATTGCGGGCCCCGGCGGGACCAGGGCCACCAGGGCGAGGGCGGGAAGGGTGAACAGAGCGCTGAGGACGGTCAGTTGATTGGGTGTCGCCCCCGCGCGATGGGCCAGAGCGGCCAGGAACCGGCCGGCCGGCCGATTCACGAACAGGGTGTACAGCGAGGCCCCTTTCGCGGGTTTCTGCGCCGTCGACAGCTCCTTGAGCACCGCAGCAAACTCCGTCATTTGTTTCCTTTAGGGATGAAATGTTGGAAAGAAGGCAATTATGGCAGAACGGGCAGGATGGATGTCTTGCGTCAGCCGTCGGCAACTTCTGCGTGGCGGAGCGTCGGGGATCGCGGCGATGGCCCTGACCGCCCACGGCGCGTCCGCCGCCGTCGGACCGGACCGTCCCACCACACCGCCGGTCCCCGCCGGGCCCCGACGAGGTCGCCCCTCGGCCACCCGAATGCCACTCGTCCTGAACGTGGCCGACCTCGGGGCCGTGGGCGACGGACGGACCGACGACACCGCGGCGTTCGAGATCGCCTACTCGCTCGCGGCCGCCCGGGTCTCCCAGGGGGTCGGGCGCACGGTGATCGAGATTCCCGCGGGCGAGTTCCTCATCACCCGTCCGCACGCGCTGCTGAACGGCGTCGCGCCGCCGTCGGCAGCCAACGGCCTGCGCTTCAGTGGGGCGGGCAAGCGCATGACCACCCTCGTCTTCCGCCCGGAGGACGGCCCCGGCTCCTATCTCTGCCGCAACGAGAACATCTGGTCCAACCTCTCCTTCGAGCGCATCCAGTTCCGCTCGGCCACGCCCGGCGCCTCCTTCTTCAGCTCCTACTCCACCGGCAACGCCCAGGACTACCGGTTCTCGGAGTGCGAATGGATGGGTGAGTGGGAGTACGGCCTCGCCCTGGACGGCACGAACACCAACTCGGAGATGCGCTGGGAAGCGTGCCGGGTCGGCGGCAGCTACCGCAGAGCGTTCCTCTACTCGGGTCTCTCACAACGCAGTCAGGGCGATCCCAACGACCAGGACCAGTTCCTCAACTACTGGTTCACCGACATGAAGGTCGAGTACGAGTGGGGCAACTTCCTGGAGTTCCCCTACGGCGGCTCCATCACCTGCCGGGGCGGCTCGTACATCATCACGGGCACACGTCCGCAGAGCACCGACGAGTACGGATCCACCAGCACCTTCTTCCGCTTCCCTGTCGCCCTGCACCACGACTCGGTGCAACGGTTCCACGCCCAGGACATCCGGTTCGAGGTGCGCGATCCGCAGGTGCGGGTCATCGACAGCGTCTGGACGAGCGGCACGATCCACTTCAGCGACTGCGACGACACCGGGCTCTCGTTCAAGGACTTCGCCGCCGAGGCGCGGGCGCACCGCTACACGGTGGGGCCGCGCGGGCCGCTGATCCGTTACGACTCCTGCCAGCTCGTGGGCCGCCACGAGTACCGGACGGACGGTCCACAGGAAGCCCTGCCGGCCCTCGCCCGCTACGACATGTGCCTGCTGCGCAGTCACTCGACCGGTGAGTTGGCCGTGACGGAGGACAATCAACGGCCTGACTTCGTCCGCTTCGTCGACTGCCTCGACAGCTCCGCCGCCGGCACGTAGCCGGTCCGGGCGGCGTCGGGGGGTTCCCGCGGTGGGGACTCCGGCCGGCGACGGTCCGCTACGCGTCCGTTCACCCCAGGGCGCGCAGTTCGGCCACCCGCGCGGCGAGGTAGTCGCGACAGAAGGCCATATGGTCCGCGTCGTCGTAGCCGCGGGGCCCGAACTCCACGACGAGCAGCAGGCCGAGGTAGAGCCCGTAGAGCGCCAGACGGTGACGGAACGCGGACCCCGAGCCGAACCGACCGCCGCCATCCGTGTAGCCCGCGACGAGCGCGCTGTCCGGGCCGGTGTCGCCCCCGAACGCCAGTGAGACCAGCTCGGCGGCCGGATCTCCCCAGAACGCCCGTTCGTGGTCGATGATCCCCGTGATGCGGGCGGCCGATCCGTCGTCGGTCGCGCGGACGAAGATGTTGCCGGGCCACAGGTCGAAGTGGACCAGGCGGGGTTCGGTGACCTCGTCGAGCGCGTACCCGCCCTCCGCCACCAGGATGCGCACGTCGTCGGGAGTGACGCCCAGCGGGGAGTCCCAGCGGGCGGCGTCCTCCAGCATGGCCTCGACCATGCTGGTGAATGCCGTGCGCCAGTCGGCGGCGGAGAGCGCCGATTCGGTGGCCGGGTAGCCGAAACGGCCGTCCTCGGCGACCAGTCGGTGCAGGGCCGCCACGATCCGGCCCAACTCGCGACGCAGCAACGACGCGCTCGCGGGCGCCAGTCGATCCGCGGACTTGTCCCAGGGGGTGCCCTCCAGCACGGAGAGGACGAGGAAGCCGTCCCCGGCGAAGAGGAGTTCGGGCATGGGAACGCCGAGGCCGGGAGCGGCCGCGGCGAGCCGGTAGACCATGGCCTCGGTCGCCATGACGCCTCGCTCGTAGCGCAGCACCGGCACGTCGTCGTGAGGCGCGAGCTTCACGACGGCGGGGCGCCCGTCGTCGAGCAGAACCCGGTACGCGGTGTTGAACCAGCCGTCCGTCAACTCTGCTTCGAGCCGACACCCGATGCCCGCCGACCCCCGGAGCAGCGCGTCGAGATCGGCCGGGGCCAGCCGGCGTTTGGTGTTGCTCAGCAATGGCGCCTCTTCTCTTCATGGGAGCGCTCTCATGATGTCCCGCCCCGGCAGCGCCGACAACTGTCCGAGCACGTCGGCTGACCGGACTTCGCGGCGCCAGGTACGGCGTCGGGGTGGCCGCGCGGGGCGGCCGGTTCAGAACGGCCCCTTCAGGGGGAGCCCTCGAGGTGCCGTCCGGTGGTTACGCTGGGCCCATGTCGGAGGCCGGGGGGCGGGTCGGGCGGGCACGGGAAGCGACCGTACGCGCGGCGAGGGCCGCGGGGACCGTCGAGGAGTTCTTCGACGGGGTGATGACCGCCCTGGCTCCGGTGCTCCCGTCCGACATCTGGGCCGGTGTCACCGTCGATCCGGCGACGTTGATGAACACCGGAGGCAACTACCGCAACGGGGTGCCCGATGCGCTGATGCCGCGCATGCTGGACATCGAGTACCGCGAAGGCGACGTCAACCTGCTGCCGGATCTGGCGCGGCGCCCGTCGCCCGTCGGGCTGCTCAGCCGTGAGGCCGGTGACCTGCTGGCGCGCAGCCCCCGGTACCGGGACATCATCCGTCCTCTGGGCTGCCGCGACGAGTTACGTGTGGTTCTGCGTGACCGGCACGGCGTGTGGGGCGCGCTGGTCCTGGGGCGTGGCCGCGACGCCCCGGCCTTCGACGACACCGATCTCGCGACGGCGGCGACGCTCGCGCGGCCTCTGGGGGACGCGCTGCGTCGGCTCCATGTGACCCGGCAGGCGTGGCAGCAGAACCCCCCCGCCACCGCTCCGGGGCTGATTCTCCTCGACGAGCGGTATCAGGTACTGCACCAGAGCCCCACGGCCGGTCCCTGGCTCGCCGAGCTGCTGGGCGGTGACCGCGTACCCCTCGGCGACGGGCACACCGGTCTGCCGCCCGCCCTGTGCGCCGCGGCCGCCGCGGTCCGCACCGCGGCGGTGGCCGGCGGATCGCTCACGTCCTGGGCCCACACCCGCACCCTCGGCCCGGCGCGGCTGCACGCGTGGTCGCTGCCCGGAGGCCAGGGCCAGTCCCGCGCCGCGGGCCAGGGCGGGGCCGTCATCGCCGTGGTGATCGAGCCGGCCCGCCCGGAGGAACGCACCTCGTTCCTGGTCACCGCCTACGGGTTGACGCCCCGGGAACGCACTGTCACCGAACTCGTCCTGCGTGGGCACTCGACCGCCGAGATCAGCCGCCTCACCGGGATGTCGCCGCACACCGTCCAGGACCACCTCAAGGCCGTGTTCGACAAGACGGGCGTGCGCAGCCGTCGGGACCTGGTGGCGAACCTGTTCGCACGGCACTACGAGCCTGCCCTGGCACGGGGCGCGGACGTCCCGACGGCCGGCCTCGAAACCTGACCTCGGCTCATCGGCGCGGGGGGTAGCCACAGGCGGTGCGGTTCGAGGCGTTCCTCCGGGGGCGCACCGCAGAAGACGGCCAGGCGCTCCACCCGCCCCGCAGCGACGCGTCCCACCGGATGCGCCGGCCCCGCGCCCCCCACTTTTCTGGGATGGCGGCGTCTCCCGCCGCTCCTTAGGTTGGCAGCCGGCTCCGGACACGGCACGGGGGACTCCGGAGCCCCGCGCGAGTGGCACCCTCTCGGCCGTTGCCCGGCCGGGATCCGTCGCGCCCCCTTTGAGACGCGAGGAAGCAATTCATGCACGTTCGCTCAGTGCTCCGGGGCGCGTTGCCCCTGATCGCTCTGGTCGTCGCCTTCCTGTTCCCGACCGCGGCGGGCGCCGCGCCGGCCCTGACCGCGGCGGGCGCTCAGGCCCCGACTGCGGCGGCCGGCGGGACGTCACCGGCCTCCGCTCAGGGAGCCGGTCTGATCGCCCTGAAGCTCGGCGGTCTGGTGGCCGCGGACCTGGAGGAGGACTCCATGACCGGGGACGGCGACGAAGTGCGCGTCCTGGTCAACGGCCACCGGGTGTGGCCGTGGAACGACGGCGCCTTCGACATCTCCCACGCCGGGACCTGCGTCAAGTTCGTCGAAGCCTGGGTAGCCGACACCGGCACGTGCGGGCAGTCGTACGGGGCGAACGGCGGGGGATACGAGCAGTTGTACTTCAAGGTCGGGGAGCCGGTCACCGTCCGGATCGAGGAGGACGACCTGGTCGGAGACGACGACCTCGGCACCGCGACGGTCACTGCCGACGGCACCCGCCAGGTGTTCACCGCCTCCCGCAACGACGGGCAGTGGCCGAACACCGTCGCGTACAGCACCACCGCGGTCCTCGAACCAGTGAGTGGGGTCGGGGTGTGGAACGTCAACAGTGGCAAGTGCCTGGAGATCAGGGAATCCTCCGACCTGAACGGCGCAGTCGCCCAGCAATGGGGCTGCGTCGGCCAGGACGGCGCCCGATGGGTCTTCGAGCGCACCGGCTCCGGCATGCTCATCCGGCGGGAGAGCAACGGAAAGTGCCTGGAGATCGACAATTCCGGGGACGACAACGGAGCCAGGGCCCAGCAGTGGGACTGCAAGGGTCAGGACGGCACGTTCTGGAAGATCGTGTCGGTGAAGCATGACGCGCTGTACATCGTCAACGAGAGCGGGAAGTGCTTGGAGGTTCAGAACTCCTCGAAGGACGACGGCGCCCGAATCCAGCAGTGGGACTGCGTGGGGCAGCCCGGCGCCCTGTGGCAGCGGCTCTGACGGTCAGTTCTGTCCGCTGGATCTCGTGACCCACTGGCCGTCCGGTCGCTGGACGGGGCGTGCGGTGGGGTGAGCTGACGAACGCGTGGGCCGGTGCGGCTGGAGCCGCGCCGGCCCACACCCGTCGGCGGGTCGCCTGTCCCGATCGGGGCGGAAAGGAGCCTCGACAGGTGCCCCTGCACCACCTGCCACCCGCAGCGTCACCGCCGTGTCCCCGTCCTTCTCCTCAGCGGTCAGGCGTGGGAGAGGGCGAAGGAGACGAGGAAGCCGCTGACGGTGATGAGTCCGATGGCCAGGTGGGCGTCGTCGAACGCTTCGGGAATCATCGTGTCGGCGACCATGGCGAGGATCGCCCCGGCCGCCACCGCGGTCACCGCGGCGACCACGGAGGGGGAGAAGGATCCGACCACCGTGTAACCGAGGACGGCCGACACCGTGCTGGCCGCGGCGATCGCCGCCCAGACGCCGAAGACGTATCCCTTGGTGCGGCCGGCCTTCTTCATCCCCGCCGAACTGGACAGCCCCTCGGGAACGTTGCTGATGAACACCGCGGCCACCGTCACCAGACTGACCGCGCCGCCGTGGAGCAGGCTGACGCCGATGACCGCGGACTCCGGTACCCCGTCGAGCAGGGCACCGAGTGCGAGGGCCGTTCCGGACCCGCCCTGCTCGGCCTCCGAGGGCTGCGCCTGCCCGTGTCCGGAGCGCTTGCGGTGGCGGGCACCCCGGCGGGCCAGCCACACGTTGCCCCCGGTGTAGGCCAGGGCGCCGATGAGGGCGCCGATGGCGGCGGGGACAAGTCCCGCTTCTTCGTACGCCTCCCCGACCAGTTCGAAGGAGACCGCGGAGATCAGCACCCCGGCCCCGAAGGCCATCACGGTCGCGATCGCTTTCTGCGGTACCCGTAGCCCGTACCCCACCGCGGCACCGACCAGCAGCGCCGAGCCCGCCACCAACCCCCACAGTCCAGCTTCCACCACTTCAACCATGCCGACCCGTCTACCCGCTCCGGATCTGGATCAACGGGCCGGCGTGGCCGGGTGGACAGGAGCGAGCGAAGCGGCCGCTCCGGAGGGGGACTCGAGGCGGGGAGCAGGCACGCGGGGAGGGCGACGCCCGGACGCGCGCGTGAGCACGTCGGTCTTGTGCGCGAAGCTCGGGACGGACTCCTCGCCGAGTGGCGGACGAGCCCCCAGATGATGGCGTGCACCCGGATGACGAGGATGCGCGGGCTTCGGGCGGGGCGCGGTGTCAGGTACGTGCGGGCAGGCACGCTGGACGGGAGTTCGGGCACGGCTGAACGGACATCGGGGTCGGGGCACCACTACGCCCACGACGGGACCCGCGCCCGCCTGAAGCACTCCAAGCGCCGGGCCGGGCGACGTCAGGCCGACGCCGCCGCCTGAGAAGCACCGGCGGCATCGAGGACCTCGGGGAGGGGCAGGGCCAGAGCGGCGGCGAGTTCGGCCAGCTCCGCCGGTGTGGGATGCACGGGACCACTCGCGCCGTCCTGAGCGAAGACCCGGATGCGGGGGGTCCGGATACCGGTCCGCTCGGCCAGTGCCTGCGCGTTCAGGTGGCGACGGCGCATGCCCTGCTGTAGCAACTGCGAAAGATCAGCCATCTGCTTCTTGTGCCCGGTCCTGACCCTTTCATTCGACTCGGGCCGCGACGGCGCACCGTCGGGCCGCTCCCCGCCCCGGGCGCCGACACGAGACGCATGTCACGCGATGCCCGTCGAGCGGACGCCGGCAGCCGCTCAGGTGGTCGGTATCCCCCGCGCTCACGCGGTGGCGGCGGCGTCAGTCATGCGCGATCACGATCACCTCGTCGCGATCGGTCCAGCGCCGCCGCTCGCTCTTGTCCGGGTTGATCCGCACGCCGTGGTCGGGAACGGCCGTGGCCCGGTCGTGGCGGCGGTAGCCGATGGCGCATTCGCCCCGCCGCCGCGCCGCCGCGACGATCGTCGCGAAGGACGCCTCGCAACCGGGCAGGAGGTACGAGGCCACCGGTCGCAGGTGGACCTGACTGCCGGTGGGGGAGAACAGTTCCTCGAACACGGCGGCCAGGTGCCTGTTCTGGGAGATCTGGGCCATGAGCAAGCCGATGAGTTTTCCGCTGATGATCACATCGGATCCGGGGCTCACGGGCGCGAGCGTCCGGTTGCGGTCGTCGGTCATCTCGGTGACCACCGGCAGCTCCCGGCCGGTCTCCTGTTCCAGCAGGTGCAGAACGAGAAGCGTGACGAGGGTCCGGTTGTCCGCCTCGTGGGGATGCTGCCCCGCAACGGGGTCCGGGCCGAGAACGACGACGCTGTCGTACGAGTCGATCTCCAGGCACCGGAGTGTCTCGGGCCGGGTGACGTCTCCCGGCCGGAACGTGACGGTCAGCCGGGGCGCATGCTCTTCACCTGCCTCCCGTACCTGCTCGGCCGTCACCTCCTGCCCGTCCGCCACCACGCCGATGACCGAGCCGTGCACGGCGTACCGGCCCAGCTGGTCGACGATGAGCGAGGCCCGGCGGTTCCAACCGAGGACCAGAACCCGTTGCGGCCGGGCGCCCGCCGGATGCCAGGGAGCCATCGCCGGCTCGTCTACCAGCCCGGAGCAGTCGCCGAGCCGCGCGGTGTCGTCGTCCCGTGTGATGACGATCAACCGGTCGCCCGGGCCGATCAAGGTCTGCGGCGGCGGGTTCAGCAAGGGCCTGCCGTCACGCAGCAGGCCGACCACGCTGGCGGTGGCGTAGGCCAGCAGCGTGTCGCCGAAGGAGCGGCCGGTCAGAGCCGGGTCGAAGGTGAGGTAGAACTCGTCCCCGGCGAAGTCCAGGAGGTCGCGATACACCAGGGAGAGTCCGGGACGGCGGGCGGACTGGACGATCAACCGGGCGGTGATCGCGTCGCTCTCGAGGACGATGCCACGCCTTCCCGCGGCGAGGGAGGCCGCCAGCCGATACCGCTCGTCTCTGACCGCGGCGACGACGGGGGGACCTTCCTCCCCGCCGAGCGTGGATCGCAGCGCGAGCAGGGTCTTGACCACTTCCGGGTCCGCCGCCGGATCGTCGTGGGGCAACACCAGCACAGCGCTGGCCGCGCCGGGGTGGGTCAGTGCGAGCAGTGTGGGATCGGTGGGGGGACCACTGCGGCAGATCAGCCGGGTACGGCCGGTGGTCCCCACCTTGCTGCCGAGAGCCTCCTCCATGGAGGTCTTGTTCCGGTCCGCCAGTACGGCCACCGCGCCGTACCGCTGGTTGGCGTTGGCGGCCACGAGTTCGCTCACGACCGTGAACACCTGCTCGGACCAGCCCAGCACCACCGAGTGCCCCTGCTCGATCACGGTGGAGCGGCCTCGCCGCAGCGCGGTGAGCCGCTCGGTGAGGCCGGTGGTGATCAGACCGACGAGGGTGGACACGTACACCAGGGCGACCAGGGCGAGCAGTACCGACAACAGCACGCGCAGAAGCGGACCTGTGGCCCCGCCGAGCCGTAGCGTCTCACCGGTGAGACGCCAGACCGCCGCCAGCCTGCCTGAGCGGGACGTGGGCGCGTGCGGGTCCGTCCACACCAGCAGGGCGCTCGCCGGGAGGACGACGACGAGACAGCCCAGGGCCAGCCAGCCCACGAGCGCGGAGGTGCCCCGAGCCAGGGTGGTGTCGAACCAGTAACGTGCCCTGCCCTTGAGAGAAGCCCTTTGTCCCACGCCTGCCCCCTGTTCCGTCGGCGTTCCGGCGGCGGCCACGCCGCTCCGGTTCGCCCCGCCCGCGCCACCGGTCGCGCACGGCGATGGCCACCCCGACCGACCGCGCACGGCCAGATGGCCATGTGGCAGTGTGCCGACGAGACGCCCGTGACACGCGGATCACCGTGTGTCTTTCATCCCTTCGGGGACGCCGTCGCGGCCGCTGGGACACCGCATCGTCTGCGCCGCTCCCGGGGCTTCGTCCCCGCCCCCGCTCTCACCCGTGTCAAGGGCCCGCCGGCGGCCGCCGGTTCGCCCTCACGGCAGGCGTCGGACACACCGTGCACGCCGCGGCTCGCCCCGGCCGTCAAGACCGACGCGAGCCCGGTGACGGGGTCCGGGGCCGCTGAGCCGGCCGGGGCGCGCGACTAGGGTGAACGGCTCGGACCGGCCGGCAAGCGGCCTGACGCGGCGCAGTGGCAGGGGGCAGCGAACTTTGCGGTTACGGTCGTGGCCGGTGACTGCGACGCAGCCGCCCGAGTCGCGCTGCCGCTCAGGTGGTGGGGGTAGCCCGGTGCCTTGCGGGTACCCGCGTTCGGGAGCCGGCCATCAGAGGACGTGAGCCGGAAGCGTCCTACGAGCAGGGGAGAGAGCGTTGGGGTTCCGCGAGTCGGGTCTCACACTGGCGTCCCGGTACTCCGCCCGGATACTGGCCGGCCGATACCGCCTGGACGCGCTCATCGGTTCGGGCGGTGCCGCGGACGTCCATCGAGGATTCGATCTGCGGCTGCGTCGGCCGGTGGCCCTCAAACTGTTCCGGCCGGGCACCGGTTTCGACACGGAGGACGCCTTTCTGAGCGAGGCGACGATCCTGGCCCGTCTCCAGCATCCCGGCCTGGTGACCGCCTACGACGCCGGACGGCACGACGGCGACGCCTTTCTGGTCATGCAACTGGTCGAGGGCCACACCCTCAAGACGCGCATCGCCGAGGGTCCGCTGCCGCCCGGAACCACGGCCGTGATCGGTGCCGCCCTCGCCGAGGCCCTGGCACACGCGCACGAGGCGGGAATCGTCCACCGTGACGTCAAGCCGTCCAATGTCGTCCTGGACGCATCCGGCCGTCCCCACCTCACCGACTTCGGTATATCCCGGTTGCTGGACGCCACCACGTGCACCGCCACCGGCACCCTCATCGGCACGGCGGCCTACCTGTCGCCCGAGCAGGTGCTGGGCCGGCCCGTCGGGCGGCCCGCCGACGTCTACGCACTGGGTCTGGTGCTCCTCGAATGCCTCACCGGCAGGCTCGAATACGAGGGCGGCCCGCTGGAGGCCGCGATAGCGCGCCTTCACCGCCAGCCCGACCTCCCGGACTTCCTCCCCAACGAACTCGCCGCCCTTCTGCGGGACATGACCGCACTGGACGAGCAGGCACGTCCCACGGCACGCGACTGCGCCCGGGCACTGGCCGAGCTGTCCGCCGACACCACCGACCTGACGTCGGACCGGCCCGCGACCCTCGCCACGAGCATCGGTGCAAGCCCGCGGCCTACAGGTGGCAGCACCCGCACGCACAGGAACCCGCTGCCAGGCGGGGAGTGGCCCGTCGCGGAAGCGGCTCCCCGAGCCGCTTCCGCACTCACTCGTCCCCGGAGCCGCGCCCTGCTTGCCGGGGCAACCGCCGCGGTCGCGGCCGCCATGGCCGCCACCCTCGCCCTCACCGACGGCTCCTCGCATCAGGGGGGCGACAGCGAGGCGGCCCGTCCCGCCAGCAGTCCGGCCGCGACGTCTCCTTCCCCCAGCACCTCGCAGGACGGCAGTGACACCCCCGCCACACCGGTGCCCCAGCCCTCCGCCGACCACATCACCTCCTCCCGGCCGCCCCGCGATCCCGCCCCCGCACAGAACGTCAGCCGGACGACCGGAGAACTGAGTCGGCAACCGGTCACCGACGCGGCCCCGACACCGCGCACCGCCGCACCTCGGCAGAACACGACCGATGCCTCAGGGCACGGCCAGAAGAAGAAGACCGCTAGCGAATTGCCCGGCCAAGCACAGCAGAAGGCCTCCCAAGGTCAGGGCAAGGCACAGAGCGGCGGAACAGCGAAGGCGAACAAGAAGAAGTAGCCGCACCGACGTCCAGCAGGGCCGAGCCGGCTGTGTTCGGGGCGAACGGGGCCGGCGGGGCGGCCGGGGTGGACCGGCAGCGGAAGCCGGCCGCGATCATCGCTCCCGGCACGCCGGAGACATGTCGCCCCGGATGCCGCCTGGAGCGAACCGGCCCGCCCGGAGCGCGTGGATCGCCGCTCGGCGAGGGCAGCGGAGGCCTGTCGGCCCGCGGAAGGCGAGACCCGCCGGCTCGGGAGTGCTGGTGAGGCCGCCGTGCGCCGTCGACCTCTCTCACCGGGACCGGTGATCCGCTCAGGCCCGCCGCGTGCTGCGCTTCGGCAGGCTGTCCGCGCTAGGACCGCTCCGCCCGGCCGTGCTCGCCACCCCCGACGCGTTCGCGGGCCTGCTCGGCGCAGCCGAGGTGGTCCTCGGCCGGCCACGGGTGCCTCCCTCGGCCGCCCTCCTCGTCCGAACCCGACCAATCGACCACGCGCCCAGCCCCGGACGACTACCGACGAGATGGCCCGGTACACGCGGTGAGAAGCTTCCGGGGCCGGGGGCGCCCTGCAACCGTGTCCGGGCAAGGCGCCCCACCTTGCCGTCGCACCACGCAGCTGGTGAGCGCTGGTGTCCGCTCGGTTGTTGCGTCCCCCCGCTCGGCGTTGGACACTTATCCGAAAGACAGTGGTGTGACCCTAAATGCGCAGAAGATTCGCGCCGAGGAGTGATCGCCATGGCCGAGCCGCAAGCTCCTCCGCTCACCGTCGTACGACCGGGGGAGGGGACCGAGGCCGACCTCGGAAGCATCGGGGTGGTCTTCAAACTCTGGGGCGCCGACACCGACGGTGCGCTCTCGGTCGTGGAACACCCGTTTCCGGTCGGCGCGCTCGTACCGCCGCATCTGCACACGCGGGAGGACGAGTACTCGATCGTCACGGAGGGCGAGATCGGCTTCCGTTCCGGCGACCGTGAGACCGTCCTCGGCCCCGGCGGGTACATCACGAAGCCGCGCGGTGAGTTGCACACCATGTGGAACGCCGGACCGGTCCCGGCCCGCATGATCGAGGTCATCACTCCCGCCGGTTTCGAGCACTTCTTCCGTGAACTGGCCGAACTGGTGTCCGCAGGTCCGCCCGAGCCCGACGCGATCGCCGGGCTCGCCAAGAACTACGGCTTGGAGTTCGGCCGGCCGGCATGGCTGCCGGGCATTGTCGAGCGCTTCGGGCTCAATCCGCCGCCGGGAATGGGGCCAGGGCAAGGCTGAGCCGCACCGGGGTCTTCCGGCAGACGGGGCTTCCGGTCCGGCTTCCGCCGCGACGCATGGGTCGACCAGGCATCACAGGGCGGCAGCAAGAACGGATCAGCTGTCCGTCCCGACGGGTGCCGCGGGTGCGGGCCCTGAGCCGGTGCCGATCGGGCTCGCGCGCCGATGGTGGAGACGGGCGACGCGACATCCGGGAGTCGGCGCCCGAAGGCCTCGACGCGGCCGGCCGCAAGGGCAGGCATACGCGGCCGGCCGGCCGGCCCTCCGTCACGACGAGGCGAGGACGCAGAACTCGTGGCCCTCCGGGTCGGCCAGGCACGTCCACGGAACATCGCCCTGGCCCAGGTCGAGGTCGGTGGCGCCGAGGGCCCGCAGGCGGGCCACCTCCGCCGCCTTGTCGTCACCGGCATACGGCAGCAGGTCGAGATGGACGCGGTCCGGCACCGTCTTCACACCGGGTGTGCGGAGGAACTCGAGATAGGGGCCGACACCCTTGGCCGAGCGCAGCACCGCATGACCGTCGGTCACCTCGTGCAGGGTCCAGTCCGTCGCCTCACCCCAGAACCGGGCCATGGCCCGCGGATCCGCGCAGTCGACCACCACCGCGGCGATCGGCCCGGTGTCCCGGTAGTTCTCCCGGGGCTCCAGCACGCAGAACTCGTTGCCCTCCGGATCGGCGAGAACCGTCCACGGCACATCGCCCTGGCCCACGTGCGCGGGCGTCGCACCGTGAGCCTGGAGGCGCGCCACCAACTCGGCCTGATGGGCCGCGGAGGTGGTGGCGAGATCGAGGTGCACGCGGTTCTTTGTCGCTGTCTTGGGTTCCGGGACGGGAACGACGTCGACGCAGACGGCGACCGGGTCCGGCCAGACGAAGCCGCCGACGGGTCCCACCTCGTTCACGACGGGGCCAACCTTCGTCACGCCGGGGCCGACGTAGGTCGTCACCGCCCCCTGGTACACACCCCAACCGAGGGCCTCCGCCCAGAACCGGCCGACCGCCGGGCCATCAAGAGCCTTCATGTTCACCTGAACAGGTCGCAGTGGCATGCCGACGACCCTATGCGCTCCGTATCGACAACCACAGGTACCGTCGCGTGCGGAGATCGACTCGTTCACCGGCCGCAAGGTTCAGCTCGCCAACCGGTGCTTGGACCACCTGGGTTCGCCGGGTCGGCGGTCGTGAATGTCGTATGTGTGGTGGCGTCCGTTCCGATCGACGGGGCGCGGTGGCCCTGCCTCTCAGCGTGCGCGGACCGACTGATCAGGAAGGCCAACGGGTGCAGCAGATCGTGCGCCGAGGCGGCACCCACCCGTGGGCCATGGGACGCGCGGTGAGCTGTCGACGCCGGCCGGCGGGCACCGACCGGCATCCGGGCCGCGCCGAGGCGGCATCCCCCACCCCAGAGGTTCGCGTCGTTCCCCCTTCGGGCGAGAACGGTCTGAGGACGGAGCCCGGCGCGTCGACCGGCTCGACGGGCGTGCGGCAGGCACGATCGCCGTCCGCCGAGCCGGGTCGCCGCTTCCGGGGTGGTACGTCGTCAGTCGTGTCCCGGTGCCTTGGCCGTGGTCACCGGCGGCCGCGAACGACGTCCGGGGCGATCTCCTCGCGGAACTCGCCGTCCGCGGCCGCCGCGGACCTGAGGGAGGCCGCCGTCGGGGCGGTGCCGCAGAACGCCGCCTCCAGCGTCCCTCCCAACGTGGTGTTCACGGTCCCGTTGTTGGAGGTGTTGGCCATGGAGGTCATGGTGCGGCTGCCGTCAGGGGTACCGAACGCCCAGGTGTAGTAACCCTGCACGGTGCCGGTGTGCCCGTAGACCGTCACACCGCAGGACAACTTCCTGGCGCGCAGACCCAGGCCGTAGGACTGACTGCCGTCCGCGTTGACGGGGACCATGGTCATCATCTGCCGCAGGGCGCTCTGCGGGAGCAGCCCGCCGGAGAGCAGGGCGCTGAAGAACGTGTTGAGATCCTCCGCATTGGAGATGATCGCGCCGGCGGACTGCGCCCAGGAGACCGTCTGTTCCGTGGAATCCACCAGGGGAAGCGTGGTGTCGTCCGGTCGCAGATAGCCGCGCGAGGAGGACCCGGCGATGCTGACGACGGGGTGCACGTACGAGGTGTTGCCGAGCTTGAGCGGTTCGAAGATGCGCTGCTGGTACTGCTCGGCGATCGGCTTCCCCGTCAGGTGTTCGATGATCTGGCCGATCACCACGAAATTGGTGTTCGAGTAGCTGTAACCGGATCCGGGCGTGATGGTCAGCGGGCGCGCCGTGGACTTGTTGATCAGTTCCTGGAAGCTGAATGTCTTGTTCCGCACCGCCTCGAAGCCAGGGACGGTGGAGTAGAACATGTCGTTGGTGTAGTCGTAGAGCCCGCTGCGGTGGCTGAGCAGGTGCCGCACGGTGATGGCGCTGCTCGGCAAGGGAGTGGGCAGGTACGTGTTGGCGGGCGCGTCCAGGTTGACGAGCCCCTCGGAGACCAGCTGCATCAAGACGACTGTGCTGAAGGTCTTGGTGACGCTTCCGATCCGGAACCGTCGGCTGGTGTCCATCCTGGCTCCGGTGGCCGTGTTCGCCTTGCCGCTCGCGACGCCGTAGTAGGTGGCCTGGTCGTCGATGAGGGTCAGCGCCCCCGGTGCGCCCTGCGCCATGGCCTGCCGCTGTACGGCGCGGACGGCCTCGATGTTCGGGGCCGGTAAAGCAGCGGCGTGTGAGGGTGTCGCGAGGGTGGCGAGCGTGAGACCCGCGAGGACGACGCCGATTGATCTGATCCGCATGCGAAACCTTCTCTGGGATGGGTCGGCGGGTGCCGAGCCGACGCTGGAGGGGTTTTCGGTGCTGCTCGTCGTTCTTGTCACAGTGGCGTTAGCGGTGCGGTGGTACGGCTGAGCCGGCGATCCATGTGCGACACGTCGGACCTTGATCGGCGTGATGGATCATTGACACCTTAACGGCCGTGCATGCCTGGGGAGTTGATCCTTGGGATTTTCTGTAGGTGGTGTCGACCGGCCGGACACGACAGCGCCCTGTGCCGTTGATCAAGTCTGAGCCGGCCGCTCGACGCCTCGTCAGGGAGGTCGATGTCCCTGGGAGGCGCCGTCGCCGTGCATCGCGGACCATCACGCTGACGCGCCGACGGGCGAGCGGAGGAGGGTCGCCGGAGTCGGGTGCCCGGCAGCTCGGTGCACGCCGGATCAGCCCCGTGCTGTGCCGGTCGGCGCGAAAGCAGTCGCCCCGTACCCGCTCGGCCTCGGCGTACGGGCCGGTCAAACGCAGCCGCCGTCCGCCGGGCAGCGGATGCCGGTGCGGAAGGCGAAGGCACGCGGCGAGCACCAGGAAACGAGCCGCAGACGTGCCCCGCAGCCACCTTCGGGTGAGGCGCGGGGGCATCGGCCTGGTCATGGCGCACTGCGGCGGAAGGGCCGGCCGCCCGACGGCACGTCCCAGGGCAGGTGGCCCGGTCTGCTCCGACGGGCCCGGCCCCTGGTCAATCCGGGATCACGTGCAGCGTCAAGGTGGAACCGTACTCACCGGTGAGGGCGAACAGTCGGGTGCCGTCCGGAGCCCAGACCAGGCCGTGCTGCCGCAGAGCCTGTCCGGTGTCCGGTTCCAGATCGATGACCCCCGATGGTGCGTCGGCGCCCGGCCGGAAGAGGTAGACGTCCTCACCGTAGGAGTTGTCGACGCCCGCGGCGATCTCACCGGTGACGGACACCGCGGCCGCGTTGGGGTAGTTGCGCGTGGGATACGTGTGCTCGACGGAGAGATCGCTCAGCCGGAACGCCAGGTGGTGGTACGGATAGCCCCCGACGATGAAGAGGGTGGTGGCGTCGGGCGACAGGGACAGGTCGGCGACGCTGCCCACGCCGCCAGGATTGTCCTGCGTCGTCCGTACGACGGGCACGCCCGAGGTGACGTCGTACACGGTCACCGTGGCCGAGGTGATGTAGGGGTCGCCGGCGATGACCAGGCCAGGGGCCGACGGCGAAGACAGCAACAGCGGCGGACCGGCCCAGGTCCCCCGGGGCACCAGTGCGAGCCGCACCGTCGGCCTGGAGCCGGTCAGGCTGAGGGAGCCGATGCTGCTGTCCCAGTCGGATCCGTAGCTGAACCACAGGGTGCTGCCCACCAGGGCCAGGCGCAGGGGTGCCGTCCCGGCGCCGGTGGCGTAACGGGCCTTCTCCCGGTAGGTGGTGGTGTCGACGGCTGCTATCGCGTCGCCGCCGCTCAGTGCGACGTAGAGGGTCCGCGAGTCGGGGGACAGGACGAGGTCGCCCGCGCCGGGCTTGTTCTTCAGGGTTTTGAGGAGCGTGCCGTCGAAGTCCGTCACCAGCACGGAACTTGTGACCACATCGGCGATGTACAGCCTGCGGTGTACGGCATCCACGGCCATGTCCGCGTGGTAGGAGATCGGCAGTGGGGTGGAGGACGTGCCGGCCAGGGGGCTGGCCGAAGCGGTGGAGGCCGCACCGAACAAGGGGAACAGGAGCATGATCAGCACGCCGAGCGCGGCTCTGAGGCGGGGTGTCGTCATGGGGGCGTGGTCCTCACGGTGGGCGCCTCTCATCGGGGCGCGTGTGCATGGTCGGGACACGTGCGACCGCTGCCCCGGACCGCCGAGCCCATGCGAGCCTGGGCAGCTTCGGCCGAATCCGACGGTTGTCCGGTCCGGAAGGTCCGGAAAGCGACGTGGCGAGGGGTCAGGGCACTGCCGGTATGCCCTTCCAGGCCTCGACTGACGTACTTCGCGACATGCTGTCCGCGGCCGCGCTTCTGCCCTCCGGCGGAGGGCCGGGTCGACCACGTCGAAGTCGCTTCGCGGCACGGCTGCTTCTGGCCGTCGAGGAGTCGACCAGCTGCTCGGCCGGGGCGAACTCCCCCTTGGGGAGGGCTCTTCGAGCCAGTCCGCCGCCGCGCGGATCCGGCTGCTCCGGAGCGGCGCTCCCGCGCGCCTCCTCGGTCATCTTCGGACCACGCGGCCATGGCGTCGAGGGGCGCCGAGCGGCCACGGACCGTGGCAGGAGGCCGGCCACCAGGTCGAGGTACTCGATGGTGTGGTCGATCACGCGGACAGCCGAGGCCGATACCGCAGGGGTACGGGGTGGACGGCGGTCGCGAGCAGTGGATCCCCAGGACAATTCCTCGCGGCGGTTCAGCGAAGCAGTGCCGGACGCGCGGGGTGACGCCCCTGCCGCGTTCGCAGCCCCCGCGGTTCTCCCATCGCCACGACCGCGACAGACCGCGGGGGTCCCGGGGTGAGGGCCAGCGCGTTCCGACGACACAATGCCGCCGGTGCCACGGAACACGTCGAGCAGGGTGATCCCTTGCGCGAGAGGTCAGCGTAGGGCGAGTTCCTGCTGCCACACGGGGCTCTCGAAGTAGTCATCGACCGGGGGACCGTTGTGTGCGCGGCCCGGGCCGATGTCCTGGAAGCGGTACCGGTGGCCCGCCGCCCTCGACTCGGTCTCCGCAGCCACGCGGGCTCCGGCAGGCAGCGCTGTCTGCCGGTGATCGGCCGACGAGGGACCGGACCCGCGGAGCTTGCTCGGTCGTGACTTCAGCGCTTCGAGCGCAGGACGGGGTCGGGTTCGGGGTGCGCGCCGGTCAGTTCGGGTTCCAGGCCGTCGGCCAGTTCGGTGGTGCGCCGGCCGATGTCGGCGCGCCACGCCTCGAAAGCCCAGGCGGTGAGGGCGACGACGGCGAGTCCGAGGAGCCAGCCGCCCACCACGTCGCTGAACCAGTGCACGCCCAGCGCGACGCGGGTGAAGCCGACGCCGAGCACCGAGATGACGGCCGAGCACCAGCACGCCACCCGCCAGGCGCGCGGCACCATGGGCAGCAGGACGAGCAGCAGGATCGCGAACGACGTGGTGGCGGCCATGGCGTGCCCCGAGGGGAACGAGAAGCCCGGGGCGTGCGCTACCGGCTCCTCCAGACTGGGCCTGGCCCGCTCGACGACCACCTTGACGAGCAGCCCGATCAGTCCGCCGGCCACCGCCGTCACGGCGGACCAGGCGGCGAGCCGCCACGCCCTGCGATGGAGCAGCCAGAGGGTGAGGAGCGCGACCACGACGCGCAGGGTCACCGGATCCCAGACCCAGTTCGACAGGACACGCAGCGTGTCCGTCCAGGCCGGATGGTCCAGTGCGGTCTCGTTCAGTCGCCGCGTCGCGCCCGTGTCCAGTCGGCGCAGCGGCTGCCACCGCCCTTTGACGAGGACCAGCAGCAGGCCGAACGGCACCGCCGCGATCGCGGCCACGACAGCCGCGCCGAGCAGGCGGACGCCGAACCTGCGGTCGGCCTCCCGGCGGCGACGCTCACGGAGACGGCGCGTGGTGAACCGTACGGGCATTCAGACTCCCGGGTCGGTGTGGAGCGGACCGGGACGGATGGCCCGCACGGCTTCCAGCTGTGCGGCGACCGACGGTCCGAGAAGCAGGGCGATGGAGGTCAGGTAGGGCAACGGCGACAGCGACAGGAAGGCACTGAGAGGACCGCCGTGGAAGGTGTCGCAGGAGCCGCTGACCCCTGGGTGGAGATTCGGCAACCAGGTGAGGGTCGTCCACAGCAGCAGGTACGCCGCGGCGCCGAAGGCCGGCCAGGTGCGGCCGGGTGCCTCGCGGCGGGGCGGGCGGCGGAAGAGCCCCATGGCCCGCGCCTCGGGGGACTTGGTCGCCGTACCCATCACTTCTCCGCGGACGGCAGCAACATCGTCAGCGCTGCCGGACGGACCTCGGCGGTGAGGCGCCGGCCCGGAGCGACCGGATCCCCGTCGAGTTCGCGAGACTGCTCGGACTCGAAGGTGAGCTCGGCGTGCCGGAAGCTGAAGAACTGCACCGGTACGCCGGTGACGGTGTCGTGGGCGGCGGGCGTGTGCACGGAAGGGGGCCGCGGTGTCCTCGTGCCGCCACGCAGCAGCACTCCGAGGGCACGGATCCAGCCGCCGGGTCCACGCGGGTCGAGGACCAGCAGATCGAGCCGTCCGTCGTCGGGCCGGGCGGCGGGCACGAGCGTGAGGCCACCCTGGACGGTGCCGACGTTGGCGAGGAGGACCATGCGGGCGGTACGGCGCAGGGCCGGGGCACCGTCCAGCCGGATCGTCACGCGCATCGGGGGTAAGCGAAGCGTGGTGATGCCGGCCAGTACGTAGGCGGGCCAGCCCAGGAAGGACTTGGCCCGGTCGCCGGTGTTCTCCATGATCGCGGCGTCGAGTCCGGCCCCGGACATGGCGGCGAAGTGCGTGGCCTCAAGGCCGTCGCCCTCGACGCGGCCGAGGTCGATGGTTCGCACGGCGCCGCGCAGGGCGGCGTCCAGCGCGGCGACGGGTGACAGCGGAAGACGGAGGTTGCGGGCGAGCAGGTTGCCGGTGCCGCTGGGCACCAGAGCGAGGGGGACACCGCTGCCGGCCATGCCGTCGGCCGCCGCTCGCAGGGTGCCGTCGCCACCGCACACCACCACCAGGGTCGCGCCGTCACGGACCG
This sequence comes from Streptomyces sp. NPDC033216, assembly GCF_055577115.1. Lineage (NCBI taxonomy): Bacteria > Bacillati > Actinomycetota > Actinomycetes > Kitasatosporales > Streptomycetaceae > Streptomyces > Streptomyces sp. NPDC033216. The sequence goes on along the minus strand of NZ_JBVIQK010000009.1, from coordinate 24,193 downwards.
CGCGGGCGGCCTGACCGCCCCCGGGGTCCTCGACCGTGGTCTCGATGAACTCCGGTGCGCTGTGCCCGTGTTGTCGCAGCATGTCGCGCAGCGCGGCGCAGACGTTCTCGTCGGTCACGGTCGGGTTGAAGACCACGACGGTGCGGCCGGCCGCCCGTTCACCACGGACCGTGTCGGCGGCCGGGGCGGGGCGCGCCGAGGGTACGGCGGTTGTCGTGCCCTCGGTGAACAGGGCGCGACCGACGATCAGTAGCGACAGGCTTCCGTTGACGAGGCCGCCCACGAGGTCGGTGGGGTGATGCATGCCCCGGTAGAGACGGGCGAGGGCCACCATCAACGGCACGAGCAGCAGCAGCCCGCAGACGACCTTGCGCCAGGGGCCACGGATGCGGGACAGCGCGAGCACGGCCAGTCCGGCGTACAGCGCGGTGGCCGCTCCGGTGTGCCCCGAGGTGTAGCTGGAGGTGGGCGGGGACGCGTCGAGACGGTCCACCTCCGGCCGGTGACGGTCCACCGACTCGGTGACGATGAGGAAGACCAGCGACTGGAGCGAGACGGCGACGGCGAGGAATACGGCCTGGCGCCACATCGGCAGACGGGGTACCAGGATCAGCCCCAGGCACGCCGCCAGCGTGATGGCGATCACCGTGAGCGTGTTGCCGGCCTCCGACGCGAACCACGAGAGGGTGGTGAGGGCGCCGGTGCGGCTCCCCTCCAGGGCCTCGCTCAGGTCGTCCTCGGCGGTCATCGGCCACACGTCGCGCGCGGGGCCGGTGATCAGCAGCCCGACACCGACCATCGACACGGCCTGGCAGAGCGTCAGAGCACCGATGCGCGCGGCGGTCCGGCCGGTGCCGCGAGGCAGGCGACGGATGTGGGCAGGCCTGACGGCCCCGGGTGATTCACCGGACAGGACGGCGCGTCTCTCCGGCACGGCGGTCGGCATCAGGACTCCCACAGGTCGGCGCCACGCGGCGCTCTTCATCGGCCGGGGGAGGAGGCACCCTCCCGATCCACGGCCGTATGCCCGCGAAATCGCCGCGCAGACGTGCGGATCGATCGCAGGCTCTCCACACCTCGACGCCAACCTGTCGAACAGCCACACGTCCTTCACGCCGCGCGAGACCCGTCCGCCCTGTGCTCGCGAACACCGACGCGGCGAACGTTCTCGACGCCGAGCACGGACCTGCCGCTCCGGTGGCCGGGGAAGTGCCTCACCCTCCCGCGGTCTCGCGAGCGGCGCGCGCCCGACGTCACGGCTCCACCCGGTGCTCGACGCGCGAGTGCGTGACATGCCTGCGCGCCCCGCCGGCCCCGATGCTGTCGGAGGACGTTCCGCACGGGGCGGTCACGTCTCACCGGCGGCCTCGCAGGAGCCATCCTTCCGCCGACGGGCGCATCCTCACAGGGAGACGAGCGGCGCAGACCCCCCTGCTAGGGTGCGCCGATGCCATCGATCAAGGAGTTCCAAGTCACCTTCGACTGTGCCGATCCTGAGCGCGTCGCTCGTTTCTGGTGCGAGGTGTTGGGGTACGTCGTACCACCGCCACCGGAGGGATCTGCCACTTGGGACGATCACGATCGCTCGCTACCGCCTGAGGAGCGCGGTTCATCGTTCGCGTGCATCGATCCCTCAGGTGTGGGCCCGCGACTGTTCTTCCAGCGCGTTCCCGAAGGCAAGGTCGTCAAGAACCGGCTGCATCTTGACGTACGGGCGGGCACCGGACTCGTCGGTGAGGAGCGCCTGGCCACGCTGGAGGCCGAATGCGCGCGTCTGGTCGCGCTGGGCGCGGTGCGCGTGCGACTGCTGCCTGCCGACGACGACAACGAGTCGTGCCTCGTGATGCAGGACATCGAGGGCAACGAGTTCTGTCTCGACTGAGCATCCTCCGAGACGGCGAGGTGGGGAGCCGTCGGTACTGAGCCTCTCCGAAGGCGGTCCCGTACGAGGCGGAGCTCCCTCTGCCCTGCCGCGAGCGGCGCGTTTCGTCCGCCCCCGCCGCCGTGACTGTCCCGCCACCCCACCGTGCCCCGCCTGCCGCTCCGACCCCTCCCCACCAGGCCGGCGCGTGAAAGGCCTCGCGGACGTCTGCCGGACCGGGTGGCCCGGCAGACGTGGTTCGTCCACGTCAGTTACGGCGCTCCGCCGGGTCGGGCGCGACCGTCGCCGTACTGCCGCCGGGCGTCGCCGGTGCGGCGCCGATCCCTTCGGCGCCTGCCTCGGCCCTCGTTCCCTCGGCCCGGTCCCCGTGCCCGGGCCACCACGCCGCGTGGCCGATCAGCGCGGTGAGACTCGGCGTGAAGAACATCGCCATCACGAAGGCCGCGATGGCGATGCCGAAGGAGACCGCGAACCCCATCTCCGTGAGCAGCGAGTTGCCCGCCAGCATCATGGTGGCGAAGGTCGCCGCCAGGATGAAGCCGGCCGCGGCCACGGTCGGCCCCGCGTGACGGAGTGCCATCCCGGCTGCTTCCCGTGGTGATCGGCCCGCGCGGGCCTCCTCGCGCAGTCGGGCGATCATGAGGATGTTGTAGTCGGTGCCGATGGCGACCACGAAGAGGTACATGATCACCGGGAGCATGAACATCAGGCCCGGGTGTCCCTGCCCGTCCTGGAAGATCCATACCGTCGCACCGAGGGTGGCGCTGAAGCCGAGCCCGACCGAGGCCATCAGGTACCAGGGGGCGACGACGCTGCGCAGCAGCAGCCCGAGAATGACCATGATCAGGGCTGCGGCGACGGGGAAGACCGTCCGGTAGTCGTGGTTGACGGCGGTGTCGATGTCTTTGTAGATCGAGGACATGCCCCCGACGAGGGCCTCGGTGTGCTCCGGAGCGTTGGCGTGCGCCACGTCGCGCACCCTTTCCACGGCATCGATCGCTTCGTCCGTCGACGCCTCGTACTTGAGGGTGACGGTGAAGTCGGCGGTGGTGCCCGCCTTGTTCACCTGGGTGAGACGGGCGCTTGCCACCCCGTCCACGGAGCCGAGTTCCTCGGCGTACGGGGCGAGGGCGGACTGCTCGAGTCGTCGGCCGTCGGTGCTGGAGAGGTAGACGTCGGTGGGGGCGGCAGCGCCGGCCGAGTACGCCTTCTGCATCTCGTCCTGTACGACCATGGACTCCTTCGTCTTGGGCATGGAGCCCGATGCCAGGTCGAAAGTGGCGTGGTAGCCGAGGGTTCCGAGCGACAGCACGACCAGGACGAGGCCGGACAGTGCGGCGGTCAGCGCCGGGCGGCGGCGCACGCCACGGCCGAGAGCCGCGAATCGGGCGTTGTCCGGCTCTTCGCGCCAGGACCTGGAAGGCCAGAAGACCTTCGGTCCGATGAGTGATACGACGGCCGGGATCAGCGTCAGACCCGCGACCAGGGTGACGGCGACCGCGATGGCGAGGGCGGGTCCCATCTGCTTGAGGAAGCCCAGGGTGGACAGCACCAGTGCGAGGAAGGCGATGATGACCGCTCCGGCCGCCGACGCGATGGCCTCGCCGACCCGGTCGACCGCGTTGATCATGGCCTGTTTGGGTTCATCGCCGAGGCGCAGACGTTCGCGGTAACGGAAGATCAGGAAGAGGAAGTAGTCCGTTCCCACACCGAAGAGCACGACGATCAGGATCGACGAGACGGAACTGTTGGCCTGGAGGTCGAACAGTTCGGTGGCGAACGCGATCAGCCCGTTGGCGATGGCGGAGACCAGGCCGATCAGGAGCAGGGGCAGGACGGCGAGAATCGGTGCCCGGAAGATGATCAGCAGGGTCACCAGGATGATGACGAAGGTGCCGATGCCGATCAGCGCTTCACCGCGCTTCGAGGAGTCCTGCTGGTCGAGGGCCTGCGCGGCAGAACCCCCGAGCTTGATGTCGAGATCCGTACCCTTCGCCAGCTCTTTGACGTTCTCGCGCAACACCTTCGCCGCGTCCGCCTGCTTGGGCTGACCGGCGTTCTTGCTGTCCATCTGGATCAGGGTCAGCGCGTACCTGCCGTCCTTGGACGGCTGGCCGGGGACGACGTTCTGTACCTGGTCGATGCGCCTCTTGCCCAGCTCGGAAGTGATCCGTGCGACATCCTTGTGGTCTGCGGCGGTCAGCCGGCCGCCGTCCGTGCGCTTGTACAGCGCGATCGCGGACGGGGTGAAGGCGCTGGGGAACGCCTTCTGCTGGAGATCCGCCGCTTTGATGGACTCGTAGGTTCGGGGGAGGAAGCTGCTCTCGTCACTGCTCGAGGGCAGGCTCGGAGCGGTGGCGACGATCGCCACCGCTGCGATCAGCCATGCCACGATCGTCCAGACGGGATGTCGGACGACGGTGTTGCCAATACGTCGGAACATGCGGGGGGTCCTCCTACACAAGGAAGATCACCGCAGCCCGGGGAGCGGACCCTGGCATCGGCGACCCTGGCCGGCCCTCGGTGTCGAGCCGGCCGCACAGTTGTCTTGGGCTCCTATCGTATTGACTGGAGCAGTTCGAACCAGTGTCGGAATGGCGCCGCGTGTCCCACCGGGCGTCATCCTGCGCCCTACCTGCGTGCCGTTGCAGGCGCACTGCTGGACGGCGGTGCCGTCGGCGGCCACTGCGGAGCCGACGGACCCGCCACGTCGGCTACACGGTCGCTCAGTCACTGCGCCGCGTTCAGACACCTCGCCGTCTGCCCGCACCTGGGGCGGCACATGGGTTTCTGGATGTCGGGGGACCCGATCATTCGGGATGGGCCACTGCCTCCCTCTGGAGTTGCACCGCCGCCAGCAGGCTCAGTTTCGGCTCTGCCTGACGCAGTGCCTTCACTGCCGCGACCGAGGCGATGTCGCCCGTGAAGCCGACCGTCGCAAGCCTGGAGCGGACCCAGCGGGCGCGCAGTTGGGCCTCGGAGGCGGCGGCGGTGGACTCGACGAGTGCGACAGCGCGTTCCAGGCCCGGGCGCTCCTCGGGAGAGGCATCGGCCAGCGCCTGACGCAGAGCGTCTCCGACCAGGTCGGCGTCCCGGATGAGCAGCAGGAAGTTGTTTTTCTTGTTCAGTTCCGCGATACCTTTCATGAGGATCACCGTGGCTTTCACATCTGTGCTTCGCAAGGAACTTGAGCGCTTTCAGAGACTTCAGTCCAGGCAGCGCACTGCCGCTGCCACAGTTCGCCGCGTCGGGGCGAGGCTGCGGCGACATGCGTCACGCGACGCGTGCGCTCCCGGGCAATCCCGGACCCGCGGACCCGCGGACCCGCAGACCCGCACTCGTCTCGGTCGGAGGCCCGTCGCCGGAAGGCGGGTACCGGATGTGTCGTCGGCTCCGCGGAAAACAGCCTGTGACGTGACGAGAGTGAGCCTCACGTCGTCACGCACCGGGAGAACTCACCTGTGTCACGAGCGCGTGCGGCTGTCACCCAACGTTCGCCTCCGGCCTGGCCGCGGAGGCGACCGCAGTGGCTGCGGCCAACGGGTCTCGGATCGGGCGGCCGAGAAGGCCGGTGAGGTCGGAAGCGGTTCCGCCCAGGAAGCCGTGCCGGATCCCCGTGGCGATCGAAGCGAGCATGGGCGGTTGGAACGGCAACAGCCCCGGCATGTCCTCAATGAGCCTGCGCCGGTACTCAGCCAGGCTGATGACGCGATGCGAGACGCCCAGCGCGTCCGCCACCTGCCCCGCCGTGATCGGCGTACCGACGAGGTCATGGACGTGTCCGACGTGCCGGGCCGGATCCGACGCCACCACCGCCGCGACCTCGGCCAGGTCCGCGCGCGTCACCGCCGCCAAGGCCCCGTCACCGAAGGCGGACTCCACCCCGGCACCGCCCCACATCAGCAGAGCGCCGAAGAGTTCGGCATACAGGCCGTTGCGGAGAATGGTCCAGGGCACCCCGCTCGCCCGTACCAAACGCTCGGTGGCGCGATGCGCCGGCGCGAAGCCGAGATGATCGCCGGCCGTGGTCACGCTCGTGTAGACGACGTGGCGGACGCCGTCGCGGACGGCGGCGTCCAGCACAGCCGCGTGCCGTGCGACGACCTGGTCGTCCTCGGCGTACCCCGCCGAGACAAGCACGAGGGTCGACACCCCGGCCAGGTCAAGACTCACATGGTCGTCGAAGTCCATGTGCCGCATTCCGTCACGCGGCGTACGGCTGCCACCCATCGCGACGGCGCCCCGGGCACGCAGCGCCGCCAGAGTGGACGCGCCGAGCTTCCCGTTCGCTCCGGTTACCAAAATCATGATCAGTCGAAGTCTTCCGTAGTGGTTCTCATCAGTAACTAGGGTTGATCCTCGACCGCCTGTTCACCGCCCACAAGAAGGCAGTTCCATGTCACCCACGCACACCGGGGTAACCACCTCCCCCGCCGATCTCGATCCCTGTGGACGTCAGGACCACCCTGACTGCGGTATCCGCGACGTCCTGGACCGCATCGGGGACAAGTGGTCCGTGCTCGTGATCGTCGAACTCGCCGGCGGGCCGCGGCGCTTCCGTGAGCTCCAGCGCGCCGTCGACGGGATCTCCCAGCGCATGCTCACCCTGACCGTACGCAGACTCGAACGCGACGGCCTCGTCCAGCGCACGGTCTACCCGACCGTGCCGGCCCACGTCGACTACCGCCTCACCGGAACCGGAACCGGTCTGACCCACCTCGTCAAAGCACTCGCCGACTGGTCCCTCGCCCACCGCGCGGCCATCGCCGAAGCGAGGCATATGTACGATCGGACCCACCCCGACCACGACATCCACTGACTGATCGCTTCGGAACGAGGGCACCGCGTCACCCGAGGGCGCGCCCCCTGCCCTGCGCTCGCCGCGGCTGTGAAAATCGCTGCCCGGTTGCCGGGGCACGGTGATAGACACCCGGAGTGCAAAAGACTCTGGAGTTCTCCGATCTCCTGCGGCTGATCGACGAACGGTCGATCGCCTTCCGCGCGGCGGTCGCCTTCCGCGCGGCGGTCGCCTCCGCGCCCAGCCTCCACGTGCGGGTGCCGACCTGCCCCGAGTGGACGCTGTTCCACCTGGTGCGGCATCTGGGCGAGGGGCGCCGCAAGTGGGCCGCCATCGTCGCCGCCGGGCCGGCCGACGCTCCCCCGGCCACGTCCGCATGGGGCGCCCCGGCTGCGCCTCGGGAGCGTGGGGCCCTGCTGGACTGGTGGGCCGCGTCGGCGCAGCAACTACTGGACGCACTCGGGGAGTCCGGCCCGGATCGCGGTTGCTGGACCTGGTGGGACACCTCGCCGTCGCCGCGGACCGCCGGCGCCGCCGCCCGACGCCAGCTCCAGGAGATCGCCGTGCACACCTACGACGCCCAGATCACCGCGGGCGCCCGGCAACCGCTGCCGGAGGAGGTGGCACTCGACGGTGTCGACGAGTTCCTGTCCACTTGCTGTGCAACGACGAGCGCCTGGCCGCACCAGCCCGCCGCCGTCGACTACTACGCCACCGAGGGCGGCTCCTGGCGCCTCATGCTCTCCGCCAACGGTGCACGGACCGCCCGCCTCCCCGAACCCGGCACGACGCCCGCCACCGCGGCCGGCGAGGACCTTGAGGCAGCCGACGCCTCCCTTCAGGGCACAGCCGGTGAGCTGGTGCTGGCCCTGTACGGCCGTATTCCGGTGGACTCCTTGAAGGTCGACGGTGACCGGCGTCTCTTCGACCAGCTTCTGGCCTGGGATCCGGATCAGTAGGACGTGACGCCACGCCACCTCGTGCGCCCCGAGTACATGCCTTCCGCGAACGGCTACGGCCATGGGTGAGGAGGGGACGCGCGGGTGGCGAAGGCAGACGAGGCTGAGGGCCAGTCCGAGTAGGCCCCGAGGGAGGTCAGGTCGTCGTTCCAACGGGTGCGGAGCCGCTTGATCTGGTGCAGCCAGGCGAGGCGCGCTCAACCACCCGGCGGACCGTGCAGCCGCGAACCGGCCCCGGACGTGGGCCGGACCGACCCCGGTACGGCCCCGGTACAGGGCCGTACCGGGGCCCGACCAGGGCCGGTCCGTTCGTTCTGGCTGGGCACGCGGCCGACGCCGGCCGGGGTGGGTACCGGTTCGGAGCGGCGACCGCTGTGAGCTGCTGCTTCTACGGTTGGACGGTCAGGCGGAAGCTCTGGTTGGCGGAGTCGTTGCACGGCTGCTGTACCAGCTGGACACCGATCGTAGAACTGCCGTTCGTGGAGAGACACTTACCGCTGTGCCGCGCGACGAAGTGATAACTGCCGGATGCCTCCCGAACCGGTCGCCACTGTTGGTTTCCGCCACCGCCGTAGGACCACAGCTGTAGGGGTGCGCCGTCGGCGGTCGAGACATCTGTGACGTCGACGACCTGCTGCGGGTTGCCGCGGACCGCGATCCGGCTGTAGCCACTGTCGGTGGAGCGGATCTGGAACTGCTGGGCCGCGGTCGTGTTGCAGGTGTACTGCTGGATCGCCGTGCCATTGGACGTGGCTGCCGCTCTGGCGTCCACGCACATGCCGTTGGCGTTGGCGGTCAGCGAGTACCAGGCGGTCTCGGAGATCGGGTCGGTCGGTGCGGGGTCACCCCCCGCGCCGCCGAGCCACTTGAGCCCGTCGAGCAGGAAGCGGTTCTGGGTGGGGCTGGCGAAGGTCGAGGACAGGCGGGTGTTGGTGGAGTAGTTCATGGCGTTGTGCCCGAAGTTGGCGTACAGCATCTTGTACTGCGTGTTGGTCCACAGGATGGGGTAGTCGCCGCTGTACCACGACTGGTTCGGGTCGGTCCCCAAGGGGAAACTCGTCGGGTCGACCGATGCCAGGATCTTGATATCGGACCTGGCCCGCAGGTTGTTGGACCAGCTGTACCACTCGCTCACCGAGGAGGTGAACGTCGCGGGCAGCGCGGCTGTGGAGGGGTGGGTGCGGTCTTCGGTGCGCAGGACCGCCGTCGTGGGTCCCCAGGTGTTCGATCTGAAGTCTCCGCTGCCGAGGAACTGGTTGTAGTACCAGGGCCAGGACCCCGCGTCGGTGGTGAACGCCGAGACGTGGAAGCCCATCCATCCCCCGCCGGCCCGCATGTACCGTTCGAAGCCGGCCCGTTGCGCGGCGGTCTGCGGGGCGTCGTCCAGGAACAGGACGACCTGGTAGTCGTTCACGCCGCCGTTCGCCAGCAGATTCCAGTCAGTGGTGGCCGTGTAGGTGAAGTTGTTCTGTGCGGCGGTCCGTGGGAACCACTCGTTGGCTTCTTTGACGAAGTCGATGTGGGCGGCGTCGTAGGTGCCGTTGTAGAAGGCGATCACCTTGAAGGTGGTGGCCTGGGGTCCGGCGACGGCGGTGGACCCGGTGTGGGCCGGCACCGCCAGACCCAGCACCGTCGCCAGCAGTGTCAGCAGCCGCGCTGCGAGCCGCCTCACGGGTAGCTCACCAGGTTGGCGACGTTGGTGGAGGAGTTGGACGGGCCGCCCCGGTCGTTGATGACGTGCCGGATGGTCCCGGTGCCGCCGAGGGAAACGGTCACCATGTTCTGGAAGCGTACGTTCGGCTGTTGGGGCACTTCGAAGGCGTGCTCGGCGGTGACGCTCGGGTTCACGTTGAAGTAGCAGTAACTGCCGAGCCCGTACGCCTGGTGGCTGGTGACCGAGTCCGCGACCTTGTAGGCGGCGTAGCCCTGGGTGGAGCCGTTCATCCAGGCGGCCTGGTTGGGCGGGTCGTAGGGCATCTCGTTCTGGTAGAAGTACGTCCGCCCGCCGTTGCCGTTCCAGACGGTCTGGTGCTTCTGGTAGTGCTCGACGAACAGGCCGTACATGGTGACGTTGTCGCCGTTGACGACGAGTCCGGTGTCGGCGGTGTTGGTGTTCCAGCCGATGCCGCTGCCGTGGTCGCCGCGCCAGATCCACATGTGGTCGCCGATGACGTGGTCACTGTTGACGACGAGGCTGGTGGTCGCCTTGCCGACGGCGGCGCCGCCGACCCGGAAGTAGACGTCGTGCAGGGAGGTGGGGTTCGCCGCGTGCCCGGCGGAGGCAGTGCTGGGGCCGACCTCCATCAGCGTCTGCGAGTTGGTGGTGCCGGCGTCGAACAGAACACCCGCGACCTTCACTCCGTCGACGTCGGCGACCGTCATGGCCGTGATGCCGTTGTCCGGTATGAACGTGGCGAGGCCGAGACCGAGGACGACGGTGTCCGGGCGGGTCACCCGCAGGGTCTGATTCAGGTGGTAGACGCCGGGGGTGACCAGGAGGTTCTTGCCCTCGGCCAGGGCGGCGTTGATCTGTGCGGCGGTCGCGCCCGGCTTGACGACGTAGAACTGGTCGATGCCGAGCGAGGTGCCGGCGGCGCTGCCGTTCGCCCAGGTGGTGGCTGAGGAGTTGGTCCGCAGGGACGGGACGAACACCTTGTAGGCGCCCGCGCCGTCCACGTACAGGAAGGGCTTCTCCCGGACGGTGGGGGTCTGGTTCACCGTCGTGTAGGGCGGATTGGGGAAGGTGTTGCCCGGTACTCCCTGGCTGCCTACGAAGACCATGTTCCAGTTGGAGCCGGTCCAGCTGCCGAGCTGGGAGTTGCGGGTCAGCCACTGCTGCTGGGTGCCGGAGCGCACCTGGCCGTCGATCTTGCTGTCGGCCATGAATCCGCCGCTGGACCAGCCGCCGTCGCTCAACTCCAGGTTGCCGCGGACGTGCATCCGGCGGTAGCCGGAGGCCTGGGAGACGGCCCAGCGGTCGGTGCCGCCGGTGGGGTTCACCGACAGGTTCTCGGCGCCGCGCCAGAAGTTCTGGGTGGCGTTCTGCGGCGGGAACCAGTCGGCCTCCACGTGCACGGCGCCGTTGATCGTGACCGAGTCGGGCGACTGGCCGAGGCCCAGTACCTGGGTGTAGAAGCCGACGTTGACGTCGTTGTTGTAGGTGCCGGGCTTGAACATCACCGCATAGCGCTGGGAGCCGAACTGGTTCGTCTCCTGCTGCTGGAAGATGGAGTTCAGCCGGCTCTGGATCGTGGACGACGGCATCGACGGGTCGAAGACGACCACGTTGGGGCCGAGGTCGACGTCGCCGGGCGCGGTGTCGGCGGGCGTGACCTGGAAACGCTGGGCGGACGTGCCGTTGCAGGTGTACTGCACCAGCTGGACGCTGTCGGCCGCGGAAGCGGAGGGGACGTCGAGGCACTTTCCGCTGTGGCGGTTGACGAAGTGGTAGGCGCCGCCGCCTTCGTCGACGGCCTGCCACTGCTGGTTGCCGCCGCCGCCGTACGTCCACAGGTGGACGGCCGCGTTGTCGGCGGTGGACACGTCGCTCACGTCCACGACCTGCTGGGCGTCGTTGCGGTTGCCGATGCGCACGAAGCCGTCGCCGGTCGGGGTGAAGCTCCACTGCTGGGCTGTGCTGTTGTTGCAGGTGTACTGCTGTACGGCGGTGCCGTTGACGGTGCCGGCCGCGCGGGCGTCCAGGCACTTGCCGCTGCCGGTGTTCACCACGGTCGCCCAGCCGGAAGGCAGGGCGGCGGCCGAGGCCGCGGAGCCTGCTGATGGACGACCGGCCTTCGGCGCGCCGGCGGCCTGGGCCGGCTGTGTCGCGGTGAGGACGGAGGCCGCGATGACAACGGCGGGGAGAACCGCGGCCCACGGGCGACCGGCACGGCCCGCCGGGGATCCGCCGAAGCGGCCACCGACGCGTGGTGGCGAGAGTCGAAGCATGGTGTCTTCTCCTGTGCCGCCGTGAGGCGGCTCGAGTGGGGGAGTGAGGGGTGCGGGTCAGCCGTTGTACTGCGCGAGGACGCGGGTGAAGTCCCAGGGCTGCTGCGGGACTCCCGAGCAGGTGTCGGCGCCACCGCCGGTGCAGGGCCGGTCGCGGTTGACCGACCAGAAGGTCAGTCGTGCCAGGTGCCGCTGCTGGGCATAGGCGAGGATGGTACGGAAGTCGGCCACGGTCACCGTCTCGTCGTCGTCGGTGATGCCGTTCATCGACGAGATGCCGGTGTGCCGGTAGGCCTGGTCGTCCGTGTACCCGTAGGCGTTCTTGACGGCCGTCTTGAGGCCTTCTGCGGCACGAACGGTGAGCTGGCCCATGTTCTGTCCCGCCCCACCGAAGTTGAACGGCATGATCGTCCAGCTGTCCACGGTGAGGCCGGAGGCGGCGGCCTTGCCGATGAGGCTGCTGTCGGGACCGTTCTGACCGGTGCCGAAGGTGACGTACACCTTGATGCCGGGGTTGTTGGCCTTGACGGTCTTCAGCGCGTCGACCGTGCGCTGCTGTACCGTCGGGCTGTCGTACGCCGCGGCCTCGATGTCGATGTCGATGGCCTTGAGCCCGTAGGCGTTGATGACCTTCTGGTATGCGGCGGCCAGTTCGCCCGCGCTGCCGCAGGAGCTTTCCAGCTTGTTGCCGCTCCAGCCGCCGAATGACGGGATGACGTCACCGCCGGCTCCCCGGACGGTGTTGACGGTCTGCTGGTCGACGCCCCCGGTCAGGGGGCGGCTGCCGTCCCACTGCGGGTTGCAGTACCCGTTGCTGAGGACGAAGGCGAGCGTGAACCACTTGACGCCGGTCGCGTTCATCACGGTGGTAGGGCTGGGCGGGCTGCCCCAGCCGTTGTAGAGGTACGGCGCGACGGCCATCGCTCCCGGTGCGGGACCCGGATCTCCGCCGTCGCCGGTCGGCGTCGTCCACTTCTGGTTGGCGGCTCCGGTGCAGGTCCAGATCTGTAGCGGGGTGCCGTTGGCGGAGCTGTTGCCGGTCGCGTCCAAACACTTGTCGGCCTGCGGGTTGACGATGTCCCCCGCTGCGGTGACGTTCCACTGCTGGGCGGCGGTGCCATTGCAGTCCCACAGTTGGGTGCGCGTGCCGTTGGCGGTGCCGCCGGAGGCGACGTCCAGGCACTTGCCGAGTGCGCGAAGGGTGCCGTCGGAGCCGACGTTCCACTGCTGGGCGGCGGTGCCATTGCAGTCGTAGAGCTGGACGGCCGTTCCGTTGGCCGTGGCGGCGCCCGCGACATCCACGCACTTGTTGCCGATACCGGTGATCTGTCCGGTGGCAGACGCGGCAGCGTCCGCGGGGAAGGAGCTGAGTCCCGCGAGCAGGGCGGCCACGGCCGTGGCGCCCAGCGCGCGACGCGCCGGGGTGCGGAGGGAGCTTGGGATCACGAGTCACTGTCCTGTTCTGTCGTCGGAACCGGCACACAACCTGTCAGGACTCCTCCGCCCGGCCGGGGCGCACACCGGATGGCATGTCTATGACATGAGATGACCTGGAATGCCCTGGCATGGCGGGTGGAGGAGGCGGTCGTCGGGGGCGGCTGCTCGAACGATGGAGGTGGGGGTGAGACAGGAGCCTTACTTCAGTCCGTGATTTAAGGAGTGACAGAAAGGACTGTCAAGGGGTTTGGTGTAGTCCAATTCGCAAGATCCTCGGCGTGGCCGGGGCCTGAGCCGCGCGGCTCAGGCGTCACCTGCGTCGCCGGCTCTGGATACGGACGCGGCGCGCCGGTCCGTGTGTCGGACCGCGCGGGACTCTTCCCTCGCGGGCGACCGCCATGGCATGCTCATGCATGACAGACGTGAACGATGTTCACATACATGATTGCGGGGGTGGCGGTGGGCAACTCGACGGCGATCACCAGACGGGATCTCACCGGCGACGCCGCGGCCACCCCGGTCGGTCTGATGAGCGGCGACGATGCGCTGAGGCCGCTTCTCGCACGCACGGCGACCGGCCTCCGTCCAGGGCGCTCGCCCGGACTCCTCACTTCACCCTCCAATGCCGTTCGTCAGTCGCGTGGCCGGCTGTGGTCCGGCCGGGAGGGTCCCTTCAGCCGCCGCCCCGCCGTGGCCGATGTGCGCGCCAGGGGGCCGTGGGCGGCCGGACCTGATCCGCCTCAGCGATCAACCGTGCCCTGGCCACGGCGGCGAGTGCCGGCGCCGCCACGGTCGCCGTCCCGTCCGGCGCCTTCGGTGCCGACCACCTGATCGGCATCGGGCATGCGGGCGACATGTCGCGGGGAACCGGCAGCGAACGGACGACCCAGTACGTGTGAGGCCGGGGGAGGGGAACGACTGCTTCAGGAAACTGCCGCGGACCACCCCGGCGGGCAGCGTCGAGGGCGACTTCGTCGACGTGCGCTGATCCGCCTCGTGCAGGGTGCTGGCCGACGACGGCTCGGTCATCGGTGCATGGACGTGCGCCGGCCGCCGAGCCTCAACCCCCGCGACAGCACTCGACAGCGCTGGTCGTGTCGCACTTCGATGTCTGATGCCCGCGAGCCAGGCTTGACCGTGCTCATCATGCTGGTGCCATGGAGATGTCATCCGCCACAGACTCAGTGAAAGTCCTCACCGGCATGTATGCGGCCGAGGGGGCGTACCTGTCGGCCGGAGGCCCTGGTGAGGCTTCGTTCGACTTGCTCGCACCCTTCTTCGCGTCGAACGTCGAGCTGCATCAAGCGGATGCTCTGCCATACGGAGGCACGTGGCCTGGGCACGATGGACTGACACGGTTCTTCCTCACCATGGGACGGGTCTGGGAGACGTTCGACATGGTGGAGCAGGAGTTCCTTGCCACCGGCGAGACCGCGGTCGTGCTCACTCAGATCCGTGCTCGCGCTCGTGCGACCGGCCGTGAACTCAGCTTCCCCATCCTTCAGACGATCACGGTCAAGGACGGGCAGATCACCGAAGTCCGGCCGTTCTCCTGGGATACCCAGGCTGTCGCCGACGCCTGCGCCGGGTCTGGGACGACAGTCTGAGACCGGCTGCCCATCAGCCGGGCACAGCCGCGGAGGAGTGGTGTTCGGTCCCCCTGACCCGCACGACCGTCCACGCGGGCCGGTGACGCTCCATGGCTCTGGCCGTGAGCCGGTCATCCCTCTTCGGTGTCGCGGTGTCCGTACGAGTTGCCCAGCTCCACCACGACAGCCGGCGGACCGCACCATGACAGCCGCCGAACTGCGCCACGACCGGTGTCGAACCGCGCCACGACTGGCGTCGAACTCCTCCCCCGTCGGCGACCTCGAGAAGTCGGCACGCAACCGGCTCCGCGGGCGCCGTCGGCGCCACCCTCCTGGACCGGGCCGGCTCGGCCGCGCGCCCAAGCCCGCGTATAGGGCCCGTTCGGTCCGGCCGACACGATCCCACCGTCCTGGACGGAGGACGCGGGCGCCTCCAGCGGTGCCCGCTGTGACAAGCTGTGCTTTCCATCGCCCAGTCCCAGGAGGTCACCATGGCTGAAGAGTCTGTATCGCCCGAAGGCGCGGAGCCGGTTGACGGCGAGAGCGGTGCCCTTTCGCCCGACGCCGACGGCCAGTACGACTTGAAGCGCAAGTTCCGCGAGGCCCTGGCGCGCAAGCGTGGTATGCAGTCGGACGCCGCCGACGTCGTGGCGAACACGGACACGTCGAAGGTCCACGGCGCGCACGGCCCGGCCGCGAGCCAGCGGTCGTTCCGTCGAAAGAGCGGGGGCTGAGTCCACACTCCGACCGCGGTGAGCGTCGCGTGGGCCACGATGCCGCCGCCCTGGCATCCGGTGTGCTCGGCGTAGTCACCGGCGCAGGGATCCCCTGTGGTGCGGCCCGCTCGAGATCTGCCGTGCACCTTCTCGCCCGGGATGCGCCCGGATAGATCTCGAGCGTGTTGGTACGGCGCCGAGATCCGCCAGGACGCCCGTCACCCCCGCCCGCCAGGCGGAAACGCCCGTCGGCAACGGGGGCGTCCTCCACGAACTCGGTGTCAGGACGAAGGGCGGGCCCGGAACACCCGGGCGCGGACCTCGGTGCGACGTGGATGTCGCCTCCCAGGGCGACTCGCTGCCACACGGTGCGGTCTCACGAGGGTGCGGCTGCCGTCGGGTCGGGTCGCAGGAGGATGCCGGCGGTGATCCGTTTGCCGCCCGGCTCGGGCCGCATGACGAGGTCGTGCGCGATGGCCTTCACGATCTCCAGGCCGTGCTGGCCCACCCGCTGGGGGTCGGCTGCCCGTGCCGTCGGCAGCACCGGATCGCTGTCCCACACCGTGACCTCCACCGCTTCGTCGGCGATGCGCAGCCGCAGCAGGATCGGGCCGGGCGCGTACTTACGGGCGTTGGTGACCAGCTCACTGACCACCAGCTGCGTCAGATCCACCGTCCCTGCCGGCACGGTGAGCCCATGATCCGCCTGCATCCGGGTGAGGAAGGCGGCGGCCCGGTGGCGGGCCTGCGCGATACAGGCGCCGTCACCTTTCAAGGCGACCACCGTCTCCATCGCTATCGGATCCGCGTCCCGGCCGTCGAGGCACGCGCCCTGCATTCCGGAATCGTCTTGGCCTGTCACCCTTACCCCGTTCACAACCGCCGTTTACCCCAGCGGGAACCGCCCAGGCCGAACATGTACCTGTGGCGGAGCCATCCGGGCTCATCGCCCGTAGCATGCGGGGCAGCCTTCTGGAAGGAAGTGCTGGTCGGAGCATCACCGAGCGCTGTAGAGGGAAGTGTGACAGAGATCAACGAATCAGCGGAGGGGGGCCGTCTGTCGATCGTCCGCGCCTCTACCGATGGCATCCGCGTCCTCACCGTCCGTGGCGAGATCGACCACACCACCGCCCCCGAGCTCCTCGAGGCCCTGGCGCCGGACGACGGGACGGCACCGCGCAGCGTGGTGGACTTCCGAGACGTCACCTTCATGGACTCCAGCGGCATCAACGCCCTCGTCGCCGCCCACCGCGCAACCCACAGCGCCCAGGGCTGGCTGCGCCTGGCCGGCCCCACCGAGTCCGTCCTGCGGGTCATCCAGATCGTCGGCCTGGACGGCGTCATCCCTTGCTATCCCACCCTCCGCCAGGCCCTCCATCCTTGACCCCTCTGCGCCTCCGCCCTTCCGCCCAGATCATCGCGGGCGTAGGGGCGTGGCCGGAGCGTCGGCATCCCCCTCCGATACACGGTGCGCCGGGCGGCCCTGCCCGGATGTGCCGTTCCGGCCGGGGCCTGGTCCCTCACTCGGTCCCGCAGGCGGGGGAGCAGCTGAGAGGTCAGGTGAGATTCACGTGCAGGCGGACGGTGGTGCCGCGCTCGGTGCTCCGGGCTTCCGTCAGGTCGCACAGCTGCCGTACGGTCCACAGGCCGTGGCCGCGCACCTGCTTGGGATCCGGCGGCAGGTAACCGAGGGTCCATCCGGTCCCGGCACCACTGCCGACGCTGCCGAGGTCCGTGATGTCGCAGATGACCCTGTGCCCGGTGCGCCACACGGCGATCTCGCCCGTGCCGCCACCGTGTTGGACAGCGTTGGTGGCCACTTCGTTGGCGGCGAAGACGAGACGTTCCGTCCCTGATGGAGACATGCCCAGCCTGGTTGCCGCGCTTGCGATGAAGGAACGCACAGCGTTCAGGTCGGCGTCGAAGCGCATGGCAACCTTTCCGTCGGCAGGCGGCGGTGACAGTCGCCTGTCCCAAATGCCGTCCAGGGGCTCGGCATAGTGTCCGCTGCTCTCGGAGGCCGGGCCGGTCACCAGGTGCGGATGGGTGCGCCGGGCATCGGCGACGACCTGCTCGGCCAGGGTCCGGGTGTCGTAGGGGCAGACGATCCACGCCGGGCAGTCGGCGAACGCGAGGTTGATGACCGACTCGTAGCGGGTCCACTCGTCGGTTTCCAGCGCGTCACGTCCGTGCCATACCGGTTCCCCGATCACGCGGACCCTCGGATGGCGCCCGGTGGCGGTGCGCTCGTCGACGTAGCGGTAGTAGGCGCCCAGGGTCCGCCCGGGTGCCTGGTACCAGTCGTCGCCCGCGATGAACTCGACCGCCGTGGCGGCGCTGCCCAGTTGTTGGCGCAGCAGGTCGATGTTGGCGGGTGTGGTGACGGCCAGCACGGCGTCGTCCTGTTCCAGGCCGTCCAGGCAGAACGGTACGGTCGCGGTCAGGAACTCCTCGTCGGAGCCGTAGATCAGGCCCTGGTGGATCAGACGTGGGGACCGGTCCGGCCGGCAGGTCGGTGTGTCGATCGCGCTGGTCATTCCGCGGCTCCCCGGGGCGTGACGACCAGGGCGTCCTGCTGATCGAAGCCGGTCACGCTGATCACCTGGCACAGCATCGGGGTCAGTTCCACCACGTGCAGACGGCGGCCAGGCGTGAACTTCTCGGCAGTGTGCGCCAGCACGCGCAGGCCTGCCAGGTCGATGAACTCCAGCCCGCTCATGTCCACGCGCACGTCCCCTGGCCACTGGAGGGCGATCTTCAGGGCTTCGGCCAGCGCGCCGGTGGTGCGGTGGTCGACGGAGCCGATGACGCGCAGCGTGCGCCTCCCTTCCGTGAAGGAAGGCACGATGCGCAACAGAGCGCTGCTGTGCATCGGTTCGGGCTGCACGGTGCCGAGATGGCACCGCTCGAAGGTGCGCAGCTGGTCAGGGCTGAAAGAGCGGGCGTCGTACTGGCAGACGGCCGAAGCGGGCCGACCTGCGAACACCTGGTTGACCTTGGCCTCGTACTCGGCGAGCTGGTCAGCTCCGGGGACGTCGCGCAGAACCCAGCTCATCTCCCCGCTGACCCGGAAACCGGTGTAGCCGGCCCTGAGGCTGTCGGCCACTTCCTGTTGCAAGGTGGCGACCATGGTTTCGGCGTCGAAGCGGCCTGAGGCCAGGTAGCTGTCGTCGGCGGTGACCACCTCCAACTGCCCGCGCGACGCGGCGGCGTCCGCATCGGTGCCGACCGACCGCAGCCAGTCGAGCACCGTGGCAGGGTCGTGCCGCTCCGCGAAGTACTGCACCCGCTCCCCGCGCGCCAAGCCCTCGGACAGGTACGCCGTGACCACCCGGCGCTGCTCGCCGTCGTCGGCGAACGCCAGGCACGCGTGATCGCCGTGCCCCAGGTCCTGGACAGGTCTTTCCCTGACGTCCTGCGTGATCACCACTGCCTCACAGTCCTCACCATCACCCCGTATCCGGCCAGGCACGTGTACACCTTTCTCGCATCGAGCCGGCCCACAGACAGAACGAGACTACCGGTCAGGTTCCTTTCGCGTGCCGCCCGGCAGTTCGCCGGCAAGCTCGCCTCCGGCGTGCCGCGCCGCGAGGCGGCGACGTGGACGGGTCCTGTCCTGGGCAGTGCAGCGTTGTCCCTGGTTTCGCAGCAACTGTCAGCGACGCTGCGGCTGTTCGCAGGCGATCGGTACCGGCTGCGGCAGGGCGTCCGCGCCGCCCCGCCGCTCTGGATCTCCTGTAACGCGCGGTCCACGCCTGACGCTTGACGGCTCTGCGGCCGGTGAGATCGGCGACCTCACCGACATGACGGACGAAACGTCCCGGCCGCGTTTCTGCAAGGTGCCGCCTACGGGCTCGGCAGCGTGCCGTTGTCCTGCGTGTCCTGTGGTGGGAGACCCGCCGCGTACGCTCTCGTGGCCGCGACGCCGCAGGCGCCCCATCCTCGGGGAGTCGGATCGGTCGGCTCACACCACGTCGGGTGAGTCAGCCGGCGGAGTCGGGCCGGGCGACGAGCAGGGCGCGGTCGTCAGGGTAGTCCGCACCGGGCTGATGGTTGAGGAACAGTTCGCACAGGTCGTGCACGTTCAGGCCCGCGCCCACGCGGGCCGTCGCGGTGAGACGGTCCAGGCCGGTGTCCAGGGGTTCCCTGCGGCGTTCGATGAGGCCGTCGGTGTACAGCAGGACCGACTCGCCCTCGGCCAGGGTGGTCTCGCCCTGGCGGTAGTGAGCGCCGGGGACCGGTCCCACCGGCGGGGAGATCGGGCCGTCGAGGTAGCGGCTGGAGCCGTCGGGCCGTACCACGAGAGGCGGGGGATGACCGGCCTTGACGTAGGTCAGGGCGCGGGTGGGCCGGTGGTAGAGCAGATAGGCGGCGGTGGCCATCTGGCCGCGGTGGTACAGGTGCAGGTACTCGTTCAGCTCGGTGAGCACCGCTTGCGGGCGGGTGCCGCAGCGGAGGACGATGCCGCGCAGGGCGGCGATTATCTGGGCCATGACGGCCGCCTGGGGCAGACCGTGGCCGGCGACGTCGCCGATCGACAGGCCGATGTGGTCCTCGTCGAGGTTGTAGAGGTCGTACCAGTCGCCGCCGACCATGACCATGTCGCTGCCGGGCGCGTAGGAGGTCGCCACCTGAAGCCCCGCCACCTCCGGCAGTCGGGGCAGGAGGCTGAGCTGGAGGCGCTCGGCGACGCGGTGTTCGTGTTCGTACAGCCCGGCACGGCGCACCGCCTGCGCGATCTGCTGGCCCACCGCCGTGAGGTGTTCCGGCTCCGGCACCCCGTCAGCCCCGGGACGCACGGTCAGGGCGCCCAGCACGACCCCGTCGGCTTTCAGCGCGATGCGTACCGCTCCTGCGGGCGCGGTGCGCGCGGTGTCACGGGGATGGTCGAGGTCGTGCCAGGCGGTTTCCTTCAGGACGTGCGGATCCTCGTCTGGTTCCAGGCTGGGCACCAGCCGTTGGGAATGCAGTTCCAGGGACACGTCGTCGACGTTCAGCACCCGCGCGGCGGTGGTCGCCACGGCTTCGGCCACCTGGGCAAGGGTTGCGGACGAGGCCAGCGCCGCGGTCAGCTGATAGAGGCGTTGCAGACGGGCGCGGGCAGCCTGCTCGGCGATCAGCAGCTCCTCGCGTTGGGCTTCCGCGGTGCGCCGGATGGCGATTTCCCGGTTCAGCGCGCTGACCTGTTGGCTGAGGACAGCGAACCGGTCGGCGTGGTCGAGGCGGCGCAGGGTCAGCTGCACCACCGGCCCAGGGCCCTGCCACCAGGTGGCGCGCACACCGTGGCAGCGAAAGCGCACCCGACTGCCGTCGCCGTCCTTGAGGACGAGCGCGCCCGGCAGCGGGCTGCCGGTGCGCAACCAGTTGCCCAGATGCCCCCGCAGGTCTCTGCCATCGTCCTGGACGAGGGCGTACAGGTTCGATCCCGCGCACAGCTGCGGGATCGAGGCGCTGGCGGCCGGATTGGCCGCCAATATCGTGCCGTCCCCCCCGCACAGGATGACGGGATCAGGCAGAGATCTGACGACGGCCTCGAACAGGCCGAGGCTCACGCAGGTACCGTACCGGCGCCAGGGTCGCTGATGGGCAGCTCCGCGTCGCCGAAGTACTCACGCCCGCCCGCCGGGCCGGCACCGGGCACCAGGTGCACGACCACGCGGCAGCCGGCGTCACCGCGGGCGATGGTCTCCAGCAGTTCGACGCTGGCGTAGCCGAGATTGCGAGCGGCGATCGTCCCGAAGACGTTCGAGGTCATCATGCACATCGACTCACGGCCCAGCACCTTCTCCGCGAACGGACAGGCCCGGTTGCCCAGCACGATCTTCGTGTCATCCTGCTCGATGACGTAGAAGTCGCCCTTGATCCGTCGCTTGAGATCCACCAGGGCATCCGCGACCTGCTCGGGGGAGAGGTGGTCGACGCCGAGCGCCTTGAGGTACATCTCGTCGATCTGCAAGCCCACTGCCTGGCCCACCAGACTGATGTAGCCGGATGCCTCCCCCAGGCCGATCACCGACTCCAAGGACGTCGCCAGTTCCCGCACCAACGTCCGCAGAAACACGTCACGGTCCAGGCCGATTTCCACATCCACCGGATGGCTCATAGCGCCGTCCCTCCCAATTCCCAGGTCCCGTGAACCGCGCGTGCGCCCGGTGGACCACCGGACCAGGTTCTGCGAGCCGCAGCGTCGCACTGCTTGCAGCGTCTCACAGCCGCGTGCGGACGCGGCCCGCCGGTCGGTGGTTCGTCGCTGACGCGGAGCGGACCGCGGACGTCGCCTCCACCTGCTGCCGGGATCGATCCGCTCGCCGGACGTCGCCCACCCGGGCGGGACCAGCTCGGCGGCCGGAGCCTGCTACTGGTGCACTACCTCGCCGACCTGGTACGCATCCACACCGGCCCCGACGGAACGGCCGTCCGCTGCTACCTCGAACTTCCCCCGACCCCGCCTCGGCGGCTCCGGCCGCCTGGCACCGGGGGCGGTCACGGTGGAGCAGTCGGTGACGGCACCGCGTTCCTCCCACGGCGAGCCGCCCGAAGAGGTGAACCCAGCTGGGGGGGGAGACCGCGACGCGCTCGCGGTGACAACACCGGACACGGCACCCCGCGCCCTCACACGGTCGGACCCTGCTGGCCGTGCCGGGTCCCGTCGGCCTGCGCGACCGACGGGCCGGCGCACACATGTTGCTGCCGACGGCGAAGAGCCGTCACGGACCCCTTCTGGCCGTGCCGGTCCCGTCGGCCTCCACGACCGACGGGACGGCCCCGCACCGTGCTGCCGATGGCGAGAATCCGCTACCGGGCGGCTGTCGCGAGTGTCGGCAGACGGCGGCCACACCGGCCATCGCGCCGACTGGAGCACCCGGCGCCGCCGACTTGTTCTCGGCATCGTGTGTGATCACCGCATCCAGGCGCTGTAGTCCATGACGTCACCGGCCTTGAGCCCCCACTCGGGCTCATCGGTCGTGCAGGTGCTCTCCAGGCCGAGGACGGCGCCGGTGGCCGGGTCCATGATCAGCATCCGGCGGGCGCCGGGGAGGTCGTACAGGTAAGCCTGGCCCCGTCGGCCGAGGCGGTCGGTGACCTGACCGACGGGCCGTAGCCCCTCGGCGGCCGCCAGGAGCCGGGCGAGCGCCGCGTTCTCGCGCGCGCCAAGGGTCCAGTGGTCAAGCAGCACCCGCACGCCGTCCAGAAGTTGGAGCGTGGTCAGCGGAGTCTTGAGGTACTGCGCCTCCTGTAGATATGCGCGCAGTCGTGTGGCGTCGTGGGGCGGTGGTGACTCGGGCGGAGCGTCGCTCCAACTCGGGGGGAAGGAACGCTCGCTGATGACGTGACCGTCCTCGACGAGGCGCGGCTCGCCGTCCTCGTCGGAGAGGACGGGTCGACCGGGGTGGCGCGGGTCGGTCGCCACGACCAGCTCCGTGTGGGTGCCGTCGGCCTTCCAGCGCACCATGCGCTCCACGGGGAGCGTGAGCGGGGGTTCGTCCTGCGACAGACCCATGCTCCACGACTGTACGTGCGTGCCCTTGCGCAGGCCGGGCGATCCGTCCGTCGCGGCCTGCCCCGCGCGCAGCGCGAGCCGGTCCAGGGGCAGGGGGGTGGAGTCGGCCTGGACGACCAACGGGTGGGGCGCTGCCACGGCGGGGATCGTGCTAGGGCCTGCGAGGAGGAGGGAGAACGCGGTCGCGGCCACCACGGCGGTCGTCGCGAGGGCCCAGACGCGGCGCGTACGGCCAGGGCGTCGAACGTGCGCGACACGATCGACATCCGAACGTCCGAGCCGTAGGACGTCGAGGCCCCGGGTCTCGATCCCCGGTCCTCGGCCGCTCTGCTGGAGGAGGCGGTTCAAGCGGCTTCGCCCCGGCCCCGACATCCGCAGGAGCAGCCTCAGGCGCTTGCGCCCCGGGCGCTCGCCGTACAGCAACGCGCTGAGACGGCGCTCGGCGTCGTGGTCCAGCGGGCCGTCGCTGAAGTGGGGGGTGTCGGACGGCACCGGGTTGGCACGGCGCAGCAGTTCGAGTTCGTCAGCCATGGCCCTGCTCCTTCGGGGTGTCGCGACGGGGCGTTCGGGTGCCGAGGGGCACCGTGATCCGCATGCGGTCGATCTCGGCTCTGAGCCGGTGGCGGGCGCGGTGCAACCTCATCGCCGCCGCCCGGCTGCCGCAGCCGAGAGCCACGGCGACCTCGTCCACGCCGAGTTCCTCCCAGACGGTGAGCCGCAGCACCTCCTGATCGGCCGGGGAGAGCCGGGCCAGTGCCTCATGCACC
The DNA here is from genome assembly GCF_055577115.1 of Streptomyces sp. NPDC033216. Lineage (NCBI taxonomy): Bacteria > Bacillati > Actinomycetota > Actinomycetes > Kitasatosporales > Streptomycetaceae > Streptomyces > Streptomyces sp. NPDC033216. The sequence continues at coordinate 596 of NZ_JBVIQK010000009.1, read as the reverse complement.
CAGGCGCCCGGGGGCTCGGAATCAGGGCTGTCCACGATCTGCTTGCCGTGCGCGGTCTCGTCGTGGCCGAGTTTGTCGACCAGTCGCCGATGGCGCCCGTAGCCGCGTACGGCGTTGGACAGACAGTTGCGCGCCACCCCGTAAAGCCAGGGAAGGGGGGCCGCGGGCAGGTCGGACCGGCGCCGCCAGGCGACGGTGAAGACCTCCGCCACCACTTCCTCGACTTCGCTCGTCCGGCCGTCCAGTCGCCGTGCAACGTAGCGGCTGACCGCCCAGTAGTGCTCGCGATAGGCAGCGGCGAAGGTCTCGTCGTTGCTCATGCCCCGTTGGTGTCCGGCAGGGCATCGATCGTCACACCTGTGTTCGGTGATCCTCGTCGCATCGCTCAAGTGTGACGTCGGGCTGGGCCGCGGACACAGGCGGGGCATGGAGAACAACACTGTCCCCGTGGTGCTCGCGCCCTCGCGTGCGAGACGCCGTCCGGGAGCTGCCGCCGTCCGCTGGCTGACCACGACGGACCACAAGACGATCGGCACGCTGTACCTCGTGACGTCGTTCGCGTTCTTCTGCATCGGTGGCGTGATGGCGCTCTTCAT